>NZ_JBIWLQ010000001.1:0-512450 GCF_044766265.1 Streptomyces sp. NPDC102283
CGCAGGCGCTGGCCTGAGGAGCTGCGGTGGGGGGGGGGGCCGGGGGGTGGGGCCCCCCCCCCCCCCCCCCCCCCCCCCCCCCCGGGCCGGGGGGGGGGGGGGGGGGGGGGGGGGGGGGGGGGCCCCCCCCCCCCCCCCCCCCCACCGCAGCTCCTCAGGCCAGCGCCTGCGGCAACGGCGCCGCGTGCAGCACCGTGAGCCCGGAGACCGCACGGGTCAGCGCCACGTACAGCCGCCGCAGCCCGGTCCGCTCGTCCGGCTCGCCGTCGACCACGGCCGCCGGTTCGTCCAGCACCACGTAGTCGTACTCCAGGCCCTTCGCCAGCGACGCGGGCACCAGCGTCAGCCGGGACGCGGCGGTCGTCTCCTCACCGGGGGCGAGATACGCGTGGCCCGCCGCCGTCAGGGCCGCGCCCAGCGCCGGGATCCGGGCGTCGGCGGCGATCAGCCCGATCGACCCCAGGTGGCGCAGGGACTCCTCGCAGGCGGCGACGACGGCCGCGTCCAACCCCTCCGCCGAAGCCGCCTCCCGTACGACCAGCGAACCGGGCGACTCACGCACCGACTCCACCGCCGCCAGCCCCGGCGAGATCACGGGCAGCAGCCGGGAGGCGTACGCGATGACCTCGCGCGGCACGCGGAAACCGGCCGTCAGCTCCTCCACCACCGCGTCCGCCTTGCCCAGGTGGAACAGCGCCTCGCCCCAGCTCTCCGTGGACCACGGGGTCGTCCCCTGGGCGAGATCGCCGAGGACGGTCGCCGAACCGGTCGAGCACCGCCGCCCCACCGCCCGGTACTGCATGGGGGAGAGGTCCTGCGCCTCGTCGAGCACGACATGGCCGAGCGAATGCGTACGGGCGATCAGGTCGCCCGCCTCGTCGATCAGCACGGCGTCGGCCGCCGACCACTTCGCGGACTTCGCACTGCGGGCGGGCTTCGCCCACAGGAGCCGCTTCTGCTCGTCCTCGTCCAGCAGACCCTCCGCGTGCGCGGCCAGGAACTCCGCGTCGGAGAGCAGCCGCAGCACCAGCTTCGCCGGGTCCACGGCGGGCCAGACCGCCTTGACGGCCGCCTTCACCGCGGGATTGCGGGCGACCGCGTTCTGCACCCGGTCGTCGGGCGCCTCCCCGGCCTCCTCCATCCGTACGAGCACGGCGTGGGCGATCCGCTGCGGCAGCGCCTCGTGCGCGGCCCCGTACCGCATGTCGCGGGCCAGCAGCTCGTCGACCATCTCCTGGACCTCGTACACGGGCACGCGCCAGCGCCGGGACCCGCGCACCACGACGACCGGCTCGGCGGGCGGTGCGACGTGCGAGCGGATGGCCCGCCGCAGCACCTCCGCCATGCGGGCGTCGCCCTTGACGACGGCGGTGGCCGCCTCGTCCTCGCCCCGGACCTCGACGCCGGTGCGCACCAGGTCGTCGACGGTGGCCTGCTTCACCTCCAGCTCGCCGAGGGCGGGGAGGACCTGCTCGATGTAGTGCAGGAAGGAACGGTTCGGCCCGATGACGAGGGTGCCGGTGCGGGCGAGCCGCTCGCGGTGCGCGTACAGCAGATACGCCACCCGGTGCAGGCCGACGGCGGTCTTCCCGGTGCCGGGCCCGCCCTGCACGCAGACGGTCCCGCCGAGGCCGCTGCGGACGATCTCGTCCTGCTCGGGCTGGATGGTGGCGACGATGTCGCGCATCGGGCCGACGCGGGGCCGCTCGATCTCCGCCTGGAGGAGCCGACTGGTGTGCTCGGCCTCGGCGGGGTCGGTGAGGTGCTCGTCCTCGTACGCGGTCAGCTCGCCGGCGGTGTAGCCGAAGCGGCGGCGGAGCCCCACGTCCTGGGGGTTCTTGCGGGACGCCTGGTAGTACGGCTGGGAGACCGGCGCACGCCAGTCGATGACCATGGGGTCCCCGACGGCGTCGTGGACGTGCCGGCGCCCGATGTAGAACCGCTCGCCCTCCGCACCCTCGGCCAGCTCGCCGCCGACGGCGTGGAGGTAGTCGAGTCGGCCGAAGAACAGCGGGGTGTGGGAGAGGTCGGCGAGCGCCTTGATGCGGTCGTCGATCTGGGACTGGAGCACGGCGGCGTTGACCCAGTTGGCGGTGACGTCGCGGATGTCGAGGGCCTGGACGTCCTCGCGCATCCCGCGCAGGGCGGCACGGGACGCGGCGAGATGGGCGCGTTCGTGCGCCAAGGGGTCGGTGGGGCCGGTGGGATCGGGGATGGAATCGCTTTCGCTCGCGTGCGCGGGCACGGTGTTGCCTCCGGCTCTTCAACGCAGGACGGCGGACCGCGCGCCGGTGCCGGCTGGAGCCGGGAGCAGGGCGGTCCGCTCGGAAGGTTGGTTCGCTTGGGTGTCGACCGGTTTCCGTCCGGTCGGCGGCGCTCCCCCGGCTGCCGGCAGCGAGAGGCCGGTACCACGGTGCGGGAGGCGGGCAGACCGGCGATTGTAGCCACAGGGCGGGGCGCGGGCGAAACGGAATACCGGCTCCGCCGGAGGGCGCGGGTGCCGGGGATACCCGTAGGGGACGCCGAGCCCCGGCATGGCACCACAGGGCTACCCGCCGGGTCCCGGGGTTCCGTCTGCGGACCGACGCGCCCGAACGGGTGACGGGAGCACCATGGATACATGAGCACAGCCACTCTGAACCCACGCAGGACCGGCCCCGCGCACGGCGCGACCGCGGCCACCGGTCACCACCGACCCCACCGCGTCGGCGACGCGGTGCGTGCCGTGAAGGTGTTCGTGACGGCGGCGTTCGGCGTCGTCGTCCTCGGGGAGTACGCGGAGGAGGCGGGCGTCGCCGGCCGGGGCCGCTGACCGCCCGCCCCTCCCGCCCGCCTCAGCCGTCGGCGAGCAGCTCGTCCGCGTCGACGATGCGGTACGCATACCCCTGCTCGGCCAGGAACCGCTGGCGGTGCGCCGCGAAGTCCTGGTCGATGGTGTCGCGGGCGACGACCGAGTAGAACCGGGCCTCGTGCCCGTCGGCCTTCGGCCGCAGGACCCGGCCCAGCCGCTGTGCCTCCTCCTGCCGCGACCCGAAGGTCCCGGAGACCTGGATGGCGACGGTCGCCTCGGGCAGGTCGATGGAGAAGTTGGCGACCTTGGACACCACGAGGACGCTGATCTCGCCCTGGCGGAACGCCTCGAAGAGCTTCTCGCGCTGGGCGTTGCTGGTCTCGCCCTTGATCACGGGGGCGTCCAGATGCTCGCCCAGCTCGTCGAGCTGGTCGATGTACTGCCCGATGACGAGGGTCTGCTCGCCCTGGTGCTTGCGCACCAGCGCCTCGGTCACCTTCCGCTTGGTCGCGGTGGTGGCGCAGAACCGGTACTTCTCCTCCGTCTCGGCGGTCGCGTAGGCGAGCCGCTCGGAGTCGGTGAGATTGACCCGGACCTCGACGCAGTCGGCGGGCGCGATGTAGCCCTGCGCCTCGATCTCCTTCCACGGGGCGTCGAACCGCTTCGGCCCGATGAGCGAGAACACGTCGGACTCCCGCCCGTCCTCCCGCACCAGCGTCGCCGTGAGCCCCAGCCGCCGCCGGGCCTGGAGGTCGGCGGTGAACTTGAAGACGGGCGCGGGCAGCAGGTGCACCTCGTCGTAGACGACCAGGCCCCAGTCGCGGGAGTCGAACAGCTCCAGGTGCGGGTAGACGCCCTTCCGCCGGGTGGTCAGCACCTGGTAGGTGGCGATGGTGACCGGCCGGATCTCCTTGCGCGTCCCGCTGTACTCGCCGATCTCGTCCTCGGTCAGCGAGGTCCGCTTGACCAGCTCGTGCTTCCACTGCCGGGCGGAGACGGTGTTGGTGACGAGGATCAGGGTGGTGGCCTTGGCCTCGGCCATGGCGCCGGCGCCCACGAGGGTCTTCCCGGCACCGCAGGGCAGCACCACGACGCCCGACCCGCCGTGCCAGAACCCCTCGACGGCCTGCTTCTGGTACGGCCGCAGCGACCAGCCGTCCTCGGCCAGCTCGATCGGATGGGCCTCGCCGTCGACGTACCCCGCGAGGTCCTCGGCCGGCCACCCCAGCTTGAGCAGGGTCTGCTTGACCTGCCCCCGCTCGGAGGGGTGCACGGCCACGGTGTCCGGGTCGATCCGCGCCCCGACCAGCGGCTGCACCTTCTTCGACCGGAGGATCTCCTCCAGCACGGGCCGGTCGGTGCTGGTGAGCACGAGCCCGTGCACCGGGTGCTTGGACAGGGTGAGCCGCCCGTACCGCGCCATCGTCTCGGCGATGTCGACCAGGAGCGCGTGCGGCACGGGGTAGCGGGAGTACTCGACCAGGGCGTCGACGACCTGCTCGGCGTCGTGCCCGGCGGCACGGGCGTTCCACAGCCCTAGCGGGGTGACCCGGTACGTGTGGATGTGCTCGGGCGCACGCTCCAGCTCCGCGAACGGCGCGATGGCACGACGGCAGGCGTCCGCCCGGTCGTGGTCGACTTCGAGGAGCAGCGTCTTGTCGCTCTGGACGATGAGGGGTCCGGTCACGCGCTTCGGCCCTTTCTGCGGGGTGCGGCCACGGATGCGGCCAAACGTCCAGTGTGCCGCATCGCGGGGCGGGGCGGGGTGGGGCGGGCGCGCGGTCAGTCTGCGGCGCGGGACCTGCGCTGCGGCCCGAAGCGCACCGGGACGCCCGGGGAGTACAGCACGCTCACCGGCTCCCCGACCGGTGCGGGCAGCCCGCCCGCCGCCACCAGGTCCTCGTCGCACTCCAGCAGCTCCGCCCGGTGCAGGGGCCACCGGGGATGGGCGTTGGGCAGGTACAGGGTCCGCCCGAAGAACCCGCCGTGCAGGGCCCACCGGGCGGTGAGGAAGTGCTCCAGGGACGTCGGCTCCTCGATCGGCCGCCCGGTGCGCAGCACGATCCTGCTCCGCGCACCACGCGGGCCCGGCCACCGCCGGGCGCTCGTGTACGTGAGGGTGTCTCCGGACCGCTCGATGCCCATCCGGGACCACACGTACGGCAGGCGGAACGCGACCCGCGCCACGACGACCGGGACGAGCCGCGAGGCGTCGAGCGACCGGAAGACGACCCCGCGCCGCCCGTGCTCGTCCACCGAGTACAGCCGGACGTTGGTCTCGGGGAAGGTCCCGAGGTAAGGAATCCCCGGCAGGCCGAGCCCGCCCACCCGGTACATCCGGAACGCCACGAGACCCACGTACGTCGTCGTCCCGTCGAACGTGTCCGGCACCGTGCCCGGGGGCAGCAGCGGTGCCACGTCCGCGGGGTCGACCGCCCAGTGCAGGAAGGCCAGGTCCAGCCAGGACTGGGTGAGCAGCGGCGGCATCGGCGCGCGGGGCGGGTGGGGCGACACCGGCTCGGGTGCCACCGGTCGGGGCGTCACCGGCTCAGGGGCGGGGCGGGCTGTGGCCATGCCCGCAGCATCGCAGACCGCGCCGGCAGAGAGGGCACGCGCGTGAAACCGACGGACCTGCCCGGTGGCGGACGCTACTCGGTCTCGCCCGGCTGCCCGGTGCGCTTGGCCCGTTTGATGCCGAGTACGGCGAGAGCGAGGACGGCGGCCACTCCCACGATCGCCATCACGATCTGCTCGCCGGCGCTCAGGGTTGCGATCATCTTCGTCTCCTCGGCAGATCAACTGGGCGTGCACGATGAACATGTCATGCGGGGTGACCCGCGACAAGGCTCGACGTGATCTTCAGAGCTTCCCAACTGTCCGCCGTACGCGGCCGCGCCCGTGCCGTGGGCGACATGACCACTGTGTCCGACCGCAACGTCTACCTGCGCAGGCACCCGGAGGTCACCAGTGATCACGCGGGCCGGCACGGGGCGGGCCGGTCCCTACCCCTTCCCGTCCTCCGCCAGCTCCGCCACCCCCGTGATCCGGTGCAGCGGGTACGTGCGGACCTCGTCGGCCGTGTGGTCGTACGCCGTGACGAAGCCGCCCTCCACGCGGACCGGGGCGATCACGCGCTGGCTGGCCGCGCCGTCCGCGTTGACGTAGCCGATCCAGACCGCGGAGCCCGTCATCGCGGCCGCCTGGACCGTGGCCAGGGTCTCGGCGGAGGTGGTGCGGGGGAGGGAGCCGGAAGGCGTGGTGGACGAGGGGTCCTCGGACGTGTCCTTGCGGATCACCGTGGCGGCCGTGTCGCCCGCGCGGATGGCCCGTACCGCCGCTCCGAGCAGGGTGTCGTCCGGGACCGGGGGGCCTTCGGGGACCGGGGCCGGGGGCGTGCGGGGCGGGGTGCGGCGGGCGCCGGCGCGGGTGATCAGGACGTCGCCCTCGGCGGATTCGGCGGCCGGTGCGTAGCCGATGTCGCGCAGGGCTTCCAGGAGGGAGCCGGGGTCGGCCTGGGAGGCCAGGACCGTGGGGGCCAGCCGGCGGAGGCGGAGTCCGGTGGAGCGGCGGTCGGCCAGGATCTCGTTGAGGACCGCCTCGTCGTCGCAGCGTACGTACGCTGACGCCGACCCGATCCGCAGGTGGCCGTGGCGGCGGGCCACGTCGTCGATCAGGTAGCTCAGCGGCTGCGGCACCGGCGTACGGCTGTGCGCGGCCAGGAACGCGTGCAGGTCCGTCGCCGCCTGCCCGGCGTCCAGGGCGCGGCGCACCGAGCCGGGCGTGAAGCGGTACACCGTCGCCCCGCCCTTGGACTCGACGTCGGCCAGGACCGAGAGCGTCTCCGCCAGGGGGCGTTCCAGCGGGCCCGGCGCCACCGCCGTCAGGTCGGCCTGGAGGAGGACGTGGTCCAGGGGCTCGGGGATGAGCGGAGCGAGGCGGGCCGCCGCCGCGTCCGGGCCCTCCTCCAGCAGCGCGCGGGCCTGTGCGGAGAGCGCGCCCCGGCCCGTGATTCCCAGCAGCTCCGCCTCGTTGAGCGTCCACAGGGCGAGGCGGGAGCGGAGGTCCGCCCCCTCGCCCGGGCCCGTGGCGGCCGGAGGGGTCGCTCCGCCGCGCAACGGGCGCTCCCAGCGCAGCCGTCGCAGCAGGGTCTCGGCGTCCGGCGCGGTGCCCGGCGGGAGTTCGGCGAACAGGGCCAGGATCCGGCGGCGTACGTCGGGGGCGGCCGAACGGTCCAGCTCCGGGCCGAGCGCGGACAGCGCCCGGCCCTTGGCGTCCTGGCCGCCGACCAGGCCGGGGGTCCGGGTGGCGGCGAGCCAGGCGGTGGCGAGGTGCGTCCAGCGGTCCTCGGCGGTCAGGTCGAGCCACTCGTCGGAAGCGGGCGTCGGCGCGTACCGCTCCTCGGGCTCCCCGTCGGAGGCCAACAGGCCTGCACCGTAGGCCAGTTCGATCCAGAACGCTGCGATCGGCTCGGTCACGTCGAGGGAGTTCGCGGCGCGCTTCAGCTCCCGTACGCTCAGCCCGCCCGCGCGCAGGATCGCGGGGCCGCCGCCGTTCCAGAGCTTCAGCAGCTCCTCGACCGTGGACAGCGCCGTGAACGCCTGTCCGGCCGCGGCCCTGTCCACAGCCTGTGGATCGCGTGTCGCCGCAACGGCGACGACCGGGGGGACGGGCTCCGGCACGCGGTGGGCGCGTCCGGCGCGCAGATGCAGGGCCGCCTCGCGCGGCAGGACCACCGTGCGGGTGGAGACCGGCAGCAGCAGACCCCGGTCGCGCAGCCACTTCACGGGGGGAGTGGGGTTGGGCGTGACCTCCCCGTACGGCGGGCCCCACACCAGCCGGTCCAGCACCGACAGCGCCTCCACCGGGGCGGTGTCCAGCAGGTGCGCCATCCGCGTCCGGTCCGTGAAGAGCGAGGACAGCGCGGCCACCGCCGAGACCGGGTCGTGTGTCGCGGGCAGGCCCGTCGCCGCCAGGATCTCCTGGAGGCGGCCCGGCGACATGCCCGCCGTCGCCTCGGCGACCGTGGGGCCCAGGCCCGTGGGCGAGGGGTGCTGCGGGGAAGGGGCGAGCAGTTCGCGGGCGGTGCGCACCAGCCGCAGCCGGTCGTCCTCGCCCCAGACCAGGGCCTGTTCGCGCAGCGTCGAGAGCGCGCCCGGCAGTGCGGCGGTGATCGCCGCCCCCGCGTCGTCACGCTGGTCGCCGTCGTCCATGCCGTCGCCCGTGAGCAGGGAGAGCAGCGTGTCGTACGGGGCCGGGTCCGGGGCCACCGCCAGCGCCTCGGCGGTCTGGAGTGCGAACCGGTCCAGGTGTTCCAGCGCGCGGACGACGGACGCCCGCGTGCCGGCCCGCGTGGCGAGCTGGGTGATGTCGTTCGGCACCGGGTTGAGGAGGTCGGGGCGGGCGCGCAGCAGCCCGGCCAGCGATTCGTCGCCCCGGGCGCGCAGGGCTTCGGCGAGCGTGCGCGGTGGTGTGGTCGTCCCCATCCGTCCCACGGTAGCCGCTGGAACGCTACCGTCGGGGCAGGGCCGGTAGAGGGGATGCACCGCGTGGGGATCGAGAGTGACCAGCTCGTCTACGACTACCTGAGCCGGGTCGGCGACCTGGCGCAGCGGCAACAGCTGTCGTCGGGCGCCCGGATGCGCCTGGTTTCGACACTTCGGGGTGAGATCGACCGGCAGCGTGGCGCGGAGGGCGCGGACTCTCCGGCGACCGTGCGGCGCATCATCGGCAGGCTGGGCAGCCCGGACGAACTGGTCGCCGCGGCGGCGGAGTCGGCCGACGGCACGGTCACGCTGCCGACCGCCGGGTCCGGGACGGGGGGCGGCGAGCAGCAGCGGCGGACCTCCCTTCCCCGGCCCCGGGGCGGACTCCTCCGCAAGGGGCCGAGCGAGCCGAGGAGGCCGAAGGAGCCCGCTCCGGGGGCGGGGGGCGGCCGGGAGGCGAAGGCGTCCGGGAAACCGAAAGCCGGTTTCGGGTGGGGCGCGTCGCGCCGCGGTCGCGAGGACGGCGCCGCCGGCGCTCCGGGCGGCGTCTTCGACCGTGCGCCCGGTGGTGCGCCCGGTGGTGCCTCCGAAGGAGCTCCCGGCGCGCGGTCCGCCGCCGTGCCCCGCCCGGCTCCCGCCCCCGACGACCGGGTGGCTGACGACGAAGGCGTCCCCGTCCGCGACTGGCCCGATCCCTCCGCCCCGCACATGCTCGGCCAGGACCAGCAGGGGGACGCGGACGCGACCGACTGGTGGCGCCTGGAGCCGGGCCCCTTCGACGAGGGAACCGCCATCCCCGGGTTCTTCGGCGGTATCGAGGCCCCGGAACTGCTCGGGAGGCGGCCGCGGCCCATCGAGAAGGACGGGCAGGACGAGAAGGACGGGCAGGACGAGAAGGGCGCGGCGGGAGCGGCCGACGAGGCGGAGGGGAAGGCCGGGGCGGAGGGGAGGGCCGGGACCGGCGCCGGGACCGTCGCGCGCCGCCGTGCCCTGCGCCTCCTGAAGCTCCGCCGCCGCAAGACGGCCGCGGTGGTCGTCGAGCCCGGGGCGGCCGCCGCCTCCGGTGCCCGGGGCGGCTTCGCCCACCCGCTGCTGCTCCTGGCCGCCGTCCTGCTCGTCGCCGGTGTGGTCACCGGTTCCTGGCTGCCGCTGGTGGGCGGCTGGCTGATCGCGTACAGCTCGCGCACCCTCTCCCGTACGGAGGCGAAGTGGGCGGCGCTCGGTCTGCCGGGCGTGGTGGCGGCCGGGGCCCTCGTGTGGGTGTGGGGGCGGATGGAGGGGCGCTGGGGCGAACCGATCCGCGAGGGCGCGATGCGGGACGTCCTGGTCGACACCTGGCCGGTGGTCGTCCGCGTCGCCGCCGTCGCCTCCGCGCTCTACCTGGTGTGGCGGGCGCGGAGGAGGGCCGGCTGAGCCGGGCACGGCCCGCCCGGGCGCAGCACTGGACGAGGGCCGGGGCCTTCTGTCGGGATCAGGTCGGATCGGGGACCGGGACCCCGGGAGCCCGACATGATCCGAACGGGAGGCCCCGCTCCGTCACTTCGTCATGCTGGTCTCGAACTCCTCCAGGATCTTGCCGGCGGCGGTGTAGCCGATGCCCGCGATCCACAGCCGGTCGTCGACCTTGAAGACCTTGTCGTTCTCGGCCGCCTTCAGCCCCTTCCACAGGCCGCTGTTCATCGTCTTCGTCGTCCCGGCCTTGCCCGGGTCGCCGTACGTCGACGTGAAGATGACGTCCGCGTCCGCGAGGTCGATCTTCTCGGGCGACACGTCGTACGAGAACCCGTCCTTCGCCTTGTCCGTGATCGGGGGGCGGCCGGTGCCGATGTCGGCGAGCAGCGAACCGATGTAGTTCTGCTTGCCGTAGATGCGGATCTCGGCGCCCTCGACGAAGCGGACGAAGTTGACGTCCGTGGCGGCGGCCTTCTCCTTGCCGCCGAGCGCCTCCGTCACCTTCGCCACCTGGGTGTCGTACGTGGCGAGGACCTTCTTCGCCTCGGCCTGCTTGCCGAGCGCCTCCGCGTGCACCTGGAAGTTCTCCTTCCAGGCGCTGCCGGTCGCCTCCGTCATCACGGTCGGGGCGATCTTGCTGAGCTCGTCGTAGCGTTCCCCGTCACGGACCTTGCTGGTGAGGATCAGGTCGGGCTCGAGCGCGGCGACGGACTCCAGGTTCGCGTTGGCGATCTCGCCGACCGGGGTGATGTCCTTCGTCTCGCTCGCGGGGAGGTAGGTGGGGAAGGCGTCCTCGGAGGCCGAGTGCGTCGCGCCGACCGGCCGGACGCCGAGGGTGATCGCGGAGTCCAGCTCGCCGGAGTCCAGGACGACGACCCGCTTCGGCGACGCGGGCACCTCGACGTCCCCGTTCGCGGTGGAGACGGTGCGCGTCTTCGCCGGGGAGTCGGAGGAGTCCGCCGCCGGGTCCGAGGAGCCGCACCCGGCGAGGGTGAGCGCGGCGGTCACGGCGAGGGAGCCGGCCACGAGGGCGCGGCGGTCGCGGAGGAGGGTAGTCATGTCACAGACCTTTCTGGGAGGGGGAACCCGCCGGGGACGGGGTCCAGGGGGCACTCGGGACGACGAGCGGCGAACCCGTCACCGGGTCCGGGACGATCACCGCCTCCAGGCCGAAGACCTCGGCGACGAGCTCGGCGGTGACGACGTCCCCGGGCCGGCCCTCGGCGACGATCCGGCCTTCCTTCATGGCGACCAGGCGGTCCGCGTACCGGGCGGCCTGGTTGAGGTCGTGGAGCACCGTGACGACGGTACGGCCCCGGGTGCCGTCGGCGGCAGGAGAGGCCAACTGGCGTACGAGGTCGAGGACTTCCACCTGATGCGCGATGTCGAGATACGTCGTCGGCTCGTCGAGCAGCAGCAGGTCCGTCTCCTGGGCCAGCGCCATCGCGATCCACACCCGCTGGCGCTGCCCGCCCGACAGCTCGTCCACCGGCCGGTCGGCGAGCGCCGTGACGTCGGTACGGGCCATCGCGTCGGTCACCGCCCGCTCGTCCTCGTCCGACCACTGCTGCCACCAGCTCTGGTGCGGCTGGCGGCCCCGTGCGACCAGGTCGGAGACGGTGATCGCCTCGGGCGCGACCGGGGTCTGCGGGAGCAGCCCGATGGACCGGGCGATCTGCTTCGTGGGTATCCGCGCCAACTCCTCGCCGTCCAGCAGGACCGCCCCGCCGCGCGGCTTCAGCAGCCGGCCGAGCGCCCGCAGGGTGGTGGACTTGCCGCAGGCGTTCGGGCCGACGATGACGGTGACCTGGCCGTCGGGCACGGTGAGGTCCAGCTCGTGGACCACGGTGCGGTCCTCGTACGCGAGGGTCAGCGAGCGGGCGGCGAGCCTGCCGGTCCGCTGCGCCGTGTCGGTCGTCGGGCTCGGGCTCATGCGGTGCCTCCACTGCGGCCGCGGTGACCGCGGATGATCAGCCAGATCAGGTACGGGGCGCCGACCGCCGCCGTGAGGACGCCCACCGGCAGTTCGGTGGGCGAGAACAGCTTGCGGGCGAGCAGGTCGCCGAGGACGACGATCACCGCGCCCAGCAGCGCCGAGGACAGCAGCGGGATCTGCGCGGTCCTGGTCATCCGGCGGGCGATCTGCGGGGCGAGCAGCGCCACGAAGTCCACCGGGCCCGCCGTACCCGTCGCCACGGACGCCAGGACCACGCCGAGCGCGACGAGTCCCAGCCGTACGCGCCCCAGGCGTACGCCCAGCGCCGTGGCGGTGTCGTCGTCCATCGCGACGGTGCGCTGCGCGCGGGCCGCCCAGGCGATGGCGGGCAGCAGGACCAGCAGCGTCCAGCCGATCGGGGCGGCCTCCGGCCAGCCGCGCCCGTTCAGCGAACCGGTCATCCAGATCTGCGCCTGCTGGGCGACCAGGTAGTCGCCCTTGGTCAGGAACAGCGTGGTCACCGACCGCAGCGCGATGGCGAAGCCGATGCCGATGAGGACGAAGCGCGTGGCGTGCAGGCCGCCGCGCCACGCGAAGACGTAGACGAGGGCCGCCGCCGCGATGCCGCCGATGACGGAGAGGTAGGGCAGGACGGTGTACGAGGTGATGCCGAAGGTCATCGCCCCGACCGTGAGCGCGCTGGCGCCCTGGCTGATGCCGATGATGTCGGGGCTGGCCAGCGGGTTGCGGGCCACGGTCTGGATCAGCGCCCCGGCGATCCCGAACGCGGCGCCCACCAGCAGCCCGACGACCATGCGGGGCAGCCGCAGCGTGCCCACGACCAGTTCGGCCGAGGAGGGCTGCCCGAGGATCACCTTCACGACCTCGCCGGGCGCGACGAAGCTCTCCCCGACGCAGAGGTAGGCGACGCAGACGGCGGCCAGCAGCACGACGAGGGAGGCCGCGACGGCGGAGGCCCGCCGGTGCAGCAGGAACCGGCCGCGCGGGCCGGCCTTCACGACGGAGTAGCCGGCGGGCCGGACCCGCAGGGCCGTTGAGGTCTCGCTCATGCGGGCACCGCCTTCCGGCGTACGAGGGCGACCAGGAACGGCACCCCGATCAGCGCCGTCATCACGCCCGCAGGGACCTCGCTCGGCGGGAACACGATCCGGCCGACGACGTCCGGGACGAGCAGCATCACGGGCCCGATCAGCGCCGCCATGGGCAGCACCCAGCGGTGGTCGTTGCCGACGACCGCGCGGGCGATGTGCGGGACGGCCAGACCGATGAACGCGATCGGCCCGGCTGCGGCGACCCCGACCCCGGTCAGCACGGTCGCCCCGATGCCGCCGATGATCCGGACCGCGGCGACGTTCTGGCCGAGCCCCTTCGCCACGTCCTCGCCGAGCGCGAGCGCGTCCAGGCCGCGGGCGACACAGAGCACGAGGACCGCCCCGATGAGGAGGAACGGCCACACCTGCTGGACGACGTCCAACTCCCGCCCGGCGATCGAGCCGACCTGCCAGAAGCGGAACTCGTCCAGCGCCGCGGCGTTCGTCGTGAGGATCCCCACCGTCACCGACACCAGCAGCGCGTTGATCGCCGCACCGCCGAGCGCGAGCTTCACCGGGGTCGCGCCGCCGCGCCCGCTGGAGGCGATGGCGTACACCGCGACCGAGGCGATGGCCGCGCCCGCGAAGGCGAACCACACATACCCGGTGAGCGTGTGGACCCCCGCGAACGCGATGGCCATCACCACCGCCACCGAGGCGCCCTGGCTGATGCCGAGGATGCCGGGATCGGCGATGGGGTTGCGGGTGATGCCCTGGAGCACCGTGCCCGCGAGGGCCAGCGCCGCGCCGACCATCAGCCCGATGAGGGTGCGCGGCACCCGCATCGTGCGGATCACCTCGGCGGCGTCGGAGTGCCCGCCGTGCAGCAGGACGTCGAACACCTCGCCCGGAGGGATGGAGCGCGCCCCCACGGCGAGGCTCAGCAGGACCGCCAGCAGCAGGGCGAGCACCGCCGCGGCCGTCGAGGCGGCGCGTCGGGAGAGGCGGGGAGTGCGGGGTGGCGCGGCGGTCCGCACGGGCGCTGAAGCTGACATTTCACCCAATCGAGACGGACGCGGACATGGGGGAACGGGAGGGAACGCTGGGGCGCGGGGCCAGGACGGTAAGGCTTGGCTAAGTGCGCGTCTCAGTCTAAGCGGCGGGATTCCGGGGCCGACGGGGGCTTCGGGGGCCGTGGGGGGATGACGGGAGCCCCCGGCCGGTCGGCACAATGGCAGGCATGGCTTCCACGGATCAGCACCCCGCCCAGCACCCCGCCCGGCGCTCCCCCCGGCGCCCCCTGACGGTCGGCTTCGACCTCGACATGACGCTCGTCGACTCCCGGCCCGGCATCGCCGCGGCCTTCCGGGTCCTGTCCGCGGAGACGGGGGTGCCGATCGACGTCGACCTGGTGGTGAACCGGCTCGGCCCGCCGCTGGAGACGGAGTTGGCGCACTGGTTCCCGGCCGACCGGGTGCCCGCCGCGGCCGACCGCTACCGGGAGCTCTACCCCGACCACGCGATAGCCCCGAGCACGGCCCTCGCCGGGGCGCGGGAGTCGGTGGCCGCGGTGCGGGCGCTCGGCGGCCGGGCGATCGTCGTCACGGCGAAGTTCGCGACGCACGCGAAGCTGCACCTGGCCCACCTCGGCATCGAGCCGGACACGGTGGCCGGCTGGCTGTGGGCGGAGGCCAAGGGCGAGGCGCTGCGCGAGCACGGCGCGCAGGTGTACGTCGGCGACCACACCGGCGACGTGCGCGGGGCCCGGGCCGCCGGAGCGCTGTCGGTCGCGGTGACGACGGGCCCGTGCGACGCGGCGGAGCTGCGGGCGGCGGGCGCGGACGTGGTGCTGGAGGACCTGACGGGCTTCCCGGCCTGGCTGGCGGCCTTCGAGGCGGCCCGGGCGGCGTGACGCGGAGGGGAGTCAGGCGCGGTTCGCGGCCCGTTTCGGGGAGTTGATCCAGGCCGAGCGCACGACGCCCGCCCCGGCGATGAGGAACCCGACACCCATCAGCATGCAGACCGCGTACGCGACCGCGGGGAACGGGTCCGTGCCCAGGAAAAGTGGGGCGACTGTGACCAGAGTGGCCAGTGCGCCGATGAAAAAGACGATCGCGCCGACCTGAACAAGCCGGTCACCTGCGCCTGAAGGAGTAGTGCTCACGCGACCAGGGTAGTTCCCAGCCCGGAGGAACTCTCCGGCGACGTCTTGTCACCGGCCGGGGGCCCATTAGCCTGGGACCGGGCGGGTCACGGTGACCCGCTGTACTGCTATCCGGAGCCGTTTTCCCCGGGAGACCGGCTCTCATCCGCACACCGACGAGTACGAGGACGAGGACAGACGTGCCCACCGGCAAGGTCAAGTGGTTCAACAGCGAGAAGGGCTTCGGCTTTCTCTCCCGCGACGACGGCGGCGACGTCTTCGTCCACTCGTCGGTTCTCCCTGCCGGAGTCGACGCCCTCAAGCCCGGCCAGCGCGTGGAATTCGGCGTGGTCGCGGGCCAGCGCGGCGACCAGGCCCTTTCGGTGGTGGTCCTCGACCCCACCCCGTCCGTCGCGGCCGCGCAGCGTCGCAAACCGGACGAGCTGGCGTCGATCGTGCAGGACCTCACGACGGTCCTGGAGAACATCACGCCGCAGCTGGAGCGGGGCCGCTACCCCGACAAGGCCGCCGGCGCGAAGATCGCGGGCCTGCTGAGGGCGGTCGCCGACCAGCTCGACGTGTAGCGGACGGCGCCCCGCGAAGGCGCCGCAGGGGTGCGGGCCCTGCGGGTGGTCAGGCCTGGCTCTCGGCGAAGAGCCGGGTGGACCTTCCCAGGGCCGCGCGCACCGCGCCCGAGCGGGTCAGCGGCGCGCGGTCGACACCGGCGAAGAGCGTGACGAGCACGATGTCCGCGGCCACGGCCCGTCCCGTCGCCCGCACCGCCAGCCGCTTGCCGCCGCCGATCCCGGACAGCTTCGCCGTGAGGGAAGCACCGGGGTCCTCGTCATCGGCCCGGCGGGTCAGCACGAACCGCTTCCGGTTCACCGCCCGCAGCCGGTAGTGGTCGCCGCCGTACCGGAAGTGCAGGGCACGGGCCCGGCGGGTCAGACCGAAGCGGTTGCGCCGCAGATGGACCAGGGCGTCGCCGACCCGGAGCACCGAGCGGTTGAGCGTCGGCAGGTCGGCGGCCTCGGTGTGGATGCCGCGGGTCTCGAACACCGCCGTGGGGACCGATGGGCCGCGCACCTCGGAGACCACGCTGCCCGGGGTGTGCTTCCGGGGCAGCGGGGCGGTGAGGACGATCTCGCCGAACTCCGCCGCCGTCCCCCGGTAGCCCGCCCGCTGCTCGTGGGTGCGGCCTTCCTTCCAGAACGCCAGGGTGAACGGGGCGGTCGACGCGGTCGACGTGGTGTGCACCGCGGGGTGTCCTTCCGGTCCGCTCAAGGAAACGCGAGGGCGTCCGGGCCCAGCGGCGGCACCAGTCCCTCGGCCGCCGCGCGGGTCAGCAGGCCGCGGACCGCCGCGTAGCCGTCCTCGCCGAGGTCGGCGGTGAACTCGTTCACGTACAGCCCGATGTGCTGGTCCGCTACGGCCGGGTCCATCTCCTGGGCGTGCTCCAGGACGTACGGGCGCGAGACCTCCGGGTGGTCCCAGGCCAGCCGGACCGAGCTGCGGACCGAGTCGGCCAGACGGCGCAGGGTCTCCTCGCCGAGCGAGCGCTTCGCGATGATCGCGCCGAGGGGGATCGGGAGGCCCGTGGTGTCCTCCCAGTGCCGGCCCATGTCGGCGAGGTTGTGCAGACCGAAGTTCCGGTACGTGAAACGGGCCTCGTGGATGACCAGACCCGCGTCGACCTTGCCGTCCCGTACGGCGGGCATGATCTCGTCGAACGGCATCACGACGACCTCGCCGACGCCGCCCGGGACCATCTCCGCCGCCCAGAGCCGGAACAGCAGGTACGCCGTCGAGCGCTCGCTCGGCACGGCGACGGTCCGGCCGGTCAGGTCGAGGCCCAACTCCTTGGTGAGGACCAGCGGACCGCAGCCCCGGCCCAGCGCCCCGCCGCACGGCAGCAGCGCGTAGTCGTCGAGCACCCACGGCAGCACGGCGTAGGACACCTTCAGGACGTCCAGCTCACCGCGCTCGGCCATGCCGTTGGTGATGTCGATGTCGGCGAAGGTCACGTCCAGCGCGGGCGCGCCGGGGACCCTGCCGTGCGCCCAGGCGTCGAAGACGAAGGTGTCGTTGGGGCAGGGCGAGAAGGCGATCTCGATCGCGTCCCCGGCCGGGCCCCGGCTAGCTGCGGTGTCGGTCGTCATGCCGGTTCCAACCTTCCAGTACGGGGGCGGTCTTCCCGAACGCGTCCGTGAGCGCGGCCAGCGCGTCGCCGATGCGCCAGGCGTCCCGGTCGCGGGGGCCCACGGCGTTCGACACGGCCCGCAGCTCCAGTACGGGCACCTCGGCCCGGGCGGCGGCCTCCGCGACCCCGAAGCCCTCCATCGCCTCGGCCAGCGCCCCCGGGTGCGCGGCGAGCAGGTCCGCGGCGCGCTCGGCGGTGCCGGTCACGGTGGAGACGGTGAGGACGGGGCCCGAGGCGGCGCCCGCGGCGGCCGCCACCTCCCGTACGAGCGCGGGCGGGGTGGTGAAGCGGTCCCGGCCGAAGCCGAGCGCGGTGACCGGCAGGAAGCCCTCGGGGGTGTCGGCGCCCAGGTCGGCGGCGACGATGTCGCTCGCCACGACCAGCGAGCCGAGCGGCGTCAGCGGGGTGAACGCCCCGCCGATCCCGGCCGAGACGACGAGACCGTACGGCGCGTCGGCCGACGCCAGGGCGAAGGCGGTGGCCGCAGCCGCGGCGGCGGGGCCCGCACCGCCCGCCAGGACATCGAACGCGCCGGCGCGGTGCAGCTCGCCCCCCGGCAGTGCCACGGCCTCCCCGGTGCCCCCGAACGCACGCGTGACCGCGTCCCGTTCCACCGGGACAGCGGTCACGACCAGCACACGCACGGATACAGCCTCAGGGTCGAGGACGGGAGGAAGGGCGTTCTTCGGCGAGCGGGTCAGTCCTTCTTGAGCTCGAACTGCCAGATGCCCGTGAGCTTCTTGCCCTTGGTCTCCACGATGGAGATGTTCGTCTTCTCGGACGGCTGGCCCGTCTGGCTGGCGAAGAAGGCGCTGCCGGGAATCGTCCGGTAGGTCTTGTCGTACGGCTCCTGCTCGGCCTGCTGGCCGTTGATGAAGAGCGTCCAGCCGTTCTCGGCGATCTCGGGGTCGACGCCGAAGCGGACCTTGTCGTCCATGGCGACCGTGAGGGACTTCTCGGCCTTCTTGTTCAGGCAGCCCTGGATCAGGGACTCCTTGATCGCCTCGCCGTCGTTGTAGCAGGCGGCCTCGGTGTTCACCGAGTCGCTGCCGACCGTCACGGTGGCGAGCGGCGTCGGCTTGTCGCAGGCGGACAGGACAAGGAGTCCCGCGGACACGGCACCAAGAGCGACGCCGATTCGACGGCCCTTACCGGAGAAGAACGCAACGGTCATGGGCCGAAGGCTATCGGTCGCCTCCGCTCATGCCACGCGGGGGTGCGGCGTGCCGCGCCGCGCGGCGCCCAGGAGACCCCGTACGGACGTGGCCGCGCCGAGCGCCAGAATGCCCGCGGCGACCGACATGCCGAGCACCGCGTTGAGCGGCAGGGCGATGCCGATGCCGCCGCCGACCACCCACGCCATCTGGAGCAACGTCTCGGACCGGGCGAACGCGGAGGTGCGGACCTCCTCGGGCACGTCCCGCTGGATCATCGCGTCGAGCGACAGCTTGGACAGGGCCTGGGTGAAACCGGCGACCGCGCCGAGCGCGGCGACCAGCACCGTGGAGAAGAACACCGCGGCCAGCACCGCCACGCTCAGCGCGAGCCCCAGCACCGTCGCGATGATCACCTCGGGGCCGCGGGCCCGCAGCCAGGATCCCACCGCCGTACCGCAGGCGTTGCCGACGCCCGCCGCCACGCCGACGATGCCGAGCGAGACCGCCGCGCTCTGCCCGGCCAGCGGGTGCTCGCGCAGCAGGAACGCCAGGAAGAAGATGAGGAAGCCGGAGAGGGCCCGGTGCGCCGCGTTGGCCTGGAGCCCGTGCAGGACGGACCCGCCGACGGACCGCAGCCCCGGTGGCCGCTCCCGGGCGGGCTTCTGCCCGTCGCCGCCCCTGCGGAGACCCGCCCGGGTGCTGCCGCCGTTCCGTCGCGGCGCGGACCGCGGCGCGGTGTCCTCGTGGTGCGGGACGATCAGCCGCGCCCGGCGCTCGCCCTTCGCGGAGTCGACCTTGGGCGGCAGCGTGAAGGCGAGGAACGTGCCCGCGACGAAGATCGCGCAGGCGCCGTAGAGCGGCCAGGGCGAGCCGATGGTCTGGAGACCGGCCCCGATCGGGGCCGCGACCCCGGTCGCCAGCAGCCCGGCCAGGGTGACCCGGGAATTGGCCTTCACCAGGGAAAACCTGGGTGGCAGCAGGCGGGGCACGACCGCACTGCGCACCACGCCGTACGCCTTCGAGCAGACCAGGACGCCCAGCGCGGCCGGATACAGCTCCAGACCCCCCGTGGCGACCGCGCCCGACATGGTGATCGCCAGCAGCGCCCGCGCCAGCATCGCGCCCGCCATCGCGGCGCGGCGGCCGTGCGGCAGCCGGTCCAGGAGCGGGCCGATCACCGGGGCGAGCAGGGTGAAGGGGGCCATGGTGATGGCGAGGTAGAGGGCCACCCGGCCCCGCGCCTCGTCCGTGGGCACCGAGAAGAAGACGGTGGAGGCGAGCGCGACCGTGATCATGACGTCGCCCGCGCCGTTCACCGCGTGCAGCTCGATCAGTTTTCCGAGACCGGATTCGCCCGCGCCGTGGGCGTGCGTCGCCTTGCGGATACCGCGCGCCGTGCCGGTGAACGGGGCGCGCAGGGCACGGCCCGTCGCCCGCCCCGCCCTGCGGAGCGGGCCGGGACCGTCGTGCGACCTGGCGGCAGTCACCCCGTCATAGTGCCCCAACCCTGGCCGGTATGAACGGCGATCGGCCACGGACGCGCGTGTGACGCCCTGTCGGACGAGCACGCCGGAACCGTCCGTGGCCCCGCCGCCGCCCGCGTCCGATCGGCATCGGAGGGAAACCGGCGGGATCGGATACGGCACGTTTGGGACGGGCAGGTGGGCGCGGAGCGGCGGAGAGGGTAGCGTGCGTAACGCGCCACCGGCGGTTGTTCTTGGCCGCGCGCCTCTCGGCGATCCCGCAGAATGGGTGGCAGAAGGCGCGCCCGAGGCAGGCACAACGGGTGTGGACGTCGACGCGGCCCCCAGGTCCGCTCCGCCCGCACTTGTCTGGCCGAAACGGCAATCGTGCAGCAGCTGGCGCGCTCGTGAGACTGGCGTATGGAGAGAAGCGAAGACCTGTGAGTGCTGCGACGACGACGCGAAGCCGTACGGCCCGGACCCCCGTTCCCGACCGCCTGTGCGCCGAGGCGGTGGACCTCGCGCGCGCTGCGGCGGAGGAGGCCGCCGCGCCCGGTGTGGTCGGTGAGCACATCGGCGTGATCTCCGAGGGAGACCGGGTCGTCACGCACTACTTCGAGGCCAAGGAGCCCGGGTACCGGGGCTGGCGCTGGGCGGTGACGGTCGCGCGGGCCTCCCGCGCGAAGAACATCACCCTGGACGAAACGGTGCTGCTGCCGGGGGACGACGCCCTCCTGGCGCCGGAGTGGGTGCCGTGGAGCGAGCGGCTGCGTCCTGGCGACATGGGCCCCGGCGACCTGCTGCCCACCGAGGCGGAGGACCTGCGCCTGGAGCCCGGCTGGACCGGCGAGGACGAGCCGCCGCCGAACTCCGTGGTCTCCCGGGAGCTGGCCGAGCTGGCCGACTCGGAGGACGCCGAGCTGACGGACCGGCCGGTGGCCGCCACCAGCCGCGGGTCCATCGCCGCGGTCGCGGACGAGCTCGGTACGCGCCGGGCGCGGGTGCTGTCCCGGTACGGGCTGTACGCGGCGGCCGACCGCTGGGACGAGGAGTTCGGCCCGAAGACGCCGATGGCCCAGGCGGCCCCGGCGGCGTGCGTCAGCTGCGCGTTCCTGATCCCGATGGCGGGCTCCCTGAAGCAGGCCTTCGGGGTGTGCGCGAACGAGTTCGGCCCGGCGGACGGGCATGTGGTGTCGCTGGCGTACGGCTGCGGCGGGCACTCGGAGGCCGCGGTGATGCCGCCGCCGCCGAAGCCGGCGCCGCACGCGCTGGACACGATGCGGGTGGACGCGTACTCGCTGCGGCCGGAGCGGGGCGAAGGCTCCGTGCCGGCCGAGACGGACGGGGCGTCGGAGGACCTGGGCCACTCCTGACGCTCCTGCCCGCTGAGGGGTCCGGGCTCGCGGTGCCCGCAATCGCAAGGCGGCCGCGGAGTGCCGCGAGGGGGCCTGGGCCCGAGGGCCCTGTCTACGGTGCACGCCCGGGCAAGGGTTCCGTCCTCAAACGCCGGACGGGCTGGGTGGTGGCCGGACCGGCTGGGTGCGGTGAGCCATTTCAGCCGGTCCGGCGCTTGAGGACGGAACCCTTGACGTGGGTCCGGGGTGACGTTGCGGGGCCCTGTGACCAAGGCCCCTGCCTGATGTGGCCGCTCACCTGAGCGAAGGCCCGTCCTCAAACGCCGGGCGTGCCGGGAAAGCACGGTACCTTCGGGCGCACACCGGGCCGCACAGGCATACGCGGCCCCCACCCGGCGGACGGAGTCGAGAGCGTGAGCATGAAGGCGACCGAGGGGGCCGATCCGTTCGGGACGGCACGGCTGCGGCGCGGCGTGCTCGACGCCTGGGGGGCCGGGCCCGCCAGGTTCCGGGAGGACGCCAACGCCGAGGAGGACCTCGCGCTCGGCGGCTACCGCGACCGCCTCGTCGTCGAGCTGGCCCAGAACGCCGCCGACGCCGCCGCCCGCGCCCGCGTCCCCGGCAGGCTCCGCCTCACCCTGCACCCCGCCGCCCCCGGCGACCCGGACGACCGCTGCGTGCTGGCCGCCGCGAACACCGGCGCGCCGCTCGACGCCACCGGCGTGGAGTCCCTGAGCACCCTGCGGGCCTCCGCCAAGCGCGAGGGCCACGAGTCCTCCGTCGGCCGCTTCGGCGTCGGGTTCGCCGCCGTCCTCGCGGTCAGCGACGAGCCCGCCGTGCTCGGCCGGCACGGCGGCGTCCGCTGGTCGCTGGCCGAGGCGCGCGAGCTGGCCCGGGAGGCCGCCGTCGGGAGCCCCGGCCTCGGGGACGAGCTCCGCCGCCGCGACGGACACGTACCGCTGCTGCGCCTGCCGCTGCCCGCCGAGGGCACCGCACCCGAGGGGTACGACACCGTCGTCGTGCTGCCGCTGCGCGACGGCACAGCGGAGGACCTGGTGGCCCGGCTGCTGGCCGCCGTGGACGACGCGCTGCTCCTCACGCTGCCCGGCCTGGACGAGGTCGTCATCGAGACCCCGGACGGGACGCGGACCCTCAGCCGGTCGGCCCACGGCCCGTACACGCACATCGACGACTCCGCGCACGGCCTGGGCCGCTGGCGCACCGTGCTCCACCACGGACCCGTCGAGCCCGCCCTGCTCGCCGACCGTCCGGTCGAGGAGCGGCTGCGCCCGCACTGGTCGGTGACCTGGGCCGTGCCGGTCGACGAGGCGGGCGCCCCGCTCCACCCCCGTACCGCACCCGTCGTGCACGCCCCGACGCCCACCGACGAACCGCTCGGCATCCCCGCCCTGCTCATCGCCTCCCTCCCGCTGGACACCGCCCGCAGGCACCCCGCGCCGGGGCCGCTGACCGACTTCCTGGTGGAGCGGGCGGCCGACGCCTACGCGGAGCTGCTGGGCTCCTGGCGGCCGGTGTCGACCGGGACCATCGACCTGGTGCCGGGGCCGCTGGGCAAGGGCGGCCTGGACGGGGCCCTGCGCGGTGCGATCCTGGCGCGGCTGCCCCGGGTCGCGTTCCTGGAGCCCGCCGCGCCCCGGGACCCCGAGGCCGAGCCGGGCTGGGCGGACGACTGGGACAAGGACCAGGACTGTACGGAGGGCACCGCCGCCCCCGACACCGCCGCCCTGCGGCCCGTGGAGGCGGAGGTCGTCGAGGGCGTCGGGGCCGAGACCGTACGGGTGCTCGCCGAGGTGCTGCCCTGTCTGCTGCCCGCGGGCCTGGAGCGCCGCACCGAGCTGCGCACCCTCGGCGTCGCCCGCGTCCCCCTGACCGAGGCCATCGACCGCCTCGCCGGTCTGGAGCGCGACCCCGCCTGGTGGCACCGGCTCTACGACAGCCTCGCGGGCACCGACCCCGACCGGCTCAGCGGCCTCCCCGTCCCGCTCGCGGGCGATCCGGACGACGAGCGGGCGGGCCGTCCGCCGCGCACCACGATCGGACCGCGGCAGATCCTGCTGCCGCTTCCGGACGCGCTCACCGGCCCCGTCCTCGCCCGGCTCTCCCGCCTCGGCCTCAAGGTCGCCCACCCGGACGCCGCTCATCCGCTGCTGGAGAAGCTCGGGGCCCTGCCCGCCACGCCGCGCGCCGTGCTGACGACTCCCCAGGTGCGCGCGGCCGTCGCCGGTTCGCTGGACGCGGGGGAGATCTGGGACGAGGACGCGCTCGACGGCGACGAGCTGGCCGAGACCGTGCTCACCCTCGTCCGGGACGCCGAGCTGGCCCCCGGCGACGAGCCCTGGCTCGGCGCGCTCGCCCTCCCCGACGAGGACGGCGAACCGGCCCCGGCAGGTGAACTGGTGTACCCCGCAAGCGCGTTCGCCCAGGTGATGCGCGAGGGCGAACTGGCCCTCTGCGACCAGGAACTGGCCGACCGCTGGGGCGAAGGCCCGCTCACCGCCTGCGGGGTGCTCGCCACCTTCGCCCTCGTGCGGGCCACCGACGTCGTCCTGGACCCGGACGAACTGGAGCCCCGCGACAGCGACTTCGCCGAACCCGACGACGCCGGGCTGCTGGACGCCGTCGACGTCTGGTGCGAGGACCTCCTCGACCAGCTGCCCGAGACCCCGGTGCCGCCCGTCGCCACCGAGATCGTCGCCGTGCGGGATCTGGACCTGGTCGACGACGACGCCTGGCCGCAGGCGCTCGCGATGCTCGCGCGGCCGCCGTTGCGCGACGCGCTGACCCAGCCGGTGCGGGTGCTGCTCCCGGACGGCACGACGCGGTCCGTGCGCCCGTACACCGCGTGGTGGCTGCGCGACCACCCCGTGCTGGACGGCCGCCGCCCGGCCGGACTGCGCGCGGCGGGCGGCGACCCCCGGCTGACCGGGCTGTACGACGCGGTGGACGCGACCGGCTTCGACGACGCCCAGGTGCTGCGGGCCCTCGGCGTGCGCACCTCGGTCGCGGCCCTCCTGGACGAGCCGGGCGGTGCGGCGGAACTGCTGGGCCGGCTCGCCGACGAGGACCGCCCCGTCACCCCCGTACAGCTGCACGCGCTCTACACGGCGCTGGCCGAACTGGACCCGGACCAGGTGACGTTGCCGGACGAGCTGCGCGCGGTCGTGGACGGGGACGTGGCGGTGGTCGACGCGGCGGACGCCGTGATCGCGGACGCCCCCGACGTGCTGCCGCTGGCGGAGGGCCTGCCCCTGCTTCCCGTAGCGCCGTCCCGGGCCGCCGAGTTGGCCGAGCTGCTCCAGGTGCGGAGGCTCGGCGAGACGATCGAGGCGGGTGTGACGAGCGAGGGCGAGGAGCACCGCGTACCGGAGTCGGTCCGCGTCCTGCTCGGACCCGGCACCCCGGACACGTACGTCGAGCACCCCGAACTCCGCGCGGGCGGCGTCGAAATGGACTGGCGCCGCACCCCGGACGGGGTCGTCCACGCCGCGACCCTGGAGGGCGTGGCGGCGGGCCTGGCCTGGGCGGCCGGCCAGTGGCCCCGCCGCTTCGAGGTCGCGGCCCTGCTGGAGGACCCGTCCCGGACGGAGGAGCTGGCCCGGGACCGCTGGTTCGACTGAGCCCTTTCGGGCGGCGGTCCCGGCGAGGACGTGAGTTTCACAGAAAAGTCACAGACTCGCACAACCGTTCACGTGCGCGGCCTGTCTGTTCCGGTGAGCCAACAGGTTCACAGCAACAGACGGGTCCCGCCGGGCTGACGACGCAACCGCGCCCCGGGGCCCCTTCTCCACTTGGGGACACATGCGTATTCGTGCCACCGTGGCCGCCGTCACCGGCGCCCTGGCCCTTTCCGCCCTTGCCGTACCGGCCGTCCAGGCCGAGGAGAAGCCCGACGCGGGCCTGAGCCTGCCGTCCGGCGCCGAGGTCTTCGCCGCCGAGTCCGGCGCATCCGCCGGCAAGGCCCGCGCCGCCCGGGCCGCCGAAGTGCCCGTCATCAAGAAGGTCGTCGTCAACGGCGGCAAGGACATCGTGGTGGGTACGAAGTCCAAGCAGAAGTTCACCATCGCGATCACGGCCTCGTCGCCGTCCGGCATCGACGACGCGTTCGCCTACCTGTGGCACGGTCACATCGACGAGGTCGACGGTTTCCTCGCTCCCACCCAGGAGCTCGGCGACTGCAAGGTCTCGGCCGACCCGACCACCTCCACGTGCACCGTCTCGATCACGGTCGACCCGCGATCCGACGACCTCTACACGAGCAGCCTCGCCGGCACCTGGAACGTCGCCGCCGGAGCGCTCGCGGGCAGCCTCGGCAAGGAGGACTTCATCTGGAACGACACCCAGGCGAAGACCCGCGTCCAGCGGTTCTCCAAGCTGACCGTGAACGCCTCCCCGGAGCCGGTGAAGAAGGGCAAGACCCTCACCGTGACCGGCAAGCTCACGCGTGCCAACTGGGACACCAACACGTACAAGGGCTACACCAACCAGCCCGTGAAGCTCCAGTTCAAGAAGAAGGGCGCCAAGAGCTACACGACCGTCAAGACGGTCAGGACCAGCTCCACCGGCACCCTGAAGACCACCGTCAAGGCCTCGGCCGACGGCTACTGGCGCTACAGCTTCGCCGGTACGTCCACCACCCCGGCCGTCTCGGCCGCCGGTGATTTCGTCGACGTCAAGTAGTGGCTGTCGTGCGTCCGCCGTCGGCTCCTGGGGGCTTGCGGCGGGCGCACGGTCGCGTCGAACGGTCTTCACGAAAAAGTCATAGATCGTACAACCATTGGCGTGGGTCGTCCGTCTGTTCCTGTGAGCCAAGAGGCTCATGGATCAGATGGGTCCCGCCGGGCTGGCGACACAACCGCGCCCCGGGGCCCCTTCTCCACTTGGGGACACATGCGTATTCGTGCCACCGTGGCCGCCGTTTCCGGCGCCCTGGCCCTTTCCGCTCTCGCAGTACCGGCCGCGCAGGCCGATGACGGTCGTTCGTGGACCGTGGACCACGGCGTCACAGCACCCCAGCCCTCGGCCGGGGAGAAGTCGAAGCGCTCGTTCGCCGCCAAGCAGGTCGGCGACGCCAAGTTCACCTCGGCGGTCGTCAACGGCGGCAAGCCGATCGTCCTCGGCACCAAGTCGAAGCAGACGGTGCCCTACACCGTGACGGCCACCGACGACTCCGGCATCGCCGGCGCCGCCGCGTTCATCTGGATCGGCTCGTCCATCGACGCCGAGGACAGCTTCGGCTTCGGCCCGGACGAGAAGTCGATCTCCTGCAAGGTGGTCAACGCGACCACCACCACCTGCAAGGGCACCATCACCCTCAACCCGGGCCTGATGCTCAATTCGGACGCCACCTGGTGGCGCGTCGGGGCCGCGGCCGGCGCCAACGACGGTCAGGAGCTGGAGCGTGACGCGGTCTCCAAGGTCCGCGTCCAGCGCTTCTCCAAGCTGACCGTCAACGCCTCCCCGGAGCCCGTGAAGAAGGGCAAGACCATCACGGTCACCGGCAAGCTGACCCGTGCCAACTGGGACACCGGCACGTACAAGGGCTACAGCAAGCAGGCCGTGAAGCTCCAGTTCAAGAAGAAGGGCGCCAAGAGCTACACGACCGTCAAGACGGTCAAGACCAGCTCGACCGGCACCCTGAAGACCACCGTCAAGGCCTCGGCCGACGGCAGCTGGCGCTACAGCTTCGCCGGCACGCCGAGCACCCCGGCCGTCTCGGCCAAGGGCGACTTCCTCGACGTGAAGTAGGACCGACAGGCGAAAGCCCCCGGGAGGACCACGGCCCTCCCGGGGGCTTTCCCGTGCCCGCGCCTCCCGGGGGACGCGCGGACCCGTCCCTACATCCCGAAGCGCCGCCCCACCCAGCGCCAGACGAACTCCAGCAGGGCGGCCGCCGCCACCGCGATGCCGACCGCCGTCCACGGCATCGGCGCGCCCACCAGCTTCAGCGCGAAGAAGTCCTGGAGCCACGGCACCACGAGCACGATCAGGAAGCCGAGCCCCATCGCCGCCACCAGGCCGACGCGCCACCACGTGTAGGGGCGGGCGATGATCGCCAGGACCCACATGGAGACCAGGAACAGCGTCAGCGTCGCCGCGCTCGTCTCGGCCTCCAGCGCGCCCTCGCCGCTGTAGTGGTGCCGCGCCACCAGGTACGTGGCGAAGGTGGCCGCCGCCGCGATGGCGCCCGAGGGGATCGCGTACCGCATGACCCGGCGTACGAAGTGGGGCTGGGCCCGCTCCTTGTTCGGCGCGAGCGCCAGGAAGAACGCCGGGACGCCGATGGTCAGCGTGGAGAGCAGGGTCAGGTGCCTCGGCAGGAACGGGTACTCCACCTGGGTGCAGACCACCAGGACCGCCAGCAGCACCGAGTAGACCGTCTTGGTGAGGAAGAGCGTCGCGACCCGGGTGATGTTGCCGATCACCCGGCGGCCCTCGGCGACCACCGAGGGCAGCGTCGCGAAGCTGTTGTTCAGCAGCACGATCTGGGCCACCGCCCGCGTCGCCTCCGAGCCCGAGCCCATCGAGACGCCGATGTCGGCGTCCTTGAGGGCGAGGACGTCGTTCACCCCGTCACCCGTCATGGCGACCGTGTGGCCGCGCGACTGGAGGGCGGCCACCATGTCCCGCTTCTGCTGCGGGGTGACCCGGCCGAAGACCGCGTTCTCCTCCATGGCCGTGGCCATCGCGTCCGGGTCCGTGGGCAGCCGGCGGGCGTCCAGCGTGTTCTCCGCGCCCGCGAGGCCCAGCTTCCCGGCGACCGCGCCGACCGAGACCGCGTTGTCCCCGGAGATGACCTTGGTGGCCACGTTCTGGTCGGCGAAGTAGGCGAGCGTGTCGCCCGCGTCCGGCCGCAGCCGCTGCTCCAGGACGACCAGGGCGGTGGGGGCGGCTCCGGCCGCCGCGCCGGGCGCGTTCAGCCCGCCCTCGGCGCGGGCCAGCAGCAGCACGCGCAGGCCCTGTTCGTTGAGGTGCTCGATCTCGGTGAGGGGCGCGTCGCCCTCGGACAGCAGGACGTCGGGGGCGCCGAGCAGCCAGGCGGAGGCCGTTCCGTCGGCCTCCGCGAACGCCGCGCCGCTGTACTTGCGGGCCGAGGAGAACGGCATGGCGTCGGTGACCGTCCAGCTCTCGCCGTCGCCCGCCGCGGGAGCGTCGCCGCCGGTTGCCGGACGCGCGTCGCCGCCGCCCATCGGGTACGCGTCGATGATGGCCTGGAGGCTGGCGTTGGGCCGGGGGTCCGAGGAGCCGAACGCCCGCAGCACCCGCGTCACGTACGCCCCGTCGCTCCCGTTGAGCGGCCGGACCTCCGTGACGTCCATGCCGCCCTCGGTGAGGGTCCCGGTCTTGTCCAGGCAGACCACGTCGACCCGGGCGAGACCCTCGATGGCGGGCAGTTCCTGCACCAGGCACTGTTTGCGGCCCAGTCGTACGACGCCGATGGCGAAGGCGACGGAGGTGAGGAGGACCAGGCCCTCGGGGATCATCGGGACGATGCCGCCGACGGTCCGGGCGACCGAGTCCTTGAAGTTGTTGTCCTTCACGACCAGCTGGCTGATGATCAGCCCGATCGCCGTCGGCACCATCATCCAGGTGACGTACTTCAGGATCGTGCTGATGCCGCTGCGCAGCTCCGAGTGGACGAGCGTGAAGCGCGACGCCTCCTCGGCGAGCTGTGCGGCGTACGCCTCGCGGCCCACCTTGGTCGCGGTGAACGCGCCGCCGCCCGCGACGACGAAACTGCCGGACATCACCGGGTCGCCGGCCCGCTTGATCACCGGGTCGGCCTCCCCGGTGAGCAGCGACTCGTCGATCTCCAGGCTGTCGGCCTCGGCGACCGTGCCGTCCACGACCACCTTGTCCCCGGGGCCGAGCTCGACCAGGTCGCCGAGGACGATCCCGGAGGTGGAGATCTCGGCGGCGACCCCGTCGCGCCGCACGGTCGGCTTGGCCTCGCCGATCACCGCGAGGCTGTCCAGGGTCTTCTTGGCCCGCCACTCCTGGATGATGCCGATGCCGGTGTTGGCGACGATCACGAAGCCGAAGAGGCTGTCCTGGATCGGCGCGACGAACAGCATGATCACCCAGAGGACGCCGATGATCAGGTTGAACCGGGTGAAGACGTTGGCCCGGACGATCTCGGCGACCGAGCGCGAAGAACGTACGGGTACGTCGTTGACCTCGCCCCGCGCGACCCGTTCGGCGACCTCGGCGGTGCTCAGGCCGTCCGGTCGGCGGGCCGGAGGTGGCTCCATGGGGTGCACGGGGTCGAGTTCCGCCCCCGCGTCGATCATGGCCGGCCGGGAGGTTCCGGGGGTCTGCTCCCCGGAGGAATCGAGTGCCCGCTGCGTCATGGGTTCGACGGTACGGGCGTGCGCGTCGAATCACCCGCCGGAGGGTCGAAGATCCGACCAGGGGAGGACGAAGAGGGTCCCGAGGTCGTACGGGGGCGGGCCGACGAGGCCGGGAGGTCAGGTGCCCCGGGTGGTCAGGCCGTCCGGTCGGCGCGGCCCGCCGGGCCGCCGCCCAGCGCGCTGTCCGTCGCCGCGGCCCCTGCGGCGTCCTTGGCCTCGACCTTGGCCGCGTGCCGCTTGAGGGCGGCGTCACGCCCCCGGACGTACCAGATCCCGATCAGACCGAGTCCGGCGCCGGCCAGCGGGGTCCACACCCACCAGGTGTGGCCGCGGTCGGCGAACCAGCCGTAGAAGGGGAGCTGGGCGAGGAAGAGGACGAACCAGAGGATCGTGCCGCCCACGACGGTGGCGACGACGGGGCCCTCCAGGGGCTCGGGCGCCTCGTGCTTCGGTGTCCACTTCTCCATGAGTTCAGTGTATGGGGCCACCTGATCGAGGGGCGTACGGCCCGGAACGGCCCGGAACGGCCCCGAACGGCCCGGTCGGGCCGAGCGGCCACGCGGGTCTACGCGCGGAGATAGCGATCTTCGCTTGATGTATTCATACTGAATCTGCTTTGGGTTGGCTCGATTCGTTCGTCTGAACATCCAATTTCGATCACCTTTCGTCCCATCGCACCCACCCCTCTACGTACGACTGAGGTCACCCATGCCCCCCTCGGCCACCGCTCCGGTCGACTCCCCGCCCCCCGCGGCCCCGCAGCCCCAGGGCAGCCTGGACCGGTTCTTCAAGATCTCCGAGCGGGGGTCGAGCGTCGCACGCGAGTTCCGCGGCGGGTTCGCCACGTTCTTCGCGATGGCGTACATCATCGTGCTCAACCCGATCATCCTGGGCAGCGCGAAGGACATGTACGGCAACCAGCTCGACAACGGTCAGCTGGTCACCGCCACCGTGCTGTCCGCCGCGTTCTCCACCCTGCTGATGGGCGTCATCGGCAACGTGCCGATCGCGCTCGCCGCCGGTCTCGGCGTCAACACGGTCGTCGCGCTCCAGCTCGCTCCCCGGATGAGCTGGCCGGACGCGATGGGCATGGTCGTCCTCGCGGGCGTCGTGGTGATGCTGCTGGTCGCCACCGGGCTGCGGGAACGCGTGATGAACGCGGTGCCGAAGTCGCTCCGCAAGGGCATCGCGATCGGTATCGGCCTCTTCATCCTGCTGATCGGCCTCGTCGACTCCGGCTTCGTCTCGCGCATCCCGGACGCCGCGCACACCACCGTGCCGCTCCAGCTCGGCGGCAGCGGCCACCTCGACGGCTGGCCGGTGCTCGTCTTCGTCCTCGGCGCGCTGCTCACGCTCGCGCTGATCGTGCGCAAGGTGCCCGGCGCGATCCTGATCTCCATCGTCGCCATGACGGCCGTCGCCCTGGTCATCGACGCGGTGGCCGACCTGCCCGACGGGGCGTGGGGCCTGACGACGCCCGCGTGGCCGGGCAACCCGGTCTCCGCGCCGGACTTCGGGCTGCTCGGCGAGGTCAGCCTGTTCGGCGGCTTCGAGAAGGTCGGCGTCCTGACCGGCGTCCTGTTCGTCTTCACCGTGCTGCTGTCCTGCTTCTTCGACGCGATGGGCACCATCCTGGGCGTCGGCGACGAGGCGAAGCTGATGGACCAGGACGGCAACTTCCCGGGCATCAACAAGGTGCTGTTCGTGGACGGCATCGCGGTCGCCGCGGGCGGCGGCAGTTCCTCCTCCGCCACCACGTGCTTCGTGGAGTCCACCGCCGGCGTCGGCGAGGGCGCCCGCACCGGACTGGCGAGCGTGGTGACCGGTCTGCTCTTCTCGGTGGCGCTGTTCCTCACACCGCTGGCGACCATGGTCCCGTCGCAGGCGGCCACGCCCGCCCTGCTGGCGGTCGGCTTCCTGATCATCGCGGGCTCGGTGCGGGACATCGACTGGAGCGACTACACGCTCGCGGTCCCGGCGTTCCTCGCGATGGTGATGATGCCGTTCACGTACTCGATCACCAATGGCATCGGCATCGGCTTCGTCGCCTTCTCCGTGCTGCGCCTGGCGGCCGGGCGCGGCCGTGAGGTGCCGGTGGCCATGTACGTGGTCTCGGCGGTGTTCGTCTTCTACTACGCGATGCCGGCGCTCGGCCTCACGTGATCGGTTTCTCCGTGACGCCGCCGCTCGGCCTCACGTGATCGGTGGCGTCACGTTCCCTCGGGCGTCGCCGTAGAACTTCTCCGTCTCCTCGACGGCCGCGGTGAAGCGTTCGTCGAAGTCGTCGCGAATGAGCGTCCGGACCACATAGTCCTGGACGCTCATTCCGCGTTTCGCGGCGTGCTGCCGGAGCCGGTCGAGCAGCTCACCGTCTATCCGTAGGCTGAGCACTGTCGATCCCATGCCCAGCAGGGTCGCCGCCCCGGAGCGCTCTGTGCGTCACTTTCCGCTTCTAACTCACTCGTTCGGGTGATCAGTTTCTCGCGCGTGTACCACCAGGTGGTATTTAGGTTGGGTAATGAGTTACGCTAACAAACATGCCTGACCTGATCCACGACGGCGACAGTGCCGCCGCCGTGAGCTCCCTCCGCTCCGCCGTGATGCTGCTGGGCCGTCGTCTGAAGCACCAGCGTGTCGACGAGTCGCTGAGCCCCACCGAGATGTCGGTGCTCGGCACCCTTGCCCGTTGCGGTTCGGCCACCCCCGGTGAGCTGGCCCGCAAGGAGCACGTGCAGCCCCCGTCGATGACCCGCATCGTCGCGCTGCTGGAGGCGAAGGGGCTGGTCAGGCTGGAACCGCACCCCGATGACCGTCGGCAGAAGAGGGTCAGCCAGACCGAGCAGGCCGAGGCCATGCTCGCGGAGAGCCGCACCAAGCGGAACGCCTGGCTGTCCCACCTCGCCGAGGGCCTGGACGAGGACGAGTGGGAGACGCTTCGGGCCGCCGCGCCCGTGTTGGAGAAGCTCGCCCACCTGTGACCCCGCGGGCGCGCCGACGATGATCCGCCGCCGGACCGGACGTACCAGCCGGTCCGGCCCCGGATCACCGCCGGAGCGCCCGTCGTCACGTCCCCGTCGGACCGAACGCCGCAGACGCCCGAGGAGGCGAACCCTTTTGAGTACGGGATCCGGAGCAGACTCCGCCCCCGCACCGACTTCCACCCACGAGAGCAAGACCGGCGGGACCTTCTCGTCGCTGAAGATCCGCAACTACCGCCTGTTCGCCACGGGCGCCGTGATCTCCAACACCGGTACCTGGATGTCCCGCATCACGCAGGACTGGCTCGTGCTGAGCCTGACGGGTTCCGCGACGGCCGTGGGCATCACCACGGCCCTCCAGTTCCTTCCCATGCTCCTCTTCGGCCTGTACGGCGGCGTCATAGCCGACCGGCTGCCGAAGCGGCAGATCCTGCTCGTCAGCCAGGCCTTGCTCGGCCTGTGCGGCATCGCGCTGGCCGTCCTGACCCTGACCGGGGTCGTGGAGGTCTGGCACGTCTATCTGGTCGCCTTCCTCCTCGGCATGGTGACCGTCGTCGACAACCCGGCCCGCCAGTCGTTCGTCTCCGAGATGGTCGGCCCCGCGCAACTGCGCAACGCGGTCAGCCTCAACTCGGCGAACTTCCAGTCCGCCCGGCTCATCGGCCCCGCCGTCGCGGGCGTCCTGATCACCACGGTCGGCAGCGGCTGGGCCTTCCTGCTCAACGGCCTCTCCTTCCTGGCCCCGCTCGTCGGCCTGCTGATGATGCGCACCAACGAGATGCACGCCTCGGTGACCGTCCCCCGCGCCAAGGGGCAGCTCCGCGAGGGCCTGCGCTACGTGAAGGGCCGCCCCGAGCTGATCTGGCCGATCGTCCTGGTCGGCTTCGTCGGCACGTTCGGCTTCAACTTCCCGATCTGGCTGACCGCCTACGCCGACGAGATCTTCGACGGCGGCGCGGGCATGTACTCGTTCTTCAACATCCTGATGGCGGCCGGTTCGCTGGCCGGCGCACTGCTCTCGGCCCGCCGCCGCTCCACACGGCTGCGGATGCTGGTGATCGCGGGCACGGCGTTCGGGCTGCTGGAGATCGCCGCCTCGCTGTCCCCGTCGGTCTGGCTGTTCTCGATCCTGCTGGTCCCGATCGGCATGCTCGGCCTGACCACGAACATCACCGCGAACACGAGCGTCCAGATGGCCGCCGACCCGGAGATGCGGGGCCGGGTGATGAGCCTCTACATGATGGTCTTCGCCGGGGGCACGCCGGTGGGCGCCCCGATCGTCGGCTGGATCAGCGACACGTACGGTCCCCGCACCGGCTTCGCGGCCGGCGGCGCGATCTCGGTGATCGCCGCCCTGGGCGTCGGCTTCGCCCTCGCCCGCGTCGGCGGCCTCCGCCTGAAGGTCGACCTCCGCCCGGGCCGCCCGCACGTCCGCTTCGTCCCGCGCGAGCAGCTGGCGACGGCTGCGTGAGCGACGCGAAAGGCGCCCTCCCCGGGAGTGGGGAGGGCGCCTTTCGCGTGCGGGGGCGCGGGGTCAGTCGCGGGGGAGGGCACCGGTGGCGAGGACGAGGCCGACGACGGTCGAGGTGAGGTCGACCGGGGTGCCGAAGTCCAGGCTCAGGACGCTGCGGTACTGGTCCTCCTTCGGCAGGGTGTGCAGGTGCCAGGTGCCAGGTGCCAGGTGCCAGGTCCCGGTGTACGGATCGACGATGAGGTACACGGGGACACCGGCGAGGGCGTAGGTGGCCTTCTCGGAGCCGTAGTCGTCGGCAGCGGTGCTCCTGGAGATCACCTCGGCGACGAACTCGATGTCCTGGTAGCGCCAGCGGCCGTCCGCGGCCGTGGACGCGTCCTGCGTGACAGCCGCGACATCGCGGGCGAAGCCGTTGAGGAGGCCGGGCAAGTCGATGCGTACGTCGGTCTTCAGCTGCCGGCGTCCGTAGTTGGTGCGCAACTGCTCCAGGATGTCGAAGGTGATTTCCCCGTGCGCGTCACGCTGCGGCGACATGTGGACGGTCCCCTCGACGATCTCCGGGCTCGACACGCTGCGGCTGCTCGCCGAGCGGGCCGGCGCCGCCGCCCGGCGGGCCGGGCTGCCGATGGAGGAGCACCGCCGCTACGCCCCGCACCTCACGCTGGCCCGGAGCCGGGGCGAGGCGGACCTGAGGCCCTTCGCCGCGGCGCTGGCGGGGTTCGAGGGGGAGCGCTGGGAGGCCGGTGAGCTGAGTCTCGTACGGAGCGTTCTGCCGGTGTCCGGGGTGCCGGGGGAGCGGCCGCGCTACGAGACGGTGCGGGCCTGGGCGCTGGGACGGTGAGCGGTGCCGTTACGCTCGAAGGGTGGACCCGAAGACCAGAAACCGCATCATGGCGGCCGTGCTCGTGCTGATGTTCGTCGTCGTCGCCGTGGGGGCCGCCCTGGGCGGCTGATACCGGCTGACCGCCGGAAAGCCCTGCCTGTCCGGCGCGTCCGGGGCAAGTCCGGGGCACGTGCTTGCCTGGAGTGGACTCGAAGGAGTTGGCTGGGGCGTCATGAAGTACACACAGCTCGGACGCACGGGACTCAAGGTCAGCCGGCTCGTCCTCGGGACGATGAACTTCGGCCCGCAGACCAACGAGTCGGACAGCCACGCGATCATGGACTCCGCCATCGGCGCGGGCCTGAACTTCTTCGACACGGCCAACGTCTACGGCTGGGGCGAGAACAAGGGCCGCACCGAGGAGATCATCGGCACCTGGTTCGCACAGGGCGGTGGCCGACGCGACAAGGTGGTCCTGGCCACCAAGATGTACGGGAACATGGCCGCCGACGGCGAGGCCTGGCCGAACCACGACAAGCTCTCCGCCGTGAACATCCGGCGCGCGGTCGACGCCTCGCTCAAGCGCCTCCAGACCGACCACATCGACCTGTACCAGTTCCACCACGTCGACCGGAACACGCCCTTCGACGAGATCTGGCAGGCGATCGACGTCCTGGTCCAGCAGGGCAAGATCCTGTACGCCGGTTCCTCGAACTTCCCGGGCTACAAGATCGCCCAGGCCAACGAGCAGGCCGCCCGGCGAGGCGCGCTCGGCCTGGTCAGCGAGCAGTGCATCTACAACCTCGCCGAGCGCCGCGCCGAGATGGAGGTCATCCCGGCCGCGCGGGACTACGGCCTCGGCGTCATCCCGTGGTCGCCGCTGCACGGCGGCCTGCTGGGCGGCGTCATCCGGAAGACGACCGAGGGCGGCCGCCGCGCCTCGGGCCGCGCCGCCGACGCCCTGGCCGACCCCGCCACCCGGTCCCGGATCCAGGCGTACGAGGACCTGCTCGACAAGCACGGCCTGGAACCCGGCGAAGCGGCCCTGGCCTGGCTGCTGACCCGCCCCGGCATCACGGGCCCGATCGTCGGCCCGCGCACCGCCGGCCAGCTGGACAGCGCCCTGCGCGCCCTGGAAATGGACCTCCCCGAGGCCGTGCTCACGGGCCTGGACGAGATCTTCCCGGGGCCGGGGCCGTCTCCGGAGGCGTTCGCCTGGTAGGGGCGTGAACGTGGAGAGGGGGCCTCCCGTCGCGATGACGGGAGGCCCCCTCTCTTCCGCTGCCGGGCGGACTCGTTCGTCGGCGTCTCCCCTCCCTGCGCGGCACGTCAGAACGGCATGTGGCCGCGGGTGCGGCGGCCGGCCGAACCGCTCTTGCCCACGGCCTTCGAGCTGCTGCGGAACGGCTTGCTGAAGATGCGGCCCAGGACGCCGGGCGCCTTGCCGCCCGCGCGGGAGCCCAGGCCGAGCGTGCGCTGCGTACCGCGCTCCGGACCGCGCGAGAGCCGCGGCACGAAGAAGGCGAGTACGGCGAGAACCACACAGACTGCGACAATTCCTACGACCATCATGGCAACTCCTTTTCACGGTGCTGTTGTTCGCGGGTGGTGTCTGCGGCGTGTGCCCCGCTGACGGCTTTCGAACCCGGCGTCCCGTCGCGGGGTGCCTTCGGCCGGATCCGGCCGTGTGCTTCCGTGCGACCGTGGAAACGGTCTGACAGGGCGATACCCGGGCAGGAGAAGCTGGGTCGCCGGGGGAAGCCGAGCTTCTGCCCGGGGCCGACCAGCGCCGAGGCCGTAGCGACGGTCCGGCGGAAGCCGACGAAAGGACGCACCGATGTCCACGGTGACCGATCAGTGGGACGAAGTTCTCCGCACGCATCTGGCTCTCGGCGAGGAGAGATCGCCCGTGCTGGCCGCCGCGGCGTTCTCCGCCGAGGCGGGGTTCTTCGCCGTCGCGGGGCGTGGCGACGAGGACGGGTGGCCGTACTTCCGGTCGATGGCGCGTGCCGCCGGGGCGGGGGCCGGTGACACGGAGCAGGAGCGCGGGGGACCGGACGACGTCGAGGCGCTGTGCACGGTGTGCGAGGAGTCCGTCCATCCCCGAGGCCTGTGGATCGCGGGCATCCCCTGGCAGCGCGAGAGCCGGGAGCTGGTCTCCGACGCCGTCACCGGGCGTGACCTGGAACTCGCGCTGCTGCGCGAGGGCGACCGCGCCATGTGGGTCGTCCGGACGGAACAGGGCGTCTGCGCGTTCGTGCTGGTCGACGGGGACAGCGAGGCGCACCTCTCCGAGGCCCGGTCGCTGACGCTGGAATTCGACTCCTTCCTGGTCGGCCAGGGTTACTGATCCCGCGCGCCGCGCCGGGCGCCGTACGCCTCCGGTTCCGGGTGCTCGTCCACCAGCTCGGGTTCGAGGCCTTCCGCCGCGTCCGTGCGGCGGCGGCCGGCGTCCTTGCGCCAGGCCTCGAAGGCCCAGCCGGTGAGGACGACGACCGCGCCCCCCAGCAGCCATCCGCCGATGACGTCGCTGAACCAGTGCACGCCGAGCGCGATCCGGGTGAACCCGACGCCCAGGACGGAGATCCCCGCCGCTCCCCAGCACAGCCACCGCCACCTGCGCGGCACCAGCGGCAGCAGCACCAGCAGGAGGACGGCGCACGACGTGGCGGCCGTCATCGCGTGGCCCGAGGGGAACGAGTAGCCGGGCGCGCGGGCCACCGGATCCTGGAGCGAGGGCCTGGCCCGCTCCACCACGACCTTGGCGAGCACCCCGGTCAGCGCGCCGCCGATCGCGGTGGTCGCGGCCCACGCGGCCAGCCGCCACGCCCGCCGGTACAGCAGCCACACCGTGAGCAGGGCGACGGCCGTGCGCAGCGTGGCGGGGTCCCAGACCCAGTCCGACAGGATGCGCAGCGTGGCCGTCCACCCCGGGTGCTCCAGGGCCACTTCGTGCAGCCGGCGGGCCGCACCGGCGTCCAGGCGCTGGAGCGGGGGCCACGTTCCCTCGACGAGGATCACGAGCAGCGCGAACGGCACCGCAGCGACCGCGCCCGCCCCGACCGCCGCCAGCAGTCGTACACCGAGGCGGCGGTCGGCGCGGCGGGTCCGGGCCCGTGTGGTCCCCGGCTCCGCGCCGTGCGGTTGTGGGGTGGGCGGTTCGGGGAGGGATCGTGGCACGTCATGCTCCGGGGTCGGCGGCGACCGGTCCGGGCCTGCGGGCCCGGACGGCCTCCAGTTGGGCGGCGAAGGACAGCCCGACGAAGAGGGCTAGGGAAGTGAGATAGGCCCACAGGAGCAGCGACATGAACGCGCTGAGAGGCCCGTAGACGGTGTCGAAGGAGCCGCTGATGCCGAGGTAGAGGCTCAGGAGCCAGGTCAGCACCGTCCAGAGGACGAGGTAGACGGCGGCCCCGAACGCCAGCCAGGTGTAGCCGGGCTGACGGCGGCGCGGGGAGCGGCGGAAGATCGCACTCGCCGAGATCAGCGCGAGCAGGAAACCCACCGGCCATCGCAACAGGGTCAACGTCTCCCGGGCGGTGTCGCCCAGACCGTACACGGAGGCCGCGGCGGCGACGAGGTCTCCGCCCGCCACCATCATGACCGACCCGATGCCGAGCGGGATGCCGGCGCTCACGGCCATCACCAGCCCGCGCAGGTACTTGCGGTGGAAGACGCGGTCCCGCTCCACTCCGTAGATCCGGTTGGCGCCGCGCTCTATCTGGCACATCGCGGTGGTGACGTTGGCCACGGAGAACGCCAGCCCCAGCCAGAGGGCGACCTCGGGTCCGTCGCCGTCGCTCTGCTGGTTGCGGTTCAGGGCGTCGTCCACCACCCCGGCGCTGGGGCCCTCGCTGATGCCGTGGATGGTCAGTTCGGCGAGCCTTCCCACGCTCTCGGTGTGCAGTTCGGCCGACAGGCCGACGAAGGCGATCACCAGCGGGATGATCGCCAGGATCGTCTGGAGGGCCAGCGCGCGGGCGTGGCTGAAGCCGTCGGCGTAGCGGAAGCGTACGAAGGCGTCGCGCGCCAGCGGCCAGCGGCCGTACCGGCGCAGGGCCGCGAGCGCCTCGTCGCCGGACAGCTCGTCCCCGCTCATGTCGCGGGTCACCGGGACCCGGGTCGCCGTCCCCATCACCGCTCCCGGGCGGGGAGCAGGACGGTCAGGGCGCCGGGCCTGACCTCGGCGGCGAGCCGCAGGCCGGGTCCCACCGGATCCCCGTCGACCTCGCGCGGCTGCGGCCGGGTGAAGGACAGTTCGGCGCGGCGGAAGGTGTGGAACTCGACGGGGCCCCGCGCGGAGTCCGCGGCGCGGGAGGTCCCTGCCGTGTCCCGGCCGCCCGTGCCCGGGGCCGGACCGTTCGCGCCGGGTTCCTCCGCGTCCCCGCCCCGTCCGCCGCCGCGGAGCAGCACCCCGGCCGCGCGCAGCCAGCCGCCCGCGCCCCGGGGGTCGAAGACCGCGAGGTCCAGCAGCCCGTCGTCGGGCCGTGCGGCGGGCACCGGCGCCGCGCCCGCCTGGACCGTCCCGATGTTGGCGATGAGGACCATCCGGGCGGTGCGGTGCAGCTCCGGTCCGCCGTCCAGGCTGACGGTCAGCCGCATCCGGGGAGCGCGCAGCCCCTTGGCGCCTGCCAGTACGTACGCGGGCCAGCCCAGGGCCGACTTGGCGCGGTCGGAGGTCTCCTCCAGCATGGCCGCGTCCAGTCCCGCCCCGGCCATCGCGGTGAAGTGGACGGTGGGGAACCCGTCCCCCTCGATCCGGCCGAGATCCAGGGTGCGGGGCTCGCCGGCCAGTCCGGCCGCCAGTGCGTCGGCGGGGCCGAGCGGCAGTCCGAGGTTGCGGGCCAGCAGATTGCCGGTGCCGCACGGTACGAGGACCAGCGGGACGCCGGTGCCGGCCAGCGCGTCCGCGACCGTGCGGACCGTGCCGTCGCCACCGCAGACGACGATCAACTCGGCCCCCGCGCGCAGGGCCCCGGCCGTCTGGCCGCCGCCGGGATCCTGCGCGGTGGTGTCGATGAACGGGGTGTCGTGGTGGCCGTGCTGGGCGAGTACCAGCCGCAGCCGGTCACGGGTCGCGGCGTCGGTCACCGTCGGATTGACGATGACGGCGGCCTGCTTCCGTACGGGGGCGGGCCGCTGTTCGGCGGCGGCCACGGCGATGTCCGTCGCGTCGGCCGGGGGCCGCGCCGCCCAGGAGTGCCCGGCGAGCGCGGCCCGGCCCACGACGAGCAGGGACAGCGAGCCGTTCATCAGACCTCCGGCCACGTCGGTCGGGTGGTGCATGCCGCGGTAGAGCCGTGCCAGCCCCACGAGGAGCGGAAGGAGCAGCAGGAGTGCGGCCAGGGGCGCCCGCCACGGGGCGCGGACCCGGGACAGGACCAGGACGGCGAGGCCGGCGTAGAGGGCGGTGGCGGCCCCGGTGTGGCCCGAGGTGTAGCTGGAGGTCGGCGGTGAGTCGTCCAGGCGTTCCACGTCCGGGCGCGTCCGGTCCACGGAGGCGGTGACCAGCAGGAAGACCGCCGACTGGAGGGACACCGCGGCGGCGAGGAAGACGGTCTCGCGCCACAGGGGCAGCCGGGGCACCAGGACCAGGGCGAGGCAGACCAGAAGGGTCAGGCCCACCACCGTGCCGGTGTCCCCCAGGGCGGAGACGACCGTGGAGGCCGTGGTGAGCGTGGCGGTGCGCGCGTCCACGAGGGCCTCGACGACAGCGTCCTCCGCGGTCATCGGCCACAGCTCACGGGCCGGCCCGGTGATCAGCAGGCCTGCCCCCGCCACGAGGGCGGCCTGGCAGACCGCGAAGGCGGCGACCCGGGCCGCCGCCTTCCCGGTGCCGCTGGAGAGGGCGGGGGAGCGGCCGGGGCGCCGGGGGGCGGGGGCCCCTCGCCCCCCGGCCCCTCTCTCCGGAACAGTGGTCTCCATCTGGTCCCCCACGTCTGCTCCGCCGTGCGGCGGTTGTGCGGGAGCCTGTTCTCCCGGCGCTACGCCGTATGCCCTGCCGTGCGCAGGTCAGGCCTGGGCCCCGGTGGTGGCCGGGGGCCGGGTGCCGGACGGCAGGTTTGAAGGGGGCCATAACGGTCAGGCGGAGGGGGACCGCAACGCCGAGCTCAGCGAGAGGTGAGTGACATGGCCGCCGACGAGAAGAGCCGGGCCAAGACCGAGCAGGCCAAGGGCAAGATGAAGGAAGTCGCCGGGCGCACCGTCGGCAACGAGCGCCTCACGGCCGAAGGCAGGGCGGAGCAGGCCAAGGGCGATGCCCGCCAGGCCAAGGAGAAGATCAAGGACACCTTGACCGACTGACGGCGTCACCGGCCGACGACACCGGGGCCGTCGCCGCCGGACTCAGCGGCCGCCGACGCGAAACGCTCGGCCGGGAAACCCCGGCCGAGCGTTTCGCGTGAACTACTCGCGGCCCGATCAAACCAACCGCGTGTCGCGACGACCTCGTGAGACCGCCCTGTGACGGGAGGCCTCTCTTCTCCGTTGCCGGTCGGACCGCGTCAGCTGAGGGCCTGGAAGTCCAGCCAGCCGCTGGTTCCGACGACGACGCCGCTACCGGAGATGTTGGGGTAGAGGTAGAGCTTGTCGTCGCCGGTGGCGAAGACGTCCACCTTGCCGTCCGACCCCGCGTCGGGGAAGGCGGTGACCAGCGGTCGATGGGCGCGGGTCCAGCCGCTTCCGATGACGCTGGAGGCGGTACCGTCGCCGAGGCCCTGCCCCGCCGGACCGGTGCCTTCGTAGAGCCGCAGCTCCCCGCTGGTCCTGTGCCGTGCGAGGACGTCGACCCGCCCGTTGCCGGTGCGGTCGCCCGGTGCCGCCAGGTCGTAGTACGACCAGGAGCCGTTGCCGATCAGGACGGGCGCCTGCGTGTCGTCGAGGTAGAACGACGCCGAACCGAAGTACAGCCAGAGGAAGTTGCCCTCCTTCACCAGGAGGTCGGGGTATCCGGGGACATCCGCGGTGCCGTCGCCGTCGGTGTCCAGAGGACCGTCCACGTCACCGATGGCGAGGATCTGGTCGGCGTTCGCCCAGTGGTTGTTGGCGTCGTCGAAGACGGCGAGTTCCTGGCGGTCGTACTGGCAGGCGCGGGAGTGCCCGTCGGCCTGTTCGTCGCGTGCCGAGCAGGCCCAGCCGACCCCGTTGTTCGGATAGAGCTGGAGGGTCTTGCCGTCCTCACCGGGAATGGCCGCGACGAGGTCCTCGTAACCGTCACCGGTCCAGTCCCCGCGGTGGCTGATGCTCGCCCCGGCGAAGTCACTGTTGCTCGCGATGATTCCGGTCCCGACGTAGCCGTTGCCCTGACCGGGGTAGAGCCACAGCTCGCCGCTGCCGCGCACGCCGTAGAGGTCGGCGTTGGCGTCCCCGTTGAGGTCGCCGGCCTCGTCGGGGATGGCGAGCCCGTTGGCGTAGAAGAGGTACGCGGTCCGGTCGGAGCGGTTCTGGGCCGCGTCGAGGCTGCGGGCGTAGAGCCGCTGGGACCCGGCCGAGGGCGGTGTCAGGACGAGCTTGGCGTCGATCTTGCCGTCGCCGTCGAGGTCGGCGGTGGGCGCGACCGTGCGGACGGTGGGGTCCCAGTCGGTCCAGTACTCGTAGGCCTTCACATCACTGACCCCGCCGTTGCCGAGGATGAACGTTCCGGCGGTACGGGCCTGTCCGGTCGTCGCCGGCCAGCCGTCGGCACCGTCGGGGAACTCCGCGGAGCTGATGCCGGGCGGTGTGCTGGGCCGTGTCGGGTCGAAGGTGAAGCCGCAGGTACCTGTCGGTACCCAGGCCGAGTTCGCGGTCGAGTCGAGTGTCTGGACCTTCCAGCCGAAGCTGCCGCCGGCCGCGGCCAGATGCGTCTGCAGCGTCGCCTTGGGCACCTTCACCTTCGCGACGGTGCCGGACGTGGCGGACACGATCTGGTTGAAGATCTCGGTGCCGCCGGACAGCCGGTTGGCCCGCCAGAGGCGGAACTGGGCCCGGACCGTTCCGCCGTCGGCGTCGGAGACCTTCGCCGTCAGGGTGACGTCGGTGTTCCCGATCGTGGTGTACGGGGCCACCGTGTCGCATCCACCTGAACTGGGGATGGTGTCGAGGCTGTTCGGCGGGTTGGGCACCGTGTTGTACACCGTGGAGAGCCTGGCCGACGTGGCGTCGAACTTCTTCCAGGCGAAGACGTCGTCCTCATCGCTGTCGGGCGCCTGCATCCCGAAGGTCAGCGTGTTCCATTTGTTGGCGATGCCGTCCTTCGCCGCCGCCGTCACGTCGAAGGCGAGATCGCCCGCGGGGCAGTTCGGGCCCCAGCCGAGCGATTCGTTGACCGAGTCCAGCTTCTTGCGCCGCTCGGGCCGGTTGTTCCAGGTGGTGGACGGGGAGATCGCGCCGGTCGCCCAGAGTTCGACGGGCTTGTTCGTGCACGACCAGGACCAGGTGTTCTTGATCCGGAAGGTGGAGGAGGAGACGACCTTCTTGGTGGACCAGAGGTTGGAGGAGTTCATGCGGAAGTAGGAGCGGGCCAGGCCGTTGGTCTCGTTCTCGTACCCGACGCGGGCGGTCGTGGTGCCCTTGGCGCCGTCCCAGTTGGCCCCGTTGAAGTAGGAGCCGTTCGGGTTCCTCTTGTAGGCGATGGTCCAGGAGTGGCGGGTGCCGGAGACGGCCGGGTCCAGCAGGACCGGGTACTGCGTGTCCTTGCCCGTCAGGAGATCCGGGTCCGGTGTGAGGCTCAGCTTCCCGTCGGTGACGGCGAGTCCCATGTTCGCCTGCCGCGCACCGTATCCGGGCTCGAACTCGTCGGCGGGCGGCGGCGGCCCCGTGGGCGTGCCGCGGGCCGAGCGGGCGGCGGCGGGCGCGGCGGCGGTGCTGCTGTCCCACATCATGGGGGCGGGGGCGGTGAAGACCGTCTCGCCCGCCGGGTTGACCGCCGTGAAGTTGCCGTGGGGGTCGGCGCTCGCCTCCAGGCCGTCCGTCTCCAGGCCGAAGTGGACTTTCCTCAGGGCGGGGTCCGCCGCGGCCTCGGGAGTCTTGACGACGAGAAGGCTGGCGAATCCCGCGGGGTTCGCCTTGATCTTGAGGTCGACGTCGCTCAGGACGTCGCCGTAGGTCACGGTGTCGCCGTCGACCTCGGGCTCGGGCAGCGCGTCGGGCCATGTCCAGGACATGCTGCGACCGTCGCGTATCACCGTCGCCACGGGTCCTTCGCCGCCGCCGGACAGGCGCACGTCCACTTCGGCGGCCTTCGGCGACAGGGAGCCGTCGGCGCGGGGACGCAGCGTGGTGTCGATCGTCACGAGCTTGTTGCCCTGGCGCACGAACTGCGCGAGGGCGTAAGTATCTTGGGTGAAGGTTCCGTCGGGGTTGGCGAACACCTGGGTCGTCTCGGTGCGTTGACTGAGCACTTCCGCCGGTCGGCCGGACTCCGCGGCCTCCGCCTGAGCCGCGGCCTCGGGATCCGGCTGCTGCCCCGCCGGGATCGCGGAGGTCCCGGACTCGTTCCCGGACTCCGTGGCGGAGGCGTCCGGCAGCTGCTGGGGCACACCGAGCGTCATGAGCGCGGCGAGGGCCGCAACGCCCGTGATCCCTCCCTTTGTTCTCCATCTGGCTTTGCGTCGCAAAAGTTCCATTAAAGAAGTCCCCTCCCGGATCAGTTCGAGTCGCACCCTAGAACGTGAGGGAAGCGTGACGAAAGTGGCGGGCCTGTGAGGTTGCCCAGGTCGCCGCAGTTCGCGGGCTTTATTTCACTTCTTTTGTTGCTTATGCCAATGAAGCACGCATGTTTCCTTTCGGAGTGAGTCCGAAAGCGTCGAATCGTTACCCGTCCCCTGTGCTGATGCTGTGAAAATCCTGCTAACTTCCGTGCTCAGTTATGACCTTTGGGCAATGGGTGGGGAGTTCTGCGCATGTTTTCGGGTGGGGGCGTCAGCACGGGACGTTGGAGAAGACGGGCGCAACCGGTAGCGGCCACGCTGGCCGCGATCCTGTTCGCCGGACTGTTGGGTGCGCCGATCGCGGCAGCCGCCGAACTCGACCTGCTGGGGCTGCGGAAGCCTGACCCGGTCGAGACCGGCGAGGTCGAGCGGAAGGGGGCGGCGAAGCCCGACCAGACCGCGCGGCGTCCATGGAAGAAGCCCGAGGTCATGTGGCCCGAGGCCGGTACCGCGACGTCCACCCTGCGCGAGAACGGCGCGCGAGTGGAGGTCGGCTCACTGCCCGTCAGCGTGAGCCCATCCGTATCCGCGGCCGAGAAGTCGTCGAAGGCTCCGTCGCGGAGGTCCGCCCCCGGGGCGACCCGGGAGTCAGGTCCGCGGAAGGTCCAGGTCCAGGTCCTCGACCGCGCCACCACCGAGTCGTTGGGCGTCGAAGGCGTCGTGCTGGCCCTCCGTCCCACGGAAGGCGCCGAGGGCACCGTGGACGTCAAGGTCGACTACACGGACTTCCGGAACGCCTACGGCGGTGACTGGGCCTCCCGGCTCACGCTGAAGACCCTTCCGGCCTGTGCGCTGAACACTCCGGGCAAGAAGGGCTGCGCCACCGGCAAGTCCCTGCCCACCAGCAACGATGTGAAGGCCGGCTCGGTCGAGGCCGCCGTCGACCTGCCCGCTGCCACGGCCTTTGCCTCCCGGGCCGCGGGCGCCGACCCGGTCGCGCCGAAGTCGGGTGCGCGTGCCGTCTCCGGTGGCACCGTGCTGCTGGCCGCGACCGCCGCGGCCGGGGGCCCGTCGGGAAGCTTCAAGGCCACTTCCCTCTCCCCCTCCGCGTCATGGTCCGCGGGCGGCTCCAACGGCGCGTTCTCCTGGACGTACCCGATCTCCGCACCCGCCGTCGCGGGCAGCGCTGTTCCGGACCTGAAGCTGGGCTACTCCTCGCAGTCGATCGACGGCCGTACCGCCTCGACGAACAACCAGGCCAACGCCGTCGGTGACGGCTGGTCCATGGAGCCGGGCTACATCGAGCGCCAGTACATCTCCTGCTCCGAGGACACCAAGGACAGCACCACCACGGCCAAGGTCGGCGACCTCTGCTGGAAGAAGGACAACGCCGTCATCAACCTGGGCGGCCAGTCCAACACCCTGATCAAGGACTCCACCACGGGCAAGTGGCACCTGGAGAACGACGACGGCACGAAGGTCGAGAAGCTGGCCGGCACCGCACGGGCCAACGGCGACGACGACGGTGAACACTGGCGGGTGACGACCCCGGACGGCACGCGCTACTACTTCGGCTACAACCGCCCGTCGGGCTGGGCCGCCGGCAAGGACGAGACCCACTCCACCTGGACGGTGCCGGTCTACGGCAATCAGCCGGGCGAGCCCTGCTACGCGGCGGCGTTCAAGGACGCCTGGTGCCAGCAGGCCTGGCGCTGGAACCTGGACGCGGTCATCGACCCGCACGGCGACGCCATGACGTACTACTGGGACAAGGAGACCAACCACTACGGCCGCAACGTCAACCCCGATACGGGTGCGTCCACCGCGACCCCGTACATCCGCGGCGGCGCCCTGAAGCGGATCGAGTACGGCCTGCGGGGCGGCAACTTCTACGCCCAGCCCGCCGCCAGGATCGACTTCACCAACAGCGAGCGCTGCCTGAGCGACTGCGGCACCTTCGACAAGGCGCACGCGAAGAACTGGCCCGACGTCCCCTTCGACCGCTACTGCGCCTCGGGCACGGAGTGCAAGGACCGTTATTCGCCTTCCTTCTGGAACCGGACGCGCCTGACGAAGATCGACACTTCGGTACTCGTCGGAACCGCCTTCAAGCCGGTGGACACCTGGGCCTTCACCCATCAGTTCCCCGCCACGGGTGACGGCAGCTCTCCCGCACTGTGGCTGGCGTCGATCACGCGCACCGGGCACGGCGGCACCGGCTCGGTCACCCTCCCCGCCGTGACGTTCATGGGCAGGACCATGCCGAACCGGGTGGAGGGAGCCACCACGGGCGGCGAACCGGACCCGTTGCCGCCGCTGTGGCGCTACCGCGTGTACGGCATCAACACCGAGACCGGCGGAACGATCGGCATCACCTACTCCGAGGCCGACTGCAAGCCCGGCAGCGTTCCCGCCCCGGCCTCGAACACGCGACGCTGCTACCCGGTGAAGTGGTCGCCGCCGGACGCTCCGGCGGCGAACTACGAGCCGTACCTCGACTGGTTCCACACCTACGTCGTCACCCAGGTCCTGGAGACCGACAGGACCGGTGGGGCCCCCGCCAAGCAGACCGACTACACCTACCTGGACGGCATGGGCTGGGCCAAGTCCAAGGACGACGAGTTCAACGACGCCAAGCACCTCACCTACGGCGACCGCAAGGGGTACGGCCGCGTCCAGGTGCGCAGCGGCGTCGCACCCGACAAACGGACCCTGAAGGAGTACCGCTACTTCCGGGGCATCGACGGGGCCGCGGTCAAGGACCACGAAGGCATCTCCGTCACCGACAGGGAGGCCTTCGCCGGGATGACCCGCGAAGAGGCCACGTACAACGGGGACGGCGGCAAGCTCGAAACCACCACCAGCCACGAACCGTGGCGCTCGGCCGCCACCGCCACCGAGACCCGCACCGAGGGCCTGCCCACCCGCCACGCGTACGCCACGGCCGGCAAGAGCGAGCAGACCCGCACCGCCGTGGGCGCCGGCTGGCGCAGCACCCGCACCGAGCGCACCTTCGACGCGCTGGGCCAGACCCTGACCGAGTCCTCGCTCGGGGACACGGCGAAGACGGGCGACGAGGAGTGCACCACCACCACGTACGCACCCAACGCATCGCTCAACATCCTCACCACGGTCTCCGAGACGAAGACCGTCGCCAAGCCCTGCGGCACCGCCCCGTCCCTCCCCACGGACCTGATCTCGGCCGCGCGGCACTACTACGACGGCGCCACCAGCCTGGGCACCGCCCCGGTCAGGGGTGACGTGACCCGGCTGGACGAGCAGGACGCCAAGGGCACCGGCTACCTCACCACGGCCACCCACACCTACGACCAGCACGGCCGCGAGAAGACCTCGACGGACGCGCTGCAGGCCACCACGCGGACCGATTACACCCCGTCCACCCTCAAGGCGCCGACGACGGTCGTCGTGACCAACGCCAAGGACCACGTGGCCACGACCACGCACGACCCGGTCCGCGGCGTGGTCACCGCGGCGGTGGACGCCAACGGAAAGCGCACCGACGCCGTCCACGACGGTCTCGGCCGGGTGCTGAAGGTGTGGGAGCCGGGCCGGCCCAAGGCCGACCACGAGGACAAGCCCTCGGCGGAGTACAGCTACGTCATCTCCAGGACCGAAGCCAACGCCGTCGTCACCAGGTCGCTGAAGCAGAACGGCGACTACAACACCACCTACGCGCTGTACGACGGTCTGCTGCGCGAGCGGCAGACGCAGGCTCCGGCCACCGGCACGCAGGACCGGATCATGACCGAGACCCACTACGACACCCGTGGCTGGGCCTGGCAGACGTACGCCCCCTACTACGCGAAGGGAGCGCCGTCGGCGACGCTGTCCTCGGCCGCGGTGAACACCGTGCCGGCGTCGGTGCAGACCCGGTTCGACGGGCTCGGCCGTGCCACGGACACCGTGTCGCTGAAGTTCGGCGACGAGCAGTGGCGGACCAGGACGGTCCACGAAGGCGACCGCACGACCGTCATCCCGCCGAAGGGCGGCACGGCCACCACCACGGTGACCGATGCCCGCGGGCGTACGACCGACCTTCTGCAGTACACGAACACCGAGCGCACGGCGTCCCAGAAGACGACCTACACGTACGGCAAGTACGGCGAGCCGAGCACGGTCAAGGACCCCGACGGCAACGTCTGGAGCCACACCTTCGACTACCGGGGCCAGAAGACCAGGAGCGACGACCCGGACAAGGGCGTCACGGATACGACCTACAACAACCTCGGGCAGCCGGTCACCACGACCGACGAGCGCGGCATCGCGCTCACCACGGAGTACGACGTGCTGGGCCGCAGGACCGCCGTGAAGCAGGGCGGCACGACCCTCTCCAAGTGGACCTACGACACGCTCGCCAAGGGGCAGCTGACCAGCAGCACACGCTATGCCGGGGGCGCGGAGTACACCACGGCGACCGACTCCTTCGACGACCGCTACCAGCCGACGTCCACGACCACCACGATTCCCGCCGCGGCCGGCGGTCTCGCGGGCACCTTCACCTGGACGTACGGATACAACCCCGAGACCGGCGCTCTGCTGTGGACGCTCAACCCGGCCGTGGGCGACATCCCGGCCGAGCGGGTGACCACCAACTACAACAGCGACGATCAGCCGTTCCGCACCAGCGGTCAGCGCGGCGCCCTGGTCTCGAACACGACGTACGACGTCTTCTCCCGGGCCACACGCCTGGAGTTCGGCGCCACGCCCGGCCAGAAGGCGCGGACGACGCGGCTCTACGACGAGTTCACCGGTCGCGTCGTCCAGCAGGGCACCGACCAGGACATCGCCCCCAAGGTCGTCGACGACACCACGTACGCGTACGACCCCGCGGGCAACGTCACCGGCGTGACGACGAAGACCGGTGGGGACACCCAGGTATCCACCGACACCCAGTGCTTCACCAACGACCCGCTGGGCCGGCTGACCGAGGCGTGGACGGCCAAGGCCGACTGCGCGGCCGCTCCCTCCGCCTCAACGGTCGGTGGACCGGACGCGTACTGGCACAGCTACGCCTACGACAAGCTCGGCAACCGGGTAAAGCAGACCGAGCACGCCACCTCGGCCGGGACGACGGACGCCGTCACCGACTACACCCAGCCGGCCCCCGGCGGCGACCGGCCGCACGCGGTGCAGCAGGCCTCCGTCACCGGCGGACCGGACAACGGGCGTACGAGCCTCTTCGCATACGACAGGACCGGGAACACGACGAAGCGCACCATCGGCTCCACGGTCCAGTCCCTCACCTGGGACGCCGAGGGCCACCTGGCGACGTTCACCGAGGGCGGCAAGCAGACCGGCTACACCTACGACGCCGACGGCAACCGCATCATCGCGAAGAACGGCGACGGGTCCAGCACCCTCACCCTCCCGAACGGTGACCAGGTGAACCTCGCGGCGAACGGCGCCAAGACCGGGACGCGGTACTACACGCACAACGGCGAGACCGTCGCGGTGCGCAACGGCAACGCCATCGCCTACCTGATCAACGACCACCAGGGCACGGCGATGACGGCCATGGCGGTCGGCACCCTCGCCCTGACCCGCCGGAAGCAACTGCCGTTCGGTGGGCTGCGGTCCGAGCAGTCGGCGGTCTTCGGCTCCCGCGGCTTCGTCGGCGGGACGAACGACCCGACGGGCCTCACACACCTGGGCGCCCGGGAGTACGACCCGGTCCTTGGACGCTTCCTCTCCGTCGACCCGGTCATCGATTTCGACGACCCGGCGCAGATGAACGCCTACAGCTACGCCCACAACAGCCCACTCACCAAATCCGACCCGACGGGCCTGCGCCCGGACGGTCCGGTGGGCGGCAACTCGTACAACGACGAGCGGTGGGCCAACGACCGGGGTATGACGGCGGGGTACACGAAGAAGAGCGGCAAATGGGTGTGGAAGCAGACGCCCAAGAAGGATGCCGCCTCTCAGCAGAAGTACAACAACTACCGCGCCAACCCCGCCCACTACATGATCGACGACAAGCACGCTCGCAAGTACACGGCGGACGTCAACGCGCAGGCGAAGAAGGCGGCCGAGGCCCGGGCCAGGGCCGCGGCGGCGGAGCAGCGCAAGAAGGACGGCATTTTCGGCAACATCATGAAGGGCAACTTCAGGGCGGCCTGGGACAACGGGGTGAACGAGGTATGGACGGAAAACCTGGAGAACTGGAAGGACGTGGACTGGTGGAAGCATAAAGGCGTCGACAAGCTCATCGGGATCGCGGCGATGATCGGTACCGCGGCGTGTATAGCCTCGGTCGCATGCGGAATGGGCCTGTTCGTCGTGGGTGCCGGAGCGTTGTTCGTCGCCGGAATGGGCGGGCATATGGCTGTCGCTACGGAGGAGGAAAGGCGAGCGGGGGCCACTCAGTTCATGGCGCGTACGGCGAAGGCGGAAGTGAAGGGGATGGCGTTGGGGACCGTCTTCGGGCGAGGCATGGTGGGTGCAGCGCGCAATGGCGGGACGACGAAATATGCGCGGTGGGCCGTCAGGGGTGGCCATGCGAGAATCAACAGTATTGTGTCGGGTCCGAGGTCGGGAGGTCTTCCTCTGCTCTGGAATAACAAAGGCTTTCTCCCGTAGCGTGACCTGAGGTGATCGAGGCTTGGTTGCTGCGGCCGGATGCTCGAATATTCGGCCGCAGCGGTCGGAGGTTGAAGAGGCGATGAAGAGAGAATTCTGCGCGACAAGGAACCACATCCGCTTCGACAACTACAAGGCTGTTCCGGATCGCCCGGAAGTCGTTGGGATAATGGTGGTCCTGAAGGGTTGCCGGTATTCTTTGGTCGTGTGGCTTGCCGTCGCGTCGATAGCGTATTTTGTGGTGGGCTGGAAGGTGGCAGCGTTTTTGCTTGCCGGCTTCCTCGTGCTTTTCCTTGTCGCGTTCGGAGTGCGCCTCTTCAGGGGGCACACGGTGAGATGCTCTCTGCTGGGAGGGGTCTCCTCTTCGCTCAGGGTGGTGAACACTCTGTCCTGAGTCCCCATGGGGCCGATCGATGACACCTCGGCCGCATGGCGTAGCTGCCGTCGCGGGCGTGCCGTCTCGGCGGCGAGCGAGGCTTCAGCCCCTTCCCGCGAACCCGTCCAGCGCCCCCAGCACCGCCCGCCGGGTCTCCGCGCCGCCCATGTGGCCCGCGTTGTCGATGATCGTCAGCTCCGCGTCCGGCCAGGCGCGGGCGAGTTCCCAGGCGGTGATCAGGGGGCTCGCCAGGTCGAAGCGGCCGTGGACCAGGACGGCGGGGATGCCGATGAGGCGGTGGGCGCGGGCGAGGAGTCGGCCCTCCTCCAGCCAGGCTCCGTGGGCGAAGTAGTGGGAGCAGATCCGGACGAGTGCCTGCTGGGCGCGGTCCGGGCGACTGCTGTACGGGGGCGGGCCCTGGTTCGCCTCCATCGAGACGACCGCGTCCTCCCAGGCGCACCAGTCGGCCGTGGCCCTGTCCCGTACGGCGGCGTCCTCGCTCTCCATGCGGCGGGCGTACGCCGCGACCAGGCCGCTCGGGTCGTTCGTCTCGGGGACGCCCGCGCGGAAGGTGTCCCAGGCCTCGGGGAAGAGTTGGCCGACGCCCCGGTAGAGCCAGTCGATCTCGCTCCGGCGGGTCGTCGTCACCGCGGGGATCACCGCCTCCGTGACCCGCTCCGGGTGCTCCTCGGCGTACGCCAGGATCAGGGTCGAGCCCCAGGAGCCGCCGTACAGCAGCCACTTGTCGATACCCAGGTGTTCCCGCAGGCGTTCCATGTCGGCGATCAGGTGCGCGGTCGTGTTGTGCGACATGTCCGTCACCGGGTCGCTCGCGTGCGGTGTGGAGCGGCCGCAGCCCCGCTGGTCGAAGAGGACCACCCGGTAGCGGTCCGGGTCGAAGTACTGGCGTGAGCGGGGCATGCAGCCGGAGCCGGGGCCGCCGTGCACCACGAGGGCCGGCTTGCCGTCCGGGTTGCCGCACACCTCCCAGTACACGTGGTTGCCGTCGCCGACGTCCAGCATGCCGCTTCCGTACGGTTCGATCGGCGGGTACGGGTCGTCCGGTTCGCGGTGCACGGCGTTGTTCCCCTCGCTGCGGCGGATGGGCGGTGGGCCACTTTACTTGGATGCGACCGCCCGGCGCCTCCCGTACGGTCCTGCCCATGAACCCAGCTCGTATCGATCTGACCCTCGACGCCGACGACGCCCAACTCCTCGCCGCCTTCTGGAAGTCGGCCCTGGGCTACGTGGACCTGCCCCCGCCTCCGCCGTTCGCGACCCGGGAGGAGTGGCTCGCCCAGTTCGAGCTGCCGGAGGGCGAGACGGTGGACGACGGGGCGTGGCTCTGCGATCCGGACGGCGTCGGTCCCGGGCTCTCCATCCTCAAGGTCCCCGAGCCGAAGACCGCGAAGAACCGGCTGCACATCGACGTGCGGATCGCCGGGCACGGCACCCCCGCCGAGCGGTGGGCCCGCATCCAGGAGGAGGCCGCGCGGCTGGTGGCGGCCGGCGGGTCCGTGCTGGCGGAGGTCGATGAACACCATGTGGTGATGGCCGACCCGGAGGGGAACGAGTTCTGCGTGGCGGCGGCCGGCGCGCCCACCCCGGCCGCCGCGTAGCCTGGACACCGTGAACGCCGCACCCCGGATCCTCGCCGCCCTCGACGAACTGCTCGCCTCCGCCGAACCGGACGCACGGGGAGCGCTGTGGCATCTGGCCGAGACGGGGCGGGAGTTGGACGCCAATCTGGTGCGCCTGCCGCCGGGCGCCGAGGTCGGTGAGCATCAGGAGGACGTGCTCGATGTCCTCCTGGTCGTGCTGGAGGGCGGGGGGAGTGTCAGGACGGCGGCGGACGGATCCGACCTGGAGCTGAGGGCCGCGACTGCCCTCTGGCTGCCCCGCACGTCCCGCCGCGCGCTCGCCGCGGGGCCCGGCGGGCTGGTGTATCTCACCGTCCACCGCCGCCGCCCCGGCCTCGCGATCAAGCCGCCCGGCGGGGCGTACGAGGGCGGCGAGGGGCCCTGCATGCTGGACCGGGTCTGCCCGGAGTGCGGGCGGCTGTCTCAGGACCCCGCGCCGGTCTTCTGCAGCCGGTGCGGGGAGCGGTTCCCCGAGCGCTGAGCCCGAGCGCCGAGCCCGTCACGGCCCGTCCACGCGCCTCGTAGGTCTCAGAAGTTCTTGCACTCCGTCAGGTCCGGTCGGCCCGGTGTGTTCTTGTCGCCCATCAGGCCGGACAGGTTCTCCTTGTACAGGTCCTCCCAGATCCTGCCGTCCAGGATCGTCCGGAGCGCCGAGCACACCTCGTGCTTCAGGGGCCGGGTGTTCGGTCGCATCGCCACGCCGTAGCCCTCCGCGCCCCGGATGTTCTCCAGCCGCCGCACCTTGCCCGGGTTGGCCTTGACGTACCCGGCGAGAATGATGTCGTCGGAGGCGACCGCGTACACGTCGGACTTGGGGTCCAGCAGCTTGTCCAGGCAGTCCTGATAGGTGTTGGGCTGCGACTTCGCCATGGTGAAGCCCTCCTTCGGCAGCGCCTTCTCGTACGTCGAATCCCGTGCCGTGCAGACCTCGACGTCGAGCGCCCGCAGATCGCTGGAGTCCTCGATCGTGTACTTGCTCGACTTCTCACGGACCAGGAAGCCCCGGCTCGCCTGGTAGTAGGGGCCCGCGAAGTCGACGCTGTAGCCGTCGGGCGAGGCGGTCTTGCGGTCGTCGGTGATGCTGTACGACGCGATGACCAGGTCCACCTGCTTGGTCTTCAGCGCGGTGCTCCGGTAGTCGGTGGCGACTGTGGTGAAGGCGACCTCGCCCTTGCCGTAGCCCATGCTCTCGGCGATCGCGTACGCCAGGTCGATGTCGTAACCCTTGTACGTACGCGTCTTCTTGTCGAACTTGCTCAGCCCGGGCTGGTCGTCCTTGACGCCGATCTCCAGGGTGGGATGGGTGTCCTTCCACCGTGCCTGGGAGCCGCTGCCGGCGGAACCCCCGGAGTCGCCCTGGCCCCGCACCGAGCCCGTCCGGTCGCCGCCCCCGTCCTTGTCGCCGTTGCCCTGGGAGACCACCCAGCCCGCGCCGGCCAGCAGCGCCACGCACACCACCGCCGCGGCCACCTTCCAGCCCCGGTACCGGCCGGGCGGGCCGCCCGCCGCCGCAGAGGCGGTCGAGGGGGTGCGCATCGCCTGCGCCGGTACGGGCGGAGGGACGGCGGGGCCGGGCGCGGGCACCGGTGCGGGCGTCGACGGGTCCGGTGGGGAGACGGCCGTCGGCGGGTGCGTCGCCGCGGCGGCCCGGGCCGCGTTCGGCACGGCGGGGTCGCCGAGCACCTCGCGGAGCATCGCCTCCGCCGCGGCGGCGTCCAGGCGCTCCCGCGGATTGGTGATCAACAGCCCCTGGATGACCGGGGCGAGGGGCCCCGCGTAGCGGAGGGCCGGGTCGGGGGACTGCCGGATGTTCTCCTGGACCTCCCAGACCTCGTGCCCGGCGAAGGGCGCGCGGCCCTCGACCATCTCGTACAGGGTGATGCCCAGCGCCCACAGGTCGGAGGCGGGGGTGGGGCCGGGGGAGGCGGGCGCGAAGAGTTCGGGCGCGAGGTAGGAGGGGGTGCCGATGACGCTTCCGGACCGGGTCACCCGGTCCGCGCCCTCGAAGGTGGCGATGCCGAAGTCCACCAGGATCGCGAGGCCGTCGTCGCGGACGAGGACGTTGCCCGGCTTCACGTCGCGGTGGACGACCGATGCCGCGTGGACCGCTCGCAGGCCCTGGAGGATCTGGAGGCCGATGTTCGCGGCCCTCGGCACGGCGAGGACGCCGTCGTCGCTCAGCAGGTCCCCCAGGGACCGCGCTTCGAGCAGCTTCATCACGATCCAGACCTGGTTGTCGTTCTCGACCTGGTCGTGGACCGTCACCACGTTCTGGTGCTCGATCTTGGCGATGGCCTCCGCCTCGCGCCGGGCCCGCTGCAGCGCCGCCGTCTGCGTGGCCGGGGTCATGGCGTTCTTGTCGAGCAGCCCTTTCACGGCGACGAAGCGGCGCAGCCGCCGGTCGTGGGCCTTCCAGACCTCGCCCATCCCGCCGCTGCCGATCGGCTCCAGCAGCTCGTAGCGGCCGTCGATCACGGTCCGGGGAGAGGGCGGAGCGCCGTGCGGCGGTTGCGTGCCCGCCCATACCCGCGGCGCCGCGGCGTCCGGCTGCCGGGGGTCGTCGACCGACCGGCGGTCCTCGGGATCCTCGGCCCCGCCGTCCGCTCTGTCTGCCCTGTCTTCGTTGTGCATACGACCCCCTGTGCACTACATGGACCACGCCAGATTAGACGCTTCGTCCGGCTCGGACGCACGGGCGCGACGCGCCGGTTCGCGCCCTCGCCGGTCAGCGGCGCGGAACGAGCCCTAGGAAGCCGCGCCGCCGTTGCTCTTCAGCAACTGGCCGTTGACCCACTGGCCTTCGGGGGAGCACAGGAACTCCACCAGGTGGGCGGTGTCCTGCGGGGTGCCGAGACGGCCGAGCGGGGTGCCCCGCACCAGGGTCTCGCGCAGTTCGTCGTTCATCCAGCCGGTGTCCACCGGGCCGGGGTTGACGACGTTCGCCGTCACCCCGAGGTGGGCCAGCTCGTGCGCGGCGGCCAGCGTGATGCGGTCCAGGGCGCCCTTGCTCGCCCCGTAGGGAAGGTTGCCCACGGTGTGGTCGCTGGTGAGCGCGACGATCCGGCCCGTCGCGGTGCCGGGCGCGCTGCGGAAGCGCAGCCCGTACTCGCGGATCAGCAGCCAACTGGCCCGGGAATTCACCGCGAAGTGCCGGTCGAACGCCTCCACGGTGGTGTCCAGCAGCCCCGAGTCCACCGACTCCGCGTGCGAGAGGACGAGCGCGGTGACCGGGGCGCCGAGGCGCTGTTCCGCCTCGTCGAAGATGCGTGTCGGCGCGTCGGGGTCGGACAGGTCCGCCTCGATCGCCGCCGTACGGGCCCCTTCCTCCGCCAGCTCCTTCGCGATGGACGTGGCGGCCCCGGGCTCGACGCCCCAGTCCATGCGGCGGTCGTACGGCGTCCAGTAGGTGAAGGCGACGTCCCAGCCGGAGGCCGCCAGGCGGCGTGCGATGCCCGCGCCGATGCCGATGCTGCGTCCGACGCCGGTGATCAGGGCGACGGGGCGGGTCGTTCGGGCGGCGGGCGGGAGCTGTTCGGTGTGCGTCACGCGGTGATCCTTCGTGACCTCCGCGCGTACGTCAATGGCCTTTCCGGACACGCGGGGGACGCCGTTGCGCCTGTGCTGACCTGCGGGGGTGGACCGTTCGCCCGGGTGCGGCGCCGCCCGCCGAGCGCGTTCCGGCACGCCCGACATGCGGTGGCGGGCGTGCCGACAGAGACTCGGTGAGGATCTCCGGGACGCCCGTTCCCGGACGCGCCGAGGAGGAACACGATGACCTCATCGATCAGCGACCCGGTGGTGGAGAGGTTCATCGCCGCGGTGAACGCGGGCGACCGGGACGCCTTCTTCACCGACGTCCTCACCGAGGACGCCACCATGTCCGACGACGGCAGCGAACGGGACCTGGCGGCCTGGACGGAGAAGGAGGTCTTCTCCCCGAAGGTCAACGGCCGCATGAAGGTCGTGGACGCCTCCGACGACGGCCGCACCCTCGTCGTCGACTACACCAACGACACCTGGGGCACGATGCGGACCCGCTGGATCTTCACGGTCGAGGGCGACCGCGTCAGCCGCTTCGAGACGGGCCAGGCGCCGTCCTGAGGCCGGCCGGCCGCTCGATTCCGGTCACAGGCGGCGGTAGGTGCGGCCGCCGCGCCGGGGGAGGGCCGCCGGGTCGTCGGGACCGTTCCGGGTGGTCCTCAGCGCGAGGTGGACCTCGGCGCGCACGGTGGCGTCGGCGAGGTTCCGTGAGAGGTGCTCGGCGCACTGGGTGAGCCAGCCGGCCAGCGTGGTGCGGTGGACGTGCAGTTCGGCCGCGGCGGGGGCGGTCCGGGCACGGTGGCGCAGCCAGCAGGTCAGGGCGATCCGCAGGTGCGGCTCCAGGCCGCCGACCAGGCCGACGGCCCAGGCCCGGACCGCCTCGGTGTCCAGGAGACCGTCCGGCAGCGCGTCCAGGCGGTCCGGACCGGATGGGCCGGATGGACCGGATGGACCGGACGGGCCGGACCGACCAGGCAGATCGGGTGGACTGCCGCTGGTGCCCCTTCGGCAGTCGCCGAGGTCGCCTGGGTCGCCGGGCTCACCGAGACCGGGAGCGGGAGCGCGGAGGGCGAGCAGCAGATGTGCCTGCACGGTGGCGTCCTCCAGGTCCGCGCCGAGCAGCCGCGACAGGTCGCGTATCCGGGCCCGGACGGTGCCGGCCGACAGGCCGAGCGCGGCGGCGGCGCGGGGCTTGCTGCCGGTGCGGAGCCACACCAGGAGCAGGTGCTGGTGGGCCGGGGGCAGCGGCCGCAGCACGGATCCCGCCCACCGGGCGTACGGGGCGGGGGACAGGAGATGGGCGAGCCGGGAGGCGCCCACGGAGCCGGCGGGGACGATACGGCGATCGGGGGTCGCGCTGTGCCGGGCGGCGGCGGCGTCGCTGTGGGCGGTGGGCATCTCGGCCAGTGGCAGGGGCCCGGCCATGCCCGCGAGCAGGCGGTGCCGCTCGCTGAGCCGGGAGACCAGACGCAGGATCCGCCCGTCGTCACCGCCGCGGTGGAGCTCGGTGACGACCAGCTCGCCGTTCGTCCGGCCCATCAGGGTGCAGGCGTCGGCGTGCGCGGCGAGGGAGGGGCCTACGGCCCGCCAGAGCACCTCGTGGGCGGTGGGGACGTCGGCGCCGGAGAGCCGGTAGACCGTGGCGTGCGTGAGTCGGCTCCCGCCGAGGGTCTCGGTGACGGCGGCGGTGTGGCCGGTGAGCAGCAGCCGGATGAGGGTGGTGTGCAGCCGCATCTGTTCGCCCCGCAGCTCCGCGGCCCGCTGTCCGCGCACCTCCAGGAGGGCCGCGGTGGTCGTGGCGACGTGGTCGGTGTGCCCCGGGGGCACGGTGGGCGCCGGGGCCAGGACGAGCACGGCCCCGGCGGCCGGGCGCTGCGCGCAGTGCGGGTGTTCCAGCGGGGCGGCGGCCGCGTGCACACCGTCGGCGGCCGCGGCGGCGGGGGCGCTGTAGACGGCCCCGGCGATGGGGTCGGCCAGCACCGCCCACCCGCGGACCAGGGCCGCGGCCTCCGCGATCAGCTGCGCACCGGAGCGCGTCGCCGCCCGCAGCAGCCGGTCCGCCGTCTCCTGCCCGTGCCGGGCCCCCCGCGGGCCGGTGGCCTCGTGGCCGGTCGTGCCTGTGCTGCTCATGGGCGAGCCTCTGCGGGCCGTGCGCGCCGCGCGCGGGGAGGTTCCGTGCGCGGCGCGGCAGTGGTGGACGTGGGTCGGGGAGGACGGCTCAGGGAATGCGGGCGACCGCGCCCCACCCGGCCCGGGCCGTGGTGGTGCCGGTGTTCGCGTCGGGCCGCCAGTTCGGCCAGGACACCATGCCCGGATCCACCATCTCCAGCCCCTCGAAGAACGCGATCGTGGTCTCCGGCTCCCGGAAGATGTACGGGATCGCGCCGCTCGCGTTGTACTCGTCCTGGACGGCGCGGTGGGCGTCGTCGGAGGCGGTGGAGTGGCTGAGCGAGAGGTAGCTGCCGGAGGGCAGACGGTCCACCAGCCGGCGCACCAGGGACAGGGCGTCGTCCCAGTCCACGATGTGCCCGAGGACGTCACTGATCACGAGGGCGACGGGCCGGGTCAGGTCCAGGGTCTTCGCCGCCCCGGTGAGCACGGTCTCCGTGTCGCGCATGTCCGCCTCCACGTAGGCGGTCGCCCCCTCGGGGGTGCTGGTCAGCAGCGCGTGGACGTGCAGCAGCACCAGGGGGTCGTGGTCGACGTAGACGATCCGGGATTCCGGGGCTATCCGCTGGGCGACCTCGTGCGTGTTGTTCGCGGTCGGCAACCCCGCGCCCACGTCGAGGAACTGGCGTATTCCGGCGTCCCGGGCGAGATGGGTGACCGTGCGGCGCAGGAAGTCCCGCGACTCCTTCGCGAACGTCTCGATCAGCGGGTACTTCTCTCGGTAGGCGTCGCCCGCCGCCCGGTCCGCCGGGAAGTTGTCCTTGCCGCCGAGCCAGTAGTTCCAGACACGTGCGGAGTGCGCGACGCTCGTGTCGATCTGCGCGGGCAGTTCAGGCCCATTTCCGGTCGTACTCATCCTGTAACACCTCTCCTGTTCGGGCCGGCCGCATCGCCATCACGCACGACACGTCCAGCATTCCCTGATACGTCTGCACGGGGTGGGGGCTGTCCCACACCTCCGCCGTGCCGGGGAGGCCGCCCTCCCGCACCACGTGGTCCGCGATCTCCCTGACCTCCACCCGGTAGAGGGTCAGCGCCGGGACACCGGTCAGCGGATGCGGGGGCGCGTACTCGGGGTGCAGCTGCACCGTCACATCCCCGCGCTCCGCTATCCGTTGGATCGCCCTGAGCTGCTCCCGCATCACCTCGTCGCCGCCCACGCGGACGCGCAGCGCGGTGACGGGGAGCAGCGCCCAGAGCCGGGTCTGCTGCTCCTGGAGCCGTTTTTGACGCTCGACCAGGAAGTCCGCCCGCCGCCGCCGCGCGGCAGCGTCCCGGCCGGGGCACCTGATCTCGTCCACGGCCATCGCGTACGCCGGGGTCCGCAGCAGCGGCGGCACCAGCGCCGGGTCCCATGTGCGTACGACGCCGGCTGCCGACTCCACGCTCATCAGGTCCATCAGCCAGGGAGCCATCGCATCGCGCCACGGATGCCACCAGCCGGGCATGTTGGCCGCGTTGAGCCGCCCCATGATGTCGTCGGCCTCCGCCGCACCCGCCCCGTAGGCGGCGAGCAGGGCGGACACCTGCCCCACGTCGAGGGAGGTCTGCGCCTGCTCCAGCCGCCGCAGTGTCGAGGGATGCCAGCCCAGCTGTGTGGCGGCCTGGGGGACGGACAGGCCGGCGCCCTCCCGCAGCCGCCGCAGGCGGGCCACCAGGACCAGATGCCGCGCCGTCCGCCCCGACCTCTCGCGCGCCACGGCCTCCCCCTCCCCGCTCCGGTCCCGCTCCCGCCGCGGCTCGATCTATCCGACATTCCGCGCAGTCTGCGCACAGTGCACACAGCGCACCTTGCGACGGCCGCACGGCGCTCTCAAGGTAAGCATGTCCGACTCCACGACACGCCAACTCGGTGAGACCACCACGATCTTGCCCCATCGGTGCCCTACGCAGCCCCCTTCCAGCCCCACCCCCACCCCCACCCCCATCCCACCTCCACTCCAGCCCCACCCCAGCCCCATCCCGAACCCGGCCCAGCCGTTCCGTGCACTGCCGTTCCGCGCACCGTCGTTCCGGCGGCCCGTTCTCTGGAGCCCTCCGCATGAACCACCTGACCGACCTGACCCGCCCGCCCCACCCGGCCCAGCCGAAACTCCGGGCCGTCGTCGGAGTCCAGAGGCCCGCCCAGGCCCGCCCTCTCGACCTGCGCGTCCGTGCTCAGCGGATACAGATCGACGAGCTCATCGTCGACGATCCCCGTCAGGTGCTCGCCCACGCCGAGCAGGCCGTCCTCGACGACCCCGAAGCGGCCGCCCTGCTCGGAATCTGCCCGGCCGGCCCACTGTCGCTGCCGGCGGCCGCCGCGCTCCTGTGCGCGCTGCACGACACCGAAGCGCTCACCGCGATGGGGCTGCGCCTCACCCGCCACACCACCCGTGTCTCGGCCTCCGACCAGCAGACGGAGCCGGTCTCCCTGGTGCGGTCCACCGGACCGGGCGAGGAGGGCTGAAGCTCCCGAGCCGCTGCTGGGAGCCACGAACCGAGCCCGGTGGGGCGGAAGTCGGGGGCCACTACCGTGGCCCGCATGACTGACACCGACTACTGGACATCCGCTCCGGACCGGACCCTGCGCGGTTCCATGGGACTGTGCCATCTCACCGTCGTCCAGCCGCCGTTCGACGTCGACGCCCGGACCCTCCCTCCTCAGGCCCCGGAGCGGGCGCGTGAGTTCGCCGCGTCGTTCGAGGCTGTCGAGAAGGTGTTGGAAGACCTCGGGCCGCGCTCCGTGCTGACGCCGCTGCCGTCGTCCGTGCGTGCCGATCTGGGCGTCGTCCACGCCGCCGGGTGGGGCGGAATGCTCAGCATCGTGACTCCGGCGTTCGCGACCGACGGCAACGACGAGCCGCTGCGGTCGGCGGCCACGTCGCTGCGGGAGCGGTTCCCCGACGCACGGATCGTGGGACGGGTCACCTACTACGGCGGCATGGAGCACACCGAGGACCTCGTGTGGCTGCCGGACGGGGCGATGTTCCACGCCTGCGGCTGGCCCGGGGACGAGCCGTTCGTCGTCACCGGCGACCCGCGCGCCGTGATCGCCTCCCTGGAACTGAAGGGCTGGCAGCTCGACAACGCCGGTGTCGACCTGCGCGAGTCCGCGAACGAGGTCGCGTGGGCGCCACTGGCCGGCCTGGCCCTCGGGCCCTCCGATCCGTGGGGGTGGGAGGAGCTGGAGACCACGGCGTTCCGGGTGAGGCATTCGGAGGATTCCGTACAGAACATGGAGGCGCTGTACTTCGTGTGAACGCGCGCGCTTCATGGGGAAGTTCAGGGCTTGCGACGCGCCGGAAACCCCTTCTTGTCGCGAGGCTCGCCAGGTCTATGGCACTCGGGCGGCGTGTAGTCGTCCGCCCGGTCCTCCTGACACGATCCGGGTGTGACCACCTTGATCCTGATGGTCGGCCTTCCAGGGGCCGGGAAGACCACACGCGCCAGGCAGCTCGCCGAGGAGCACGGCGCGCTGCGCCTGACCCCCGACGAGTGGATGCTCCCGCTGTTCGGCGAGGCCGAGCCGGACGGGAAGGTGCGCGACGTGCTGGAGGGGCGGATGCTCTGGCTCGCCCTGGACGCGGTCAGACTGGGCACCGACGTGGTCGTGGACTACGGCTGCTGGTCCCGTGACGAGCGCTCCGCGATCCGCTGGCTGGCGGAGGCGGAGGGTGTCTGCTTCCGCATGGTCTACCTGCCCGTCGACGACGAGACCCAGCGCGCCCGGATCGCCCACCGCTGGGCGACCGCCGCCCGGGAGACCTACCCGCTCACCGAGGCCGACCTCCTGCACGGGCGGGAGCACTTCGAGGAGCCCGACGCGGCGGAACGGGAAGGCCGCGCGGCTTCCGCCCCGCCTTCCGGATGGGCGGGCTGGCCGGAGTGGGCCGCCGACCGGTGGCCGTCGTTCGTCCGGCCGGCCGACGCGTGACCCGGCCCCGCGGGACCGTGGACGGTGCTTCTCGTCCGCTGCGAGGCATGACCACGCATGCTCTCCGGTCAGTGCACAAGCAAGCTTCAACGCGCGGGCAGCACGTTTGTTCAGCCATTTCCCTGTCGTGAACCCGTTCCCGATCGCGTACGTGTGCTTTGCCTGCGCTAGCCGCGCGAGGCGAAGAACGGGAACGCAGGCAGACGGGGGAACGTCATGTCCGATGCGGAGCGTTGGCAGGAGCTGTTCGGAGCGGCCGGCGACGGGCCCGCGATGAGGCTCGCCCCGGCGTCCAGCGACCCGGGGCAGGCTCGGGCGGAACAGGGCGCCTCACGTACAGCAAGGGTCCTTGGACCAGTGCTTCCGGCACCGCCGGCGATTTACGGACCAGAGCGGGGACGAGTCGGTCGGTGCTCGGTCGCGGCCACGAGGGCGTCGAGGCGGGAGCCGCAGGCCTCAGTTCCGTCGCGGCCCTCAAGAGCGTGCCGACGTCCTGGGAAGAGCGCCTTCAGGCGGTGCGGGACGAGTGCGAGCAGCTCAAGGGAAACCTGCTGACGGTCGCCAAGGAGATGGGGGAGTCGGAGACCGGGACCAAGTCGTCCTTCGAGGGTGTCCAGGTCCCGGGCAAGGCGGATGAGAAGCGATGACCGGATCCCTCACCTGGCAGATGCTGCGTGACCTCAAGACCTCCGAGTTCACGCAGGCGGGCGACAAGTGGCATGAGTCGTGCGCTCGTTCGGCCTCCGACCGGGCACAGGTCGACCGCGAGAACATCGCCGGGATCGTCGGCGGACGCCTTGAGGGCATCGTGGGGGAGAAGGATCGGTGAGGGGTATCACGCGGACCCTGCGCGTGGCCTGTGCGGTTGTCGTGGCGGGCGCGCTGCTCGCTGGATGCGGGCTTTTCGGTGACCTCAAGAACGGACAGGGGCCATTGGCAGGCATGGATATGCAGGGGGCGGCGGAGCGCGCCGATGGGATGTTCTACGCGACAGTCGGGGCGATCAAGCCGGAAATCGAATGGGTCCATTACACGACGACGACCGGCAGCTGCGATGTAACGCGCTACTGGACCGTGATGACAGTCGTTTCCGAGCAGCGTCGGGGCAACTTTCTGGGAGTGGTGGAGCGTTTCTGGAAGGCGAGCGACTTCCGGATCGAGATGGTGAACCCGAGTAAGGAGATGCCTTCGATCATCGCCGTATCCAAGGACGGCTTCGGCCTCATGGTCAAGTTCGGCTACAAGGGGCAGGCGTTCTTTGAGGTCACGAGCCCCTGCGTGGACGAGTCGAAGGTGGCCGCGCCCGAGAAGGGCGCGAACGGCCGTACGTATGACGGCGAGATCCCCACCCCCAACGTCCGCTCCGACTTCTGGTCCGCCGAGACCCCGGTGCCGGGCTCCATCCCCTCGCCCTGACCGCGCGTGACGAACGGCTCGATGGTTGCTGAGGTTCGGCAGTCAGCCGCGCCCCAGCGTTGCTCAGGAAGCGCCGGGCCCCTTGAGGACGTCCACCCTCTCGGGGGGCCCGGCGGGGGCGTGGACGGTGCGGATTGCCGATAGCCAGTCGCCGCGTCGGCTGCCTATTCTTGCGGCTATGACAGCCCAGTTTCCGGAGCCCTCTCCGCGTCCTGTTCCCCCGGGAGGGATTCGTGCCTCTCACGACGACCGGGAAGCCGTGGTGGAACAACTGCGTGATGCGGCGGCGGAGGGGCGCCTCGACTTCGATGAGCTGGATTCGCGCCTGGAGCTGGCACTGACGGCTAAGACGCACGGCGAACTGGCCGCGCTCATCGCGGACTTGCCTGCGTCGCCCTCCTTCTCGGGCTCCGCAGTGGAGAGCCGGACGCCCCTGGTGTTGAAGGGGGGCATGTTCGGTGCGTCCCTGGGCCCCGGGCGCTGGGAGGTTCCGGGACACGTGATCGCGCACGGAGGCGTGGGGGGCGTGACCCTGGACTTCACCCGGGTCGAGTGCCGTCTCGCGGAGGTCATCGTGGAGGCGTACGCGGAGACATCCGGTGTCACGCTCGTCATCCCCGACGGCTGGGTCACGGACACCAGCGGCATCGACCCCGGCTTCGGCGGTCTGACGGACAAGACCACCTCCGACCGGCTCCCGGGAACTCCGCTGATCCGGCTCATTGGGTCCGGCGCCATGGGCGGAGTAGTCGTCCGCCATCCCAACAAGCGGGAACGGCGCAAGCTGGACGCCTCCTAGGCCGTGCCATCTGGCAGGGCGCCACGAACTGACGTATACCGACGGCGACTTCGTGCAGCCGTTGCTACCCCGGAAGTCGGTTTCCTAAAAAGGTGGCTCCAGGGAGTACCCGTTCACGCCAAGAGGGACGGACTTGGGCCTCGGTTCGGCAGCGCGCTGTTCCGCCACTGTGGGGTGGACGGCGATCGCCTCGTCCGCCCGCCCCTGCAGGACCAGGATCTCGCACAGCTCCTCGCGTGCCTTGATCGTGCCCAGGGCTCGCAGTTCATCGGCGGCGTCGTCAAGATTGCCGGCCCTCCTGAGGAGGTCGGCCTTGACGATCCGGGGGTCGGTCCAGGGGCGGTCAAGACCGGCCACGGTGATCGCCTCGTCGACGCGGCCGAGGCCGGCGAGTGCCCAGGCCCGCCACCAGTGCTGGAACTCCTCGTGACCGTGGTGGGGCACAACCCTGGGGTGCTCGACCAGATAGAGCAGTTCCTCGGGGCGGTCGAGCAGCGGGTGGACGAGCGGTGCCAGGAGGTTGGAGCAGTCGTACCAGCCGAAGCCGGGCTCCGCGACGACGATCGCGTCGTCCAGCCGGCCTTCTGCCAGCAACATCGAAGAAAGCCACGCCCGGTACCCGACCCAGTCGTCGGCGGCGATGGCGTCTCTCATCACGGCCTCGGCCTCCTCGACCCGGCCATGACGGCGCAGAGCACCCGCATAGATGTCCAGGACGGTGTGCGCATCCTGGCCGTCACCCAGTTCGCGCAGCTCCCTGAGCCGCCCGTGACGTGCCAGCAGTTCGGCATAGGCGATGAGGGTGTTCTGAGCGAGGAAGCGGCGCCCGGCGATGTCCTGGCCGAGGATCCGGATGGCCTCCTCAGCACGGCCCGCCCGCTCCAGCACCCGGGCCTGCAACTCCTGGGCGTCGGAGAAGGCGTAGTCCCGGTGTTCTTCACCGCTGGCCCGACGTGCACGGTCCGCGAGCGGGGCAATCAGCTCCAGCACCCGCTCGTCACGGCCCTGCCCATCGGTGATATCCACCAGAACGGACAGGAGCCACGACTTGTCGAGGTGCGGGACGAGCAGTTCGATGGCCTCGTCGATGCGCCCTGCCTTGCCGAGCACCTCAGCAAAATCACGACTCTCGGTCGTGGAGGCCCGGCCGGAGTCGTCCGGACGGACCAGATCCAAAGCCTCCTCCGTCCTGCGGCCCGCCCGGAGCAGGATCCCGGCCTTCGCGTACGAGGCGGCCCGCCACCCCGTCACCACGAACGGCTCCATCACCGATAGCGCGCGACCAAAGTCCCCCGCCTGGCACAAGCCCTCTACCGCACCCTCGGCACAGAACCACTCGCCACGATCCACTGCCACCTGGGCAACCAGATTCAGGTGACCGTGCTCCAACAGGAGACGCACCGTTCTCGGGGATAGACCGCGATAGTTGCTCGCCTGCCACGCAAGATCGTCCATATCCATGGTCGGAAGCGTAGAAGCACCCACCGACATGTCACCGAGCCACCGCCCGATCGGTCGCCCTCGCTCTCTCACGACGTCCGCTTGGCATGTGACGACAACTCCTAGCGACCCTCACGGTCGGCCAGGGCGCTGGGCCCAGGGCGCAGGGCGGCGGGCCCGCCACCGGTGGTGGACCACGCCGGGCCCATCATCCGCTCCGGCATCGGAGAGCGCAGCATGTACTTCCTGCTCGCGCCGGGCACCGCCGCCGAGCACCGGTGGCCTCCCGGGGTGGAGGCGATGAGCAGGAACGCGCGCGGGGAAGCGTTCGTCGGGGTTCCGGCGCTGGGCGGAGGGACCTGGCCGCCGGACTGGCGGTCGCGGCCCACGGTCCAGGACCCGTTCGTCGATGCCGCGCTGCTGCACGAGATGGCCTGGCTGCGGGCGGGGTGCGCCGTGAGGGAGTGAGCGGGGCCGACGTGTCCCGCTCACTCCCGGGCGGGTCAGGCGGCCGGTGTGTAGCGGATGATGGTGTCCTCGCAGGGCCCCTCCGCGTACACCTTCAACGCTTCCAGCTCGCTGTCGTCCGCGGTGAGCTGCCAGCGGAGCTTGGTCGAGACCCATTCCCCCGCGTACCGGCACTGGACCTCCGGGGACGCCGGCATCCAGTCCGCCGGGTCCTTGTCCGCCTTCTGGCGGTTGGTGCGCGATGTGACCGCGACCAGGGAGACGTCCGCACCCTGGTCGTTCGCGTAGGCCTCCCACCGGCCCGCGGTCCAGGCGGAGGCGCCGGAATCCCAGGCCTCGGCGAGCGCGACCAGGTGGGCCACGTCCAGGGAGCCGGTGCCGGTGACCTCCTGACCGTCGAAGTAGGACGTCCACCTGCCGCCGGTCAGCTTGCAGCCGGGCTCCACGGTCGGTGCGACGACCGCTTCGGCGAGGAGGACCTCGGCGCGGGTGTCGCACCCGTCCGTCGTGTCCTCACCCGCGTTCCAGTGCCGGAAGGACGAGGAGGTGTAGTCGGCGCGGTTCTCCTCGGTGACCTTCAGCAAGCCGACCGCGTCGGACAGGGGCGTCACCTCCGCCGCCGGAGCGGCCTGCGCTGCCTGTGCTGCTGGAGTGGCGGGGGACGGGAGAAGGGGGACGAGGGCGAGGGCGAGCGCGCTGAGACCGCGCGCGAGGTTCTTGATCACCAGCGCGTTCTACCGGCCGCGCCCCGCCCTCGCGTAGCCCGGGAGGGTGCAATCACCCGCCCGGGCCAGCGAGTTCACCGGAGGAACGCTTCCGCAACCCGCGCTCCTCCGCGCGTGTCCGTCGACCGCGTCTACCGGAGGGCGACCCGGTCCCCGGACGACGCGCTCGCGCCGGACGTCGTGTTGCCGTAGTACGTCCACCGCCACGTTCCTGCCGCTGTGGCCTTCACCGTGGTTTTCAGCGCCCCCGTCCTGCTCGACGTCGCCTTCTTGACCGTCTTGTACGTGGAGGAGCCCGCCGCCTTGAACTGGAGGCTCACCGAGCGGCCTCCGTACCCCTGGTACGTGTGGGTGTCCCAGTTCGCCCGGGTGACCTTTCCGGTCACGGTGAGCGTCTTCCCCTTGACGACCGGCTCCGGCGAGGCGTTGACCGTGACACGGGTGGCCCGTTTCAGCTGCACGGAGTGGTTCTCGTCGTCAACGTCCTGGGAGTCCTTGGGGAGGAAGAGCCGCGCGGCGGTCCGCCAGGTGCCGGCGTCCTCGTTCCCGAAGTCGGTGTGCCGCGGGTCGATGTACACCCAGTTCTCGAAGTCGCACGTTCCCTTGGCCTTGTTCACGACCTTGCAGTCACTGCCGATGATGGCGCTGTGCATCGTGTCCATGTTGCTCAGCTTTCCCCGGTAGGGGAACACCGTCGGCCCGTGCTTGTACGTGAGCTTGGTCGTCATCCGGAAGGTCGCGTACACCTCGACCTCCTCCTTGACCCCGATCACGATCGGCTTCCCGCCGTTCACCGTGACCCGGGAGAAGGCGACCCCGCCCTCCGCCGCCCCGGCCGGCACCGCCGCCACTCCGGTGAACACGGCTGCGGCCGCACCGGCCACCACCGCTCTCCGCGTCGCTCTCTTCATGTCGAACCCGTCCTCTCCCCAGCCGCCCGGGGCCGCGCGCGCAGGGCGCGCCTGCCCGAGGTGTTCCTCGCGGCTGACCAGGAGACCAGGGAGGGGGGTGCGCGGTTGTGCGCGGTGCGGCAACGATTTGATCACCAGGGCAGGGCAGGGCAGGGCAGGGCACGGCACGGCTTTGCTCCGGCTCGGTGTCCGGCCGTCTGCACCGTGGGGCCGACCGGCGGGCTCAGAGAGATCGGCAGATCTCGCGGCGGTGGGCGACGGCGAGTACCCGGACGATGAGCCGGCCGCCCTCCACCGTGTAGACGGCCCGGTCGTCACCTGCTCGGAGACGCCATCGCGCCTCGTGGCCTTGGAGCGGCTTGACGTCGAATGCGGCGAGGTCTCCCGTGTCCAAGGCCTTCTGGAGGTCTGCCAGACGGCCGAGGACACGTCGGGCTTCCGGCAGGGGGATCTTGAGGAGGTCACGCTGTGCGCGGGCCGTGAATCGTGTGACGTGGCCCATGGGTCAGTTGGCCGACCGGAGGAGTGCGGCCATCTCTTCGAGGGATACGGATCCGTCGGTTCCCTCGGCAGCGGCCTCGTCCGCGAGCCGGTTGAGCCATTCGTCCTCGTGCCGCTCGGCGGACTCGCGCAGGCGTCGGTATTCGTCGATGTCCACGATGACCGCTTCGCTCTTGCCTCGGCGGGTGATGATCGTGGGCGTGGCGTCACGACGGGCGCGGTCGATGACGTCGGCGAGGTGCTTGCGTACCTCTGCCATGGATTCGGTCACGGGCTCGCTCATGCAAGGAATGTCGTAGATGTACATCTCTTACGCGAGGTGAAGCCGAGGGTGCGGAGTGCGTCACTCTCTGCGGTACCGTAATCGTGTCATCACGTTCCGTGCGCACGGATTGGTCAGCGCACAGGGCGGCCCCCGGGGGTGTTAGCGCACCGACCCGAGGGCCTTCACCACTAGTGGATCAGGAGTCCACCCGCGATGCTTTCGCATGTTATCCCGCCCCCTCGGGGCTACACGAAGGCCCCCAACAGCCTCGTGCGTCATCCGCGTATCGGCAGCGACGCGAAAGTCCTGGTCCTCTACGTCCAGGGGCTGCCCGAAGAGCTCCGCGACAAGGCGCTGGGCGAGCACGCCCGCGCTCTCCGTATGACCGGTCGCGCCTACCAGAAGGCCAAGGCCGACCTTGTGTCGCACGGGTACGTTCACGAGCGGCGCGAGAGCGTCGCCGGAGGGCGCTGGCGCACCGTCCAGGTGTTCAGCAACGAGCCGCTGACGGATGAACAGGCCGCCCGTCTCCGCGCCGGTGTCCCCGCCGACGGGTACGAGAACGCGGGTGCTTGCGTCGCCCCGGACGCGTGGCCCGCTCCGAGTGCGCACTCTCCGACGGTCGGTGAGCCGACGGGCCGGAGGGTCGGTGGTCTCTTACCCGCGGACGAAGAACAGGGCGAGAACTCTTCCCACCCGCCGACCGAAGCGGCCGTGGAGGCGGAAGGCGAGTCGCAGGATCAGGACCAGGCCGAAGTTCTGCTCGCCGAGCGCGTGTTGCTCTCACTGCGGCACAAGACACGTGAGCTCTCGCTCGGGGTGCGTGAGGCCCGCAAGCTCGCCGCCCTCGCCGCCGAGTGGTTGCGCCGGGGCGTCAGCGCCGGAGACCTGCGACTGGCGCTGAGCAGCGCGCTGCCACAGGAAGGGGTGCGTTCGGCCTTCGGGTTCCTGAAGAACCGGCTCGTGGAGAAGCTGCCCGCGCCCCCGGAGGAGACGGCGGACCTTTTGGTGGCGGCGGAGTCCGCACCGCCGCCGCATCCGCCGTCGCCCCTGCCCCCGTCCCTGCCGCTCCTCGCCTGCGACGGGCCCGGCGAGGAGCACATGTTCCGGCCGCACGAGTCGTGGGTCACCACGTGCGGGCCGTGCCACCGCGAGCAGCAGCGCGCCTACTGGGCCGACCTGATGGCCTGCGCCGAGGCCGAACCCGCACCCCCGAGGCCGTCCTGGCGGGAGCTCGCCGCCGAGGCCGCCGCGAACGGGGGTGTCACGTGTGCCGAGGAGGCTTCCGGCTACGGGACCCGGGCCACGGCCACGTAGATGCCGCTGAACTCCTGGGTGGGCGCGGGCGTGCCGTTGAACCACTCCGGGGCCTGCACCAGGCCGGGGGCGACGATCTCCAGGCCCTCGAAGAACCGCGCGAACTCCTTGCGGCTCCGCAGGGCCAGTTGGATGCCGCCCTTCTTGTACTCGTCCTCGCTCTGCTGCCCGATCTCCTCGTTCACGTCGGACGCGCCGTGGGACAGCACGACGTAACTGCCCGGCGCCATAGCGCTCGTGAACGTACGGATGATGCCGATCGGGTCCTCGGCGTCGGGGAGGAAGTGGAGCAGGCCGAGGAGTGACAGGGCGATCGGGTGGGTGAAGTCCAGGGTCTCGCGTGCCGCGTCGAGGATGATCGCGGGCTCGCGGACGTCGGCGTGGACGTAGTCCGTCACGCCCTCCTGGTGGCTGACCAGCAGCGCTTCCGCGTGGCGCAGGACGATGGGGTCGTTGTCGCAGTAGACGACCCGGGCGGAGGGGCGGATCTCCTGGGCCGTCTGGTGCAGGTTCGGCTCGGTGGGGATGCCTGTCCCGATGTCCAGGAACTGTGTCACGCCCTCGCCCGCCAGCCAGGCCGTCGCGCGGTTCATGAAGGCGCGCTGCTGCCGGGCGCCGACCTTCGCCTCGATGGGCAGGAGCTCGGCCACCTGCTGGTCCACCGGATAGTTGTCCTTGCCGCCGAGCAGCGCGTCGTAGACCCGGGCCGAGTGCGGCTTGCTGGTGTCTATCGGGGGGTGAGGCGCCTGTGCCGTCATACCGAACTCCAGATACACGTGGTGTGGACCATTCAGTTGACGCAGTCTGCCACAGCAACTATGGCGTTGGAGCAGGGCGGTTGAGGGCTTCGTACGGCACTGGTCGGCCCGTGAAGGCGTCGAGGACGATGCGGCCGTCGACCGGGCGGTCGAGCTTCACGCTCACGGACGCGACATTCATCTCGCTCGAACAGGGTCCGTCCTCGGCTCCGGTCACCGAGGCGGACAGGACCACACTCTTCTCCGTCTCAAGAGCCCGCACGACAGGACCGTCATCACATGACCCGTGGTTGGCGAGTACGGTCAACGAGGCTCCGGATCGGCCGACTTCCGCTATTCCTCCCAGCGGGGCCAGCTCACTCACCGACATGTCGCCGACAGGCTTGATCGGAGACTCGGGCGACTCGGAGGCCTTGACGGCTACCAGCTTGAGCGGGGTCTTGTAGCCTTCCACGGTGAACTGCCAGGCCGGGACAGTCGCCGGGCCACGGCTTGTGGCGTGCACCATCTCGCCCAGACGCGCCCCGGTGATGACGAGGCTTGAACTCCTGGATCCGCCGCGGTTCAGAGCCCTGTATGCCTGATCGGCCCCGATCAGCGGCAGATCGAGATGGTCTCCGTTCTGCCACGTCACCTTTCCGTGTTTTTGCGACGTGCCGGAGAGGTCGCCGCGGAGTGTGAAGCTGGCGATTTCGAAGGACTGCGCGTCGGCTCTGTTGTGAAACCCTTCCTCGGGTGGTTCGGCCGGGCCGGCCATGGGGTAGTAGCCTTCGGCCCAGGATTCGGCCGCTTCGGAACCATCCCAGGCATCGGCCACCTGGCGAGCGCGGACCTCTGAAGATCGTCGGCTGTCGGTGACGTCCTTCTTCTCGCCTTGACCCGGTTCCTTGCTGTTGCTGCAGCCAGTCAGTAAGCCTGCGGAGGCCGCGACCAGCGCCAGAGTGACGGAGACTCCACGTGTGCGCCCGTGACGTGCTGTCATGAATCCCCCAATGAATCGTGACCCGTGCATGGGTGACTTGCTCAGTGTTCGCTGGAACTGGGTTGCGCAGGAATCTGTCAGTACACTTCGTACCCTTCCCGACTTACTGTCCGCTGCACGTTCTGATAAAAACTACGGCGACCCACCTGCGCATCCGAGTCGCCACAGGGTTCGTCCACGTAATTGCCACCAGAAGTAATTCCCAGAGCATAGGTGTCGCTGTAGAGGGCTCCTCCGCTGTCGCCCATCCTGGTGCACAGATCGGTTTCAATCATGTGGTAAACCGTCGCTCCGGTATCATAATTCACAGTGGTGCTGGTTCTGATCACCTTTCCGGACAGGTCCTGGCTCATGGTCCCCAGTCGCTTTACGTTCTCGCCTGCTCGCGGGTCGCGCGAGGTGGTGATCGACTGTTCCGATTCATCCCTCAGTTGCAGTGAGCCGACCGCGACGACTTCGGGGTTCTTGTACTGGACCAGAGCCCAGTCCTCCGGCTCGTAGTTCCACTTGTGTACGGTGCCCAGATAGACCTGTCCGGCCTTTCTTTCCCACTCGTAGTTGCCGCCGAGCATGCAATGTCCAGCGGTGAGGAGAAACTTCTTGCCCGCTCCGTTCTGTACGTTGAAGGCGGCGCTGCATGTTCTGCGTGAGAAGATCCCCAGGCCGCCTCGCATGTAGTAGGTGGCGGTCGGCTCGATCTTCCCCGAGTTCTCCTCGATCCGCACCGCGTCCCCATGAGCCCTTGCGGCTTCCAGGACGCGGGATCTATCGGTGGGTGGCACACCGTCATACAGGCCGACCGTGACCGTGTTGCCGGCAGGGTCGACACCCCAGGTCGTGTTGGGAATTCCGGCCAGTTCATCCAAGTCGGCATGGACTGATTCAAGTGTCGCCGCGCTGTGCTTCACGACTTCCGCGACGCCTCCGGCATCTCTGACCGCAGTCGCTGTGTCCGCGTCGGTGACTGCGATGACCGGGCGGCCGTTCCGGTAGTAGACACCTGCTGTGTCGCTATCACCCAGACTGGCGGCCAATGTCTCGGCCGATTCGAAGTTCAAAGGGGGTGGAGTGGCGGAATGTTCGCCGGGTGTCACAAATGCCGCCAGCAACCCGCTGACGGCCATGGTGGCACCTGCGGTCCATAGAGATCGGATCTTCATTGAATATCCTCGGAGCTTCCGGATGCGTCCTTTTGTTCAGCGGGTGGGCACATGGTTACCGCTTATCGTTAATGGCGGATGAAGAGGGCGTGTCCGCGTGGGAGCTGCGTGTTGTTATGGCTTGTTCTTCGATGGCGACGGCTGGAAATGGATCACGTGTGAATCGGAGGGCAGCATTCCTCTGCCCGAGGCCGGTGGCTCCCCTCGTCGACGTATCGCGTTGGACCGACGTATCGCGTTGGGCCGACGTGCCGCGTCGAGTCGGTGCACCGCGTTGACCCGTCCCCGGGCGGCAACCGAAGATCGTTGGTGTGAACCCGCCTGCTGACGTGCCCCAGCCGCCGAACTCGGCTCCCTCGCCTCCCCCGTCTCCCTCGTCTCCTCCGTCTCCCTGGGCCCCGCCGCAGTCCTCGGCCGAACCGCCCCGCCCTCCCGACCCTGCGTGGCAGGGCTGGGACAGGCCCCCGGAGTGGAACCGCCCGGCGTCCGGGCCGGTGCGTGCGCCCTCGGGCTCCCGCTACGACGAGCAGGGCCGCAACGGTCAGGGCGGGCGGTTCGGCTGGCTGGGCGAACTGCTGGTCGTCCTCCTGCTGGTCGTGCTGGGCATGGTGGCGGTCGGCGTGGTCGGCGCGATCATCGCGGACGTGCTGGACGCGGGGCCCGCCTCGGCGGACAGCGAGCTCTTCTTCGAGGACCCGGTCGCCGAACTGGCGATCTCGCTCGTCGGCATCGCGGTCGGCATACCCATCGTCCTGTGCGTGGCCCGCGGTCTCGGCCGTCGGCCGGCCGGGACCGTGTCCTCGGTCGTCGGACGGCTCCGCTGGGGGTGGCTCGGGCGCTGCGCAGCCGTGGGCTTCCCGCTGATGGCCGCACAGATCGGGCTGCTGATCGCCTGGACCTGGGAGGCGGAACCGCTCACGGAGTCCGGTGCGGGCTTTCCGGGCTGGCCCTACTTTCTGCTGAGCCTGGCCGTGGTGCTGGCGCTCGTCCCGTTCCAGGCCGCCGCCGAGGAGTACGTCTTCCGGGGCTGGCTGGTCCAGGTGATCGGCCGGGTCGTGCGCTCACCCTGGCCCGCGATCGTCCTGGCGTCCCTCCTGTTCGCCCTGGCCCACGGGTTCGGCGAGCTCTCCGGCTTCCTCCTGCTGCTCTACTCGGCTCTGTGGTGGGGCTGGCTGGTGATCCGCACCGGCGGGCTCGAAGCGGTGATCGTCCTGCACGTCGCCAACAACGTGCTGGCCTTCGGCCTGGCGGCGGGCTTCGGGGAACTCGACGACACCAGCACCGCCGCCGACGCCCCCTGGCAGGCCCTGGTCCTCGAACTCGTCTTCGCCCCGCTGTACTGCCTGACCATGGCGAAGATCGCCGAGCGCCGAGGCATCGAGCGCCTCAGCCCCTGACGCCTGACGTCCTCCTCAGCCTGCCCTCCTCAGCCGGTCGTCCCCACGCCGGTCCTCCTCACGCCGCCGGTCGTCCTCACGCCGGTCCTCCTCAGGTCGCGTTCAGCGCGACCGTCGGGTGCAGGCGGGAGGCGCGGATCGCCGGGTAGAGGCCCGCGACCACCCCGATCAGCAGGGTCGCGGCCAGGCCGCCCGCCAGGGACCAGGGCGGGACCACCGCCGTCCACCCCTGCGCCCGCGCGAACCCGTAGGTCGCCGCCGCGCCCGACAACGCGCCCGCGACGCCGCCCAGCGCGGACAGGAGCAGCGACTCGGTCAGGAACTGGAGCCGGATCGCGTTGCGCGTCGCACCCAGCGCGCGGCGCAGGCCGATCTCCTGGCGGCGCTCCAGCACGGAGATCACCATCGTGTTGGCGACGCCCACCCCGCCGACCAGGAGGGCCACCGCGCCGAGCCCGAGCATCAGGGCCGTCAGCCCCTTGTCGGCGGCGGCGCGGGCGGCCAGCGCGTCCGAGGGGCGCGAGACCCGGACACCGGCCTCGTTGCCGGGGCTGACCGTGCGGGCCAGCACCGCCCGTACGTCCTCGACCGAGGCGTCCGTGGAGCGCTCGAAGATCGTGGTGGGGCGGCCGTCGAAGCCGAAGTAGCGTGCCGCGGCGGGGAACCCGATCAGGGCCACCCGGTCCAGGGTCGGGACCAGCTCGACGGGTTCGAGGATCCCGACGACGGCCACCCGGGTGTCGTTCAGCATGATCGTCTCGCCGGGGCGGGTGATGCCGAGGCGGTCCGCCGCCACCGCGCCCAGGACGGCCGTGGGCAGGCGCTCCCCTGCCGGGGTCAGCCAGGTGCCCCGCGCCACCTCGCCACCGAGCGTGGCGAGCAGGTCGGTCCGGGCCGCCTGCGCGGTGACCCCGGCCGTGCGTTCCTCGGGGACGACGTCGCTGCGGCGGATGCGGGCGTCGACCTCGGCGGTGGCCGTGGCGTGTCGCACCGGGCCGATCCGCTCGACCATCGCCACCGCGTTCTTCGGCAGCTCGACCGTGCCTCCGAGCGGATCCTCGCCCGCCTCGGCGGTGAGGAGGTTGGTGCCGAGACGGTCGAGCCGGGACATCAGGTCGGCGCGGCTCGACTCGGACAGGCCGACGACCGCGACCATCGTCGCGATGCCGATGGCGATGCCGAGCGCCGAGAGCACCACCCGGGCCCGGCGCGCCCGCAGTCCGACCGCGCCGACGCGCAGGACGTCCCGGGGGGAGAGGCGGGCGGGCTTGAGGTCATGGGGAGAGGTCATGCGCCGGCCTCCGTACGGGGGGCGGGTGCGGTGGAGCGTGCGCCCGGCGTACGGGGGGTGGAGCGCTCGTCCGCGACGATCTCGCCGTCCCTGAAGCGGACCCGGCGCGGCAGCGAGGCCGCGATCCCGTGATCGTGGGTGATCACGCAGACCGTGGTGCCTGACGCGTTCAGCTCGTGCAGCAGCTCCATGACGATCTCGCCGGACGCGGTGTCCAGAGCCCCGGTCGGCTCGTCCGCCAGCAGCAGCCGGGGCTCTCCCACCAGGGCGCGGGCGATGGCCACGCGCTGCTTCTCGCCGCCGGACAGCTCGGTCGGGGTGTGCGAGTTCCGGTGGTCCAGGCGTACGCGGGCCAGCGCCTCGCGGGCCCGGTTGCGCCGTTCCCGGGAGGGCAGGCCCGTGTACAGCAGCCCGTCGGCGACGTTGTCCACCGCGTCGCGACCCGCCGCCAGGTGGAAGTGCTGGAACACGAAGCCGATGTGGCGGGCGCGCAGGGCGGAGAGGCGGGCGTCGGAGAGCGCGGACACGTCGTGTCCGGCGATCCGGACCGTACCCGTGGTGGGCCGGTCCAGGGTGCCCATGACGTTGAGCATCGTGGACTTGCCGGAGCCGGACGGGCCGACGACCGCGAGGAGTTCGCCCTCGTGGACCGTGAGGTTCACGGCGCGCAGGGCGTGGACGCCGCCGGGGTAGGACTTCGTGGCGTTCCGGAGTTCGACGACGACGGGGGCGACGGGGGCGACGGAGACGCCGGAGACGACGGGGGCGTGGGAGACCGGACGGAACGCGGGCGCGGAGGGGGCCGGGTCGGTCTCGGGCGCAGAAGGGACCGGGTCGGTCCCGGGGACCCGGGAGGGCGGTGTCATGGTTTCGCCACCCCCACCTTCACGCCCTCGCGGAGCTCCGCGCCGCTGACCTCGATCTGCCCGTCGGCCGTCATGCCCGTCTCCACCCGGACCATCGTGGAGGTCGCGCCCCGGACGATCTGGAGCCCGTACCCGCCGTTCTCGCCGCGCAGCGCCACCACCGCCTCGACCGGAACCGCGAGGACCCCCTTGCGGGCCTCGCTGACGAACGTCACGCTCGCCGCCGCCTCGGCGTCCTCACCGGAGGCCGCGCCGGGCCCACCGTCGAGGACGACCTCGACGGTGATGCCCTCCTGGCTCTCGGCCCCGGCGGCGCCGCCCTCCTCCGGACGTACCGTCCCGGAGACCTTCCCGGGCACGGTCTTCCCGCTGGGCAGGGCCACCTCCACCTTCGTGCCGCGTGCGGTGAGCGCGCCGTCGGCCTGGTCCAGGCGGGCCCGGACGACCGGCTCGGTGGAGGCGATCGTCAGGACGGGCCCGTCCGGGCCGACCTGGTCGGCGAGGACCGCGTCGGCGGAGACCACCTTGACCCGGTCGGGCTGGAAGACGACGTCACCCCGGCCGACCCTGCCGGTGGTCTCGCGGTTCAGGTGTTTCTGCCACCGCTTGACGGCGGCCTCGGTGTCCCTGCCGTACTCCGTGTCGACGTACAGCCCGGAACCGTAACCCAAGTCCCGCAGATTGCGCTCCAGTTGGAGGACGTCGCTGCCCCGGTCGCCCGTCTTCATCTCGCGGAACGCCGGGACCGGCCCGTAGAGGAGCGTGACCGGTTTGTCGTTCAGCTCGTACAGGGCCTCTCCTCGCGCCACGGTCCTCCCCTCGGCGGCCGCCACCGTGACGGTGCCCTCCACGGCGGCCTTGACGGCGCGGCGCTGGGCGAAGTCGATCCTGCCGTCGACGGTCTTGGAGAGGACCAGGTCGGTGCGGACCACGGCGGCCGTCGCGGGCGGGAGGCCGTCGCCCCGGCCGGAGGCGTTCGCGTCGTCGCCGTCACCGAGGAACGGAAGGCCTCCGGAGAGGCCGACGGCGACCACCGCCGCGACCGTCACCGCGCCGAGCGCGACGCAGGAGGTGCGGCGCTTCACTGCATGCCGTCCAGACCGTCGAGGAGCTTCGACTCGCACGCCGCCCGGGCCTCCTTGTAGGCGGGCGAGTCGCGGTCGTAGACCGGGGAGCCCGGGTTCGGGTCGCCGCCGGGCACCGCGTTGCCGCCGGACATCACCGGGTTGGTGAACCGGCTGATGCCGTTGTCCCGCATGCACTGGGCGTGCGCGAGCATCGATTCGTAGGACTTCTGCTCGTCGCGCTTGGGTTCGGCCGCCAGGGCCGCCTTGATCTCGTCCAGACAGACGTTGTTCTTCCCTGCCTTGATGCCCTCGTTGCGGCCGGGCTGGGAGCCGATCTCGCTGATCTTCTCCCAGTCGAGATGGCCGCTGAGCTTGGGGTCGGGGAAGTCCTTGTAGCCGCCCTTGGCGCGCATGCACTGGACGAACGTGACCTGGGCGTCGTAGTAGGCGCTCTTGCCGGCGGGCTTCGTGCTCGGAGCGCTCGCGGCCTCGGAGGGCTCGCTCTTCGGGGACGGCACGTCGGCGACGGCGTCGTGGCTCCTGGTCCCGGTGGTGTCGTCGCCGCAGGCGACGGTGAGGGCGAGGAGGGGCACGGCCACGAAGGCGGCCAGGCGGAGCCCGGCGGTGGTGGTGGGGAAGCTCATGGGCCTCACGCTGGCCGCCGAGGATGATGGCCCGTGCATGGGCACATGATGGGAAGGTAACAATGCCTCCGACCTGCGCCTGTGCCCCGGGCAGGGGGAGGCGGAGAGTATTCCGGCGTGCGCATAATCGGCCCCATGCCGCATGTGCTGCTCATCGAGGACGACGCGTCCGTACGGGACGGGATGGAGCTCGTGCTGCGCCGGCACGGGTACGGAGTGGAGACCGCCGCCACCGGCGAGCAGGCCCTCGCGCTGCTGGCCGGGGAGCGGGGCGCGCGGGTCGAACTGGCCGTGCTGGACCTGATGCTGCCCGGCATGGACGGCTTCGAGGTGTGCCGCCGCATCCGGGCCCGTACGGCGACGCTGCCCGTCATCATGCTGACCGCGCGCGGCGACGACCACGACATCGTGACCGGGCTGGCGGCGGGGGCCGACGACTACGTGGTCAAGCCGGTCACCGCGCCCGTCCTGGAGGCCCGCATCCGGGCCGCCCTGCGCCGCGCGGAGCCGTATCCCCGGCAGGGACCCGCCGGGCAGGGCCCGGACGCGCACGGGCTCTACGCGCACAGGGCCGGCGCCGACCGCACCGATCACGCCGGTCTGGTGATCGACCGGGCCGGGCTGACCGTCACCAAGCACGGGGCGGCCGTCGCCCTCCCGCCCACCGAGCTGCGGGTCCTGCTGGAGCTGTCGGCCTCCCCCGGCCGGGTCCTCACCCGGGAGCAGCTCCTCGCCTCGGTGTGGGACCACACCTTCCTGGGCGACTCCCGGCTGGTGGACGCGGCGGTGGGCCGGCTGCGGGCCAAGATCGAGGACGTGCCGGCCAGGCCCCGGTACGTACAGACCGTGCGGGGCTTCGGCTACCGCTTCGGGCCGCTGTGAAGTCCCGGGCCGCCGTGACACGGCCTGTTCCCCGGCGTTCGTTCCGGCGCTCCCTCGGGCGCGCCTCGCGGCGGGTCGTCGGCGGGCTGCGGGTCAGGCTCGTCGTCACCTTCGTCCTCGTCGCCCTCGTCAGCGCGGTGACCGCGACGGCCCTCGCCTACCGGGACGCCCGCACCGCCGTCCTCCAACGTACCCAGAACACCGCCGTCAACGACCTCCGGGAGCGGGTCGCGGGCGTTGCCGCGGGGCTCGACCTGCCGCCCGACCAGCGGTCGTTGTCGCGGTTCGCGGCGAAGGTCTCCGAGGGGCTGGGCGCGCGCATCGTGGTCGCCCGCCACCAGGACCTGTCCGCCGTCTCCGACGCGTACGCCGACACGGAGGGCCGGATCACCGCCGAGCTGCGGGCCGCCGTCCGGTCCGGGGACGGGGCCCGGTTCCAGCGGGTCCAGTGGCGGGGCGATCCGTATCTGGTCGTCGGCACGCCCGTGACGTACGCCGACGGGGACCGGCGCACCTCGGGCCTGGAGGTCTTCATGATCACCGACCTGCGGGCCGAGCGCGACGACACGGCCGCGCTGCTGGACTCCGTACGGACGGGAACCGTGCCCGTGGTGGTGCTGGCCGCGCTGCTGGCGCTGCTGGCCGCCGGTACGGTCCTGCGACCGGTGCGGAAGCTGGGGCGGGCCACCCGCGAACTCGCCGCCGGGGACCTCGGCAGCCGGGTCGCGGTCCGAGGGCACGACGAACTGTCGTACCTGGCGCGGACGTTCAACGAGACCGCCGACGCACTCCAGGCGTCCGACGCGGAGTTGCGGGCGCAGGAGGCGAAGGCGCGGCGGTTCGTGGCCGACGTGTCGCACGAACTGCGCACGCCGCTGGCGGCGATGACGATGGTGGCGACGGTCCTGGAGGAGGACGCCGACCAGCTGCCGCCGGACGCCGCCCACGCGGCCCGTACCGTCGGCGCGGAGACCGCCCGGCTGTCCCGGCTGGTCGAGGACCTGATGGAGATCTCCCGCTTCGACGCCGGGGCGGCCCGGCTCAACGCGTCCGTGGCGGACCTCGCCGACACCGTACGGGCGTCGCTGGCGCTGCGCGGGTGGACGGACCGGGTGACCGTCGACCTCCGGGAGGACGTACGGGCCGTGGTCGACCGGCGGCGCGTCGACGTGATCGTGGCGAACCTGGTGGGCAACGCGCTGCGGCACGGTGCGCCGCCGGTCACGGTCACCCTGGCCGCGCCCGGCGGCGACCGGGTGACGCTGGAGGTCGCCGACCACGGCCCGGGGCTGCCGCCGGAGGCTCGGCAGCGGGTCTTCGACCGGTTCTACAAGGCGGACGCGGCGCGCACGCGCGACACGTCCGAGGACAGCGGCCAGGGCTTCGGTCAGGGCGGCTGCCCCGGGGAGGGCGAGGGCCTCGGACAGGGCGGCTTCGGGCAGGGCAGCGGCCTCGGCATGGCCATCGCGTTGGAGAACGCGCGGCTGCACGGCGGAACCATCGAAGTGGGCCAGGGGCCGCAGGGCGGCGCGGTGTTCACGTTGCGGCTGCCCTTGCGGCACCCGGAGGAGGGGGACGGGTGAGGTGTTCGCGGGGAGGCGTACGGAGGAGACGTCTGCGGAGAGCCGCCCTCACGGTGCTGGGGGCCGCGCTCGTCGGGTGCGGGGTCCAGCCGACCGGGGTGATAGAGGCGGGCGAGCCCGCGTCCGGGCTGACGCGCGGGATGCGGCTGTACTACGCGTCCGACACCGGGCTGCGGGCCGTGCCCGTGCTCGACAGGGGCTTCACCGGCCTCGACGCGGTGATGAAGCTGCTCGCCCAGGGGCCGACGGACGCCGAGCGGCGCGAGGGGCTGACCACACTGTTCCACGCTCCCGGCGGCTACACCGTGACCGGGGACGGAAACCGCGTCACCGTGGAGCTGGAGGGCCCGTACTGGGCGGAGGCGCGGGACCGGGTGACGGGGCAACTGGTCTGCACACTCGCCAGCTTCCAGTCCGTGGGCGAGGCGGAGGTCCGGGCGGACGACGTGGAGGTGACGATCCGCCCGGGGGAGGGGCCGGCGCTGGGGCCGCTGCGGTGCGCGGAGTACCTGGGCGGCTGAGCGGCGCGGCGGGCCGGCCCGCCCGTGGGTGCTCCGGGGCGGTGCGAACCGTTCGGCCGACCGGCCGGGACTGTGTGAACCGTTCGGCCGACCTGCCCGAACCGTGTGAACGGCACGGCCGACCGGCCGGGATCGTCAGAACCGCACGGTCACCTGCGCCTGGACGTGGGCCCGCAGCACGCCCGCCATGTCCGTGGCGCAGTCGCTGATCAACCACTGGATCTGGAGGCCGTCCATCAGCGCGATGAGCTGCTGCGCGGCGGCCGACGGGTCGACGTCCTCCCGGAGTTCGCCCGCCTCCCGGGTCTGGCGGTAGGCCAGTTCGGTGTTGGCGAGCGAGGTGCGGTAGCGGGCCTCGAAGTAGGCGTGCGCCGGATGGTCGGGGGACGTGGCCTCCGCAGCGACCACCGAGAACAGCTCGACGATCCCGCGCCGCTTCGCGTTCAGCTCCGCGAGGTCGATCAGCCGCCGCAGATGGTCGACGCCCCGCGTCACACCCAGGGCCAGCCACTCGTCGTCCACGTCGTCGCGATGCTGGAGCACGGCGAGGAGCAGGGCCTCCTTCGTCGGGAAGTGGTGGAGGAGGCCCGGGTGGGAGATGCCGCAGCGGGTGGCGATCACCCGGAGCGACGCGCCCCGGTAGCCGGCCTCGCCGAACAGGGCCATCGCCTGGTCGAGGATCTCGGTCCGCTTGGCCCGGCCCTTGGCGTAGCCGCGCGGCGTCCCGGAGGTCACGTGCGATCACCCGCCGGACCGGCCGATCCCGCCGGACCCGCCGTACCTGCTTGACCCGTTCGATCTGCTGAACCCGCTGAACCCGCTGAACCCGTACGCGCCGTCATCGGAATCGGACACCTCTCTCGCACCGCCGCTCCGGCCCAGATTCTCACAGGACCGAATCCCGCATCCCCCAATACTTACCAAGCGGTCGGGATTGAGCGTACGGTACTGCGGAGTGCGCTTTCGTGAAAGGAACTCCTGTGGGCCTCAAGCCGCCGTACCTCGACCCCGCGCTGCCCGTCGCGGAGCGGGTCGCCGACCTCCTGGGGCGCATGACGCTGCCCGAGAAGGTCGGCCAGATGCTCCAGCTCAACGCCAAGGAGGGGGTGCGGCACCTCGTCGAGGACCTGCACGCGGGCTCGATCCTGCACGCCTCGCCGGAGCGGGTGAGCGAGGCCGCCGTGCTCACCGGGAGGACCCGGCTGCGCATCCCGCTGCTCGTCGCCGAGGACTGCATCCACGGGCACTCCTTCTGGGAGGGGGCCACGATCTACCCGACGCAGCTCGGGATGGCCGCCACCTGGGACCCGGAGCTGGTGGAGCGGATCGCGCGGGCGACGGCGGTCGAGGTCGCGGCGACCGGGGTGCACTGGACGTTCTCGCCGGTGCTCTGCATCACCCGGGACCTGCGGTGGGGCCGGGTCAGCGAGACCTTCGGCGAGGACCCGTTCCTGATCGGCGAGCTGGCCTCCGCGATGGTGCGCGGCTACCAGGGCGACGGCCTGGCCGACCCGACCGCGATCCTGGCCTGCGCCAAGCACTTCGCCGGGTACTCCGAGACGCAGGGCGGCCGGGACGCCAGCGAGGCGGACATCTCACGGCGCAAGCTGCGCTCCTGGTTCCTGCCCCCGTTCGAGCGGGTCGCCAAGGAGGGCTGCCGCACGTTCATGCTCGGCTACCAGTCGATGGACGGCGTGCCGATCACCGTGAACAACTGGCTGCTCAACGAGGTGCTGCGCGGCGAGTGGGGCTACACCGGGACCCTGGTCACCGACTGGGACAACGTCGGCCGCATGGTGTGGGAGCAGAAGGTCTACGCCGACTACGCGCAGGCGTCGGCGGCGGCGGTCCGTGCGGGCAACGACATGGTGATGACGACGTCGAACTTCTTCGCGGGAGCGCAGGAGGCCGTGGCGCAGGGCGCGTTGACGGAGGCCGAGATCGACGCCGCCGTACGCCGGATCCTGACGCTCAAGTTCGAGCTGGGCCTCTTCGAGGACCCGCGCCACCCCGACGCCGCCCGGCAGGCCGAGGTGATCGGCAGCGGGGCGCACGCCGTGCTGAACCTGGAGGCGGCCCGCCGTTCGCTCGTCCTGCTGACCAATGACGGCACGCTCCCGTTCGCGGGCGGCCTGGCGGCGGACGGGGCGGGCCGGGGCCGGCCCCCCGCCTCCGGCGGCGCCCGTACGGTGGCGGTCGTCGGCCCCAACGCGGACGACGCGCAGACCCAGTTGGGCGACTGGGCGGGCTCCTCCGGCCAGGCCGACTGGTTGCCGGAGGGTCAGCCGCGCGCCATGATCCGTACCGTCCTCGACGGCTTCCGCGACCATGTGCCCGCCGACTGGACGGTCGCGTACGCGCCCGGGGCCCGGATCCTCGACGTGGGCCCCGACCCGGAAGGCGCGTTCTTCCCGGACGGGCAGCCCCGCCCGGAGGTCGTCGTCCCGGCGGCCCCCGACGCCTCGCTGATCGCGGACGCGGTCGCCGCCGCCGAGGCCGCCGACCATGTGGTCGCCGTCGTCGGCGACCGGATCGAGCTGGTCGGCGAGGGCAAGTCCACCGCGACCCTCGAACTCGTCGGCGACCAGGTGGCGTTGCTCGACGCGCTGGCGGCGACGGGCAAGCCGTTCGCCGTCGTGGTGATCAGCTCCAAACCGCTGGTGCTGCCGCCGTCCGCGCTCGGCGCGGCGGCGATCGTGTACGCGGCCAACCCGGGGATGCTCGGCGGCCGGGCGATCGCGGAGCTGCTGCTCGGCCTGATCGAGCCGACCGGCCGGCTGCCGCTGTCCTTCGCCCGGCACGCGGGCCAGCAGCCGACGTACTACAACCAGGTGCGCGGCCAGCACGGCTCGCGCTACGCGGACCTCACCCAGCGCCCGGCGTTCGCGTTCGGCGAGGGGCTGAGCTACACGACCGTGGACTACACGGACCTGGAGGTGCTGACGTCGGTGGTCGACGAGTCGGAGACCGTACGGGCCCGGGTCACGGTGACCAACACGGGGGCGCGGCCCGCGCTGGAGACGGCGCAGGCGTACGTGAGCGACACGGTGACGTCGGTGACCTGGGCGGAGAAGGAACTGAAGGCCTACCGGCAGGTGGCGCTGGCCCCCGGGGAGTCGCAGGAGATCCTCTTCGAACTCCCGGCGGCCGACTGCACCCTCGTGGACGCGGAGGGCCGCCGCGTCGTGGAGCCGGGCCGCTTCGAACTGCTGGTGGGCCCGTCGTCCCGCGACGAGGCGCTGTTGCGGGGGGAGTTCACGGTCAAGGGCTGAGCCCGGGGCCGCGGCCGACGAGGTCGTTTCCGGCTCCCCGTCGGCCCCGGTCCCCCCGTCACGAGCCGCCGGAGGTCTTCGTCAGCCGGTACTGGTTCCCGGAGTCCGGGTCGCCGATGTACTGGTAGAGGACGGGCCGGCTCTCCTTGCCGCCGACGTTCCAGTAGTCGAGCACGCACGAGTCGACGGTGACGTCCACCTCCTGCATCCAGGTGTTGGGGCCGGGCTCGTACGTCCAGGTGCCCTGCCCCGTACACGTTTCGAGCTCGCCGTAGCCGTAGCCGTCGTAGCTGTCGTCGTAGCTGTCGTCCTCGGCGCCGACATCGACCGCGGTGACCCGGCCGTCCGCCGTGAAGGTGAGCGTTCCGCCGTGCCCGTCGGACCAGCGTCCGACGAGGTCCGCCGAGGTGATCGCCGGCGGACGGTATTCGGGGAACAACCCCGTCGCCAGACCGACGCCGCCGACGACGGCGGTGACGACCACGGCGACCACGCCCCACAGCATCACCGGCCCGAAGATCCGCTCCCGGCGCGACCGCCAGAGCAGCGCCGGAACGGTGAGCGCGGCCGTCGTCAGCAGCCAGGCCACCGCGAAGCCGGCAGGCCCCGCACCACCGGACAGGGCGACGGCGGGCACGAGGGAGACGGCCGCCGCCACCACCGGAACCCACCACCACGCCGCACGCCCGCCGAACCGGCGTCCCAGCACGCCGCCCAGCCAGGCGGTCGGGAAGACGAGGACCACGGACAGCGCGCCCGCGACCGCGATCCCGAACACGGCGAGCACCGGCAGAAGGAAGATGAACAACACCGAACCGCCGCCGCCCACGTTCGGCGACTCCTGCGTGAAGCCGTACACGACGGCCACGATGAGCGCGATGACCGCTTCGATGTGCAGGGTCAGGATCGAGAGGAGCAGCGACAGCCCGTAGAGACGCTTCTTCTTCACTGTTCAGTCCCCCTTGCGCACGGTGATGTACGCGGCACGCCCCCTTGGGGGCGGCAGCTACGGCTATCGTGCCAGAGTCGTTTGAACGCGTTCAACGCAGGGTTCGCTGTCGTCCGGGCGCGCTCCGGCGGTGCCTCGGCCGCGCTTCGGCGCTGCTCCGGTGGCGGCCCGGTGGCGGTCCGGTGGCGGCCCGGTGGTGGCTTCGTGGGGTGAGCCCCGGGTAGGCACGGGGTGAGTTTGGGGCGCATCCGGGGCGCGCAAAGAAGAACCGTTTCCGCGTGCGGGTATTCCCCCGTATGGGTGTGGCGAGGCCGTCCGGACGGTGGTGGGGCGAGCACAATGGGGCGGCGGTTCGTGCAGAGGCGCGCAGGCCCCTCTCCCGCACCTTGCGCTCAAGGAGGACCGGTGGCGGAGAGCTGGACGGTTCAGCGGACCGGGCCCGGGGATGCCGCGCGCACGCAGGCGCGCGAACAACTTCTGGAAGCAGCCAGGGAGTTGTACGGCATCAACGGATACCGGGCCACCGCCGAGCACGATGTCTGCGCGGCGGCCGGTGTGCCGGTCGAGGTGCTGCGTCAGGAGTACGGCTCCCGGGAGGGGCTGCTCATCGCCCTCCACAACCGGGTCACGACGACCGGGCTGCGGGCTGCGGAGAACGCCCTCCTGGCCGATGGCACCGAGAACCACTCGATCGCGGAGCGGGTCCAACTGCTCTTCGACGCGTACGTGGAGGCCGTCACCAGCGACCCCCGCGAGGCCCGGGTGACGTTCGTCGAGGTGCTGGGTGTGAGCGCCGTGGTGGACGAGCACTGCAAGCTCTGGCGGGCCCTGTGGACGGAGTTCCTGACCGGGGAGGCCGAACGGGCGGTGGAGCGCGGCGAGGCGGAGGACCGGGACCACCGGGTCGACGTGATGGTGATGGTCGGCACGGTCCACGAGCTGATGGCCCACCACACCCGCCGCAGCCGTCGGGCCCGCCCCGGGGAGGTCTCGGGGGAACTGACCCAGCTGGCCCTGTCGATGCTGGGATCGCGGCCGGCGGGTGAGCCGGCGGGGTGAGCCGGGGCGGGCGGATCTCCCGGGCCCGGCCGTACGCGCCGGGGTGCGGGAGCCGGGGCGCCCGGGGCTCCCTCGGCCCGGCACGAACTCCGGCGGAGCACCGGCGCGGACCTTGCCCCGGATCGGCCGGGCGGACAGTGTGGTGGGCATGACGAGGAACCCGACTGTCGTGCACCGGATGGACCTTGGCTACTTCGTCCGTCCGGCAGCGGAGACCGCAGGCCCGCAGCCGAGGGTCGAGCCGGTACTCGCGTACGTGGTGGAACACGAGCGCGGGCGGCTCCTCTTCGACACGGGCATCGGCGCGGGGGACCCGGGGGCGGAGGCGCGCTACCGGCCGCGTCGCCGCCCGCTGGAGGGCGCGCTGGCCGCCGTGGGAGTGGCGCCCGATGAGGTGACCGTCGTGGTGAACTGCCACCTTCACTTCGACCACATCGGCGGCAACCCCCTGCTGGCCGGGGTGCCCATCCTGGTCCAGGAGAGCGAGCTGGCCGTCGCGCGCAGGGGCGGGTACACCATCGACGCGCTGGTCGACTTCCCCGGCGCGGTGTACGAGGAGATCACCGGGGAAGCCGAGCTCTGGCCCGGGGTGTACGTCGTCCCGACTCCCGGACATACGGACGGGCATCAGTCGCTGGCCGTCCGCCGAGGCGACGGCACGGTCGTCGTCCTCGCCGGGCAGGCCCACGACTCCGCCTCGCACTACGCATCCGACGAACTGGCCCGCCGCGCCGCGCTCGACGGGGTGGCCCAGCCGCTTCCTCCGTATCGGCCCTGGATGGATCGGATGGCCGACTTCGATCCGGTGCGGGTGCTCTTCGCGCACGACTGCTCGGTGTGGGAGCCGGCGTCGGGGCGGGGTGGCGCACGGGCCGAGTAGAACCGCTGCCGCCGCGTCGGGTCTGCGCGGAGCCGTTCAGCCGACGACCGGACCGCGCTTCACGCCGAGACCGGGGCCGGGACAGGAGCCGGGGCCGGGACAGAGGTCGAGGTCGGGAGCGAGGCCTGGGCCGGGACAGGTGCCGGTGCCGGCCCCGGTGCCGTGTTGGTCCCCGCGTACGGTCCGCCCAGCCCCCACGCCTGGTGCATCGCCTCGGCGAACGCGGCGGCGAGTTTGTGCTCGCCCGTCGGGCCGGGGTGGGTGCCGTCGTAGGTGTCCGTGCGGATGTCGTACGCCGTGGGGTGCGAGGCCAGCAGGAGAGGCGAGGACGGTTCGTCGAGGTCGGTCACGGCCTTGGCGAGGAGTTCGTTGAAGCGGGCGCAGGAGGCGGCGAAGGGGGCGTCCGTCACGGCCCGGACGTTCGGTATCACCGGGAGCAGCACCATGCCCAGGCGCGGGTTGGCCGTGCGGGCCGCCGTGACGAACGCGCGGGCGTTGGCCGCCGTCTGCTCGGCGTCCGTGTAGAACCCGAGGTCTATCAGGCCGAGCGAGACCAGCAGCACGTCAGCCTCCGTCTCGCGCACCGCGTCCGCGATCACCGGGGCCATGTGCAGCCAGCCCTCGCCCCAGCCGGACAGGTGCCGGCGGGCGGCCGGCGGGAAGGACGGGTCGGCGTACGCGTGCGAGACCGGGGCGTCCGCCTCGATGTCGTACAGCGTCGTGCGCGGGCCGACGATCTCGTACGGGAGGCCCGGGAACGCCTCGAAGTGCTGCCACATCCGGTAGCGCCAGGTGAAGTCGCCGGTGGCGCCGATGGTCATGGAATCGCCGACCGGGAGAAAACGCATGGCGTCATCATGGCCGATCACGGCTCCGGCCTGCGACGTGACGATGGACACTTGGGTCATGCGCTCGTATCCGACCGGCCCGGCGGGCCGCGCCGCCGCCCTCGCCGCCGCCCTCGCCGTCGTCGTTCCGCTGTTCGCCGGGGCCGGTCCGGCCGTGGCCGAAGACGGGCGGCCCGACCGTGACTTCACGATCGAGGACCCCCGCATCACCGAGTCCAGCGGCCTCGCCGCCAGCCGCGCGCACCCCGGCGTCTACTGGACGCACAACGACAGCGACGACGGCCCCTACGTCTACGCCGTCGACTCCCGCACCGGCAAGACCCTCGCGACCATCACGATGCGGGGCGTGGGCGAGCCGAGGGACGTCGAGGGCATCTCGATCGGGCCGGACGGCGACCTCTACATCGGTGACATCGGCGACAACCTCGACGGCACCTGGGACCACGTCTGGATCTACCGCTTCCCCGAGCCGAAGACCCTGCGCGATGCCGCGGTCACGGCCGTGCAGTACGACGTGACGTACGCCGACGGGGCCCGCAACGCCGAGGCGCTGATGGTCCACCCGAAGACCGGCCGCGTCTACATCGCCTCCAAGAACGAGGACGGCGGCGGTCTCTACGAAGGCCCCGCGAAGCTCAACGCCGACTCCGCGAACGTGTTCCGGCGGGTCGGCGAGGTGCCGTGGGTCACGGACGGGGCCTTCTCGCCCGACGGGACCCGGCTGGTGCTGCGTTCGTACTTCAGCGCCCGCGAGTACGCCTTCGAGGACGGCCGCCTCGGTGCGGACCGGTCGGTCGCCGCCCCGTTCCAGCGGCAGGCGGAGTCGGTGACGTACACGGCGGACGGCTCGGCCCTGATGTTCGGCTCGGAGGGGGCCCGCAGCGAGGTCGTCCGCGTGGAGACGGAGGGTGGGCAGGGGAGCGGTTCCGGGTCCGGCGGAGGGTCCGGCGAGGATTCCGGGGCTCCCTCGAAGGGCGGCGACCAGGAGGGTGCGGGCGAGGCCGGCGAGGGCGGCAGCGGCAACGCGGGCCTCGGGGCCGCCGTCCTCGTCGGGGCCGCGGCCCTCTGGTTCGCGCTGAAGCGGCGGCGTAAGTAGCGGAGCCTTCCCGCGGTCTCCTCCCGCGGTCTCCTCCCGCGGTCGGCGCGCTCCCGGCTCGCGCTCGTGGGGCGTTCGCGCTCAGGTGTCGTCGTCCGTCACCGGCCACACCTCGTAGTGCAGGGTCCGGTCCCGCTTCAGCCGGTGCGCGAGCGGGACGAGCACGCCCTGCACGACCGGGTACTTCCGCGACAGCATCCGCGCCGCGTGCGTGTTCTCCTTCGTGCCCGGCCGCAGCAGCCGTGCGTGCGCCCTGATCTGCGGTCCGGTGGGGCTGCCCCGGACCGTGCAGGGGGCGATCTCCACCCGCGGGTGGTTGCGCATCCGCTCGACCTTCCAGGCGGAGGAGAACGTGCGGATGAACGCGTGATCGCCCTCGACGGCGATGTTGACCGGTGTGCCGACGGGGGTCCCGTCCTGCCGGTGGGTGCTCAGCAGGACGGCGTACTGCTTGACGAAAGGAGTGAGCTCCCGGCTGGCGTCCATATATCCATTGGGGCACGGGCCGGGGGTGCTGTCACTTCCGGGCTGCCGCCCGCTCCGTCGTCCGGTCGGCCGTCCGCTCCTCGACCAGGGCCTCGAAGCCGGCGATCAGTCGTTGCAGCCCGAACTCGAAGTGGTCGAACTCGGAGCTGAAGGTGTCCTCCGCCAGGCCCGCCATCATCGGGTACGCGCCGCTCAGCATGGCCCGCTCCAGGTAGGGGCGCTGGTTGTCCCAGAACTCCTGGTCGCTCAGCCCCGTCTGCCGGACCGCCTCCGCCGCGTCGGCCCGGGTGCGGGCCAGGCCCTCCACGAAGCTGTTGACCGTGATGATCACGCTGATCAGCTCGGGGTCGCGCAGCCCCATGGACCGCAGCGCCGTGAGGGAGAGCTCCAGGCCGCGCAGGGCGCTGGGGCCGAGCACCGTACGGGCCTGGTTGATCTTCAGGAGCCAGGAATGGCGGCCCAGGTTGTCCAGGTAGGTACGGGCCATGACGTCGATGGACGCCCGCCAGTCGGGGGGCGCAGGCGCGTCGACCGGTTCCGGGCCGTCGACCGGTTCCGGGCCATTGACCGGTTCCGGGCCTGAGGGCAGGGGTTCGCCCAGCACCCGGTCGAGCATCAGGTCCAGCAGTTCGGCCTTGCCGGGGACGTACCGGTAGAGCGACATCGTGCCCGTGCCCAGCTCGGCGGAGAGCCGGCGCATGGAGACGGCGGCCAGCCCTTCCGTGTCCGCGACGGCGATGGCGGCGGTGACGATCCGGTCCAGCGAGAGCCCCGGTTTGGGACCGCGGCTGGGGCGGTCCCCGGTGCCCCACAGGAGTTCCAGGCTGCGTGCGATGTCGCCGCTCCCGGTGGTCGTGCCGTCCGTCGCCGCTGTCGATCCGTCTTTCGCCATGAGGTCAGGGTAGTGCTCCGGAGCGAAGTTGGGTACGCCGTACTCGCATAGGAGTACGCTGTACCCAATTCAAGGGTACGGTGTACCCAGTTAGCTTCCGATGGGTTCGAGAAACAGGGGGTTGCGCAATGCTCATGTCCAAAACCGGATCGGGGTCCGCGTCCGGGGCCAGGTCCGCGTCCGGGTACGCGGTGCTCGCCGAAGGCGTCGTGAAGCGGTACCGGGGGCGGGGTAGGGGCGGTACGGAGAAGCGGGCGCTCGACGGGTTCGACCTCGCCGTGCGCCCCGGCACCGTCCACGGCCTGCTCGGCCCGAACGGGGCGGGCAAGACCACCGCCGTGCGGGTCCTCGCCACGCTCCTGCGGTACGACGCGGGCCGGGCGGAGGTCGCCGGGCTCGACGTGGCGCGCGAACCCCGCCGCGTGCGGAGCCGGATCGGGCTCACCGGCCAGTACGCGGCCGTCGACGAAGGCCTCACCGGGCGGCAGAACCTGGAGATGTTCGGGCGGCTCTTCCACCTCGGCAACCGCCGGGCCCGGCAACGCGCCGGGGAACTGCTGGACCGGTTCGACCTGACCGAGGCTGCCGACAAGGGCGCCAAGGAGTACAGCGGCGGCATGCGGCGACGGCTCGACCTGGCCTCCTCGATGATCCTCCAGCCCGACGTGCTCTTCCTGGACGAGCCGACGACCGGGCTCGACCCGCGCGGCCGGGGCGAGGTCTGGGACGCGGTCCGGGCGTTGGTGGCGGGCGGTACGACCGTGCTGCTGACCACGCAGTACCTGGACGAGGCGGACCGGCTCGCCTCGCACATCACCGTCATCGACCGGGGACGGGCCATCGCCGACGACACCCCGGACGCGCTGAAGGACCGGGTGGGCGGCGACCGGATCGAGGTGGTGGCCGCGGACGCGGGGGACCTCGACGCGGTGGCGAGGACCGTCGACCGGGTGGCCGGAGGCGGGCTCGTCGTCACCGACGCCACCGCCCGCCGGGTGCACGCCCAGGTCGTGGACCGGGTGGCCGCACTCACCGAGGTGGCCCGGAGCCTCCAGGACGACGGGATCGGGGTGGAGGACATCGGGCTGCGCCGACCGAGCCTGGACGACGTGTTCCTGCGCCTGACGGGCCACAGCACAGCACCCGAAGCCGAGGGCGGTGAGCCCGAGGGCCGTGAGCCCGAGGGCGGCGACCCCGAGAACCACGGCACCGAGAACCACTCCGCGGAGGTGGCGGCGGCATGACCACACGCGAAAAGAACCCCGCTGCGGCGACGGTCCCGGTCCGCGACCACGCCCCTGCCCCTGCCCCTGTCTCTGCCTCTGTCTCTGCCTCTGTCTTCTGGGCGGTCTCCGACTGCTGGAACATCACCCGCCGCACCCTCACCCACTACCAGCGCCACCCCTCCGCCGTCGTCTGGCAGCTCGGCTTCCCGATCCTCTCCGTCCTCCTCTACGGATACGTCTTCGGCAGCGCGATGAAGGTGCCCGGGGGCGGGGACTACCGGGAGTTCCTGATGCCCGGCATGTTCGCCATGACCATGGCCATGGGCTTCATGAACACCGCCGTGGCCGTCGTCACCGACGCCGCCAAGGGGGTCGTCGACCGCTTCCGGTCCATGCCGATGGCGCCCTCCGCCTTCGCCTCCGGACGCGGGGCCGCCGACCTGGTGGTGGCCGCGGCCGAGCTGACCATCCTGGCCGTCACCGCGCTGCTGATGGGCTGGCGCGCGGACGGCGGGATGATGGCCGGCCTCGGCGCGTTCGGGCTGCTCCTGCTGCTGCGGTTCAGCCTGATCTGGGTGGGCGTCTGGCTCGGCATGCTGGTGCCCACCCCGGAGGCGGCGGGCGGGCTGTACGCGGTGGCCTTCCCCGTCACGATGATCTCCAGCACCTTCGTGGCCCCGTCCCTGATGCCGGGCTGGCTGGGCACGATCGCGGCCTGGAACCCGATCTCCTCGACGGCGACGGCCACCCGCGAACTGTTCGGCAACCCCGTGGCGGGCGGCGGCACCTGGGTCGAGGAACACGCCCTGCTGATGGCCCTGGTGTGGCCGCTCGCGATCACGCTGGTGTTCCTGCCGCTGGCGGTGCGCCGCTTCCAGCGCCTGAGCCGGTGAGCGGGTGAGAGGTGAGGGCCCGGACGTGCCGGCCGTGAGCTGCGGAAACGAAGGTGCGGGGGCCCGGGGCTCGGCATAGGGTCAGGCACCGTGCCGACGACCATCACGCCCCCGCCCTTCACCACCACCCGCCTCGACGCGCTCCCCCTCGAACCGGCGTACGCCGACGAGATGGCGTCCGTCCTCGCGGACCCCGCGCTGTACGTGTTCACCGGGGGCGGCCCACCGGACCCGGCCGCGCTGCGGTCCCGCTACGAGCGGCAGAGCGCCGGTTCGCCGGACCCCGGGGAGCTGTGGTGGAACTGGGTGCTCCGGATCCGTGCGGACGGGAGCCTCGCCGGATACGTCCAGGCGACCGTACGGGGGCCCCGGGCGGAGATCGCCTGGGTGGTCGGGACGCCGTGGCAGGGCCGGGGCTACGCGAGCGAGGCGGCGAAGGGCCTCACGGCGCACCTGGTCGAGGCCGCAGGCGTCCGGGAGCTCGTCGCCCACGTCCACCCCGACCACGCCGCGTCCGAGGCGGTGGCCACGGCGGCGGGCCTCCGGCCGACCGGGGAGTGGGAGGACGGCGAGAGGCGATGGGCGGGCAACCCGCCTGTGCCGGGCACCCGTTAGGCCCGGTTCCGGGTTGGACCGTCGCGACGCCGTGGGCCAACTCTGAACAGGCCCCAGCATTGTTCTTCATCCACCGATGGCTCGGCCTAGGTCGAAGGTCGGGGTGTTCGGCGGCGTGTGGAAGATCGAGCATGGAGACATGGAACCTGCTCCGTTTGATGTTGATGCCTTCCTCGGCCAGCCGCTCACCGCGCGCATCGCTACCGACGGGCCGAGCGTGAGGCCTGTGTGGTTTCTGTGGGAGGAGGGTGCCTTCTGGGTTCTGACCGGGCCGTGGACCAAGCTGTTTCACCGGGTGAGCGCGGACGCGCAGATCGCTCTTGTGGTGGACGTATGTGACATCACTACGGGGCTTGTCCGCCAGGTCATCGCCCGTGGCCGGGCCGAACTCGTTCCCTTCGACGTCCCACGCGGGCGCCGCAAGTTGGTCAGGTACCTGGGCGCGGACGAGTCACGCTGGGACTCGCGTTTCGTCCGCTACCTGCATGACGATCCTGATGAACGCGGCACGGTATGGCTGCGGCTGTCGCCCTCATCGGTGTCAGCCCACGATCTGAGCTATACGGTCGCTCGCTGATCTTTTTCTCTGCCTACCAGGACCTGCCGGGCCTACCGATGGCTTTGAGGGTCTCGGGGCGCTTGAACGGTTCGCCGATGTCGTAGTGACGCGGGCTACGTCCTGCTGGGGCGGATGGCCTCGGCCGGGTCCCGCAGCCAGACCTGCTGGCCCCGGCCGGTCACGGTCAGCCCGAATTCCTCGGCACCGGGTCGCCCCGCCACCTCGTACTCCCACCAGACCTGCTCGATCTCTTCCCACAGGAACCCGGGCCCGTACTGCCACACCTCCTCCCCCGAGGCGGCCGTCGCGGCACCCCCGTCCTCGCGGGTCGCCCACACCTGAACACCCTCGGCGGTGTTCTGATGAACGAGCCGCACGCCGGGCAGCCGCGCCCCGGCATACAGCGCGAACCCGAGGTCGAGGAGGTGGGCGGGATCCAGCCCGGCGGCGCGTGCTCTTCCCTTGCCCCGCACGTCGTGGAGATCGGGCACGCGATGGGCTCGCATCGGCATGTACGTGGCCCCGCCGCAGAACGGCCCCACCGCCGTGCCGTCATCCTGAACACGGAGCTGGACCAGCGCACCCGACCAGAACTCCCGGGCGAGCGGGGCCACGACGACCCCACCGGGCCGGACCTGCCGGAGCAGCGCGTACGGGACGTACCGCAGGGCGCAGGTGGCGATCAACCGGTCGACGGGCCCGAGGCCGGGCCACGGTTGCTCACCGTCCCCGACCCGCAGGTGCGGCCGGTACCCGGCCTGCGCGAGCGCGTCGGCCGCCTGCCGGGCTACGACCGGGTCCAGCTCGACGCTGTGGACCAGGTCGTCGCCGAGCCGTTCGCAGAGCAACGCGGAGACATACCCGGTGCCGGTCCCGATCTCCAGCACACGCCGCCCGTGCTCGACTTCGAGGAGCATGAGCATCCGGGCCACCATCGAGGGCATCGAGTTCGACGACGTCGCGACCCCGGGCCCGCCCAGGGCCCCGTCGTCGAGCTGGGTGACGACCGGCTCGTCGCTGTTCACCAACGCCAGCCACGCATCCGTCCCCACCACCGGCTCACACCGGTCGGGCAACTGCCTCCACACGTCCGCCGGAACGAACCGGCTGCGCGGAACGGCCTCGAACACCTGCCGCCACCGGGCGTCGATCAGCCCTCGATCGGCCAACTCCTGTACCAGCGAAGGGTACGTAGGGACCTCCTGCGCGGTGCTCACGACTGCGGGAAGCACTGAGGCCGGCTGCCGTCCGGAGACGGCTTCGGCTCCGAGGGCGGCGTCCACGGCTTGTCCGACGGCGACCCACCATGCTTACCGGCCTCGGCCCGTACGGGAGTGCTGATCATCGTCCATCTCCTCTGTTCTGTGGAACGGTTCGATTGGCGGGGCGGTCTCACAGGCGTGCACATCCGTTGCCGAGAAGTTGATGCTCATACCGCTTCCCGGAGAGCGGTGGCCATCGCATGGCACGGGCAGACACAGTCCGGCCGCCGGCAGAGAGCGTGCACGTCGGCCAGGTCCGTCACCAACGCACTTCGGCAGACAACGCCGTACGGACCGTCCGCCCCTGCCGACAACCCGTCCGGGCCGGCGCCCGCACCCCCGGTCGCATCGGCGGCCGTGATCGGATCACCACGCCACAGCAACGTCACCCCATGGTCCGGACAGTAGGCACCCGACTCGCCCTCGACCGGAAAGTCATGCGCGTCACCCTCCGCGACGCACCTCATCCGCGCGCCTCCCGCCAAGCGCGGCCGAGCTTGGCAGCCGCCGGACAGGTCATTCCGGTGCGGCAGGTCGGGCAGTGCCGGGTGTGTCCGAGCCAGGTCCTGTAGGCGGCATCGCCCGGGGCAGCGGTCTTCACGCTGCGCCCTCGGCACACGTGGGGCACTCGCAGGCGGGGAAGTCGTGCGACGCCTCCGGCTCTTCGAACGGGGCCACCTCGGTCTCTTCCCGCAGGACACGGACGGTGCCTGTGCAGTTCACCTCGTACACCTTCAGCGTCATCGGCATGGTCGTCTCCCTGACCAGATCGTCGGGCTCTCAGCCATTCCGCCGCATGGCCCGCTGTCACACCCTGATGATGTGCGTGCACGCCACGTAGGGGATAGGTCGTTGGATGGCCACGCGTGGCCGTCCGGCGGCCACGGTCGGAAGCGCGGACGATGACACTCCACACTGAACGCATGGGCCGTAATGACGCGCTACGAGCCGCCCGCCTGCACCGGGGGTGGCGGACCATCGAAGTCGCTGCTGGGGCACTCACCAGGCATGGGCAGCAGCTCTTGGACGACCGCCAGTTCACCGTCTCCGCAAGGACATGGCGTCGCTGGGAAGGCGAACGCCCGGGGTGGCCGGCCGAAGAGACCGCGATCGTTCTCCACGACGCCCTCGCCCGGTGGCCTGAAGATCTGGGCTTCACGACCCCGCCGGGCTGGATCCGGCCCGAACATCACCAGGAGGAACAGGTGAACCGCCGAGCCTTCACCTCCGTCACTGCGGCTGCGCTTGTCACCGGCCCGATGGCCCCGCAGCACGTCGACCCCGCTCTGGTCGACTACTTCCAGCAGCAGTTGGAGGGGCACTATCGGGCCGACATGTTCCTAGGACCTCACGATCTGATCGGCACGGTTTCCGCCCAGTATCAGCTCATCGACAAACTGGTGCGGTCCGCGAAGGGCGAGACACGGCGCGGGCTCCTGCGCGCGGGCGCGGCGTACGCGGCGCTCGTCGGCTGGCTGTACCAAGACGCCGGTGACATCGGCGGGGCCGCGTTCTGGAGAGGCGTGACGCAGGAGATCGCGGTGCGGTCCCGTGATGTGCACCTCATCGGGTACTCGCTCGTGAATCAGGCGCAGGTGCGCACCGACCTGGGGGACGGGCACGCGGTCGTCGAGTTGTGCGAGACCGTCCTTGACGACGCCGACCGGCTCGTACCGAAGGTGCGGATCATGGCGATGCAGCAGCAGGCGCACGGCGCCAGCCTCACCGGCGAACGCCGTGACGTCGATCAACTCCTGGACCGGGCCGGTCGCCTTCTGCCGGGCGTCGATGACGACCTGCCGTGGGGCAACGCGTGTCGCCGGACGCCTGGATACCTGGAGGTACAGCGAGCCACCTGCTACGGGCGGCTCGGCCTCGGTGCCGAAGCGGGCTCCCTGTGGACACAGGTACTGGCAGGGGTACCGGAGACGGCCCGCCGAGACCGCGGGGTGTACATGGCCCGGCAGGCGACCGCCGCCGCAGCAGCGCGGGAGCCGGACCAAGCTGTGGAGATCGCCCGCACCGTGGCCACCATCGCCATCGAGACTCGATCCGCCCGCATGCGCAGGGAACTTGACACTCTGGAACGGGCGATGCGCCCGTGGCACGATGCCCCGGTCGGCCGGGACCTTACGGAGATCCTGGCACCGGTGACCGAGGGGAACTGACGATGGGCAAGGATCCACTGCCGGACGAGGAGATCGCCCTCAGGCTGGCCGAGCTGCCGGGCTGGGTTCGCGAAGGGGACATGATCACCCGCACGTTCGAGATTCGCTACCACGGCGGTGTCGCGCTGATCGTGAACGTCGCGGACGTCGAACGGCTCGTCGGGCATCACGCGGACATCGACCTGCGATGGGACCATGTGCGGTTCGCCATCACGACACACGACGCCGGACACCGGCTCACCGCAGCCGACTTCGACCTGGCCTCGCGAATCGACCAGATCGCGGCAGCGCATCAGACGCATCCTCACAACGCCTGATCAGGGCACGGAGATCCGCCTCGGGTCGCGTGGTGCCAGGATGCATCACGCGCCTGACAGGCAGCTGCGACCTCCGCCGGGTCCTCGCTGAGGATGACGCCGAGCGTTGTGTCGTTCTCGCCGAAGACGAACCGTGCGACGAGGCTGGAGTCGAACCACCAGAAGTCGTGGTCCGGCAGGCCGATGCGACCCGGAGCCCCGAACGGGGCCGGTCCAGGAGAAAGACGGCGCCAGAGGGGAATGACTCAGGAGGCGGACGGGTCGATCTCCCCCGCGAAGACGATGACCTGGTCGATGAGGCTCCGCCGCAGATGGACGACGTCCGTTCCCGCCAGGCGGGGGCCTCCATCCGGCGTGGTGAAGACCCACTGGTACCGGGCCCACTCGTCCGGCATGTCCACCGCCGAACAGCGCACCATCGTGCCGGTCCCCGCCGGGTGGCGCCGGATGTCCAGCACGAACCGCTCGACCGCCTCGATCCCCTCACTGCGGCCCAACGGTCCCCAGAAGACCACGTCCTAGGCGAGGGCCTGGGAGAGCAGCGCAGTCACATAGCTGTCGTCCGAGGCGTTGAATGCGGAGATGAATGTGTCGATCGCGGACCGCGCGGTCTCTTCATGCTCTTCCTGCATGGCATGCACCAGTAATACCAGTCGCCTCGCGGACCGCGCTCGTCCCGTCAGCCGTCTCCCGACCATGGTGAGCCATGCCCGAGGCTCGCGACTCAAGCTCCGGCCATCGAGCTTCGGGACAGGCGGGTCACTCCTACGGGGGTACGTGGATCGGGCTCCGGCCCGAAGCTCGGGTGCCGGGGCTCGGGTGTCGGGATGCGGGACCCGTGGTTCGAGCGCCTTCTTTAACCGGTAGGCAGAAGAAGGGGTTTGGGGAAACCTCCCCTACCTCCCTGCCCTGTCACGGGCAGCAAGTATGACTAATCGTGACAGCTTGCGGCACAGCGTCACGACTGCTTACGGTGCGAGAACCAAACGACCCCGACCGGTGTTGTCGCACCGGGCCGGGGTCTTACCGCAAGATCGATAACCCAGAAAGACGATCCCTTGGCTACCCAGCACCCTAGCTCCGCCCTGCACGCCCCCGCACTCTCCGCCGCGTACCCGATGGCCAAGCCCGGCTACGGCAAACGCTCCGCACCGGATCAACTTCCCCGTGCGCGCCATGATTTCGCTCTCCTGCCGACCCGTGAGCGGTACGTCGCCGGGTTCGTCGACCACCTCCCCGATGGTGCCGCGATGAGCGTGAAGACGCTCGCGAAGCAGCTTCCGCTCTACGGCCAGCAGGCCATCTCCACCGCGCTGACGGCTCTGTCCGTCGCCGGGCATCTGCGGCGCGTGCGGTGCGCGGTCGGCGCGGGTGAGGAGACGCGCTGGGTCTTCCGCACGTTCTGGTCGCGCACGGCGCGGGACAACGAGTGGTGGAACGCTTACCTCGCCACCGAGAAGGCCGCCTTGGCCGCAGCCCCCGTACCGGCGCCGTCCGACCTCGACACGCCGCCGCCACCGTGGGCCCCGGCCGAGGAACCGCCGCCTCCCGCATCGGAGCCCCCCGACACGGGACAAGCCCCCGGCACGGGACAGGTTCCCGACACGGGACAGGCCGCCGAACCCACCGCCGTGCCGCACCAGCGCACCCCGGTCCAGGCGCCGGACGCCGAACCCGCGTCGCCCGTCCCGCGCACTCCCCCCGAGACGCCCCATGCCGTCGAAGCCAGCCCCGCCTACCTCGCCCTGGCCCGCCTCGGCCGCGACGATCACCGCCTGGCCCTCTCCGCCGACGACTGCGCCGCGCTGGAAGGGCAGGCGGCGGAATGGCTCGCGCGGGGCGTGAGCGTTGACTACCTGACCAGCGCCTTGACCGCAGGTCTCCCCGCCCAGGTCGACAGCCCCCTCGGATTCCTCCGCCGCCGCCTCACCGACAAGATCCCACCCCGCCTGACCACCGAGAACACCCGGCCCGCCACCCCCGCCCCAACCCGCCGCCTCCTCATGGAATGCACCGACTGCGGACGCCCCGGCCAGCCAGAAGCCCTCCCCGACGGCCTCTGCCGCCCCTGCCGCGATACCCACTCGTCGGGCGGAGAGGTCTCGACCCCTGCCGCTGAGGTCGCCGACGTCAAGGCGCGCATGAGCAACCTTCGCGATCTGCTCAGACCCGTCTGAGCCCGCCGCGACAAGCCGTTTTGTCCCGACGCCCGGTGCGGTACTTCGCGGCGCTGCCCGGAGCCGGTCAGTCGGGCTGCTTCTCCATGTGGGTGAGGACGCGGTTCGCGATGTGGGAGAGGGCGTCCAGCTCTTCCTCGGTGAGGGCGTCGATGAACAGTCGGCGGACATGTTCGACGTGCAGGGGGGCTGCGTCCTCGATCGCCTTCCGGCCGGCCGGGGTGGCGACGATGAACGCTCCGCGGCCGTCGTCGGGGCAGTCCTCCTTGGTCACCAGTCCGCGCTTCGCCATCCGCCCCACCTGATGGGACATACGGCTCTTCTCCCACTCCACCAGTTTGGTCAGGTCCATGAAGCGCATCCGTCCGCCGGCCTCGGTGAGTTTGGCCAGCACGATGTAGTCGGCGGGAGACATGTGGGAGTCGGCCTGTACCTGGCGCGAGAGCCGCCCGATGAGCTTCTCCTGCATGCGGATGAAGCTGTCCCAGGCGGCCTGCTGCTCCGGGGTCAGCCAGTGTGGCGGTGCGTCCATGCGAGGAGCGTAGCGAGACGGTCGGCGGCTCAGCCATGGCCGGGACGGGGCCGATCCCCCCATCGGGCGACCGGCCTCCCGTACCCCTCGGCAAATCGGCCGCCACGATGACTAGTTGACGCGTCAATCATCAATGCCTAGGGTGGATGACACGTCAACTAAATAGCTGCGGCAGGCACACGTGAAGCTCCAGAAGGGGTATCCCATGAGCACCCAGAACAAGGCCGGACTCGACGCGCTGCTGACACCGGAGGAGAGCGTCCTCGTGCTGATCGACCACCAGCCCTTCCAGTTCGCCAATCTGAACAGCCATGAGCCGACGATGATCGTCAACAACGTCGTCGGGCTCGCCAAGGCCGCCAAGGTCTACGACGTGCCGACCATCCTGACGACCGTTCTGGAGGAGCGCGGCGGACTGATCATCCAGGGCATCCAGGACGTGTTCCCGGAGCAGAAGCCGATCGACCGGACCTTCATCAACACCTGGCAGGATCAGCGGGTCGTCGACGCCGTCAAGGCGACCGGGCGGAAGAAGCTGATCCTGGCCGGGCTCTGGACGGAGATCTGCCTGGCCATGCCGGCCATCCAGGCGGCGGGCGAGGGGTTCAAGGTCTACGCCGTCACCGACGCGTCGGGGGGCGTGTCGGCCGAGGCCCACGACATGGCGGTGCGGCGCATGGTCCAGGCGGGCGTCGTGCCGATCACGTGGCTGGCCGTGATGGGAGAGTGGCAGCGCGACTGGGCCCGCGAGGAGACCATCCCGGGGGCCGCCGAGGTCCAGGCCCGGCACGGGGGCGCCACGGGGGTGGCCTTCGCCTGGGAGACGCAGCTCCTCGCCGCCGGGCGCGCCGGAAGTGTCGGCTGACGCCGGAGCTGGTAGGACGACGACGCGCCACCCGGACCGGGCCGGCGTGCGGACGAACGGAGAGAGGACGACACATGGCAGTCGAAGTGAAGGACGTTCCCGAGGCCAAGCGGTACGAGGCCCGGGTTGACGGAGAGACCGAGGTCGCGGGGTTCGCCGACTACCTCCGTACGGCGGAACTCATCGCGTTCCTCCACACCGAGGTCTCGCCCGCGTACGAGGGCAGGGGCGTCGGGTCGGCGCTGGCGCGATCCTCCCTGGACGAGGCGCGCGCCGCCGACCTGCGGGTACTGCCCACCTGCCCGTTCTACGCGGGATGGATCGCCCGGCACCCCGAATACCAGGACCTGCTGTACCAGTCACGCAGCAAGGTCAGCGACTGAAGTGGCGGGGGGAGGGGGGAGGCGCGCGCCCTCTTCCTCTCCCCGAAGTCGTCCGAGGCCGGGGTCGGTGAAGGCGCGCCTAGAGTGGCGGCCATGACTGCCTCTGACTCCACGCCCGATTTTCAGCGTGCCACCCGCGACTCGTACGACACCATGGCCCCCGCCTATGTCGAGTTCGCCCGAGGTGAGTTGGCGGCCAAGCCGCTGGAGCGTGCGCTGTTGGGCACGTTCGCGGAGCTCGTGGCGGCGGGCGGTGGTGGCCTCCCGGTGGCCGACGTCGGGTGCGGTACGGGCAGGGTGACCGCACACCTCCATGAACTGGGCCACGGGCTCGACGTGTTCGGGATCGACCTCTCCCCACGGATGGTCGCCGTGGCGCGGGAGGAGCACCCGGGCCTGCGCTTCGAGGAGGGCTCCATGCTCGACCTCGGACTCCCGGACGCCTCGCTGGGCGGGCTGCTCGCCTGGTACTCCACCATTCACGTCCCGGACGAGGAACTGCCGCGCGCCTTCGCGGAGTTCTGTCGCGTACTGGCCCCGGGGGCCCACGTACAGCTGGGCTTCCAGGTCGGGGACGAGCTGCTGCGGTTCACGGAGGCGTGGGGCATGGAGGTCTCGCTGTGGCGGGAGCGGGACACGGAAGGTCCGTTCCCGGAGCGGGCGCCGCAGGGGTTCGTTCTCGCGCGGAGGCCGCTCGCGGTCTGACCCCGGCTGCCGTCCGCCCTCGCCCGCCGCCTCTCCCACCCGGTCCGGCCGCCGCCTGTCCTGTTCGGGCCGCCCGCAGTCCCACCCGGCCCGCCCGCTGTCCGGCCCGCCCGCCTCTGCCTGTCCTGCCCGCCCGCTGTCCTGCCCGGTGCGGGCGGGAGTCGTGTCGCACCACCGGCTCACTCAGGATGCGGAGCGCCCCATAGTGACCAGACTGGTCACCATGGCAGACCAACGTTCAGCGCGCGCCGAACGCTCCTCCCCGGGGACCCGGAAGAAGTCCTCGGCCAGGAAGGGGCCCGAGCACGCGGCCCGCGCCGCTTGTCAGAGCCTGGAAGCACTGATCAGCCACCCGGCCGAGGGCGTCTCCGCTATCCGACGATCCGACGACGACGGCTGGTGCGTCGTCGTGGACGTCCTCGAAGTGCCCCGCATCCCGGACACGACCAGTCTCCTCGCCTCGTACGAGGTGCGGCTCGACGGGGCTTGCGAACTCGTGGAGTACACCCGGGTCCGCCGCTACCGGCGCGGTGCCGCCGACGAGTGACCCCACTCCGTCCGACAGCTGGAAGGACCCCCCATGACGACCACGACCTACGTCGACGGCGCCGTTCCGTGCCCGCCCCGCGCCGGCACGCTCTACGACGTGCTGGAACTCATTCTCGACCGGGGCATGGTGATCGACGTATTCGTACGCGTCTCCCTGGTCGGCATCGAGATCCTCAAGATCGACGCGCGCATAGTCGTGGCGAGCGTCGACACCTACCTGCGCTTCGCCGAGGCGTGCAACCGTCTCGACCTCGAACGTGACTCCGGCAGCACCACCGTCCCCGAGCTGCTCAGCGGCTCCGCCGCCCGGTCCATCGGCAAGCGGAAGGTGCGCAAGGCCGCCGAGTCGGTCGGCGACACCGTACGCAAGGCGGTCGGGGCCGGCGGCCACGACGACGACGACGATGACGACGAGGAAGAGGCGGAGGAACGTCCGGCGCGCCCGAAGAAGCGCCGCGCCCCCGCCCGCAGCAGCGGCAGCGGTGGCACGAGCCGTCGCCGCAGGGCGGAGGTCTGACGTGCGCGCGGACGGCCCGGGGACGGGCACGGCCGACGGGCCGGGGCTGTACGTGTACGCGGTCGTCCGGGCCGGAACGCCGCTGCCCCGGAAGTCCGGGGGCGTCGGCAGCCCACCCGCCCCGCTGCGGACGGTCGGCGTGGGCCCGGTGGCCGCGGTCGTCAGCGCCGCCCCCGCGCAGTTGCGGGCCCGGCGGCGCGACCTGCTGGCGCACCAGGAACTCCTGACGCGCCTGGCGGGGAGCGGGCCCGTCCTGCCGATGCGCTTCGGCATGATCGCACCGGACGAGGACGCGCTGCGCGCCCAGCTGACCCGGGCGGAGGCGGGCCACCTCGCCGCCCTGGACCGGGTCGCCGGGCACATCGAGATGAACGTCAAGGCCCTGCCCGCACACGACTCCCTCGCCGCACTGGTGGCGGGGGACGCGACCGTACGGCGGCTGCGCGAGGAAACCCGCAGGCGGCCCGGGTACGAGGCCAATGTGCGCCTGGGCGCGGCCGTCGCGTCCGCCCTGGCGCGCCGGGCGGGCGAGGCGGGACGGCGGGCACTGCGCGATCTGGCCCCGATGGCCCGGGCCACGGCCGGGGGCCCCGAGGTCCCCGGCTGCGCGCTCAACGTGTCCTTCCTGGTGGCGCGGGCGGACAGCGACCGATTCCGCGCGACGGCCGATCGTTTCGCGGCGGCCCACCGCGACCACGTCGAGCTCCGCCTCGCGGGGCCGCTGCCCTGCTACAGCTTCGTCGACGCCGGGCACATGAACCCGTCCGCACCGGTCGGTGGAGGCTGACGATGGGGCTGATCTCCGGACTGCTGATGCTCCCCCTCGCGCCCGCCCGGGGCGTGGTGTGGGTCGCGGAGCGGTTGCAGGACGCCGCCGAGCGCGAACTCTACGACCCCGGAGTGATCCGCGCGCAGCTGGCGGCCCTCAATCAGGAGCTCGACGAGGGACACATCGGACTGGATGAGTTCGAGGCACAAGAGGAAAGGCTGCTCGACCGGCTGTACGCGACACAGGCCGGCCGGACACCGACGACAGAAGGTGACCGACATGGATGACCAGGCAAAGGCGGCGCTCGCAGCCGCCGTAGTGGGCGGATATGTGCTGGGCCGGACGAAGAAGGGCCGGCTGGCGCTGAGCGTCGCGACCTATCTGGCGGGGCGCCGGTTCGGACTCGAACCCCGCCAGTTGGCGGCCGAGGGAATGCGCAGGCTCGGTGAGGTGCCGCAAGTCGCCGAATTGCAGGAGCAGTTGCGCGGCGAGGTTCTCGACGCCGGACGCCAGGCGGTGACGGCCGCCGCCAACCGCTCCATGGCCTCCCTGGCGGACGCCATCGGCGACCGGACGGCCCGGCTCACGGCGGCGCCGGACGACGAGGCGGACGAGGAGGACGAGGAGGACGAAGGCGAGGACGAGGGCGCGTACGAGGACGAGGACGAGGGGCCCGAGGAAGAGCCGGAAGACGAGGAGGAGGACGAGGAGGACGAGGAGGACGAGGACGAGGAGGACGAAGAGGAGGAACCCGAAGAGGAAGAAGAGCCCGAAGAGGACGAGCCCGAAGAGGACGAGCCCGAAGAGGACGAGCCCGAAGAAGAGGAAGAGGCGGCCCCGCCGCAGCCTTCCCGGGCGAGGAAGTCCCCTGCCCGGAAGGCGGCCCCGGCCAAGAAGACTGCGGGGAAAAAGGCAGCTCCGGCCAGGAGGTCGGCGGAGAAGAAGTCCGCCCCGGCCAAGAAGACTGCGGGGAAGAAGGCAGCTCCGTCCAAGAAGGCTGCTCCGGCCAAGAAGGCCCCGGCGAAGAAGGCTCCCGCCAAGAAGGCCGCTCCCGCCAAGAAGGCCGCTCCAGCGAAGAAGGCCTCGGCGAAGAAGACCGCACCGGCCAAGAAGCCCGCCGCCAAGAAGTCCGCCCCCCAGAAGTCTGCCGCGAAGAAGACAGCGACGTCGTCGAAGCGGTCAGCATCCAAGCGCGCCGATCGCCGGAGGTAGTCAGCCATGGCAACGACGGACAAGGACGAATCCGAGGCTCCGGCGGAGTCGGGTGTCGGCCGCATCAAAGAAGAACTGTCGAAATTCGCCGGCGCTCAGGTCCAGCAGCTCGCCGAAAAGGCGGGCGGCAAACTCAAGGATCTCACCGGCCAGTTGACCGACGCGGCCGGGGAGGGCGGCTCTCTGCCCGCCATCGGGTCTCGCGTGCTCCAGGGCGAGTCCCCGGTGAAGGCGTTCGTCTCGGAGAAGGCCAAGGGCGCGAAGGACGCGGTGGTGGACAAGGCGAAGAGCGCGCTCGGTGGGGGCGGTGGCAAGGGTAACCGCAAGGCCGGCGGCGGCAAGTTCATGAACATCATCGAAGTGATCGACGTCGGCGTGCCCCTGCGTACCGCCTACGACGCCTGGACGCAGTACGAAGAGTTCAGCGGCTTCATGAAGGGCGTCCAGAGCGTCTCCAAGGGCGAGGACGAGGAAAGCGACTGGAAGGTCAAGGTCGGCCCCTCCTCCCGCAGCTTCAAGGCCACGGTGCAGGAACAGGTGCCCGACGACCGGATCGTCTGGACCTCCGAGGGCGCCAAGGGCAGCACACGCGGAGCCATCAGCTTCCATGAGCTGGCTTCGAACCTGACCCGCGTCGTGCTGGTCATGGAGTACTACCCGTCCGGGTTCTTCGAGAAGACGGGCAACCTCTGGCGTGCCCAGGGCCGCCGCGTACGGCTGGACTTCAAGCACTTCCAGCGGTACGTGACCCTCACCGAAGAAGAGCCCGAGGGGTGGCGCGGCGAGATCCGCGACGGCGAGGTGGTGGTCAGCCACGAGGAGGCCGTCGAGCGCGAGGAAGCGGAAGAGGCCGAGGACGGGGAGGGCGAGGACGAGGAGTACGGCGAAGAGGAGCCTGAGGAGGAGGACGAGGACGAGGAGGACGAGGAGGACGAGGAGGAGCCCGAGGAGGACGAGGAGGAGTCTGGGGAGGACGAAGACGAGGACGAGGAAGACGAGGAGGAGGAGCCGGAGGAAGACGAGGAAGACGAGGAAGACGACGAGGAAGACGAGGACGAGGAGCCGGAAGACGGCGAGGAAGAACCGGAGGAGCCGCCCGCCAAGAAGCGCGCGAGTCGCAGGCGCCGGTCCGGGGCCTCGCGGTGACCGACCTCGACTTCCGGCAGGGAGGGCCGCCGGCCAACGGCCCTCAGACCACCAACCTCGCCGACATCCTCGAACGCGTCCTGGACAAGGGCATCGTCATCGCCGGGGACATCAAGATCGACCTCCTCGACATCGAACTCCTCACCATCCGGCTCCGTCTCTTCGTGGCATCCGTCGACACCGCGAAGAAGGCGGGCATCGACTGGTGGGAGACCGATCCGGCCCTCAGCTCCCGGGCGAAGCGCGACGCTCTGGAGGACGAGAACCGCCGGCTGCGGGAACGCCTCCAGGCCCTCGAACCGGCCACGGACGAGACCGACGCCCTGGACCCGTACCGGAACACCGGCAGGGATGACAGGGGCAACAACAAGGAGACCGGGCAGAGATGACGCACCCCGCACCCGCGGACAGGGGGCCGGACACCGGTGTCACCTACGTGTTCGCCGTCTGCCGGGGCACCCGTGCCGTGAACACGGCCGATGTCACCGGCCCGGTCGGTATGCCCGGCGGTAGGGCCGTCCGGCTGCTGCCCTCCGGGCCGCTCACCGCCGTGGTCCAGACCGTCCCGGCCGCCGACTTCACGGACGAGGTCTGGCAGGCGCGGCTTTCCGACCCGCGTGAGATCGAGCGGTACGCCCGGGCCCACCACGAGGTCGTGTCCGCCGCGGCCGCTCACGGGCCCGCCGTACCGCTGCCCCTCGCCACGCTCTACCACGACGACGACCGGGCCCGTCGTGCGCTCGATGACGAGGCGCACCGGTTCCACCGGGTGCTGAAGCGCATCGCGCACCACGCCGAGTGGGGCGTGAAGGTGTACGAGCCCCCGGCCGCTCCCGAGGAACCCGAGGAGAGGGAGCCCGCCATCGCCGGGGGCGGCGGGCGCGGGGCTCCCGCCGCCGGTGCGGGGCTCGCCTACCTGAACCGCAGGCGCGGGGTCCAGGAGCGACGTGAGCGCCGCCGGGAACAGGCCCTGTCCGTCGCGGAATCCGTGGACGCCGAACTCCGTGAACTGGCCGCCGCGTCGCGCCGCCTCCGTACGCACGGAGCCGTACCGGGGGGTGACGGCCGGGTGCACGTGCTCAACGCCACGTATCTCGTGGCCGAGCACAGGTCGGAGGAACTGGGCTCTCTGGTACGGGGTCTGGGCGAGCGGACCGGGGCGCGGATCGAGCTGACCGGCCCCTGGGTGCCGTACTCCTTCGTCGGGGAGGTGTAGCCGTGGCAGCGGCGGAGCGCGCGGTGGTCCCCTGGGACAGCCCGGAGCCCTTGAGCGGGCCCATCGGGGTGCCACTGGTCGACCTGCTGGACCGTGTTCTGGCGACCGGTGTCGTCGTCAGCGGGGACCTGGTGATCGCCATCGCCGACGTCCCTCTGGTGCGGGTGTCACTGCACGCCCTGCTGTCGTCGGTCAGCGAGCGGGTTCCGGCGCCCTGGGCCGACGGGGGGCCGCTGTGACGGGCCCGGGCAAGGCCCCGGGGACACGGGTCGATCTGGACTCCGAGCAGATGGGGCGGGACCTGGTGGCCCTGGTCCTCACCGTGGTGGAGCTGCTCCGGCAGCTGATGGAACGGCAGGCGATCCGCCGGGTCGAACAGGGCGACCTCAGCGACGAGCAGGTCGAGGAGATCGGGACCACGCTCATGCTGCTCGACCAGCGGATGAAGGAGCTCTGCGACCAGCACGGGGTGCGACCCGAGGACCTCAACCTGGACCTCGGACCGCTGGGGACGCTGCTGCCCCGCGACTGAGGCCGGGCAACTCGAATGGCGGATGGCCACGGGCAGGCGGAGAGTGAGGAGGGGGCCGCACGGGCGGGAGGAGCGCCCGTGGCAATCACTCTCTGTGAGGCGGACATGGTCGACATCGAATCTCGGAGCGGAAACCCGGCGACCAGCGGCGGGAACCAGGGAAGCGCCGTGCGCGGCAGGACCACCATCGCCGACGGCGTCGTGGCCACCATCGCGGAGATCGCCATCCGTGAGACCGACGGCGTTCACTCGGTGGGCAAGGGCGCGTCGAAGGCGCTGGGCGCCGTGACGGGCAGGGTGTCCGGGTCCTCGGGCAGGGGACGGACCGTGAAGGTCGAGGTGGGCGAGAAACAGACGGCGATCGACGTCGACGTCGAGGTGGATTACGGGGTTCCGATCCACGAGCTGGCCGACCGGATCCGCACGGAAGTCGTCGATGCCGTGGAGACGATGACGGGGCTGGAGGTCGTCGAGATCAACATCAACGTCTTCGACGTGCACATCCCGGACGAGGACGACGAGGACGGCTCGGACGACGCCGATTCCGGACGAGGCGGTTCCCGCGTGCAGTGAGCCCGAGCCCGGCCCGGCCGACTGTCAGTGGCGGCTGTGAGGATGGAGGCACCGGCACGACGGGCTGACCGGCACGGCGGAATGAGGGGGACTCCATGGGCGCGTGGGACATCGGCCACTTCGACAACGACACCGCGGCCGACTTCGGCGGGCGGGTCGACGACGCGGAGCGCGGGGAGAAGGCGGACGTGTTGCGGGACGTCCTGACCGCCGTGGCGGGCACCGGGCCGGAGGACTACGCGGACCCCGGGGAGGAGGCGGTGGCCGCCGCCGCGCTGGTCGCCGCCCAGTGCCCCGGGGGAGAGCCCGTCACCACCGCGTACGGCCCGAAGGAGCCGCTGCCGCCGCTCCCCGCCGATCTGCGCCCGCTGGCCGTCCGTGCCCTGGACCGCCTCACCGCGAAGAACGCGGAGCCGCTGGACCTGTGGGCGGACGCCGGCGCGGACCAGGAGTGGCTGGCCGGGATAGCCGCGTTGCGCGCGGTGCTGGTGGGGGCGTCGGCGGAGTAGGCCGCCCGCTTCCTCCCGCTCGATCAGGTGCGCGTCGAAGTCGGCGTCCACGATCGACAGGTCGGGGATCACGTAGTCCTCGGGGCCGCTGGGGAGCCACAGGCCGACGGCCTGGAGGACTTCGGTCTCGCCGTCGTCGAGCCCGGCGGCAAGGAGGGGGACCATGATCGTGGTCAGTGTGTCGGCGTGAAGGCCGTCCCGGAGCGGCGCCACGGTGATCATGCCGTCGATGATCTCGACGCGATACCCCGGAAGCCGGTCCAGGAGTCGATTCGCTGCTTCCAACAACGATTCCCGAGGTTGGCGCAGAAACGGCCCGGCACACCGCGTGGGTGCCGGGCCGTCTCCGTACGGTCGAGAACCGGGAAGTCACAGCTTCTCGATCACGCAGTCAGTTACAGCTTCTCGATCACGTAGTCGACGCACGCCGTCAGCGCCTGGACGTCCGCCGGGTCGATCGCCGGGAACATCGCCACGCGCAGCTGGTTGCGGCCGAGCTTGCGGTACGGCTCGGTGTCCACGATGCCGTTGGCGCGCAGCACCTTGGCGACGGCCGCCGCGTCGATCTCGTCCGCGAAGTCGATCGTGCCGATGACCTGCGAGCGCTTCGCCGGGTCCGTGACGAACGGGGTGGCGTACTTCGACCCGTCGGCCCAGCCGTAGAGGTGGCCCGACGAAGCCGCCGTGCGGCCCGTCGTGAAGTCCAGGCCGCCCTGGGTGTTCATCCACTTCAACTGCTCGTTCAGCAGGAAGAGGGTGGAGAGCGCCGGGGTGTTGTACGTCTGGTTCTTGAGGGAGTTGTCGATCGCGGTGGGCAGCGAGAAGAACTCCGGGATGTGCCGGCCCGAGGCGTGGATCCGGGCGGCGCGCTCCAGGGCGGCCGGGGAGAACACGGCGACCCACAGGCCGCCGTCGGAGGCGAAGGACTTCTGCGGGGCGAAGTAGTAGACGTCGGACTCGGTGATGTCGACCGGCAGGCCGCCCGCACCGGAGGTGGCGTCCACCAGGACGAGGGAGCCCTCGTCGGCGCCCGCGACGCGCTTGACCGGGGCCGCGACACCGGTGGAGGTCTCGTTGTGGGTGAAGGCGTAGACGTCGACGCCCGCCTCGGCCTTCGGGTCCGGGTGGGTGCCCGGGTCGGAGGCGATGACGGTGGGGTCGGACAGCCAGGGCGCGAGCTTCGCGGCCTTGGCGAACTTGGACGAGAACTCGCCGAAGTTCAGGTGCTGGGACTTCGACTCGATCAGTCCGTGCGTCGCGACGTCCCAGAAGGCGGTGGAGCCGCCGTTGCCGAGGACGACCTCGTACCCCTCGGGGAGGGAGAAGAGGCTGCGCACGCCGTCCCGTACCTCGCCGACCAGGTTCTTGACCGGGGCCTGGCGGTGGGACGTACCGAGGAGAGAGGTGCCGGTGGCGGCCAGCGCGTCGAGCGCCTCCGTCCGCACCTTGGAAGGACCGGCGCCGAAGCGTCCGTCTGCGGGCTTGATGTCAGCGGGAATCTGGATGTCGGCCACGGGACGGAGCGTAGTCCCTCGGTGGCACGGCTCAGCAACCGTGTCCGTCGGATGAGACGCGCGCTCCGGCCCGTGGAGACCCGGGTAGAGGGAGGAGCTAGGCGTCGTGGCCGAACGGGCAGCCCAGCTCCACCGGCAGTTCGTGCAGGTCGTTCTGGGTCACGATCGGCTTGTTGCGCAGTTCGGCGGCGGGCACCGCCAGGTCCAGTTCCGGGAACCGCTCGTACAGCGCCGGGAGCGCGATGCCCGCCTCCAGGCGGGAGAGCGCCGCACCCGGGCAGATGTGCGGGCCGTGGCCGAAGGCGATGTGGCGGTTCGGGGTGCGGGTGGCGTCGAACTCGCCGGCCGTCGGGCCGTACTGCTCCTCGTCGCGGCCCAGCGCGCCGAACGAGACGATCAGGGCCTCGCCCTTCGGCAGGGTCTTGTCGCCGACCTCGATGTCCTCCGTCGCGAAGCGGATCAGGACGTGCGAGGTCGGGGTGTTCCAGCGCAGCGTCTCCTCGATCACGCCGTCCCACCCGATCTCCCCGTTCAGCACCTTCCTGCGCTGCTCGGGGTGGGTCGCCAGCGCCTCCACGACGTTGACGATCAGGCTGATCGTGGTCTCGTGCCCGGCGGCGATGATCAGTTGCAGCGTGTTGACGATCTCCTCGTCACTGAGGTGGTCGCCGTCCTCGGAGGCCGCGATCAGGGCGCTGGTCAGGTCGTCGCCCGGGTTCGCCCGCTTGGAGTCGACGATCTTCGTGAAGAGGGTCCCGAGGTCCGCCATCATCTGCGGGACCTCCTCCGGCGGCGTCTGCGTCGAGAAGAACTTCTCGAACAACTCCTTCAACCGCGGGTGGTCCGCCGCGTCCACGCCCATCAGTTCGCTGATCACGTTCATGGGGAGGGGATAGGCGAACTCGGCCTTCAGGTCCACCGGCGCTCCGGCCGGGAGGGCCGCCAGCCGCTCCAGGCTCGCGTTCGTCAGCGTTTCGATCCCGGCGCGCAGCCGCTCCACCCGCTTCACCGTGAGCGCCTGCGCCACCAGCGTACGGAGACGGCGGTGGTCCGCACCGTCGACCGTCAGCATCGAGCGGCCCGGGTTGGCCAGGCCGATCAGCGGCCAGTCCATCGGTATCTCGCCGCGCTGCCAGGCGTTCCAGACGTTGATGTCCTTGACCACGCGGCTGTCGGTGAGCAGCGCGCGGGCCTCCGCGTGGCGGGTGACCGCGTACACGTGTACACCGCCGGGCAGCTCCACCTCGGCCAGCGGGCCGGCGGCCCGCAGCGCGGCGCTCTCGCCGTCGAGGTCTCTGACGAAGGGGTCGAGCGTGATGCGGGTCATGCGGGGCCTCCGAAGTTTCCGGGTCTTCCGACGGCGGGGGTGGGTGTGAAGAGCACCGGCAGGTCGGTCAGCCCGCGCAGCCAGGGCGACGGGCGGCGGGTGAGCTGCTCGGCGGGGACGGCGAGGTCCACGTCCGGCAGCCGGTCGAGCAGGACCTCGATGCCGGTACGGGCGATGACCTCGGCGGTCTCCTGGGCCGGGAACGGGCAGCGGTGCTCGCCGTGGCCGAAGGAGAGGAAGGCGTTGTTGCCGCCGGTCAGTGCCGAGGCGTGGGTCCGCACCTGCGGGTCGCCGTTGGCGGCGGCGATCCCCAGGAGCAGCAGGTCGCCGGCGCGGATGTGGCGGCCGCCGAGGTGCGTGTCGCGGGCGGCCCAGCGGCCGGCCACGTTCTGGGTGGGGGTGTCCTCCCAGAGGACCTCGTTCATCGCCTCGGCGACGCTGTGCCGGCCGCCCGAGAGCGAGGCGGCGAACCGGTCGTCGGTGAGCATCAGCCGCAGCGAGTTGCCCATCCAGTCGGCGGTCGGCTGGTGGCCGGCCGCCATCATCACCATGAGGTCCTGGGCGACCTCCTCGTCGGTGAAGCCGCCGGGGTCGGCGAGCATCCGGGTGGCGACGTCGTCACCGGGCTCGGCGTGCTTGTCGGCCAGCAGCTGGAACATCGACGTGCCGAGGTGCTGCTGTCCGGCGAGCGCCCGTTCCCGGCCGTCGATCATGTCGTTGATCGCGCCGACCAGCGGGTGGGCCTCCTCGTCGGAGAAGCCGTAGATCCTGGCCAGCACGAGGGCCGGCAGCAGCTTGGCGTACTCCGCGATGATGTCGACCGAGCCCTTGGTGCAGAACCGGTCGATCAGCTCGTCGGCGAACTCCTCCGCGTACCGCTTCAGGGAGAACGGGTCGACTCCCTCCAGCGCGTTGCTGATCATCATGGCGCGGACGCTGTGGCGCTCGCCGACCGTGTAGAGGATCGAGGGCTGCTTGCGCCCGATCATCGGCAGCAGCGGCCAGTCGTCGGGGATGCGGTCCCACTGGTTCCACAGGTCGGAGTCCCGGCTGAAGAGGGCCGGGTCGCCGGTGACCTGGTGCAGTTCGCGGTAGCCGAGGACGAGCCAGGCGGGCACGTCGCCGTCGAGGACGACGGGGGCGATCGCCCCGTGGTCGCGCCGCATGTCCCGGTAGAGCTGGACGGGGTCGCTCTGGAAGCGGGGCCCGGACAGGGGGACGGACCCGTGGGTGACGGGGCAGCCGGAGACAGGGGTCACGGGGCGGGCTCCGGGGTCGGGCCGGCCGCCGCCAGGGCCGCCTCGGGGGCGCGGAGGCGGGCGGCGGAGAGCGCGGCGAGGTGTTCGACGAGCGTGATGAGCACGTACTTGCTGGACGAGCGGTCGCGGGCGTCGCACTCCACCAGCGGTACGTCCTCCGAGAGGTCCAGGGCCTCGCGGATCTGCTGCTCGCTGTGGAGCGGGCCGCCGAAGTCGTTGCACGCCACGATGAACGGCGTGCCGTGGTGCTCCAGGCGGTCGATGGCGTACCAGGAGTCGGCGAGCCGCCGGGTGTCGACGAGGACGACCGCGCCGAGCGTGCCGGAGAACAGCCGGTCCCACAGGAACCAGAAGCGCTCCTGTCCGGGCGCGCCGAAGAGGTACAGCACGGAGCGTTCGTCGAGGGTGATGCGGCCGAAGTCGAACGCCACGGTGGTGGACGACTTGGCCTGGATGCCGTCGAGGTGGTCGACGGCCTCGCCCGCGCGGGTCATGCTCTCCTCCGTGTTGAGCGGACGGATCTCGCTCACGGATCGGACCATGGTGGTCTTGCCGACCCCGAAGCCGCCGACGACAACGATCTTCAGTCCGTTGTCGGCCGTCGCGCTCAGGGCGGCGCGGTCAGAGGTTGCGGAGTCCAACGAGCACCTGTTCCAGGATGTCGGGGTCGGGGAGCCGGTCCGCGACACGGGCTGTACGGGGGTGGCGGGCGCTGATCCGGCCGGTGTCGAGCAGGTCGCACAGCATGATGCGGACGATGCTGACCGGCAGGTTCAGGGTCGCGGCTATCTCGACGACGGCGGTGGGTCCCTGGCACATCCGCAGGATCGCGACGTGCTCGGACTGCATCCCGGGGGCCGGGTCGCACTCGGCGACGACGAGCGTCACCAGGTCGAACGCGGCGGAGTCGGAGCGGCTGCGGCCCCCGGTGAGGGTGTACAGCCGGTCCGGATCCTCGTCGCGGCCCGGTCGGGGGCGGGGTGCCGTCGTCATACGGCCGGGGTCTCGGCGGGTTCGCGCGGCGGCGCGACGAGGTGTTCGCCGAGCTGCTCGACGAGCTCGCTCATGTTGTGGCCGACGAGGCCCACGTCGGAGTCCTCGTCGGCGACGACGGCCAGGTGGGCCCCGGCTCCCGCCTCGACGATGAACAGCACGCCGCCGTAGAACTCGGCCATCGCGGACCGTACGCCGCCGGTGCCGTCGCCGAATTCGATGGACGCTCCGTGCGAGAGGCTCTGGATCCCGGCGGAGATCGCGGCCAGCTGGTCGGCCTGGTCGACGGAGAGCTCGGGGGTGCGGCACAGCTTGAGGCCGTCGCGGGACAGGACGAGGGCGTGGCGGGTACCGGGGGTGCGGTCGAGCAGCCCCTCCAGCAGCCAGTTGAGCTTCTCGTCGGTGGTCGCGGTCATCGGGTGTTGCCTTCCGGGTGCGTGGAGTTGGCCCGTACCGCCTTGCTGAAGGTGCTGAAGCGCGCTGCCTGGACCTTCGGGTCGGTGGTGCGGGCCCGGGGGGTGTCGGCTCCGCCGGGGGTGGCGTTGCCGGTACGGGACTCGGCGGCGGCCAGCGTGCGGCCTCGGCGGCGCTTGGGCAGGCCGCTCTCGCCGAACGCGGGCACGGCGCCCGTGGACTCGGACTCCGACTCCGCCGCCGGGGTCGGGGGCGTGGAGGCGTCGTCCTCGGGGAGGGACCGGGCCGCGGGGGCGGCGCCGGTGGGGTCCGCTCCGGCGGCCGAGGCGTGCGAGGGCTCCGGTTCGGCGGGGGCGGTGGCGGTGGCCGGGGCCGCCGGGGCCGCGACAGCCTGGGCCGGGATCGCCGGCGCGGGTGCGGGCGAGCGGGAGATGAGGTCCTGGGGGAGCATCATCAGCGCGCCGGTGCCGCCCCGGGCGGACGGCCGGAAGGAGACGGTCAGACCGTGCTTGCGGGCCAGCCTGCCGACGACGGCGAGCCCGAGGCGGGTGCCGGAGAGGTTGGTGAGGTCCTGGTGATCGGCGGAGACCGCCTTCTCGGCGCGGCGCAGCTGCACCTCGCTCATGACGAGCCCGCTGTCCTCGACGGTGATGACGATGCCCGCCGGGACCTCCTCCACGTACACATGGACCTCGGCGGTGGGCGGCGAGAAGTTGGCAGCGTTGTCGAGGAGTTCGGCGAGCGCGTGCATGACGCCCTCGGCCGCGTGGCCGGCGATGGCGACATCGCTGGTGGAGTGCAGGCGGACCCGCTGGTAGCTGCCGATCCGGCCCATCGCGCCGCGCAGGATCGACTCCATGACGATCGGCTTCGCCCAGCGCCGGCCGGAACGGGCCCCGGTCAGCACGGCGATGGAGTCGGCGAGGCGGCCCGCCTGGGCGGTGCGGTGGTCCAGGTGGAGCAGGTCCCCGAGGACGGACTCGTCGGAGTGCCGGTGCTCCATCTCGCGGAGGTCGGCCAGCATGCTGGTGGCCAGCGCCTGCATCCGCCCCGCCGCGTTGGCGCAGGCGGCGACGGCCGCGGAGCGCTCGGTCTCGGCGCGGGTGGCACGGGCGGTCAGCCGGTCGACGGAGACGGCCAGCCGGCCCTGTTCGGCGGCGGCGGCCGCGGCGATCCGCTCGTTCTCGGCGCGGGCGTCGGCGGCGACGCGGGCGGTCTCGGCGGAGGCGGCGCCCTTGATCCGGGCGGTCTCCGCGGTGAAGCGCTGGCCCTCGACGGCGGAGGCGGAGACCAGGCGCGAGGTCTCGGCGGTGAACCGCTGGGCGTCGGCGGCCCGCAGGGCGCGCAGGGTCCGCGCGGTCCCCAGGGTGTGGACGGTGATGGCCACGCAGACGCTCAGCAGCACGGCGGCTGCGCCCGCGCCCCAGGCCAGCGGGGTCCGTACCTCGTCGGGGGCCGCGGCGACGCCCCACAGGGTCAGCGTGCCGGTTGCGGCTGCCGAGATCAGCAGGGCGAGTGCGGTGGGCCGGTGTGAGGGGCGCAATCGGAGTCCTCGGTGGCGGACGGTGCGGGACGGTATGAGGCGGTGCTGAGTGGAGCGAGACGGTGCGAAGTGGTGCGGAGTGGTGCGGAGTGGTGCGAAGTGGTGCGAAGTGGTGCGAACAAGGTGAAATCGGCCAGTCGAATTCAGGACAGTTCAGCACGGGTGTGGGCGATCCTGCACAACTGGAGCTGCCAATTCCTGCGCAAGTCTTGGTCACTATAGGAGACTTGACGGTCTGTTTGGGAAGATCTTGTGGGCTTTTTTGTACTGCTTACGTGCTTTGATCCGCCCGTATCCCAAGAGTTCACCCGTCCCGGCTCCATGCTGAGACCATGGCCGAACAGCATCGACCGCATACCGACACTCGACCGGCGACCTCCCGGGCGGCTTCCCCGGCTTCCCCGGCTTCCCCGGCTTTCGTCGCGGCGCTCCGCTCCGCCGTACGCGGCGCGAGCGACTTCGGCGCCGCCGCCCGGGCACTGACGACGATGGACGCCTCCAACTACCGCCGGGTCCCGCTCGGTGTGTTCGCCCCGCTCGACGCCGACGACATCGCCGCCGCCCTGGCCGTCTGCCGGGAGCACGGGGTGCCGGTGGTGGCGCGCGGCGGCGGCACGTCCATCGCCGGACAGGCCACCGGTACCGGCCTCGTCCTCGACCTGACCCGCCATCTGCGCACGATCCTCGACCTGGACCCCGCCGCCCGCACCGCCGTCGTCCAGCCCGGAGTGATCCTGGACGACCTGCGGGCCGCCGCCGCACCCCACGGCCTGACCTTCGGCCCCGACCCCTCCACCCACAGCCGCTGCACCCTCGGCGGGATGATCGGCAACAACTCCTGCGGCGCGCACTCGGTGGCCTGGGGCACGACGGCGGACAACGTGCGGAAGCTGTCGGTCGTCCGCTACGGCGGCGAGAGGCTGCACCTGGAACAGGGGCGCGGCGAGGGGCCCGAGGGCGTCGGCGCACTCGTCGCCGCCCACCTCGCCCTCCTGCGCACCGGCTACCCCGCGCTCCCGCGCCGCATCTCCGGGTACGCGCTCGACGCGCTGCTCCCCGAACACCCCGGCGGCCCCGACCCGGTCCGGGCGTTCTGCGGCAGCGAGGGCACCCTCGGCGTCGTCACCGAGGCCACCGTGCGCCTGGTCGAGGCCCCGCGCGCCCGCGCCCTGGTCGTCCTCGGATACGCCGACGAGTCCGCCGCCGCCGACGCCGCCCCGGGCCTCCTCCCGTACCGCCCGCTCACCGTCGAGGGCATGGCCGCCGACCTCGTCACCCGGTCCGCCGGGCTGCCGCGCGGGGCAGCCTGGCTGTTCGTCGAGACCGGCGGCGACACCCCGGCCGAGGCGAGGGCGCACGCGGAACGCGTCCTGCGGGGCGCCGACGCGGTGGACGGGGCGGTCGTCACGGACCCGGCCGGGCAGCGGGCCCTGTGGCGGATCCGCGAGGACGCCGCCGGAACAGCGACCCGGATGCCCGACGGAGCCGAGGCCTGGCCCGGCTGGGAGGACTGCGCGGTGCCGCCCGCCCGGCTCGGCGCGTACCTCCGCGACTTCCGGGCCCTCCTGGCCGAACACGGCCTGCGCGGCACCCCGTACGGCCACTTCGGCGACGGCTGCGTCCACGTCCGCGTCGACTTCGACCTGCTGACCGACGCCGGGGTGGCCCGCTTCCGCCGCTTCTCCGAACAGACGGCCTCCCTCGTCGTCGAGCACGGCGGCTCCCTCAGCGGCGAGCACGGCGACGGCCAGGCGCGCGCGGAGCTGCTGCCCCGGATGTACGGGGGCGAACTCGTCGCCCTCTTCCACCGGTACAAGGACCTGTGGGACCCGGACGGCGGCCTGAACCCGGGGATCCTGGCCCGCCCGGCACCCCTCGACGCGAACCTCCGCTTCGCCGTCCTCCCCGGACGCCCGGTGGACGTGGAGTTCGGATACCCGCAGGACGGCGGGGACTTCGCGGGCGCGGTCCGCCGCTGCGTCGGCGTCGCCAAGTGCCGTACGACGGAGGCGAGCGGCGCGGGCGTCATGTGCCCGTCCTTCCGGGCGACCGGCGAGGAGGCGCACTCGACCCGGGGCCGGGCCCGGCTGCTCCACGAGATGCTCGCGGGCGAGATCGTCACGGACGGCTGGCGCAGCGAGGAGGTCCGGGACGCGCTCGACCTGTGCCTCTCCTGCAAGGGCTGCCGCAGCGACTGCCCGGTGGGCGTCGACATGGCCACGTACAAGGCGGAGTTCCTGCACCACCACTACCGGGGCCGGCTCCGCCCCGCCGCCCACTACGCCATGGGCCGCCTCCCGCGCTGGCTCCGCCTGGCCGCCCCCTTCGCCCGGCCGCTGAACGCGCTGGCCCGGCTGCGCCCCCTCGCCGCGCTCGTGAAACGGCTGGCCGGGATCGCGCCCGAGCGCACGATCCCGGTTCTGGCGACACAGACGTACAGCCGGTGGCTGCGCGCACGTCAGGGCAAGGGCACACGCGTCCTTTCCACGAACCGGGTGGTGCACCTCTGGGCGGACACCTTCACCGAGCACCTCTCCCCGCAGGTGGGCCGGGCGGCGGTCCGGGTCCTGGAGGAGGCGACGGGGCGCACGGTGCTGCCGCCCCCGCGCGGGCTGTGCTGCGGTCTCACCTACGTGTCGACGGGCCAGCTCGACGCGGCCCGCCGCGTGATGCGCCGCACCCTGGACCGCCTCGACCTCCTGCCGGGCCGACCGCTCGTCGTCCTCGAACCGAGCTGCGCCGCGACGCTCCGCACCGACCTGCCCGAACTCCTCCCAGACGACCCGCGCGCCGCCGAACTGGCCTCCGCCGTGCGGACGTTCGCGCAGTATCTGGAGGAGTACGCCCCCGACTGGACCCCGCCCCGACTGGACCGCCCGGCCGCCGGCCAGACGCACTGCCACCAGCACGCGGTCCTCGGCGACGCGGCGGAACGCGGGCTGCGCGAACGGATGGGCCTGACCGGCGAACTCAGCGGCGGCTGCTGCGGGCTCGCCGGGAACTTCGGCTTCGAGAAGGGCCACTGGGAGGTGTCCGTCGCCTGCGCGGAGGAGCGGCTGCTCCCCGCCGTACGGGAAGCGGAACCCGGTACGGAACTCCTCGCGGACGGGTTCTCCTGCCGTACGCAGCTCGACCAGCTGGCCGGACGGCGGGCCCGGCACCTCGCGGAGGTCGTCGCGGAGGGGCTGGAGGACGACGCGTAGGGCGGTCGGGCCCGCGGCTCAGCGCGTCGAGCCCCGCGCGACGATCTCCCGGGCCAGCGCGGCCAGCTCCGGCAGCGCCGGGTGGCCGGGGGCGTCGCGGCGGGCGAGGAGGACCGGGACGCCCGGGGCGTCGTCGAGCGGGACGTAGGCGACCCCCGTGTGCGGGTGCAGGGCCGCGGTCGAGGCGGTGGACACCCCGCTGCCGCGGCCGGCGGCGATGGCGGTGAGCCAGTCGTCGGTGTTCCCGACGGTGAGGGTGGCGGCCGGGCGGGCGTGCGGCGGCCACAGGTCGGCGGTGGTGGTGCCGGAGACGGTGTTCAGGACGACGGGCCCTTCCGCGAGATCGGCGAGGGCGAGCGAGGCCCGCCCCGCGAGCGGCCCGTCCGCGGTCACCGCCGCCACCCGGACCTCGGTGAACAGCACCTCGGCGACGAGCCCCGGCGCGTCCACGGGACCCCGCAGCAGCGCCGCGTCGACCTCGCCCCGGGTCAGGCCGGCGGTGCGGTCGTCGATCCGGAGCAGCTCCAGCGGGGTCCCCGGGTGGCGCTCCTGCCAGGCCCGCAGCAGCGGCGTGGTGTACGGCCCGAACGCGGACCAGGCGTGCCCGAGCCGCAGCGGCCAGGTGCGCAGCCGCCCGGCGTCGAGGGCCTCGTCGAAGGCGGCGACCGCGGCGGCTGCCTTGTCGCGGAAGGCGACGCCGTCGGGGGTCAGGGCGAGGTGGTGGGTGGAACGGTCGACGAGCCGGACCCCCAGGTGCCGCTCCAGCGCCGCCAGGGTGCGGGACACGGCGGGCTGGGTCAGCCGGAGGCGGGCGGCGGCCCGCGTGATGTTCGACTCCTCGGCGACCGCGAGGAAGGCCCGCAGGTGCCGGAGTTCCACGGGGCGGCCGGTGGAGGGCGCTTCGCTCATGCGTGGGGAGCATAACGGGAGCTTGATCGGTATTTCACGGAACGCGCGGGTGTCCTTACGGTGAAGGAAAGCCGTTGGCGGAACAGTGCGCTCTGTCGTACCGTCCAGTCCATTAGAGTGCACTGAGCCGTCTCGTCTCCCCGCCTGTCTCCCCGTCCCCGCTCCGTTCCCGCTCCCTCGGAAGGTCCCCCGTGAACGACCAGCGCAGCGCCGCCGAACCGGCCGCCGCAGCCGTCGCCGTACCCGAAGCGGTGACGGCACTCGAAGGCGCCGGGGCGGGTGCGGACGTCCAGGGCGGCGTGGGCACGGGCGCACCCGCCGGGCGGACCGGGGCCGAGCGCCGGGCGGCGCTGACGCCGATCGTGCTGGTGGTCGCAGGCGGCCTGTCCGTCCAGTTCGGCTCGGCCGTCGCGGCTCTTTTGATGCCGAAGGCGGGCGCGCTGGGCGTCGTCACCCTGCGGCTGGCGGCCGCCGCGCTGATCCTGCTGGTGATCTGCCGCCCGAAGCTGCGCGGCCACTCGCGCGCCGACTGGGGCACGGTGCTCGCCTTCGGCGTCGCGATGGGCGGCATGAACACGCTCTTCTACCAGGCGCTGGACCGGATCCCGCTCGGTATCGCCGTCACCCTGGAGGTGCTCGGCCCGCTCGCCCTCTCGGTGTTCGCCTCGCGCCGGCTGATCAACCTCGTGTGGGCGGGCCTCGCCCTCGCCGGCGTCGTGCTGCTGGGCGGCGGAGGCTTCGACCGCCTCGACCCGGTCGGCGCGGCGTACGCCCTGGGGGCCGGGGCGATGTGGGCGGCGTACATCGTGTTCAGCGCCCGCACCGGCCGCCGCTTCCCGCAGGCGGACGGGCTGGCGTTGGCGATGGTGGTCGCCGCTGTCCTCTCGCTGCCGCTGGGCATCATCGAGTCCGGCGCGAAGCTCACGGTCCCGTCCACCGTGGCGCTCGGCGCGGCGGTGGCCCTCCTCAGCTCGGTCCTTCCGTACACCCTGGAACTGATGGCGCTGCGCCGGCTGCCCGCGCCCACGTTCGCCGTGATGATGAGCCTGGAGCCGGCCATCGCCGCCGGCGCGGGCTTCCTGATCCTGGACCAGGCCCTCTCCACCACGGACGCCCTCGCCATCGCCCTGGTCATCGGGGCCAGCGTCGGCGCGGTGCGCAGCCGGACGGGCCCGCGCCGCGAGGGGTGAGCCGCACCTCGGGCGCCGTGGAGGTTCCGGGCCTCCCGGCGTCCCGCCGCGGTGTCACCCGCGCCGGTATCACCGCAGGTCACAGACGTGGGTGTCCCACGATCCCCCAGGCCGGCGGTTTTCGTGGACGGGCCCCGGCGGACGAGGGGAGTCTCGGTGACGTACCGACCGGCGGGCAACGACTGCCGCCGCGTCGGGCGAACCGAGAACGTCCTACGAAGGAGCACAGTGATGGCATCACGTCAGGGCCTGACTCTGATCACCGCGGCCGCCGTCCTCGGCGGTGGCCTCGCCCTCGCACCGGTCGCCACCGCCGCCCCCGGCACCGCGTCGGCCAAGCCCACCGCGGTGACACAGGGGGTCTCCGCCGCGGCGAAGGCCAAGCCCGCCAAGTGCGTGCTGAAGACCGCCAAGTGGACCACCTGCAAGAAGGCCGGCAAGATCACGGTGAAGAAGGGCAGGACCATCCTGGTCGAGCTCACCTCTTCCGGGAACAAGAAGATCGACCTCCGGATCGCCAACAAGAGCTCGAAGGCGCTGGCCAAGGAGTACAACGTCCGCCCCGGCTCCGGCTACGTCCTCTCCTGGACCAACAGCAGCAGCAAGTCCAAGGCCGTCAAGATCCAGGCCGACCGGGACGTGCCGGTGAGGGTCACCGCCAACATCCGCTACAAGATCAAGTAGCAGCCCCGCAGAGCGCCCGCCGGCGGACCGCACCCGAGCGGCTCGTCGGCGGGCGTTCCCGCGTTCCGCGTTCTAGGAAGGAACCGGTGACGCCCCCGGAAGGGGCCTGTCCCGGCCGTGCCGCGTACATCCCTGCTCTCCGGTGGACAGTTCCCAGCAGGTCTTGACCTCCCGGGGAGACGGGGCCGACATCATGAAGGTGTACGCGGCGCGGTTCGCGTCGTCGGGCACCACCTCGGCATAGGTGTGGCCGTCCTTCCTGACGGCCCTCACCCGGTCCCCGGGCCGCGCGGATTTGATGCGTGCCCACGCGGTCCGGCAGGTGCTGCTGTAGCGGACCTCGACGAATCGCCCGCCCGCCCGTGTCATCGCGGCGGTCCAGGCGTCGCCGCCGCACCCCATCTCCACCGCGTCCGTGCCGTCGCACGCCGTGCCGAAGCACTTCGCCTCCACGCCCTTGACCGGGGGCTCCTGGACATCCGCGGCCCCGGGCGGGGCGGCGTCGCCGTCCGCCGGCCCGCTGTCGGCGAGGCCGACGAGGACGGCGGCCGCGCAGACGGCGGCGACGGCCGCACCCGCCGCGACCCGTGCCGCGATGATCCCGCGACGGCGACGGCGACGGGCGGGCAGCTCGGGCCGGTCGGGCCGGTCGGGCCGGTCCTGTACGGAGTCGGCTTCTGCGGCCTCCGCGACCGTGCCACCGTTCCCGGGCTCCGTCGGAGGCCCGGGGCGGGGCGACTCCCGCGATGACTCCCGCGATGACTCACGCGGTGACTCACGCGGTGACTCACGTGCGGTGCGTGATCTGCCGCTCCAGGCGGACTCGGCCACTTCCCACAGGGCCAGCAGCCGCTCCCCGTCGGTTCCGCTCCCCACGGCCAGGGCCTCGACCGCGCCGCGCGGCGGAAGCTGCGAGCCGTTGAGGAACCGTTCCCAGGACGACTTGCTGTACGGAGTCGCCTCGGCCAGTGCCGCCAGGCTCATGCCCGCCGCGACCTTCGCCCGGCGCAACTCCCCGACGAGCCGGCCGACATCGGGATTCATGTGCTCGGGTAAGGATTTCCCTTCAGTCATATAACAGACCCATTTTCCTTCCTTGTCCACGCCCGCCCGAACGCTCATACACTGCTGGGGATATGCCCAGGGGATGGCAGCGAGCGCGAGGAAGGCCGCATGCATCGGTCATGGTCGACAGTGTTCGCTTTGGTGGCCATTGTCGTGGCGAGCGGCTGCGCGGGAAGTGACTCCCGCTCCCCGACGGGCGGTTCCCCGGCCGAACGGTCACAGCCCCCGACGCCCCCGACGCCTCCATCGGACGCGTCGGACCCGTCGGACGCGTCCGACCCGTCGGACCCGTCGGATTCGGCACGGGAGAGAACGTACGTCCGTGGTGCCGGTCCCCTTGCCGGGCACTGGGACGACGAAGGCCTCCTGGGCGAGAACCTGCCATCGCGCAGCGACCTGGTGGCCCTGTGGCAGGCGGTGCTGTGGGCCGACGGATACGTCAACAGGTCGCGGATCGACTGCTTCTACGGCGAGTCGACCATCCGGGCCACCCGTGCATGGCAGAGCAACAGGGGGCTGCCGGCGGACGGCATCATCGGCCCCCAGTCGTTCGGCAAGGCGGGAGAGCGGCTCACCGAGCGCGCGGACGCCGTGTACTACGAGGGGGCGAAGCACTCCGTGCCCTTCCGGCGCGCCGCCGACGGGAGGTATCTGGTGAAGGACGCGGGCCGGTTCAAGCCACTGCACCGCTATCGGGCGACCCTGGAAGTGTGCGCGGAGCGGCCCGGCTGATCCGGGCGGCGGTCAGTCCGTCCAGGAGCGGTTGTCCGAGGCGACGCACGCATGCGCGTCCCGCGCCCGGAGGCATGCCTGCGCGCCGGTCCCCGCGCTGTCCGGCACCGGGAGCATGCGGGTGCGGCCGGTGCCGGGTCGCTCGTCCAGGTGGGCCGGCTGCGGTGAGCTGACGGACAGCCGGTCCGATGCCCGTACGGGAGACACCTCGCCCCAGACCGTCCCGCAGTGCGCGCTGTGCTTCAGCTCCAGGCGCTGTGCGTCGCGGTCGAGCCGGCCCAGAACGCGCCCGTCGCGCGCACATCCCGTGCGGACCGGGTCCAGCCCCTCGCAGCCGGGCCCCCGGCACTGAGCCACCCGGTCCGCGACGTCGGCTGCGGGGCCGGGGTGGGCCGGCCAGGGCCACGACGGGCCTTCGAAGGTCCTGCCCGAGGACTTCGGCACGGCCAGCAGGCAGACCACGGCGAAGCCGGCCGCGAGGGACCGCAGCCGTGCCGACGACCGAACCCGCGAAAGGGCCCGGACCTGTGGCTGCGCCTGCGCCTGTGTGCGCGCCTGCGGCCGTTCGACGCCGACCGGACCCGAACCGGTCTCCGACGGCTGTTCCCGCCGCTCCTCACGGTGCCCGTCCTGCCGGGTCCGGAGAATGGCCGGAACCGCCTCACTCTTTCGGGGCGTTGGCTTCGCCTCCGCGGCAGATTCCCACAGCACCCGGAGCCGGACCAGATCCTGCCGTCCCGCGCCGCCGAGCTTCCCGAGCGCTTCCGCCGCCGCCCAGGGAGGCACCGCGGCCGCGTTGAGACAGCGCTGCCAGGAGGAGGCGCTGTACGACGTCTTCGCCGCCAGCGCGCCCAGGCTCAGGCCCGAGCGGTCCTTCAGCAGCCGGAGCCGCTCCGTCAGCCGCCGTCGCTCGGGCCCCAGTTCCGCCGCCAGCGGAAGCCACCGTGCCATTCGACCCGGGCTCCCTTCCGTACCGTTCACGGGCGTGCGTACAGGCGGACGCCCCTACAGGGCGTGCCCCGATGTGCGTGCCCCGATGCGCGTGCCTGCACGCGCGTGCCTTGATGCGTGCGCCGCCCAGTTGCGAAGCATGCCCGTCACGCGGGGGCCGGGAGCGGGAAGCGGACATCGGTCAGCTCCTCCGACACCTCCCACAGCCGCCGCCCGGTCGGGGCGTCTACGGCCGCCGGGGCGAGGGGCACCCGGGTCGGCCCGCCGCGCAGCTCCCCGGGGCCGTCCGGGCCGATGAGGTCGCCGCCCCGCGCGTCCGGGGCGGTCGCCGCGTACAGCTGCGGAAGCGCGCCCGCGCCGGGGTGTTGGGCGAGGGGCCGCAGGACACGGCCGAACAGCAGCTTCACCAGGCCGGTCGGCCCGCTCGTCTGGAGGTTGGTGGCGGTGTAGCCCGGGTGCGCCAGCAGGCTCCGGACCGGGCTGCCGGACGCGGTCAGCCGGCGGTGCAGCTCGTGCCCGAAGACGGCGTTGGCGAGCTTCGACCGGTCGTAGAAGGCCATCGGTCCGTAGTCGCGTTCGCCGTTCAGGTCGTCGAAGCGCAGGCGTGCCTTGCGGTGGTTGACCGAGGTCACCGTGACGACGCGCGGGTCCCGTCCCCCGGCCGCCAGCAGGTCGAGCAGCAGGCCGGTGAGCGCGAAGTGCCCGAGGTGGTTGCAGGCGAACTGGAGCTCGTGCCCCTGCGCGCCGGCCGAGCGGGGCGGTGCCATCACCCCGGCGTTGTTGACCAGCGTGTCGAGCCGCGCGTGGTCGGTGCGCAGGGCGTCGGAGAACGCGCGTACGGAGTCGAGGTCGGCCAGGTCCAGGCGGCGCACCTCCAGCGAGGCCCCCGGCCGGTCGGCGGTGATGGCGGCGGCGGCCCGGCGCCCCTTCTCCTCGTCGCGCACGGCGAGGACCACATGCCCGCCGCGGTGGGCGAGGGCCCGGGCGGTCGCCAGCCCGAGGCCGCTGTTGGCCCCGGTGACCACGGAGACCCGGCCGCTCTGGTCGGGGATCTGCTCGGCGGTCCAGCGCGGCTTCTTCTGCTTCCCGTCCTGTGTCCTCATGCGGCATACGTTGTCGTGCGTGGCACTCGGTGTCAAGAAGATACCGAGTTTCAAGAGGATACCGAGTGTCGAAGATGGCATGGCGTTACGATGATGGGTGTGAGCACCCGCCCCGCAGTGAGCACCCGCCCCGCAGTGACCATGGCCCAGCGCAAACGTCAGCTCGTCACGGACGAACTGACCGAAGCGGCGCTCCAGTTGATGGCACGGGAGGGGTTCGACGCGGTCACGGTCGACGCGATCGCCGCCGCCGCCGGAGTGTCCAAGCGGACGTTCTTCCGGTATTTCGCGTCCAAGGAGGACGTGGTGGTCCAGTTCCTGGCCGACATGGGAACGGGCATGCGCGCCGAACTGGCCGCCCGCCCCGCGGCCGAGTCCCCTTCGGCGGCCCTGCGCCACGCCGTCTGGATCGCCATGGCGGCCTGCGCCGACGGTGTCGAGCACTCCGGTCGGGCCCTCCGGGTCGTCCAGCTGATCCTGCGCACACCCGCCCTGCGCGCCCGCTTCCTGGAGCACCAGGCCCAGTGGCGCGACGACCTCGCCGTGGAGCTGGGCCACCGCCTCGGGCTCGACCCGGAGGCGGACCTCCCCCCGCGCCTCGCCGCCGGGGCCGCACTCGCGGCGTTCGACACCGTGCTGCGGCGCTGGAGCGACAGCGACGGGGCCGAGGACCCCGCCGCGCTCACCGACCGGGCCTTCGCCTTCCTCGCCCCGGCCCTGGATGCGGCCGGGCCGCCCGGCGCTTCCCGGTAGCGGCCCGCGCGCCGGACGGGCTCAGTGCGAGCGCCTCACCAACCGCACGGCAGGCCCAGCCGGGTACGCGAGCGCTTCACCAGGCGCACGGCAGGCCCAGCTCGGTGATGGAGTCGGCCAGCTCGGCCGGGCGCCCGGGCCATCCCGTCCGGTGCCAGTGCTCGATGCGCCAGGACAGCCGCCGGGGCCACAGCGGGGTGACGGGCAGGCGTTCCACCGGTATCCAGACCGGGGTGCCGCCGTAGGTGTCCAGTGTCTCCGGAGGGCCGACCTCGCCCGTCGCGGACACGGTGAAGTAGTGCTCGCGGCGTCCGCCCTTCCAGACGCGTGCCACCTCGGGCCCCGCGGTCCCGGCCAGGCCGGTCTCCTCGTCGAGCTCGCGCACGACGGCCGCCTCCGGGGTCTCGCCCGCCTCGACCCCGCCGCCCGGGATCTCGTAGTACGGCGCGCCGTCCTCCTCGAAGCGGATCAGCAGCATGGCCCCGTCACGGATGACGATCGCCCCGGCCCGTACCCGTGCCGGCGGCACGGCCGCAGGATCCTCCAGGCACACCGGGCCCCGCGGGGGTGCGCCTTCCGCCCAGGCGCGCAGGACCCTCTCCGCCGTCCCGACCGGCCGGATGCGCGCGTGCAGGGCCTCCGCCAGGGACAGTGCGGCGCGCGGCGCACCGGGATCGCCGGGGTGCCCGTCGGGGAAGGCGTAGTGCAGGCCCCCGGCGTCGTACCGGGGCTCCAGGACCAGCTTGTCGGAGTCGAACCGGACGGTCACCGCACGGGGTTGGGCAGTCATCGACGGAGGCTAACAGCGCACCACGGCCGACGGCTGCCGGAATATCCCGTCCGGGCGGGACCGGACCTCGCGGGCGAGCGGCAGGGAGCGCCGGCAGCCGGCTAGGGGGACGGCAGGAGGAGGGTGAGGGCGGCGGAGGGCGGCGGAAAATCATGCAAGCGTGCTTGATTGTTTCCCGGCCCGCTGCCATGCTCCTGGGCACCACACCCGGTCCCGAGGGGGGCGCACGTGTCCGCTGTCGTAGCCGTGATCGATGATCTGCGCGAAGAGAGCGACGAACTCGACGCCCTGGTCGGAGGGTTGGACACCCTGGCATGGCGCTGCCCGACGCCCGCCGAGCGGTGGACCGTCGCCCACCAGATCGCCCACCTCGGCTGGACCGACGAGGTCGCGTTGCTGGCGGCCACGGAGCCGGACCTCTTCGGGGACGAGGTGGCCAAGGCGCTGGCCGCGCCCGAGTCCTTCGTCGACGAGGCGGCCGACACCCTGGTCGCCGCCCATGGCCCGGACGCCCTGCTCGCCCGGTGGCGGGAGGGGCGGCAGCGGCTCGACCAGGTCCTCAGGGACGCCCCGGCCGGCACCCGGATCCCCTGGTACGGGCCCCCGATGAGCATCGCGTCCATGGCGACCGCCCGGCTCATGGAGACCTGGGCGCACGGCCAGGACATCGCCGACGCCCTCGGGGCGACCCGGGCCCCCACCGCCCGGCTCCGGCATGTGGCGCGGATCGGCGTACGGGCCCGGGACTACGCCTACGCGGTACGCGGGATCACCGCGCCCGAGGAGGAGTTCCGCGTCGAACTCCACACCCCGGACGGCGAGATGATCGCGTACGGGCCGGAGGGTGCCGCCCAGCGGGTCAACGGGCCGCTCCTCGACTTCTGCCTCCTGGTCACCCAGCGCGCCCATCGGTCCGACCTCGCGGTCACCACCGAGGGGCGCGACGCCGACCAGTGGCTCTCCATCGCCCAGGCCTTCGCCGGGCCTCCCGGACCGGGCCGCCCGCCCCGCGCGGAGCACGCCGAACAGGGCGACCGCCGGTGAACGTCCCCGGCCCCGGTGCCGGTCCCGGCCCCCTCCGGATCGGCAACGCCTCCGGCTTCTACGGCGACCGCTTCGACGCGTTGCGCGAGATGCTCACCGGCGGCCCCCTCGACGTCGTCACCGGGGACTATCTCGCCGAGCTGACCATGCTCATCCTCGGCCGCAGCCGTCTCAAGGACCCCGACAAGGGCTACGCCACCACCTTCCTGCGCCAGTTGGAGGAAGGGCTCGGCCTCGCCCACGAGCGCGGTGTGAAGATCGTCGCCAACGCGGGCGGCCTCAATCCGGCCGGACTGGCCGACGCCGTGCGGCAGTTGGCGCAGAAGCTCGGCGTGCCCGTCACCGTCGCCCACGTCGAGGGCGACAGCCTGCCCGTCCCGGACGGCTTCCTCACCGCCAACGCCTACCTCGGCGGCTTTGGGATCTCCGCCTGCCTGCGGGCCGGGGCCGATGTCGTCGTCACCGGCCGGGTCACCGACGCTGCCCTGGTCACCGGGCCCGCCGCCGCCCACTTCGGCTGGGGCCCGGACGACCTGGACGCGCTCGCGGGGGCCGTGGTCGCCGGGCACGTCCTGGAGTGCGGTACGCAGGCGACCGGCGGGAACTACGCGTTCTTCCGCGAGCACGACGCCCGCCTCCGCCGCCGCCCCGGCTTCCCGCTCGCCGAGATCCACGCCGACGGCTCCTCGGTCATCACCAAGCACGACGGTACGGGCGGGGTCGTCGACGTCGGCACCGTCACCGCCCAGCTCCTCTACGAGACCGGCGCAGCCCGGTACGCGGGCCCTGACGTCACCGCCCGCCTCGACACCGTGACGCTGACCCCGGACGGCCGGGACCGGGTCCGTATCGACGGTGTACGCGGCGAGGCCCCGCCACCCACCCTCAAGGCCGGGCTCACCCGGCTCGGCGGCTGGCGCAACGAGGTCGTCTTCGTCCTCACCGGCCTGGACGTCGAGGCCAAGGCGGACCTGGTGAAGGACCAGTTCGCCGACGCCCTGGAGCGGACCGGCGGGCGCGGGCCCGCCGAGGTGCGCTGGGAGCTGGCCCGGACCGACCACGCAGACGCCGACACCGAGGAGCGGGCCAGCGCGCTGCTGCGGCTCGTCGTCCGCGACCCGGAAGCCGACGCGGTCGGCCGGGCCGTCTCCGCGGCGGCCGTGGAGCTGGCCCTCGGCAGCTACCCGGGCTTCCACGTCACCGCCCCGCCCGGAAAGGGCGCACCCTACGGGGTGTTCGAGGCCAGGCCCGTACCGGTGGCGGACGTCGAGCACACCGCCGTGCTCCCGGACGGCCGCCGAGAGGTTCAGGAACCACCGGCCCGCACGCAGGAGTTGACCGGTCTGGACGCGCCGCCGCTCCCCGAGCCGTATCCGGCCGCCATCCCCACCCGCCGCGTACCTCTCGGTCTGGTCGCGGGCGCCCGCAGCGGCGACAAGGGCGGCGACGCCAACGTGGGCGTCTGGGTGCGCGACGACGACGCCTGGCGGTGGCTGGCGCACGAGCTGACCGTGGAGCGGCTCAAGGGACTCCTGCCGGAGACAGCCGACCTGACCGTCGTGCGCCATGTGCTGCCGGGCCTGCGCGCCCTGAACTTCACCGTGCACGGGCTGCTGGGCGAGGGCGTCGCCGCCCAGGCCCGGTTCGATCCCCAGGCCAAGGCGCTGGGGGAGTGGCTGCGGTCCCGGTCGCTGCCCGTCCCCGTACCGCTGCTGGAAGGCGTCCCCCTCCCGGAGGTGACCGCATGACCGTCCTGCCCACCGGGCTCGACACCAAGAGCCCCGAATACGCAGCCCATCGGTCCACCATGGTGGAGAAGCTCGCCGAGCTGGAGACCGAGCACGCCAAGGCCCTCGCGGGCGGCGGCGAGAAGTACATCGCCCGGCACCGCGAGCGCGGCAAGCTCCTGGCGCGGGAGCGGATCGAGCTGCTCGTCGACCCCGACACCCCGTTCCTGGAGCTGTCGCCGCTGGCCGCCTGGGGCAGCGACTATACGGTCGGGGCCTCGCTCGTCACCGGCATCGGGGTGGTGGAGGGCGTCGAGTGCCTCATCACCGCCAACGACCCGACCGTACGCGGCGGGGCCTCGAACCCGTGGACGCTGAAGAAGGCGTTGCGTGCCAACGAGATCGCCTTCGCCAACCGGCTCCCTGCCATCAGCCTGGTGGAGTCGGGCGGGGCCGACCTGCCGTCCCAGAAGGAGATCTTCATCCCGGGCGGGGCTCTCTTCCGCGACCTCACGCGGCTCTCCGCCGCCCAAATACCCACCGTGGCGGTTGTGTTCGGCAACTCCACCGCCGGAGGTGCGTACGTGCCCGGCATGTCCGACCACACCGTGATGATCAAGGACCGGTCCAAGGTCTTCCTCGGCGGACCGCCCCTGGTGAAGATGGCGACCGGCGAGGAGAGCGACGACGAGTCCCTCGGCGGCGCCGAGATGCACGCCCGTACCTCCGGGCTGGCCGACCACTTCGCCGTCGACGAGCAGGACGCGATCCGCCAGGCCCGGCGGATCGTCGCCCGCCTCAACTGGCGCAAGGCGCACGCCGATCCGGGTCCCGCCGAGCCGCCGAAGTACGACGAGGACGAACTGCTCGGCATCGTGCCGGGCGACCTGAAGGCGCCGTTCGACCCGCGCGAGGTCATCGCCCGCCTGGTCGACGGCTCGGACTTTGACGCGTTCAAGCCGCTGTACGGGACGAGCCTGGTCACCGGCTGGGCACGGCTGCACGGCTATCCGGTCGGGATCCTCGCCAACGCGCAGGGTGTTCTCTTCAGCGAGGAGTCGCAGAAGGCCGCCCAGTTCATCCAGCTCGCCAACCAGCGCGACATCCCGCTGCTCTTCCTCCACAACACCACCGGCTACATGGTCGGCAAGGAGTACGAGCAGGGCGGCATCATCAAGCACGGCGCGATGATGATCAACGCCGTCGCCAACTCGAAGGTCCCGCATCTGTCGGTCCTGATGGGGGCGTCCTACGGTGCGGGCCACTACGGCATGTGCGGCCGCGCCTACGATCCGCGCTTCCTCTTCGCCTGGCCGAGCAGCAAGTCCGCCGTCATGGGCCCGCAGCAGCTCGCCGGGGTCCTGTCCATCGTCGCCCGCGCCTCCGCCGCCGCCAAGGGGCAGCCCTACGACGACGAGGCCGACGCCGGGCTGCGGGCGATGGTGGAGCAGCAGATCGAGGCGGAGTCGCTGCCGGTGTTCCTGTCCGGGCGGCTGTACGACGACGGGGTCATCGATCCGCGCGACACCCGCACCGTCCTCGGCATGTGCCTGTCCGCGATCCACACCGCACCGGTCGAGGGCGCCCGCGGCGGCTTCGGCGTCTTCCGGATGTGAGGCCCAGATGACCATCGGTACCCTGCTCGTCGCCAACCGGGGCGAGATCGCCTGCCGGATCTTCCGCACCTGCCGTGACCTGGGCATCACCACGGTCGCCGTGCACTCCGACGCGGACGCGGAGGCCCTGCACGTACGGGAGGCGGACCTCGCGGTGCGCCTGCCGGGCGCGGCCCCCGCCGACACCTATCTGCGCGGCGACCTCGTCGTGGCCGCCGCGCTGGCCGCCGGGGCGGACGCCGTGCACCCCGGGTACGGCTTCCTCTCCGAGAACGCCGCGTTCGCCGCCGCCGTGCTGGACGCGGGCCTGGTGTGGGTGGGTCCGCCGGTGAAGGCCATCGAGCTGATGGCGTCCAAGACCCGGGCCAAGGAGTTGATGGCCGGGGCCGGGGTCCCGTTGCTCGCCCCCGTGGACCCGGCGACGGCGGGCCCCGACGACCTGCCGCTGCTGCTGAAGGCGGCGTCCGGCGGCGGTGGACGCGGCATGCGGATCGTCCGCGAACTCGACGCGCTGCCCGGCGAACTTCTCGCGGCCGCCGCCGAGGCCGCGTCGGCCTTCGGGGACGGCGAGGTCTTCGCCGAGCCGTACGTGGAGCGTGGCCGGCACGTCGAGGTCCAGGTGATGGCCGACGAGCACGGCACCGTGTGGGCGCTCGGCACCCGGGACTGCTCGCTCCAGCGCCGCCACCAGAAGGTCATCGAGGAAGCCCCGGCCCCCGCCCTGGACGACGTCCTGCGCACCCGGCTCCATGAGGCGGCCGTGGCGGCGGCCCGGACGGTCGGCTACCGGGGCGCGGGAACCGTGGAGTTCCTGGTCTCCGCCGAGGGGCGCCCGTACTTCCTGGAGATGAACACCCGCCTCCAGGTCGAACACCCGGTGACGGAAGCCGTGTTCGGGATCGACCTGGTCGCCCTGCAACTGCGCGTGGCGGAGGGCGAGCCGCTGGCGGCGACACCCCCGCAGCCGTCGGGCCACGCGGTGGAGGCCCGGCTCTACGCCGAGGACCCCGCCCGCGAGTGGCAGCCGCAGACCGGAGTCCTCATCGCACTGGACGTGCCGGACGCCCCGGGCCTGCGCCTGGACACCGGATACACCGGCGGCGACACCATCGGCGTCCACTACGACCCGATGCTCGCCAAGGTGATCGCCCACGCCCCGACCCGCGCCGGAGCCGTCCGGCTGCTGGCCCGCGCGCTGGAGCGGGCCCGGATCCACGGCCCCGTGACCAACCGCGACCTGCTCGTGACGTCGCTGCGCCACCCGGACTTCGCGGCGGCACGCCTGGACACCGGGTTCTACGACCGGCACCTCGCCACGCTGACCGCCCCGGCGGCCGGCCGGAACCCGGCGACGGCCGCCCTCGCCGCCGCCCTGGCGGCAGCCGTCCGCAACACCACCGCCCCCGGCGGTCCCGCTCCCACCCGCTTCGGGGCCTGGCGCAACGTGACATCAAGACCGCAGCGGCGGCGCTACCGGAGCGAGCCGGACGGGATCGAGTACGAGGTCGCCCACCACACTCCGCGCACCGGCGTCCCGGAACCGCACGACGCCCCGGGCGTCCGGGTCCTCACCGCCACCCCAGGCCGGGTCATCCTCGAAGTGGGCGGTGTGGCACGGCACTTCACGGTCACGGCCGACCGCGACCGGGTGTACGTGGACACGACCGACGCCTCGTACGCCTTCACCGCCCTGCCCCGCTTCACCGACCCCGCCACCCACACCGCGCCGGGCTCCCTGCTCGCCCCGATGCCCGGAACCGTCGTCCGCCTCGCGGAGGGCCTGGCCGCCGGGGCCCCCGTCGAGGCCGGGCAGCCGCTGATCTGGCTGGAGGCGATGAAGATGGAGCACCGCATCCTCGCCCCCGCCGCCGGCACCCTCACCGCCCTGCACGCCGTCCCCGGCCACCAGGTCGAGGTCGGCGCGCTGCTCGCCGTGGTCCAGGAGGACCCGGCCGCCATCCCCGTACCGGAGGAGACCGCATGAGCACCGCCCGCACCGCCGCCGGCACCGTCCTCGAAACCGAAGAGCACCAGGCCCTGCGCGCCGCCGTCGCCGCCCTCGGCAAGCGGTACGGGCGCGACTACATGACCACCGTCATCCGCGAGGGCGCCCACACCGACGAGCTGTGGGCGGAGGCCGCCAAGCTCGGCTACCTCGGCGTGAACCTCCCCGAGGAGTACGGCGGCGGGGGTGGCGGCATGGCCGAACTCTCCATCGTCCTGGAGGAGTTGGGTGCGGCGGGATCGCCCCTCCTCATGATGATCGTGTCGCCCGCGATCTGCGGCACGGTCATCGCCCGCTTCGGCACCGACGAACAGAAGCGGACGTGGCTGCCGGGCCTCGCCGACGGAAGCCTCACCATGGCCTTCGGCATCACCGAGCCCGACGCCGGCTCCAACTCCCACCGCATCACCACCACCGCCCGCCGCGACGGCACCGGGCCGGGCGCCGACTGGCTGCTCACCGGCCGCAAGGTCTTCGTCTCCGGCGTCGACATAGCCGACGCGACGCTGATCGTCGGCCGCACCGAGGACGCCCGCTCCGGGAAGCTGAAGCCCTGCCTGTTCATCGTCCCGCGCGACGCCGAGGGCTTCGGCCGGAGTCGGATCGACATGGAACTCCACGCCCCCGAGAAGCAGTTCGAGCTGGTCCTGGACGACGTGCGCCTGCCCGCCGACGCCCTGGTCGGCGACGAGGACGCGGGCCTCCTCCAGCTCTTCGCGGGACTCAACCCCGAACGGATCATGACGGCCGCGTTCGGTATCGGCATGGGCCGGTTCGCGCTCTCCACGGCCGTCGAGTACGCCAGGACCCGGCAGGTCTGGAAGGCCCCGATCGGCTCCCACCAGGCCATCGCGCACCCGCTCGCCACCGCCCACATCGACCTGGAGCTGTCCCGCCTGATGATGCAGAAGGCGGCCCGGCTGTACGACGACGGCGACGACGTCGGGGCGGGCGAGGCGGCGAACATGGCGAAGTACGCGGCCGGGGAGGCCTGCGTGAAGGCGGTCGACCAGGCCGTGCACACCCTCGGCGGCAACGGCCTGACCCGCGAGTACGGCCTCGCGTCCCTGATCACCGCGTCCCGGGTGGCCCGGATCGCCCCGGTCAGCCGGGAGATGATCCTGAACTACGTCTCGCACCAGACGCTGGGCCTGCCGAAGTCGTACTAGAGCCTGTTTGCGAAGAGGCACGTCCGACCCCTCCCCATCCCTCCCCCACAGAGGCGATTCTGACCCTCCACCCTCCACACCCGCACGGCGTCCCGCACCGCCACCCGGGCGGCGCGGGCATCCGCGACGACAGGGGACCGCCATGGTGTTCCGCAGCGAGTACGCAGACGTACCGGCCCTCGACACGCCCATCCACGAAGCGGTCCTCGGCGGGGCCGCCGGGTTCGGTGACGCCGTCGCCCTGATCGACGGGACGAACGGCGCCTCCCTCACGTACGCCCAGCTCGACGGCTTCCACCGGCGCATCGCCGCCGCGCTCGCCGAGGCCGGTCTCCGCAAGGGCGACGTCCTCGCGCTCCACAGCCCGAACACCATCGCCTATCCGGCGGTCTTCTACGGGGCCACCCGCGCCGGGGCCTCCGTCACCACGGCCCACCCGCTGGCGACGCCCGAGGAGTTCGCCAAACAGCTCGCCGACAGCGGCGCGCAGTGGATCGTCACCGTCTCCCCACTCCTCGACACCGCCCGCCGGGCGGCCGAACTGGCGGGCGGCATACGGCAGATCTACGTGTGCGACCAGGCGGAGGGTCACACCTCCATCCTGGACATGCTGTCCTCCACCGCCCCCGAACCGACGATCGCCATCGACCCCGCCGAGGACGTCGCGGCGCTCCCGTACAGCTCCGGCACGACGGGCACGCCCAAGGGCGTGATGCTCACGCACCGCTCGATCGTGACCAACCTGGAGCAGCTGAGACCGTTCATCCCGATGGGCGAGGGCGACCGCATCCTGGCCGTCCTCCCCTTCTTCCACATCTACGGACTCACCGCCCTCATGAACGTCCCGCTGCGCTGCGGCTCCACCGTCGTCGTGCTGCCGCGCTTCGACCTGGCGCAGTTCCTGGAGGCCATCCAGACGCACCGCATCACCGGCCTGTACGTGGCCCCGCCGATCGTGCTGGCCCTGGCGAAGCACCCGCTGGTGGGGGAGTACGACCTGTCCTCGCTCCAGTACATCGTCAGCGCCGCCGCCCCGCTCGACGCCGAGCTGGCCGCCGCCTGCTCGGCCCGCCTGGGGCTGCCGCCGGTGCGGCAGGCGTACGGGATGACGGAGCTGTCGCCGGGGACGCACGTGGTGCCGCTCTCCGTCGAGCAGCCGCCGCCGGGCACGGTCGGCAAGCTGCTGCCGGGTACCGAGATGCGGATCGTGTCGCTGGAGGACCCGGCGAAGGACGCCGAGCCGGGGGCCGACGGCGAGATCCTCATCCGCGGCCCCCAGGTGATGAAGGGCTACCTGGGCCGCCCCGACGCCACCGCCGACATGATCGACGCGGACGGCTGGGTGCACACGGGCGACGTCGGCCGGGTGGACGCGGAGGGCTGGCTGTTCGTCGTCGACCGGGTCAAGGAGCTGATCAAGTACAAGGGCTACCAGGTGGCCCCCGCCGAGCTGGAGGCACTCCTCCTGACCCACGAGCACCTCGCGGACGCGGCGGTGATCGGGGTGTACGACGCGGAGGGCAACGAGGTCCCGAAGGCGTTCCTGGTCCGCGGCCCGGGTGCGGGGGACCTCACCGCCGACGCCGTCATGGCCTACGTCGCCGAACGCGTCTCCCCGTACAAGAAGGTCCGGCAGGCCGAGTTCGTCGAGGCCGTGCCCCGGGCGGCGTCCGGCAAGATCCTGAGGCGCGAGCTGCGCGACCGGCAGAAGAGGGACCCTGCGCAAACCCCGGAGGAGAAGTGACCCTGATCGGACGGACGGCGGACCGGGGAGTGGCGACGCTGACGCTGGACTCCCCGGCGAACCGCAACGCGCTCTCCGCCTCCCTGGTGGGCGAACTCCGCGCGGCCCTGGCGGCGTGCGCGGCGGACGACACCGTACGGGCGGTACTGCTCACCCACACCGGCACGACGTTCTGCGCCGGGGCGGACCTGAAGGCGCCGCCGGACCCGGAGGCGTTCGTGGGCCTGATGCGGGAGATCGTGGCGCTGCCCAAACCGGTCGTGGCCCGGGTGACGGGCCATGTCCGGGCGGGCGGCCTGGGCCTGCTGGCGGCGTGCGACATCGCGGTGGCGGGCCCGGCCTCGACCTTCGCCCTGACGGAGTCCCGCCTCGGCCTGGCCCCGGCGGTCATCTCGCTCACCCTGCTCCCCCGCCTGGACCGCACGGCGGCGAACCGCTACTACCTGACCGGTGAGCGCTTCGACGCGGTCGAGGCGGCCAGGATCTCGCTGGTCACGGTGGCCGCCGAGGACGTCGACGAGGCACTCGTCCCCGTCCTGGACGGGCTGCGCCGGGCCTCGCCACAGGGGCTGGCCGCATCGAAGGAGCTGGTCACGACTACGGTGCTCAGGAGCTTCGACCAGTACGCCGAAGACCTCGTCGCCCGATCCGCCGCGTTGTTCGCCTCCGACGAGGCGAGGGAGGGGATGACGGCCTTCCTCGAACGACGGGACCCGGCATGGGTGCGGTGACGACCTCCTCCTCCCCTTCCAAGGCCGCTCACGCGCCGAAGCAGGACCGCAGCCGGGCGACCCGGCAGCGGCTCCTGGAGGCGGCGGTGGCCTGCCTGGCCGAACACGGCTGGGCGGGCTCCACCGTCTCCGTCGTCGCCGAGCGCGCCGGCGTCTCGCGCGGCGCGGCCCAGCACCACTTCCCGACCCGCGAGGACCTGTTCACGGGGGCGGTGGAGTACGTCGCCGAGGAACGCTCCGCGGCCCTGCGCGCGCTTCCCGACCAGGGCCGCGCCGAGGTGGTCGCGGCCCTGGTCGACCTCTACACCGGCCCCCTGTTCCGGGCCGCGCTCCAGCTTTGGGTCGCCGCCTCCAACGAGGCCCAGCTCCGCCCGCGCGTGACGGAACTGGAGGCGCGGGTGGGCCGCGAGACCCACCGGATCGCCGTCGAACTCCTGGGCGCCGACGAATCCCGCCCCGGAGCCCGCGAGACGGTCCAGGGCCTCCTGGACATGGCCCGCGGCCTCGGCCTCGCCAACCTCCTCACCGACGACACCGCCCGGCGGGCGAGGGTGGTGGCGCAGTGGGCGGCGCTGGTGGAGGAGGGGCTGGGGTGAGAGCCCGGACGGGGCTTCGGGGCGGCCTCAGGGAGCGGCCGGGGTGGCCTCAGGAAGTGGCCGGGGCGGTCGGCTTCCGGGAGGCGTTGCCGTCGTAGACGTTGTCCGGGGTGGCGATCCGCGTGACCGCGCGGGCGAGCAGGGTGGACCGCTCCTGACCGTCGCTCAGGGAGTCCGTGTTGATCATGATGACCATGGTGGCCTTCTGCGAGGGCAGGTAGACGGTCACGGTCTCGTACCCCGGCAGGGAACCGTTGTGCCCGATCCACCCGTCGGCGTCGAAGATGCCGAGGCCGTAGCTGAGCCCCGGGAAGCCGGTCGGCCGGGTCCTGAGCCGCTGTGCCTGGGTCGCGGGGCTCAGCAGCTCGCCGGTGGCGACGACCTTGGCCCACCGGCGCAGGTCGTGCAGATCGGAGATCATCGCGCCCGCCGCCCACGCCCAGGAGGGATTCCAGTCCGTGGCGTCCTCGGTCGCGCCGCTCAGCGTCTGGTCGGTGTAGCCGCGGGCGTGCGGCTCGGGGAACTCGGCCCCGGTCGGGAAGAGCGTGTCGTGCAGGTGGGCGGGCCGGAGCACCCGCTCGTGGATGACCTGGCGGAGCTTCTGACCGGTGACCTTCTCGATCACCAGGCCGAGCAGCACGAGGTTGGAGTTGGAGTACTGGAACTCCGCGCCCGGCTCGAAGGTGTTCTTGTGCTTCATGCCGTACGCGAGCACGCCCCGCGGGGTGAACGAGCGGTACGGGTCGCTCAGCAGGTCGTGCACGAAGTCCGCGTCGGCGGTGTACGGGAACAGCCCGCTGCGCATCCCGGCGAGCTGGCGCAGCGTGATCCGGTCGCCGTTGCGCACGCCGGAGACGTAACGGGAGATCGGGTCGTCCAGCTTGACGAGCTTGTCGTCGACGAGTTGGAGGAGCGCGGTGACCGTGAACGTCTTGGTCTCACTGCCGATCCGGATCCGGGTGTCGGCCGACATCGGCTCACGGGTGACCGTGTCGGCGACGCCGCCCGCGTGGACGTAACTCCCCTTCCCCGGCATCCACAGCCCGACCACCACCCCGGGAATGCCGGCCTGCTCGCGGACGTCCTCGATGGCCCTGTCCAGCTTGGCGGTCAGCCCGGGACCGAGGCCGCCGGACGGACAGTCGTCCTCACCGCGCCGGTCGTGTCCGCCGAGCCGGTCGTTCCCGTGGTGCTGATCGTGCCGGTCGAGGCCTGCGGCGTGGACCGCCGGGGCGGGGGCCACGGCCATCGGGGCCAGTACGGACGCCACGAGCAGCATCGCGGCGTACAGACGTCGGGTGGGGGAGCGTCGCATGGGGGCCTCTTCCGGACCGGGAGGGAGGGGAGCGGAGCGACGGCAACGACACCACCCGCCCTCCGGACTCCTTACCGCATCCCGGCCGCGCCCTGCGAAGTCCACTCGTTCGGAGCCGCGCGGCACAGGGACGTCGGACCCGTCGGCGTCAGGCGGTGTCAAGCGGTGCCGGGCGGCGTCAGGCGGTGCCGGACGGGGTACGGCCCCGGGACCGCACCCCGTCCGGAACGGGCGTCGCCTGGTGGTAGTACATCCGCCACGACGTCTCCCCGGCCCGCCTGCGCCACAGCGAACCCCGGCGGGCCCGTTCGACGCCGAGGACGGTCTCGTACGTGAGGTGCACCAGCCCGGGCCCCAGCACCACTCCGGTCATACCGGAGGGCTCGTAGCGCGGGCTGTCCGCGCCTCCGCCGTCCAGGCCGGGGAGCGCGACGAGCATCTCCTCGTACGTCCACCGCCTTCCGGAAGCCCCGATCTCGACGAACTCCGGGTCGAGCAGTGTCCCGGCGATGGGCCGCGAGAGACGGACGGCGGGGTCCATCAGCCGCAACTCGCCTTCGATCGCCGCGTTTATGTCTTCGTTCTCCGGGCTCATCCGGCCATCGTCGCCGATGAGTCGCAGGCGTCATCCGTCCCGGGTGGCGCGAGCGTCAGGAATTCATGGCGGCCCGGTCGGACTCACTCCGCAGGACGCAGAACTCGTTGCCTTCGGGATCGGCGAGGATCGCCCAGCCCGAACCATCGGGATTCCGGTGATCGGCGACGAACGTGGCGCCGAGGTCCATCAGCCGCTCCACCTCCTGATCGCGCGAGGTCTCCGGGCGCAGGCACAGATGGAGCCGGTTCTTGACCGTCCTGGCCTCGGGCACCTGATTGAAGTGCAGTACCGGGCCCTGTGCCAGCAGCACTTGAGCCTCCCGGACACCCGGCCTGTCCTCCGGGTGCAGCGGACGACCTGTCACACCGCTCCAGAACCGTGCGAGCTCGTAGGCATCCGCACAGTCGATCGCCACGTTCTGTACCACTGAAACCATGCGTCCCAGCCTTCCTGATCCGGCCGCGGAACGCCACCGACCCGCACTCATTCCTCGGGGCGGCGGTAGGTGTTGATCAGCACGCCGGACGGTGTCGGCCGCGTGGCGGTGAGCGCCAGGTGACGAGGGCTCCCGCCATCGGCGAAGAGCCGCTTGCCACCGCCCAGAATGAGAGGGAAGACGAGCAGCCGGTACTCGTCGACGAGATCGTGCTCGATCAGGGTCGCGAGCAGCTCTCCGCTGCCCAGCACCACCGTCTCGCTCCCGGACGCGGCCGTGATCCGGCTGATCTCCTCCACCGGATCGGCCCCGAGGAGGACGGAGTTCGCCCAGCCCAGCTCCTTGAGCGTGCGGGATGCGACGTACTTGGGCATCGCGTTCATCGCGGCCACGGCGGGGTCGTTCAGGTCGGCGTAGGGCCAGGTGGCGGCGAAGATCTCGTAGGTCCTGCGCCCCAGGAGGAGGGCGCCGGCACCGGCCGTGGCCTCGCTCATGAACCGCTCGACCACCTCGTCGACGTACGGCAGCACCCAGCCGCCCTGATCGAACCCACCGGCCCGGTCCTCGTCGGCCGAGAGGACCGACTGCATGACACCGTCCAAGGAGACGAAGTTGACCACGACCAGCTGACCCATGTGCTGTTCCCTGTCTGTGCGGTTGTCCTGCACGGTTGTCCTGCGCGGTTGGTTGCATCGATGGTGACCGCACGCGGGAGCGGAACTCATCGGTCACGGCGGCGCGGGTTACCGCCTTCTTCACACAGTGCGGTGCATGCCCACCGAGGCCGGTGCGGTCTCGCGGAAGCCGAACTTCCTGTAGAGATGCCGGGCGTCGCCGTCGGCGATGAGGGAGACATAGGCGCCGGCCGGGGCCCGGCGCTCCAGTTCGCCGACCAGCTCGGCCATGATGCGCTTCCCGAGGCCGCGCCCCTGATGTCCGGGGAGGACGCAGATGTCGACGACCTGGAAGAAGCAACCGCCGTCGCCGATCACCCGCCCCATACCGACCGGCTCACCGCCGTGGCGGACCTGAACCGCATGCCAGGTGTTCGGCAAGCCCAGCGCCGCGGCCTCGGGGGGCATCGCACTCAGTCCCGCCGCAGGTCGTAGCCGCAGGTAGGTCTCGACGGTAGGCAGCTCGACAGACAGTTCGTAAGGGTCATTATTCATCTTCATGGATTACATGCTAGGTGAGTCCGGCAGCCGCCACCCGGAATGGGTGGTGTGCGGGGGTCGGCGGAACCGGGTAACGTCTTCGTCATTCCAGACGCCGATTTACGAGTGAGCGCGTGATGGGCCGCCGCTGACGTCCTGCCGACGTCGCCGCCCGTCCCCCACCGGTGAATCCGTAGATCACTTCACACCCTTACCGGGAGAGCCCGTGACCGTGAGCAAGAACATCAACAACCCCGTGGGCCAGGGCGGCGGCCAGCGCAAGAAGCTGTCCCGCGCCGAACGGCAGAACAACGGCCCGCACCGCAACCTCGACCGCCGGAGCGCGGCCGACCAGAAGGCGGAGCTGGTGCGCAAGATGCGCGAGAGGACCGGCACGGCCGAGGGCGCCGGGCAGCCGGGCGACGACACCGCACAGGCGGGCGACGACGCCGCGCAGAGCTGACACAGGGCCCCGTATTCCCGTATTCCTCCCCGGCCACCGCGTGACCGTCTGTCTTCGCAGACCGATGATCGCGGTGGCCGCGCTTGTGCTCGCGCGGAGCGCGGCAGCTGATCGGAGGCAGCTGATCGGAGGCAGCTGATTACCTCGGAGGTAATTGATGCCCCCCGTGAGGGCCGCCTACCTTCAGCATGGTTCGGACGGCCGCACGGAGGGTCGCTTCCGTATCCGGGCAACTCCCTGGTGCACGAGAGGAAGACGACCATGACTTCGACGCAGTACGACGGGGCCACTTCATACGCGAGGGCGACGGGATCCGACGGTCTCGCGAGGCCGGCGCTCAAGCTGGACGCGGTGGTCACCGGCCTCAACGGCATCGCGTACCTGGCGCTCGCCACGGTCCTCGACTCCTTCTTCGGCGTCACGACGGCGGTCCAGTACCCGGTCGGAGTGTTCCTGCTCCTCTACGCGCTGGGAGTGCTCGCCATCGGGACGCGGAAGGAGATCAGCCGCACGGGACTGACGGCGGTCATCGCGGCGAACCTGCTGTGGGTGGTGCTCAGCCTGGCGGTGGCGATCTCCGGCGTTCTGTCTCCGACCGGCGTCGGCACGGTCTGGATCGTGCTGCAGAGCCTGACGGTCGGTGGCTTCGCCGTCCTCCAGTACGTGGGGCTCAAGCGGCTGTGAGCCAGTCCGGATCAGGTCCGGGGAGCCACGGGGAATGCTCCGGACCTCGGTGCCGGGGGAGCCGCCGCCGACCAGGTCAGCGCCATGTCGTCGAGGCGGGCGGTCGCCAGGTGAGAATCCAGCCGGCGGTCAGCACCACCGCACCGCCCGCCAGGGCGATGGCGCCGCCGGCCCCCATGCCGGCGGCCACCGCGCCCGAGCAGACCGGTCCGACGCCCTGGAGCGTCATGCTGCCGGAGCCGAGCAGGCCGAAGGCCTGGCCCCGGCCGTCCTGCGGCAGGGCGTCCAGGAACGGGCGTTGCAGGCCGAGGCCGTAGGCGTATCCGAGGCCGCTGAGCAGCAGCAGACAGGACGAGACGCCCACCCCGGGCTCGGCGGCGAAGCCGATCAGAGGCAGACCCGCCAGCGCGACCAACGGGACCACCAGTCGCTCCCGGGCGCGGGGCCGCAGCAGCCGCCCCACCAGCAGGTCGCCGACCAGCATGCCGACCGGAAGGCAGCCCATCAGCACCGCGTACCAGCCGGGCGCGAATCGGCGTTCTCCCGCGTAGGCGACGATGAGGCCCTCCGCGCCCGCTACGAGCGCGACGGGTAGCCACTGGGCCAGCATCAGGCGTCGCACCGTGCGTCCGCGCAGCAGCAGGCCCGCACCCTGGAGGCTGGCACGGACGGCCCCGCCGTCCGCCCCGCCCTCGCCCCCCACGCTGCCGGGTGTGCCGCCGAACTCCCCCGGTAGCAGCCGGGGGAGCCGGATGCGGACAGCGAGCGCGCAGCCGAGGTAGAGGACGGCACTGACCGCGAGCGCCCGGCGTGGGCCGAGTGCCGCGACGGCCGCACCTCCCAGCGCCAGACCGAGCAACTGCGCGCCGGCGCCGACGATGTTGTTCAGCGAACGGCCCAGTACATAGGCGTCACCGTCCAGGCACTGGGCGACCAGCCGACTCGACGCGCCGTGGAACACCGGTGTGGCGAGAGAGACCAGCGCCACGACTCCGAGGCTCGCCGCGACCGGCATCCGCACCAGGGCGAGCAGCAGGGCGGTGGCGCACGTCACGGCGTAGCCACCGGTGATGAGCGCGCGGGGCGGCAGCCGGTCGGCCAGTGAGCCCAGCAGCAGCGAACCGAACAGCTGCGGGATGAAGCCGATGCCGAAGGCCACCGCGCTCAGTAGCGCGGAGCCGGTGGAGGAGAAGACCAGAACCGAGAACGTGGTGATCCGCAGCGCGTCCGCGGTGATCGCGACGGCGCGTGCCGAGAAGAGCAGCCGGAACCGCGGCTCGGCCAGCACCTCCCGGTAGGTGGCACGGTGGTTGCCCTGCGCGGGTTCGGCGGTTGGGGTCATCGGGGTCATGACGCGCAGCCTCGCTGTGCGACCACACCACCCACCAATGATTCGTCGCTGGACGAATCCGAACAACGGCCCGCGGTAGCGTGACAGGGTGCTGCGCTTCGAAGTCTCCGTCGAGGACCTGCTGCGCAGCCGCTTCGCACTGTCCCCGGCCATGGACCTGTGCTTCCTGCTGGGCTCGCTCGCCGGCCGGGACAGGCGACTGCCGCGAGCCTGGGCCACCCGGCTCCTGCCGGCCTTCGAACGGCTGCGCCGCGAGACCGAACTGGACGCCGCCCTCGCCCTGTACACCCCGCAGGGCGGACCGAACTTCGTCGCGCCGCCCCCGCGCGGCCTCAACCAGACCTGGGCGGACGACCTGGCCGTCATCCGGGCCACACCGCTGGAAGCGGCCCGCCACGAACTCGCCACCACCGCGACCGGCCCGTCCGCCCGTGATCCCCGCGTACGCGCGGTGCTGGACTCGACGGACGCCGTCCGCAGGATCGCCGAGGCGATGGACCGGGCGTGGTACGAACTGCTCGCCCCGGACTGGCCGCAACTGCGGGCGGTCTGTGAGCGCGACATCGTGCACCGGGTGGGGGTGATCGGCGAACACGGATGGGCCACGACCATCGAGAGCCTGCACCCGAGCATCACCTGGCACGACGGCGACATCGAGATCGGCCACTTCCCCCGAGTCGGAACGGTCCGCCTCGCCGGCGACGGGCTCCTGCTGATCCCTTCGGTCTTCGTCAGGAATATCGCCGCCCACACGGAGGACCCCTGGCCCCGGACCTTGATCTATGCCGCCCGCGGCACCGCCGCCCTGTGGGGCGAACCGGAGACCGTCCCGCAACCGGAAGCGCTGACCGCCCTGACCGCCCTGGTCGGCCGGTCCCGGGCCCGGCTGCTGCTGGCGCTGGACGCCCCGGCCAGTACCAGCCACCTCGCCCGGAGCCTCGCCATGGCACCCGGCGCGGTAGGAGACCACCTCGCCATCCTGCGGGGCGCGGGGCTGCTGGTCCGCGCCCGGTCCGGACGGTCGGTGCTCTACCGGCGTACCCCGCTCGGCGAGGCACTGGTCGCCGGCTCGGGCTGAGGACACAGACGGACACTGTTCTCGGACGAGGCTCGCGGGCGAGCTTCTCGGGTGGGGCTCTCGGGTGATGCTCTCGAACCAGATCAGGGCGGCGGCCATGCCCGGTCCAGGCGCTGCCCGTCACCTGCGGGCCCAACTGCCATTCGTCTGCCGGCCACTTGATGGATCTTGAGACGACGAGCAGCCCATGGCAGGCTCATGCCGCATGATCGATGAATTCGCGAAGGACAACCTGCACGTGAGACTGCGACGGGACCGCGAGGCGCTGCTCTGGAAGCTCGACGGCCTGTCCGAATACGACGCCCGCCGGCCGTTGACGGCGACCGGGACCAACCTCCTCGGCCTGGTCAAACACATGGCCAACGTCGAGGCCAGGTACTTCGGCGAGGTCTTCGACCGCCCCTTCCCGGAACCGCTGGCCCGGTGGGAGGACAACGACGGCAGCGATCAGTGGGCGGCCGAGGACGAGACCCGCGATCAGATCTTCGGGTTCTGCCGGCGCGCGTGGGAACACTCGGACGCGACGATCAACGAACTTCCGCTCGACACCCCCGGCCACGTGCCGTGGTGGCCGCAGCCTCACCACGACACGAACCTCTTCGCCGTCATGGTCCATGTCCTCGGCGAGTCCAACCGGCATGCCGGGCACGCCGACATCCTGCGCGAGCGCATCGACGGCCGGACCGGGATGCGCGCCGAACACGAGAGGCCGATCGACGAGGAAGCCCGTGCGGCCTACCGCGCGAAGATCGAGCGGGTCGCCCGGGCGGCCGCACCGGTCGAGGCTCACTGATCACCTCGGAACGCCGCCCGCGCAGCGGTCGAACGGTTCCGGGTCCGGACCGGTGTTCTGTGGCGCGAAGCGCCTGTTGAGTCATGCCGATCGTAGCGACCGCTGGACACCGCGGGGACTCGCCGCAGCGCGAGTCCGTGCTGGAGAAGGTCCGGCCGGTCAGGCCTTCTCGCGGTCGATCGCGCAGGGAGCGGTGGGTGGGTTGGGGAACACCAGCAGGGCAGAGGCCCGCCCTGCTATTATCGCGCAACCTCTCCGGTGCTCAGCCGCAGAGCGAGCCTGGCTCGGGGCGACGTCGTTGCCCCTCAGGGGTGAAGGTGAAGGCTTCATCGAAGAGTGCGTCGGCGAAGCGGACAGCGAGCAGAACCGGTTCGTCGAGCTCGTGCCATGTGGACCCGGCTGCCGTGGTGCTGCCATTCCAGAGATGGAAGAAGACCATGGGCTCCTCGGGGTCCTCCCCCAGGTAGCCCAGCGTCTTGCTGTACAGGGGGCTGTCCCCTCCGCACAGGATGGACGGGGGGCCGAACTCGGAGAGGACGTCTGCCCACGAGCGGTCCGTCCGAGCCCACTGGCGCACTCTTGCCCGCAGTGCGTGATGCTCGTCGGCGGCCAGAAGGCGATCAGGCCGGAGCCAGCCGCGGCGGTGCGCGAACTCGGTGTAGACCGAGGCGACGCAATCCTGGTCGTTGCCTCCCGGCATCAACTCCCCGAACATGCCGCCCAGACCGGTGCTGCTCCCGGACCCTCGGCTCGCCCAGGAGCGCTGCTCCTCAGCCCATACCTCGGGCTGGCATTCCACGAACAGCAGGTGGTTCACCAGCATCCACAGCGCAGCGTCACCCTGCGAGAACGTGCCGGGACGCCGGAGGGCGGAGTTCAACTGCTCGATGAGATAGGCGTGTATCTCGTCGACACCCGCAAGTGATCTAGTGGAGGACATACACAGAGCGTGCCCTACACCCTCGCACCCGGCGCCATAGGAACAGACAGAGGCCAGAACTCGAGCTAGTGCTGTGACCGGGATGGTTCACTGTGATCGGAAGACGGCTTACGGGGCGAGCGTGTTCCGCGAAACGACTGGTATTACTGGTGTATGCAGGAAGAAACCGCGCGGTCCGCGATCGACACGTTCATCTCCGCGTTCAACGCCTCGGACGACAGCTATGTGACTGCGCTCCTCTCCCAGGCGCTGACCTCGGACGTGGTCTTCTGGGGGCCGTTGGGCCGCAGCGAGGGGATCGAGGCGGTCGAGCGGTTCGTGCTGGACATCCGGCGCCACCCGGCGGGGACCGGCACGATGGTGCGCTGTTCGGCGGTGGACATGCCGGACGAGTGGGCCCGGTACCAGTGGGTCTTCACCACGCCGGATGGAGGCCCCCGCCTGGCGGGAACGGACGTCGTCCATCTGCGGCGGAGCCTCATCGACCAGGTCATCGTCTTCGCGGGGGAGATCGACCCGTCCGCCTCCTGAGTCGTCCTTCTCCTGAACCGGCCCCGTTCGGCCCTCCGGGGCTGCGGCTCGCAGTTGGTCGGGCCGCGGTGTCGAGGGGACGTCCGCCCCAACGGATGCCTGCCAGGGCGGTGCGGTCGTCTGTCCGGCGTCGTCCCGGATGTTGATTCCGCCGCTGCGGAGGGGGTGGCAGAATCGGAGCGATGCGGGCCCACAAATCGTCGGGCACGAGATCTCTGATCACGTCGAGATCGTGGCGGAAGAAGCCCGACCGGCGGGTCTGTTCACCAGTGAAATCGCTTGGTGAGTGTGAGCGGACAGCAGGGACTCTGCAGCGCGCCGTGATCTGAAACCCGACTTCTTGCTACTTGCTCGTTTCTGAGACTGGGGTGGGCGAACGTGCTCGTGGTTCTTGTTCTGGCAGCCGGGGCTGTCGTGTGGGCGGTAGCGCTGTCGGTGTCTGACGTGCGGAGCCGGCAGCGGCGGATCTCTCTGGAGGTTCCGTGTTCCGGGTACGGGCCGGGCCGGTTCTCCTCGGATGAGACGCGCTATCACTTGGGGCCGGTCGTGCACGAAGGGCGCGTGATAAAAGGCTCGCTCTACGGGAAGAAATTGCGGATCTCAGTCGGCCAGGCCGTGAAGGTGGAGCTCGACCCGCGAGAGCCGACCCGCATGTATCTGCCGGACACCATGCCACTGTTCGCACACAAGGTGGCAGCCCTTTTGTACGGAGGGCTGGGAATCGCCCTGATTGGGGCTGCGTTGGCGATCGGCATGTGAGCGCATCAGCACGACGGTCGGGGGTGGACCGGGGCGGTGCTCCGGCCACCACCTCCACGACGCGCTCGCTCCTGGCCGACTCTTCAGAGACGGCAGGCTCGGACATGTTTCCACCGAGAGCGACGGAGACCACGTCCGAGCCCGCAGCCAACGTCTGACTACGACGCTTCATTGTGAAACGGTCAGTTGGTCGGCGGACTCGAACGGGCTCTGTCGCCACGCCTCCACCTGTCGGACGGCCTGTCAGCTCCCATCCAACGGGCCCGCCATCCAACAGTGTGAACCGAAACCCGGTGAACCATCCAGGTCAGAGCACTAGGGCCTTTCGCTTGGATCATTGCGGCGAGGGCGGAATGATGTCGGCCATGGCCTCTGAAGAACCGTTCCCCAGTCTGTCGACCAACGCCGGTGACAGCCTCATCGCGTGCCCTTGCTGTTACCAGAAGACCTTGGAGGAACGGGCCAACTTCGAGATCTGTCCGGAGTGCGGATGGGAGGACGACGGCCAGGATGACGCGGATGCGCACATCGTGCGTGGTGGGCCCAACGGCAGGCTGAGTTTGAGACAGGCCCGGCTGGAGTACCTGGAGGATGCAGCCGAGGGGTGTGATGAGTCCATGACGCGCGGAGGTGAAGGGTTGTGGATCTCGGAGGCGCGACGTCAGATGCCGGACGTGGCTGAATAGATGGGCATCCGGCCACGATGTACCTCGTTGTCAGGTCATGTCGTCGACCGATGCGCAGTGGGCACGGATCGAGCCGTTGCTGCCTGACCGGACTCCGATACGGGGTGGCAGACGGCGGGATTATCGTGAGGTGATCGACGCGATTGCCTTCAAGTTCCGGACCGGAATGCAGTGGGTCCACTTGCCTGAGAAGTACGGCAACTGGCGAGGCGTTTACACCAGGCTGCGGACGTGGGTCCGCGACGGGACTTGGGAGCGGGTGTTCGCCGCCCTGATGGCCCAGGCCGACGCGGGTGACGCCCCCGCCTTCGCGGATGTCATGACGCGCTTGCGTGTTCCTCGCCCCACGGGACGGCCTCGGACCAGGCCGATCGTGGTCCTGGCCGATAAGGCGTACTCCTCACGCGCCATCGGTAGCCCGAGGTGTTCAGGTCTCTGTCCTGGGGTGGCGTTTTACCATTGGTGCCAAACTTCTGCGGGGGCAATGTCCCAAGAGGTACCTGCAATCGTCCCCGTATTGAAGAACAGGGCCCAGGTCAGGACCGTGTCACCAGCACGCTGGGCGCCCAGCTCGATCTCGAAGCCTTCAACGAACAGGTCACCTCCTGGGCTGGATTGGAGACCGAGGTCATGCTGGAGCGCATAGGCTTCCATGTCTCGGTAGAGCTCCGATGGCACGCGCCCGATCAGGCGGATCCCTTCATGGGTTACCTGCGGGCCGGCTAGGCCATCGACCAGTACACACGTCAGGCCCGCGCCTTCGATGAAGTAGCACTTCACCCCGCCTGGTCGGCTCCAGGCCACCGGTCTGGGCTTGAGGAACTCGACGCGCCACTGAGTACGGCCTGTCAAGTGCCAGCTCCCCATGTCCCTCTGTTCCGCGGCGAAGCCGTACGCCGCCATGGCGGTGATGGCCTCCTCCCGGTCCATCCCGAAGCTCAGCGGCCCAATGGTCTGACGTGGGAAATACGTCCACTGATCTCGCTCGGAGTCCCCGAGCACTGTCCAGTATTCCGTGTTCACAACCTGATGATCGTCTAAGCCGTCGCCGTCGGCACGCTCCGGTCGAAAGATCCGAAAGAAGTGCCCTAGACCTCCTCGTCCCGGGCCAGCTCCTGCCAGCGAATGCCGCGAAGCGCAAGGTCCGCGTCCTCGCCGGGCGGGACGTCCAAGCCGTTCTGGAACCAGACCACCGTGAGAGTGGAACGGTGCAGCACCGAGTCCAGCTCGGGGGCGACCGGTGTCGAGCGGAAAGAGCCGATGCAGGCGACGGAAGGCAGCACCTCGACGGGACCGAAGCCGCCGGGAGCCTCGTCCGGGTACTCGCGAGCCGGCGGAACCAGATGGACCGGCGTGGACGGAAACGCATGTTCAGCCTGCTGCTGGAGGCTGCTGACCTTCATGTCATTGACGAGCTTCCACGGGTAGCCCTCCAGGAAACCTCCATACGTCGAAGACATCCGCAGCTCGGTGAGCTCGATCGAGCGGCCCGACGAGAGGGCTATGTGGCTGAGCGACATATCAGCACCCTATGCGCGCTGGTCACTTCCGGTACACGGCCTGCTGACGGGAGCGACCTGAGCCGGGCCCCGTTCTCGTGAACAACCGGCGCTGCCTGCGTTACCGGCGCTGCCTGCGTTCAGGACAGGGCTGTCGCTATCGGAGCGGTCCTTGTTCGTCGATGAACACGGTGGGCGTGGACAGGAACACACCAGGGTCCACCGGCCCGTAGGCGATGTTGAACGTGTCCAGCCAGTACGACCAGCCCCGGATCCCCAGCGCACTGCTGAAGCGGTAGTTGAGTTGCCAGCGCACCCACTGGCCGGCGGCGAGCCGCACTGCCGGGGGCCGTCGCGGCCGGGGCGGCAGAGCGAACAGGGGCTGGACTCGGGGGAAGACCCGCAGTCGTCCGTCGGCTTCCCGAAGCTGGACATCGACTTCGCGCAGGTCTTCCTGGGTGCGAAGGGGCTCAAAGCCATCACGCTCATGCATACGAATCACGTGTGCGGAGGTGGCGGTCTCGGCAGGCGGGAGAGCGAAGCCGATCGGGGCCGCGTTCCTGCGTGAGGCAGCCTCCCCTCCCCGGGACTCCTTCGTCCAGGACGTCCGTATCCACTGGACGGTGATCTCCATGGCGTACCCCCGCGTGCCTCCGCCGAGTCGTCGAGGGGCTCACTCTAGATCGCTCGATCACCGGACCTGACCGGCGTCACGAACCAGTTCGTCACACCGCACCACGGTCTCAGATGGCGTGACGACACCCGCGTCGTTCTCAGGGAGCCTTGAGCAGGTCGCGGAGGCCGGTGATGTACGCCCCGATGTCGCGGGCGTCGGCCGGAACCTCGGCAGACCGGGGCGGGGACCCGGCCGACCCGGGGCGGTGGGCCTCGCGGCAGGGGCGGCAGAGCCCGTCCGGGAGGGCCTCGGGGCGTCCGGGGGCGCCGCAGTCGGTGCACTCCATCAGGACACGGCGGGCGGGTGCGCCGGGCGGGGCCTGCTCGGCGGGAAGCCGCGCCGGGATCTTGTCGGCGAGGCGGCGGCGGACGAAGCCGAGGGGGCTGTCGACCGTGGCGGGGAGCCCCGCGGTGAGGGCGGCGGTCAGGTAGTCCACGGTCACACCTCGGGCGAGCCATTCGGCGGCCTGCGCCTCCAGCACGGCGCAGTCGTCGGCGGACAGCCCCAGGCGATGATCCGTACGGCCGAGCCGGGCCAGGGCGAGGTAGGCGGGGGAGTGGTGAGGTGCCGGTGCTGTCGAGCCCGTCGAGCCCGTCGAGCCCGTCGAGCCCGTCGAGCCGGTCGGGTCCGTCGGGTTCGCCGGACCTGTCGGATTCTTTGCCGGGGCAGCTGTCTGGGCCGAGCCCGGCGCGGGTGCGGTGTCCGGAGATTCGGCCGGGGTGCGCTGGTGCGGTACGGAGGTGGGGGCCGGGGCCTCCGCAGGCTCTGCGGCCCCCGGGGCGGCGTCCGCGTGAGGTGGCTCCGGCGACTCCCGGACGGCTTCTCCCCGGAACCCCTCCGGCGGCGCGGAAGGCGGCGGGCCTTCGGCCGGAACCCAGGGTGGCGGCAGTGCTGCGTCTGGAACGGCCGCAACTGTTACGGGGGCAGGGGCAGGGGCAGGGGCTGGGGCTGCGGCCATGGCGGCCTTCTCGGTGGCGAGGTAGGTGTTCCACCACTCGTTGTCGCGTGCCGTGCGCGACCAGAAGGTGCGGAAGACCCAGCGCATCTCGTCGCCCGCGCCGACCGCGCACCGCACGCGCCGCAGATGCCCGGCGACGGACAGAGCCGTCAGCGCGGTGGAGATGGCCTGCTGTCCGTAGAGCGGAAGCTGCTTCGCGAGGGTCTTCACGCTCATCGCGGCGCCCTCGGGGAGGTGGTCGACGAACCCGGCGACGTACCGCTCACGGGTCGGCAGGAGAGCGAAATCATGGCGCGCACGGGGAAGTTGATCCGGTGCGGAGCGTTTGCCGTAGCCGGGCTTGGCCATCGGGTACGCGGCGGAGTGTGCGGGGGCGTGCAGGGCGGAGCTAGGGTGCTGGGTAGCCAAGGGATCGTCTTTCTGGGTTATCGATCTTGCGGTGAGACCCCGGCCTGGTGTGGCAACACCGGTCGGGGTCGTTTGGTTCTCGCACCGTAAGCAGTCGTGACGCTGTGCCGCAAGCTGTCACGATTAGTCATACTTGCTGGCCGTGACAGGGCAGGGAGGTAGGGGAGGTTTCCCCAAACCCCTATTTCTCCCTGCCGGTTAAAGAAGGCGCTCGAACCACGGGTCCCGCATCCCGACGCCCGAGCCCCGGCACCCGAGCTTCGGGCCGGAGGCCCGCTCACGTACCCCCGGAAGAGTGACCCGACCAGAGGGCTAGAGGGCGCGGGCGCGCTGGGGCCGGGCCCGCACGTGGCGCGGCCCCGGCCTTCACTACCGCGATTTCGGTGCGCGTCGTCAGTTCTGATTCTTCACCGGTAGGCCGCTATGGGTGCGCCATGGCGGAGCCGTCGGCGGACGATGCCTCGGCCTGCACCGCGGTCGGGGCCTCGGGGCGGCCGGGCAGCAGCGGAGAGGCGGCCAGAATCACCAGGGTGATGGCGAAAACGAACCAGTAGGCACCCTGGAATCCACCGATCCCGGCGGCGTCGCCGGCCGCGGCACCACTTCCGACGGCCGCCAGGATCAGGGCGACACACGCGACCCCGAGCGCGCCGCCCAACTGGTTGAGGTTGTAGACGACGGAACTGCCCTGTGGCACCTTCTCCGGTGGCAGCGTCCGGTACAGCGAACCCATGGTCGGCGCGCCGACGCCGCCCAGGCCCAGGCCGACGGCGAACGCGGCCAGCACGGACCACACTTCACCGCTGTCCGCGCCGATACGGGTGAGGCCGACCGAGGCGAGCGCCGCCACGACCGCACCGCCGCGTACGAGATTGCGCGCTCCCAGCCGGTCGCTGAGGCGGCCGGCGAGAGGCATGGCGAGCGCCGATCCCAGGCCCAGCGGCGCCACCAGCAGTCCGGCCGCGCGGGCGCCGTGCCCGTGCAGCACCTGGTAGTAGAGCGGCAGGGCGAACAGGACGGCGAACGTGGCCAGTCCGACGAGCCCCTGCACGGTCACGCTCGCGGCGAAGCTCCGGCTGCTGAACAGTCGGATGTCGATCAGCGGTTCGGTGCGGCGGGCTCGCAGCGCGTGGATCACGTACCCGACGAGCAGCGCGACGCCCAGGGCCAGTGGGATGAGCACGGAGGGCACGGCGAACCGGGCGCGCTCGCCCGCCTCCGTGAGGGCGAGCAGGATCGCCGCGAGACCGGGAGCCATCAACAGGGCGCCGACGATGTCGAGACGAGGCCCTGATCCGCGCGTGACGGGCGGGCCGGCCGGGATCACCCGCAGCGCGAGCAGGACCGCGACGATCCCGATGGGCAGGTTGATGTAGAACATCCAGCGCCAGCCCATGGATTCGAGCACGACCCCGCCCAGCACGGGCCCGAGGACCGGCCCGAGCGACAGGACCACGCCCATCATGCCCATCACGCGCCCCGCACGGCTGGGGCCCGCCGCACGGGCCAGGATCACCAGGACCAGCGGGTCGACGACACCGGCGCCCACACCCTGGACGGCCCGGAAGGCGACCAGGCTCTCCACGTTCCAGGCGAGGGCCGAGGCGAGTGAACCGACCAGGAAGAGCACCAGTCCGAACAGCCAGAGCTTCCTGACCCCGAACCGGCCGACCGCCCAGCTCGTGACGGGAATGGTGACCGTGAGCGCCAGCAGGTAGCCGGTCGTCGCCCAACTGATGGAACTCAGAGAGGTGGTGAACTCCGCCGCGAGGGTGTCGGCCGCAACGGTGACCATCGTGCTGTCGAGGATCCCCATGATCCCGCCCAGCAGGGTCACCCCGATGAGCCGTAACAGCCCGGGATCCAGCCGGTCATCTCTGACTTGAGACATCACTTTCCAACTCCGTTGAGAGCGACACGCGAGCACTTGTTGAACCGGGCGGTTCAATGTAACGACCCGCCAAGACCTGTTGCAACCAACACGACCAAAGAATTGAACCGCACGGTTCATCTATGGGGTTGGCGCGGTACGATGGCCGCGTGGACGGATCCAAGACCTCGAACGCGAGCAGACGCGAGGCGCCGCGCGGGCGCATCGACAAGCGGCAGGCGATCCTCGAAGCCGCGTTCAGGACGTTCGCCCGTGAGGGATACGGACAGTCCTGCGTACGGGAGATCGCGGCCGAGGCGGGCGTGGCCAAGCCCACCATCTACAACCACCTCGGGGACAAGGAGACGCTGTTCCGCGAGGCGATGCTGGCCGCCGGCGGCCGTACGAGCGGCGCGGGGCTCGGAGCGCTCGAACAGCTCCGGGAGCCTGACGGTGACGTGCGCCCCATGCTGGAGGAAGCCGGCCACCGCATTCTGAAGAACCACTGCGACCCGGAGTCCCAGGCGCTGCGCTGGCTCCTCACCGCGGAAGCGGCGCGGTTTCCCGACCTGTTGGAGACCATCCAGCGCGAGAGCGAGCAGCGCCTCCACGACGCGCTCGCCGACCGCCTGGCACGCTTCGTGCTCTCCGGGCGCCTGCACACCAGCGACCCCGACCTGGCCGCCGAGCAGTTCCTCGCGCTGCTCACGGGCCCGATGACGCTGCGCACCCGGCTGGGCACGCGCAAGGTGTCCGACGCCGAACTGCGCGCCGTGGGGCGGGCCGCGGTCGACACGTTCCTGCGCGCCTACGCTCCCCGGGTCGTGGACTCTCCGTAGAGGCTCAGGACGGGATGACGAGGCTGTGGGACGGCCCGACGCCGAGCAGTTCGGGCTCACCGTGACCGACCGGGGCCGGCACGTCTGGCTCCGGGACCCGGCCGAGGACACCCGGCCCGGCAGGGCGTAGCGTCGGCCGGCCGCAGGTCGTGGCCCAGGGCGGCGAACGACGATTCTGCCGTTCAGGACCATCCACTTGAAGGGCCGAAATCCAGGACGGTCCCGGTCGGAACCGTCCCCTCGCCCGCGTAGGCAGGGCCCGGCGGTGCCGCTGGTGTGTCGTCCTCGGCGAGCGTCAGGCTGGGCCAGGGCCCGGCGAGGATCGCGTCGTCCAGGACGATGCCGAGGTGGTCGAGCACGAGGGCCACCACCGGGGCCACCCCGGAGCCCTCGCCTGCGTGTGCGGCGAGCGCCTCGTCCACCCGATCCCACCAGGGGCCGAGCGGTTCGGACCGACTGTGCTCCATGCCCGGCTCGAAATACTCGACGCACTCACCGTCGCGCCAGTGCTGGAACACGTCGATGCCCTCGGTGGTCGCCACGCTGTACGTCTCAGTCCCCTTGGACAGCTTCGCGAGCGATTCTTCCCGGCAGCCGATGCCGCCTTCCTCCTCGACGCAGAAGGCCCATTCACCGATCCTGCCGGCCCGTAGCAGCGAGACCGTCCCGTGGTCCGATGCGCCCGAGGGCAGATCCGAGGCCGCGTCCCAGTCGAGCAGGCGCGCCCGCTCCGGATCGGCGCCGTAGCGGGCGAACACCTCCTCGGGGCCGAGACCGCGGATGAAAGTAGCGCACATCCAGGCCTTCGCCCAGTCCAGCGAACCCGCGTCCGCGTCTGCTCCCATGATCTGCCTCCGTCATCCGCACCTGGCGTCGTCTGTCAGGAGCGAGCCTTTCGGGACCCCGCAGTGTGCCAAAGTCCTGCGAAAGTGCCCGGATCATGATGCCTGTCCGTGCGGCAGGCCAGTGCAGGCGACGTTGGCCCTGGGGCGCGTTTCGAAAGTCCCGCCTGCTCGACGACGCCTGGCCCTTCCCCAAGCTCTCGGCCTCGCTCGAGCAGGGGCGGCCCCATCCCTCGCCGCGTTGTCGGGATCACCCCGATACAGCCGGTATCGGGGCGGCCCTCCGCCGTGCGATCGCACGCACCGGACGCCGCCGAGCCCGCCCTCCGGGCGGACGGCGCTACTTTCGAAACACGCCCCAGTGCGATCTTGATTGAGCACGACAGGTGGCCAGTTGGCGCGCGGCTTTGGGCAGTCCGAGCGTTCGCGGCCCCATGGGCTCGGGCAGCCCTGGTGGGCCGGGCCCTGCTCCGGCGCGCTCCCGCCCGCGCCCTCGGCTCCACGGCGTCGGCGGATCGCCGTACGGTTCACACCGTGCTGCCCCGGGCCACGATCTGTCGCAGCACAGGCACGCTTGAGTTCTTGGAGCACAACGGGTTGGGACTCGCCCTCGGCTCCGCACACGGACAGGCTCTGCCACCACATCCCCAGCGGTCAGAACGGATATCACCGCACGTCCAACCGCTGGAACCGTGGTGGCGGTGGCGGTGCGCTTCACGTCCTCACTCCCGGCGCAGGCTCTCCACCAGCTCGCGGGGCAGCCCATGGGTGTCGTGGAGGTAGTGGAAGTCCTCCTCGGTCAGGGGACCTTGGAACCGGGGTTTGGCGAGCACTCCTCGGCCGCGCTCCAGGAGGCGGCGGAACCGGTGCTCCTCTTCGAGCAGCGTCCGGAGCACATCACCCGGGCGCATGTCCTGCCGGAAGTGGTCCCCTGTGTGCTCGACCAGTTCGTGCGGCAGGTCCCCGACGCTGCGCGAGGGATCGGCGCGCCACAGCACGGTGAGTACCCGTCGTACCAGGCGGCGCAGCACGTAGCCGCGCCCTGTGTTGGCCGGGCGTACGCCGTCGCCGAGCACCACGACGGCCGAGCGCAGGTGGTCGCAGACCAGGCGCAGTGAAGGTTCGTCCAGCGGCCACAGGGCGGGCACCAGATGGCGCCAGGGGTCGAAGACGTCGCATGCGAAGACGGACGACTTGCCCTGGAGCAGCGAGGCCAGCCGCTCCAGGCCGAGGCCGGTGTCGACGTTGCGCTGGGGGAGGGGGACGAGGGAGCCGTCGTCGAGGCGGCGGTGGGTCATCGTGACGTGGTTCCACACCTCGACCCAGCGGTCGTCGAGGGTGGGCGTCGACCGCGGCGGGCCGTCGCCGGTCCACAGGAAGATCTCCGAGTCGGGGCCGCAGGGGCCGACCGAGTCGTTGGGCCACCAGTTGTCCTCCACGGTGAGTTCCACGGGGACGCCCAGGCCCTGCCACAGGTCGACGGAGGCCGTGTCCGGCCCTGTCCGTCCGTCCCCGGCGAAGGCGGTGGCGTGCAGCAGACCGGGGTCGATGCCCAGGCCCTCGGTGAGCAGCCCGTACCCCCAGTCGAGGCTGAGCGGGCCCTCGTAGTCGCCCAGCGACCAGGTGCCGAGCATCTCGAAGACCGTCAGGTGGGTGGCGTCCCCGACCTCGTCCAGGTCCGTGGTGCGCAGGCAGCGCTGTACGTTCACCAGCCGCCGGCCCAGCGGGTGGGGGCGGCCCTCCAGGTACGGCGTGAGCGGGTGCATGCCGGAGGTGGTGAAGAGCACGGGGTCGCCGTCGGGCGGCAGCAGGGTCGAGCCGGTGATGCGGCGATGGCCGCGCTCCTCGTAGTACTCGACGAACGTGTTGACCAGTTGGTCCGTACGCATGGGTGTGGCTCCTTCGCGTTGCGGCGGGGAGGCACCGGAGAACGGGACCGTTCGGTCACCCGGCCGGGGCCAGAGGCTCCACGGCACTGCCGACGGACCGTTTCCGGTCGCCGGGGGGAGAGAAGGTCAGGCGGCGGCAACCGGCGAGCTGGTCGCTCGCGCGGTCGCGGTGGTGCGTGGGCCGGTGACGTTCATACGGACGACGATAGCGCGGCTCCGCCGCCGGAGCACGCGGATTTCCCGGCCCTGCGCCCCGGCCGACGCGACCACCTCGCGGAGGGGCGGCGGGTCAGCTCGTGACCAGCCGCGGTCGCGCGAAATCCGTGTTGTCCACCACCGCGTCCATCCTCGGCAGCGGGTCCACCTCCCTGAGGCAGAGGCGCTCCGCCACCAGGTAGCGGTCGCGGTGGATCGCCTCCGCGTCCGAGCCCGCCCAGTTCTGGTCGCGTTCCGCGCCCCGGCGTACGGAGAGTTCGGCGTCCACGTCCATCCAGATGCGGACGTCCCAGTACGTGTCGATCTCGGGCCGGAACGCGAAGACTCCGTCCACGATCAGGACCGAGTCCGGGGCGAGCGGGGTCGTCTCCGTCGCGTGGTTCTTCTGCGTGAGCGGGTCTATGAAACACAGCGTGCAGGATGTGCTGCCTCCGGGTTCCGGCAGGGGTCCAGCAGCAGGCGGCGGGCCGCGTCGTAGTCGTACGCGTTGCGGTAGTAGCCCTCGCCCGACTCCCGGTCGTACAGGTGGCGGTCCTTCCACGGGTTCTTGAAGTCGTCCAGCGTGGCCCGGAGCACCGGGCGGCCCGACGCCGCGATCTGCGCGGCCAGTTCGTGGCCGAAGCTCGTCTTTCCCGCTGCCGTGAAGCCGTCGATGCCCACGAGCAGGCGGCCCGGACCGGCGGTCAGGATGCGTTCCGCGAGTGCTTCGGTCAGGGCGCTGCGCTCGGCCGACGCCGTAGCGGGGCAGGGCTGTTGCCAGGTCGAGGGGGAGTGGCGTACGGATGCCGCGTCAGTGGGGCGCATCGGTTGATCCTCCCAAAGGCCCCTGGTGGGCCCGCAGGTGGGCCCGTTCGCCCTGGTGGCCGAAGAGGACGAGGAGTTCCACCGTCCGGTCGTCGTCGGGGCCGAGCCAGTGCGGCACGTGGGTGTCGAACTCGGCCGCCTCGCCGGGCTTCAGGACCAGGGTGCGTTCGCCCAGGATCAGGCGCAGCCGGCCGGCCAGGACGTACAGCCACTCGAAGCCCTCGTGGGTCCGCAGGGTCGGTTCGGTGTCCGGACCCGGCGGGATCAGCAGCTTGTGGGCCTGGACGCCGCCGGGGCGGCTGAGCGGTACGTAGGTGAGGCCGTCGCGGGTGACCGGGCGGAGGTGGATGCGCGGGTCGCCCGTGCGGGGCGCGCCCACCAGTTCGTCCAGCGGTACCGCGTGGACCTCCGCCAGCGGCAGCAGCAACTCCAGCGTCGGCCTGCGCGTGCCGCCCTCCAGACGGGACAGGGTGCTCTCATTGATCCCGGTCCGCTCGGCCAGCTCGGCGAGCGTCATCCCGTGCCTGCGCCGCAGTACGCGGAGGCGGGGACCCACCGCGGCCAGGACGTCGTCCTTGGGCTTCCTGGTGTCCTTGGGCGTCCGTCCTGCTGTGTCTTCCGAGTCTGCTGTGTCTGCTGTGCCTTCGCCGGGTGCCATGTCTGCCAGGTTGCCGAAACGGCATGGGAGCTTGCAAGGGAGGCAGGCCGCAGCGCACCTTCCTGTCCAGTGGGCGGCTCGTCCGGAGCGGCCTCCACGGGCATGAAAGGGAACAGCGATGAGCAGCGACACCACCGGTGCCACCGGCGCCACCGACTCCGCCGCCTTCTGGGAGAACCACTACGCCGGCGTCGACGCGCAGTGGGGCACCCGCCCCAACGCCGTACTCTCCGAGGTCGTCACCGCTCTGGCCCCCGCACCGGGCGACGGGGGACGGGCGCTGGACCTGGGGTGTGGGCACGGCGGCGACGCGCTCTGGCTCGCCTCGCTCGGCTGGGACGTCACCGCCGTCGACGTCTCGGCGACCGCCCTGGGCCGGGTCGCCGCCGGAGCCGCCGCGGCAGGGCTCGCCGACCGGGTCCACCCGAGCCGGCACGACCTGGCCCGGTCCTTCCCCGACGGGACCTTCGGTCTGGTGACCGCCAGCTATTTCCACACCCCTGTGGAGATCCCCCGCGAGCAGGTGCTCCGGCGCGCCGCCGAGGCCGTCGCCCCCGGCGGCCTGCTCGTGCTGGTCGAGCACGCCTCGCTCGCCCCCTGGTCCTGGCGGGACGGCCACGAGGACGTACGCTTCCCCGCCCCCGACGACGTGCTCGCGTCCCTGCGGCTCGGCGACGCATGGCGGACCGAGCGGTGCCACGCGCCCCGGCGGACCGCCACCGGACCCGGCGGCGAGACCGCGACCGTGACCGACAACGTCATCGCCGTCCGTCGCGACCGCGACTGAAGACGTCCTCCGAAACCACGGCCGGGGCCGTCCGTCGCGACCACGACCCGGCGCCGCCCGCTACGCCGACGTGTCCGGCTCCGCCTGCCGTGCCGGCCCGCGCGGGTCAGGAGAGGCCACCGCGTCCTCGGCCGTCACCCGGTCCTGCCCGGCGATCTCCCGGGTCTGCTCCGCCACCCACTCGGGGCTGATCGCCGGAGGCTCGCCCGGCAGCTTGTCGCTCACGAACAGGCAGAACGGGTGGCCCACCGGGTCGAACATCACCCGTACGTCGGGCTGCGGCTGGAACTCCGCAGGTGTGGCGCCCTCCGCCACCGCGTGGGCCACGCCTGCCTCCAGGTCGGTCACCTCGAAGTCCAGGTGCAGCATCATCAGCTGGTCGCCGGGGGATGCGGGCCAGACCGGGGGGACGTACGGCTTCGCGGTCTGGAAGCCCAGGCCCGAGCCGCCGCCGGGCGGGAGGAGCTTGACCCAGCCGGGCTCCTCCTGCACCGGCTCCCACCCGAGGAGCCGGCGGTAGAAGTCCGCCAGTTCCACCGGGTCCGGGGCGTCGAGCACCGTGCTGGACAGGGTCAGGGTCGGGCGGGGCGTGGTCACGGTGAGCCTCCTCGTGCCGAAGGTGTGCCGATGCGCCTACCCCGTGGCGTCCGCGCCTACCCCGTCGCGTCGCACCCACCGGCCGGGCCCCGACGCTGCCCCGACCGGCTCATCGCACGATGTCGTCGTACCCGTCGATCTCGCGCGGGTCCCGCGTCCCCGGGCCGATGTACGTCGCCGAGGGGCGCACCAGGCGGCCCGTGCGCTTCTGCTCCAGGATGTGCGCCGACCAGCCTGCCGTACGGGCACAGGTGAACATCGACGTGAACATGTGCGCCGGGACCTCCGCGAAGTCCAGCACGATCGCCGCCCAGAACTCCACGTTCGTCGCCAGGACGCGATCCGGACGCCGCGCGTGCAGCTCCTCCAGTGCGGCCTTCTCCAGCGCCTCCGCCACCTCGAAGCGTGGGGCGGCCAGCTCGCGGGCCGTGCGGCGCAGGACACGGGCACGGGGGTCCTCGGCGCGGTAGACGCGGTGGCCGAAGCCCATCAGGCGCTCGCCCCGGTCCAGTGCCTGCTTCACGTACGCGCTCGCGTCGCCCGTACGCTCGATCTCCTCGATCATGCCGAGGACCCGGGACGGGGCGCCGCCGTGCAGCGGGCCCGACATCGCGCCCACCGCGCCGGACAGGGCGGCCGCGACGTCCGCGCCCGTCGAGGCGATGACCCGGGCCGTGAACGTCGAGGCGTTCATGCCGTGCTCGGCCGCCGACGTCCAGTACGCGTCGACCGCCTGCACGTGCTTCGGGTCCGGCTCGCCGCGCCAGCGGATCATGAACCGCTCCACCACCGACTGCGCCTTGTCGATCTCGCTCTGCGGCACCATCGGCCGCCCCTGGCCGCGCGCCGACTGGGCGACGTAGGACAGCGCCATCACGGCCGCTCGCGCCAGGTCGTCGCGGGCGGTCGCCTCGTCGATGTCCAGCAGCGGCTTCAGGCCCCAGACGGGCGCCAGCATCGCCAGGGCCGACTGCACGTCGACCCGGATGTCACCGGAGTGCACGGGGATCGGGAACGGCTCGGCGGGCGGCAGCCCGGGGTCGAACGCCCCGTCCACCAGCAGGCCCCACACGTTTCCGAACGAGACGTGGCCGACGAGATCCTCGATGTCGACCCCGCGGTAACGGAGCGAACCGCCTTCCTTGTCCGGTTCGGCGATCTCCGTTTCGAACGCGACGACTCCCTCAAGACCGGGTACGAAGTCGGACATCAGGCGGCTCCCTCAGTTCGGCGGGCGGCGGGCGGCGGGCGGCGGGCAGCGTGCTGTGGTCGGGCGGCCGTGGCGTACGCGGAGCACGTGCGTCAAGGCTGCTGTGTGCGAAGGCCGCTGCTGTGCGAAGGACTCCCCAGGACACAGGGGCCTGCCCCAAGATATTGGCGGGTTCCCACGGAGCGGGGAAGCGTGACATCCGGCACAGGGGTCCCTTTCGACGGCGCGTGATTACGGGCCCTCCCCGCCGGGCACACTGGGCTGCTGCGGCAGGATGGGCCCGTGACCACACCAGATCACTCCGTGCCGAATCCGGATCATGCTGTGCCCGCACCGGATCACGCCGCCCATCATCAGGCTCCTTCCGCCGGGCCCTCCCGTAAGCCCTCCCCTACCGATTCCACCACCGATCCGGCGGCGATGCGCGAGCAGTACCGCTCGGAGGACTTCACCGAGCGTGACCTCAGCCCCGATCCGATGGACCAGTTCGCCCGCTGGTTCCGCCAGGTCGCCGTCGGCGGGGTGCTGCACGAGCCCAACGCGATGATCGTCTCCACCGCCGCTCCGGACGGCCGCCCGTCCTCGCGCACCGTGCTGCTCAAGCAGTACGACGACCGGGGCTTCGTCTTCTTCACGAACTACGACTCCCGCAAGGGCCGCGAGCTGGCCGCCAACCCGTACGTCTCGCTGCTGTTCCCCTGGCACCCGATGGCCCGCCAGGTCATCGTCACCGGCACGGCCCTGCGCACCTCCCGCGAGGAGACCGTGGGCTACTTCCGCACCCGCCCGCACGGCTCCCGGCTCGGCGCGTGGGCCAGCGCCCAGTCCACGGTCGTCGGCTCCCGCGAGGAGCTGATCCGGCGGTACGAGGAACTGGCCGCCCGCTACCCCGAGGGCGAGAAGGTCCCGGCCCCGCCGCACTGGGGAGGCTTCCGGGTGGTGCCCGAGACCATCGAGTTCTGGCAGGGGCACGAGAACAGGCTGCACGACCGGCTGCGGTACGTGAGGGAGGGCGACGAGCCGGGCGTCGGAAAATGGCGGGTGGAGCGGCTCTGCCCGTGATCCTCACTCCGCGAGGGCCTGCGGGGGCCGGGAAACGCAGAAACCCGCAGGCTCTGGTTCCTCCGTGCACAGAGGAGCCGGCCGGACTTACCGGCGAGCCTGCGGGTCGGTGACTGCTGGGGATTGGCCGGCGTCCGGCCTGCACTGCAGAAAGAGTGCGACGACGGGCGTCAGCCCGCAGTCACCTCACGAGTCCGAGAAGAAATCACTTCCGGAACACCTCCTTTCCTGTGTGCCCACAGCCTAGGAGCGCCCCGGATCGCGCTTCAACCGATTTATTCGGTGACTTCTTCCGCGCCGGTTCTTCCACCGGCGCCCGTGAGGCCCAGCGCTCCCCGCACCTTCCTCAGATCGACGAACTTGAAGCCGGTGGCCTCCCGTTCGTCCTGCGCGGGGGCGGCGCTGCCGTCCTGGACGACGAGCAGGCCGCCCGGGTACCGGCTGCCGAGCGGCTCGTTGAGCACCGCCGCGCCGTCGCAGACCTCGGCCCCGTCCAGCGTCGCCGAGGCCGCCGTCACGCGGAAGCCACCCGCGTACACGGGAACGGTCCCGTTCTCGCGGCCGGTCCCGTTCTCACGGCCGGTCCGGCGGGCGTACGCGGCGAAGGTGTCGTCGCCCTGGCTGGAGGCCAGCAGATAGCGGTCGCCGTTCCGTTCGGGGAGCAGGGTCAGCCCCTCCACGTCGGCCGAGAGACGGGTGCCGCCGAAGCCCGGGTCCTTCCCGGGGGCGCACTCCTCGCTCTCCTCGTCGTACGTCCCCGGCACGCCGTACTCACGGACCCTGTCCACCAGCACCGGCTTCCCCCGCAGGTCGGCGGGCATCCGCCAGATGCCCACGTCCTCCTGGCCGGCGTAGAGCGTGCCGTCCGCCGGGTCGACCACCATCCCCTCGACCTGGGGCAGTTCGCCCGGTTCGCCGCAGGGCGTCCAGGACGTGCCGTCGGGCAGCCGGAACGCGGAGGGCAGGTCGAGGCTGCGGACCTTGCGGTACGTCACGGTGCCGGACCGGGTCGGGAGCAGCTCCAGCAGCGCGACCGACGTGCGGTTGCGCCGGCTGGCCAGGGCGTACGAACGGCCGCTGCGGCGGTCCGTCCAGGTGGCCAGGCCGTACGCCGTCGTCTGCTCGTTCACCTCGTCCTGATCGGCGGAGAACACCCGGGGCGCCGCCGGGTCGGTGACGTCGGTCAGCGGGCCGCCCGGCCGGGACGGGTCGATGCGGTGGATACGCAGCCGGTCGTGGCCCCGGTCGGAGGTGACGGCCAGGTCCGCCGTCCGGCCCGGGGACAGCCGCAGTCCGTGCACCAGGTCGACGTTGTTGAAGCGGCCCGGGGCGTCGTCGGGGCCGGGCGCGGAGGGGGCGGGCAGCGACTGCACCAGGCGGGCGTCCAGACCGTAGACCCGCAGCCCGCCCTCCTTGGCGGTGGCGATCACCAGGCTGTCGTCCGGGGCGGCGGGATCGCGCCAGATCGCGGGATCGTCCGCGTTGGCGTTGCCGCCCTGCTCGTCGTCGTACAGCGTGGCGGTCTCGGCGCGCGGGGTGACGGCGGGGAGCGGCCGGGGGCCGTCCTGCCGGGCGGCGGGAGCGGCAGGTGCGGCGGGCGCGGGGGCGGCGGCGACGAGTGTCGCGAGCGCGGCGCAGACGGCGAGGGTGGTCGCCGCCGTCGGACGTGCGGTGCGGAAGGGCGTCACGGAGGGACTCCTTGCGGTCGAGGGGCGGTCGAGGGGCGGAGGAACGGGCGGAATGAGGCGTGGGCGAGGGCGACCCAAGGCTGGGCGTGCCCGGTGGACTCCGTATGACGTCGTCGTCACGCGGGGCCGTGCCTCCGGTGAACTCCGCGCGGCGGAGGGGGTGATGGGCCCCGGGCGCTGTTGCGGTGTGGCGTGAAAGCGATGGTGGGGGCGATGCGGAATCCACGGGGAGAGAAATGATTTCGGTGAAGTTGATGTGTGCTGGGTCACGTTCGAGTTGAATGGTCTGACGTGCGGCAATACACGCGGCGACGCGTGGGCAAACGGCGGACACGTGTCGCGGGGGGTGCGGAGTGGGTGCTTCCAGGAGCAGCGGGACCACCGACGAGCTCGGGCCGGACGAGGATTCCGGCGGCGGGCCCCCGGGGTGCTCCGCCGACCCCGGGCCGCCGGTCGGCGAGGGCGGGGTCCCCGGCGAGCCTGCCGGGTCCGAACTGCTGGCCGCGCTGCTCGACGGCATGGACGCCGCGCTCTGCGCGTTCGACGCGGACGGCACGGTCACCCACTGGAACCGCGAGGCCGAACGCGTCCTCGGCTGGACGGCGCGCGAGGCCGTGGGGCGGGCCGGCTTCGCGGGCTGGGCGGTGCGCCGGGCCGACGCGGACGAGGTGCGGGCGCGGCTGATGTCGGCCATGGACGCGCCGGGGCGGCAGGTGCACGAGTTCGCCCTGCTGCGCAAGGACGGCGGCCGTGTGCTCGTGCGGACCCAGTCCGCCGGGGTGCGCGGGGCGGACGGGAAGCCGGCCGGGGTCTACTGCGCGTTCAGCGAGGTCCACGCCCAGATCGACCTGGAGCGGGCCATCGCGCTGAGCGAGGCGCTGCTGGAGGACGCGTCCTGGGGCGTGGTCCTCGTCGACGTCGACCTGCGCCCGACGGTCGTCAACGCGTACGCGGCCCGCGCGCTAGGCGGGGGCCGCACCACCCTCCTCGGCCGTCCGCTCGGCGAACTGGTGGTCCAGGGCGTCGAGGAGCTGGAGGCGGCCCTGCACCATGTGCTCGCCGAAGGCGCCCCGAGCGCTCCGGCCGAGGTGTGGGTGACCCTGCGGACGGCGGAGGGCGAACGCCGCCGGTGCTGGCGCAGCGGATTCCTGCGGCTGGCCTCGCCGTTGACGGAGGAGCCGGTCCCGCTCGGGGTGGGGTGGCTGTTCCGGGACGTCACCGCCGACAGGCTCGCGGAGCAGGAGGCCGACCGGCTGAGGTTCCGGACGAGCCAGCTGCACCGGGCCGCCCGCACGGCCTCCGAGTGCGAGGACCCGATGGAGGCGGCGACCTCCCTGCTGGACTTCGCGCTCGCCGGGTTCGCCGACCACGTCCTGGTCGACCTGGTGGCGGGCGAGCGCCTGGTGCGCACGGCCGCCACCCCCTTCGACGCCCCCGGCCCCTGCCTCCCGGTGTCCGGCGGCGCCATCCCGGCCCGTTACGAACCCGGCCACCCGGCCCTCCGCTCCGTCGAGCGCACCGGCACCGTCCGTACGAGCGCGGCCGCCGGGGACGCCGCGCGGGCCTGGGCCGCGGAACGGCGCTGGCCCCGGGACGCGGCGCACGCGCTCTGCGCGGTGCTCCGGAGCCGGGGCCGGACACTGGGCGTGCTGACGTTCCTCCGCGCGGCGAACCGGTCCGCCTTTGAACGTACCGACGCGGCGTACGCGGAGACGGTCGCGGCCCGGGTCGCGGGAGCGGTCGACCTGGCGCAGGCGACGGCGGGGGCGTAGCCGGGCCCCCGCCGCGCCTCACCCGCGCCTGCGGCGGCTGCCCGCCCCGGCCCGCCCGGGCTCCCGGGGCGCGGCAGGGGCGACGCTCTTCCCGATGGTCTCCGCGAGCGCCCCGTAGTACTTCGCCGGCCGGGCCTCGAAGTCCGCCCAGGTGGCCAGTTCGTCCGCGTCCGTGTCCGGGCCGCGCAGCAGGTCGACCGACGCCTGGGCGAATCGCTCCTCCAGGCACTCCCGTTCGGTCTCGGCCAGCACGAGGCGCAGTTTGTTCACCGCCGACACGGCGTTGTCCCGCTCGTACGGCGAGGTCCGCAGCATCTCCCGGACCCCGGAGGCGGGTTCGGCGGCGATGAGCAGTGGTTCCAGCCGCGCCGCCAGCTCACCGCCGACCCGTGCCGCGTGGCGTGCGCCCGGGCCGGCGTCCACGAGCACCTGGAGTGCGGCGAGCAGCGCGGTGGTGCGCGGTTCCGGGCCGGCGTCGAACCGGACCGTCACTTCCCGGCCCACCGCGTCGGCCGTCCGACGGGCCGCGGCCACCGTCTGCTCGGCCATGTCCCGTTCCATGCCGAAGAACTGGGCCAGCGCCCACGTCCCGGCGTCGAGCACGTCCCGTACGGTGCGGACGCCGCCCTGCTCCAGCTCCCCGGCCCGCAGCCGCTTCTCCGCCAGGCCCCGCATCCGGCTCACCGGAATCCGGCCCAGCTTCCCGTCCACCAGCTCCTGGTGCAGCGGCGCCCAGGCCGCCCGTACCGCTTCCACGGCCCGGCGGTGGTCCTGCGCCACCAGCTCGGCGGCCTCCTTGAGCCGGGTCGCCCGGCGGACCAGCCTGGGGCGCACGCCGCGCGCCCGGCGCAGCGAGCGGACGTTGCCGCCGACGACGGCGACGACCGTCAGGGGCAGTCCGATCATCACGAGGGCGTCGGAGAGGTCGATCCGCGCGTCGTCGGCCGCGGCCTCCTCCTCCAGGGAGTACAGGTCACCCTTGTCGGGTCCGTCGGCGAGCACCCACCCCGTGTCCCAGCCGAAGCCCCGGTCGTCGTAGTGCGGCGCCTTCAGCGTGGTGTCCCGCTCGGGATCGCACCGGTAGGTCCCTTCGAGCTCGCCGGCCCCGTACGGGTCGACCCAGGTCACGGTGCACGCGCCGTCCGGCTTCTCGTCGAGCACCGTCAGCTCGACCTGCTTCAGCTCGGGAAAGGCCGGCGCGGTCGCGTACAGGACCGCCGACCAGGTGATCAGTGCCAGTCCGAGGGCCAGCACCCACCTGAACACGGGGATGTGTCTCACCCCGCCCCCCTCCGAACTCTCGCCGGCGGGCCGCCCCTGCGCCCCGCGTGCTCAGCTTGAGCCGGGGGAGTGCGGAAGGACAAGGACAGGAACAGGCAGTGGTCGGGAGCCGCCGCCTGCCTGCTTCCGGCAATCTGCTTCCGGCAATCCGGTCCGGGCGGTCAGCGGCGGTACCCGGGCGGTCAGTGGCGGTAGAAGATCCGGTCCCGGTACTCCGTCATGACCCGGCCGTTCCACTCGTGGCCGCCGTCGACGTTGCCCGAGCGCAACATCGGCGGCTCGACGCCGCGGGCCACCAGCTGCTCGACGGCGGCGGCCAGCATCGCCTGCATGATCGCGCTGGTCACCACGGTCGAGGCGGGGGCGAAGGGGGCGTCGACGCCGGGAGCCGTCAGCTCCGCGTCGCCGATCGCGATCTTGCTGTCCAGGACGATGTCGCAGTGGTCGCGCAGGAAGCCGCCCGACGCGTGCCGGGAGCGGGTGCTCTCCGCGTACGCGACCGAGGTGAGGCCGATGACCTTCAGCCCGAGGGCGCGGGCGTTCTGCGCCATCTCGACCGGCAGGGCGTTGCGCCCGGACAGCGAGACGATCACCAGGAGGTCCCCGGCGGTGGCGGGACTGGAGTCCAGGACGGCCGAGGCGAGCCCGTCCACCCGCTCCAGCGCCGAGCCGAGCGTGGCGGGCATGACGTCCACACCGACCACGCCGGGCACGGTGAGCAGGTTCATCAGGGCCAGGCCGCCCGCGCGGTAGACGACGTCCTGTGCGGCCAGCGAGGAGTGGCCCGCGCCGAAGGCGAAGAGCCTGCCGCCGGACTCGACGGTGTCCGCGACGGCCGCGCCGGCGGCGGCGATGCTGTCCGCCTCCTCGTCCCGCACCCGCGTCAGCAGGCCGATGGCCGCATCGAAGAACTGACCGGCCAGCTTGCTGTCGCTCATCGGGAGAGCCCTTTCGGCGGGGATGGGGACGGGGTGGTACGGGTGGTGCGGCAGGCGTCCCGCGGTGCGGGAATGCCGGTGCCGCCGATCACGTTGCGGTCTGGACCAGTGGACTGTCAATAGCGCCTCATGGCCCCCGCCGCACGCACTTCCACCGGTCTTCCGCCGGGGCGGCACGGTTGTCGGCGCTATGCGTCAGAATTGGTGCAGGGCCATCGCACGACGTTTTCTAGTCACAGCATCGAGGGGCACGTATGTCCGGACTGATCGACACCACGGAGATGTATCTCCGCACCATCCTCGAACTGGAAGAGGAAGGCGTGGTCCCCATGCGCGCCCGTATCGCCGAACGGCTGGACCAGAGCGGTCCGACCGTCAGCCAGACGGTGGCCCGCATGGAGCGCGACGGACTGGTCCGAGTCGCGGGGGACCGCCATCTGGAGCTGACCGAGGAGGGCCGCCGCCTCGCCACCCGTGTCATGCGCAAGCACCGGCTCGCCGAGTGTCTGCTCGTGGACGTCATCGGCCTGGAGTGGGAGCAGGTCCACGCCGAGGCCTGCCGCTGGGAGCACGTGATGAGCGAGGCGGTGGAGCGGCGGGTGCTGGAGCTGCTGCGCCACCCGACGGAGTCGCCGTACGGGAATCCCATCCCCGGCCTGGAGGAGCTGGGCGAGAAGGCCGGGGCCGAATCGTTCCTGGACGCCTCCATGGTCAGCCTGGCCGAGCTGGACCCGGGCACCGAGGGCAAGACCGTGGTGGTGCGGCGGATCGGGGAGCCGATCCAGACCGACGCCCAGCTGATGTACACGCTGCGCAGGGCCGGGGTGCAGCCCGGGTCCGTCGTCAGCGTGACCGAGTCGCCCGGCGGGGTGCTGGTCGGCTCCAGCGGGGAGGCGGCCGAGCTCGACTCCGAGGTCGCCTCGCACGTCTTCGTCGCCAAGCGCTGACCGGGTCGCCGCCCGCCGCCGACGCGATCGTCGCCCGGTGCGGGCGCGTTCGTCGCCCGGCGTCGGCCCGGTGCGTCGGCCACGGCAACACAACCGTGATGTGCGCTTTCCGATTTCCGTCCGGAATGGCAGCGGCCGGACGCGTCACATGCCAGGCTGAGGCCAGGCAGAGGACCTGAGGGTGTCGGCCGGCTCCGGCTGGCACGGTCGGGGAGGGAGCAGGGGATGCGCCCGTCGTTCCATCACGCGCACCGCACGGTGCCCGGCGTGCTTCTCCATGCCCTGATCCCGGCCGGTGCGGGGTGGTTCGCGCCGCGGTCTGCCATCGTTGTCGCGGCTCCGGCCCTGATCCGCCGGGTGCTGCCCGAGGGTCGTCCCCCGGCAGGGGGCGGCCCCGGCGCCCGAAGGCGCCGGGGCCGTTCCTCCCCTGTGCTGACCTGGAGCCCCGAGCTCTCAAGGTCAGTTTCCGCGGGCCCCTGTCCCCGAGCGGCCCGCCTCCCGCTGAAGATCTCCCCAGGCCGGTCGGCATCAATCCTTGACCGGTGTCACTCGAACGTGGGGTCTTGGGTGACGGAGCCTCATTTTCGAATAAGAGTTCGATAGCCTGACGGGGCGCGACCACACGGTGATCGAGGACCAGAAGGGGGTGCCAGGACTATGGTGCGGCGCATCGATGTGACCGGAAACGACGGCGTACGCCTCGCGGCATGGGAGTTCGCCGATCCGCCCAAGGAGCGCGCGGAAGCGGACAGCGCTCCCGGGGTCTTACTGCTGCACGGACTGATGGGCCGGGCCTCGCACTGGGCCCCGACCGCCCGCTGGCTGGCCGAACGGCACCGCGCGGTCGGCCTCGACCAGCGGGGCCACGGCCGCAGCGACAAGCCCGCCGACGGCCCGTACAGCCGCGACGCCTACGTCTCCGACGCCGAGGCCGCGATCGAGCAGCTGGGGCTCGGCCCCGTCACCGTCGTCGGCCACGCCATGGGAGCCCTCACGGGCTGGCAGCTCGCCGCCAAGCGTCCCGACCTGGTCCGCGCCCTCGTCGTCTGCGACATGCGGGCCTCCGCCCTCGGGGCTGCCTCCCAGCGCGAGTGGAGCGACTGGTTCGACTCCTGGCCGCTGCCCTTCGCCACCCTCGCCGACGTACGGAAGTGGTTCGGCGAGGACGACCCCTGGGTGGAGCGGCCGAACCCCTCGCGCGGCGAGTTCTACGCGGAGGTGATGGCCGAGCGGGAAGACGGCTGGCGCCCCGTCTTCTCCCGCCACCAGATGCTCCGCACCCGCGCCACCTGGGTCTTCGACGCCCACTGGGAGGAGCTGGCCCAGGTCCAGTGCCCCGCGCTGGTGCTGCGCGGACTCGACGGGGAGCTGGGCCGCGCCGAGGCCCAGGAGATGGTCCGGGTGCTGCCCCGCGGCCAGTACGCGGAGGTGGCGGACGCGGGCCACCTCGTCCACTACGACCAGCCGGAGGGCTGGCGGGCCGCGGTCGAACCGTTCCTGGAGCAGCTGCGGGTGCTCCCGTAGCCCCGGCCCTCAGCCCTTGCTGACCGCCGTCAGGATCTCCGGCAGCCGGGCCGCCGTGCGGCGTGCGGCGATCCGCAGCCCCGCCCACCCGACGAGCGCCCCGTAAGCGAGCCCGCCCGGCACCAGGAGCCACAGCGCGTCGTGGCGGTCCGTGACGTGCATCCAGATGGTCGGCACGATCACCGGCGCGGCCAGCAGCGCGGCGGCCACCATGCCGCCGAGGATCGAGATCCAGGCCAGGCCGCCCTGCCCCGGCACCACGTTCTTGAACGCGCCCTCCTGCGGAATCGAGTACGGGAACAGCGCCGAGGCCACCGCGCCCGTCGCCAGCATCGAGCCCAGCAGCGCGAACGACAGGCCGAGCGCCCCCGGCAGTGCCTGCCAGTCACCGATCACCGCCGCCGTCACCGCGCACACGAGCAGCGTGAACGGCAGGGTGAGCAACAGCAGGACGAACGCCCGCGCCCGCAGTTCGACGTACGCGTCCCGGGGCGAGGAGATCGTCAGCGCCACCATCCAGAAGGCCGAGGTGTCCTGGCCGAACTGGTTGTACATCTGCATGCCGAGCATCCCGGCGGCGAAGCACGCGAAGTAGACCGAGCCGGTGCCCTGGACCGCGTTGAGCAGCGGCACGATCGCCCCGACCGCCAGCGCCGTCACCCAGGCCGCCTTGGTCTTCGGGTCCCGGGCCACGTACCGCAGGCTGCGCTGCATCACCGTCGCCGTGCGGCCCTCCGGCAGCAGCGCCGACAGACCGCCCCGGCCGGACTCCTCACGGGCCGGCTCCGCCGCCGCCAGGGTCGAACCGTCCGGCGAGGTCATCAGCCTCACCAGGGTCCGCCGCCACATCCGCATCAGCGCCGCCAGGGCCGCCACCGTGATCAGGAGCTGGGCGGCGGCGACCCCGTACGCACCGTCCGAGGCCGCCCCCACCGACGCCACGGCGGAGGCGCCGGGCAGCCAGCGGACCACGTCGCCCGCCGGTTCCAGCGTGGACAGCCCGCCGGCCTGACCGAGCCGCTGCGCGCCGAAGTTGACGAACTGGATGCCCACCGCGATCACCAGCCCGCTGAGCACCGCGAGGTCGCGGCCCTTGCGGGAGTTCAGCAGCCGGACGTTGGCCGTGGCCACCGCCCGGGACAGCGCCACGCAGAGCAGCATCGTCAGCGGGACCGCGAGCACCGCGAACACCACGCCCGCCGCCCCGTGCGCCAGCGCGATGACCGAACCGACCACCAGACACAGGGTGAACAGCGGTCCGATACCGATCATCGAGGACACCAGCAGGGCCCGGATCAGCGGCTCGGGCCGCAGCGGAAGCATCACCAGCCGGGTCGGGTCGAGGGTGTCGTCACCGCTGGGGAAGAACAGCGGCAGCACCGCCCAGCCGAGCGCCACGACACCGGTCAGCAGCACCACGACGGTGCCCGCGTGCTCGTTGCCGCGCAGCAGCACCAGGCCGAGCACCTGACCCGCGGCGAGCAGCAGGGTGAAGACCAGGGAGGCGATGAACGCCGCCCTGCGCCCGGAGGACTGCCGCAGTCCGTTGCGCAGCAACGTCAGCTTGAGCCGGACGAAGATCGGGGTCAGGCCCGTCGTCGGCACCGCGGGGGCGGCCGAGGTGACCGGGGCGTCCAGCACGCTCATCGGGAACCGCCCAGCCAGTCGAGGGAGTCGCCGGCGTCCCGGCCGCCCGCGCCGACCAGTTCGAGGAAGGCGCTCTGCAGCGAGGGGGCGTCGCCGCGCACCTCGGCCAGCGTGCCCCGCGCCTTGATCCGGCCCGCCGCCATCACGGCGACCCAGTCGCACAGCGACTCGACCAGCTCCATCACATGGCTGGAGAAGACCACGGTCGCCCCGGACCGGGTGAAGCGCTCCAGCACCCCCCGGATCGTCTGCGCCGAGACCGGGTCGACGCCCTCGAACGGCTCGTCCAGGAAGAGCACTTCGGGGTTGTGGAGCAGGGCCGCCGCGAGCCCGATCTTCTTCCGCATGCCGGTCGAGTAGTCCACGACCAGCTTGTGCTGCGAGCCGGCGAGATCCAGGACGTCCAGCAGCTGGGTGGCCCGCTTGTCCACCTCGTCACCCGGGAGGCCGCGCAACCGCCCGTTGTAGGCGAGCAGTTCACGCCCCGAGAGCCGCTCGAACAGCCGCAGCCCCTCCGGCAGCACCCCGATCCGGGACTTCACCTCGACCGGGTCCGTCCACACGTCGTGGCCCGCGACCTCGATCTTCCCCATGTCGGGCCGCAGCAGCCCGGTGACCATCGAGAGCGTCGTCGTCTTGCCGGCCCCGTTGGGCCCCACCAGGCCGACGAACTTGCCCGCGGGCAGTTCCAGATCGATCCCCGCGACGGCGACCTGATCCCCGAACCGCTTCCACAGCCCCTGTACGCGGACGGCGGGCCGCGTCTCCTGGGCACCGCCCGCCGTCACGTCCTTCGCCGCGTCTGTCTTGGTACGTGCATCTGCCCGGTCCGGCATGGCACAGCCTTTCGATATCCCATAGGTGGGGACCACCCTACGAAAGGCCTGCCGGGGGCCCCGGGAGACGCCGTCCGGGCGCCTTACGGAACGCGCGTACGGGCGTCGGCCGCCTCCCGTGCGCAGGCGTACGCCAGCGGGTTGATCAGCTCCTCCACATCGGGCAGCCAGCGGTTGGCATGGGTGGGCTTGCGGGCCCACTGCACGGCACCCCGGGCGCCGACACGGGTGGGCGGCGCGGCGACGTAGCAGCCCTCGCCGAGGCCGGTCAGATCGATCGCCTCGGCGTTCCAGCCGAGCCCGCGCACCAGCTCGGACGCCTTGGCGGCGGCGCCCGGCAGCGCGAAGAACAGCATCCGGCGGTCGGGCGTGCGGGTCACCGGGCCCAGCGTCAGGTCCATCCGCTCCATCCGGGCCAGCGCCAGGAAGCCCGCGGCCTCCGGAACCTCCAGCGCGTCGAAGGTCCGGCCGGTCGGCAGCAGCACCGAGGCGCGGGGCTGCCTGCTCCACATGCGCCGGGCGGCGGCCCCGCTGCCGGTCGCCTGGCCCGCCCAGTCGGGCCGGTCCGCGTGGGCCCCGGGCAGGGCGCAGCCGGCGTCGCCGCACGAACACCGCTCTCCGCCGCCCACCGCCTCCAGCCAGGTGCCGGGGAACACGTCCCAGTGACGCTCTTCCGCATACCGCACCGCGGCGTCGAGCAGATGCTCGCCCCGCTGCTGAGGGACCTGTGCGGCTTCCGTGACTCCGATGGGCTCTTCCACGCCGTGCACAACTCCCGCCGTCACCTGGGGTTACGGCCTCCCCCGAACCGGGGCCCGGCGCATCGATCCCGCACGCGGGGCGCATCGGTGCACGAGCGGGGGCGCGCGTGAGGCGTCGCACCGAACGGCGGGTAACCACCTCCAGGACCGCCGCCCAGGGCCGCCTGCGGACCTCCGCGACGGTGCAACGCGCCATGCCCGTACCGAATGCCGATGGAATATGCGCATTTCTTGTGTATGTGACGGGCAGTGATCCCTTCCACCGATCACTGCACATAACCGATGCTTCAGGGGGACATATGGCTGCAAGGCCTCTCGTAGCCCGCCAGCCCAACGAACGGCTCCAGACGCTCATCCAGGAAGCCGCCTGTTCCAACGCGGGCCTCGCGCGCCGCGTGAACATGGTCGGGGCCGAGCGGGGCCTCGATCTGCGCTACGACAAGACCTCCGTGGCCCGTTGGCTGCGGGGGCAGCAGCCCCGGGGCCGGGCCCCGGGGATCATCGCCGAGGCGCTCGGCCGCAAGCTCGGCCGTACGGTCACGATCGACGAGATCGGCATGGCCAACGGCAAGAACCTGGCCTCCGGCGTCGGCCTCCAGTACGCGCCGACCGTCGCCGGGGCCGTCGAGCAGGTCTGCGAGCTGTGGCGCAGCGACGTGGGCCGCCGCGATCTGCTCACCGGGTCGGCGGTCGCCGCGTCCGCGCTGGTCGAGCCCAGCCGGGACTGGCTGATCTCGGGCCCGGACGCCCAGGTCGAGCGGACGGCGGGGGCCCGGGTCGGGATGTCCGACGTCGAGGCGGTGCGGGCGATGACCGCCGCGCTGACCGACCTCGACCACCGCTTCGGCAGCGGCCATGTGCGGCCGGTGCTCGTGCACTACCTCAACAGCGTGGTCTCCGGCCTGCTTTCGGGGGCGTACCGCGAACAGGTGGGGCGGCAGCTGTTCGGCGCGGTGGCCCGGCTCGCCGAGCTCGGCGGCTACATGGCGGTCGACACCGGCCAGCCGGGCCTCGCCCAGCGCTACTACATCCAGGCGCTGCGGCTCGCGCAGGCGGCGGGCGACCGGGCGTACGGCGGCTATGTGCTCGCCGCGTCGATGAGTCATCTCGCCGCCCAGCTCGGCAACCCCCGCGAGATCGCCCAACTGGCGCGCGCCGCGCAGGAAGGCGCCCGGGGGCAGGTCACCCCCCGCGCCCAGGCGATGTTCTACGCGGCGGAGGCCCGGGGGCACGCGCTGCTCGGGGACGCCAGGACCTGCCACGCGGTGTCGGGGCGGGCGGTCGCCGCGCTGGAGCAGGCGGGCCCGGAGTCCGGCGACGACCCGGTCTGGATCGCGCACTTCGACGCGGGCTACCTCGCGGACGAACTGGCCCACTGCCACCGCGACCTGGGGCAGCCGGAGCAGGCGGCCCGGCGGGCCAAGGAGGCGCTGGCCGCGCTGCCGGAGGCCCGGAACAGGCGCCGGGGCATCGCGCTGGTGCTGCTGGCCTCGGCCCAGGTGCAGCAGCGGGAGGTGGAGCGGGCGTGCCACACGGGCACCCGGGCGATGGAGCTGCTGTCGACGGTGCGCTCCAGCCGGGGCGCCGAATATCTCGACGACCTCCAGCAGCGGCTCACGCCCTACGGCGAGGAGCCCGCGGTGCGGGAGTTCGGCGAGCGGCTGGAGCTCCAGGCGGCCTGAGGACACGTGGTCGCCGATGCGGTCCGGGCCGTGTTCGCGGCGGTCCGGCCCGTTAACAGCGTCGCGGGGCCGTCGGGTGTTACCCACGCTGTGAAGGGGTCGTGAGGGGCACGACGCGCTTGGCGGAGGCGGGTGACCACCCGATAGCGTGAGCCGACGGTTCCGTAGGTTCACACGTAGGAGTCCTGGTGACGCAGAGCGGACAGGGCGGCGAGCACGAGCTCCCCGCCGCACGACCCGCGCACGAGGGTGTCGTGCTGCCTGCCGACGGCGGAGCCCCCTGGACCCCCGGAGCGCCCGGAGCGCCCGGAGCCGGGCAGGGCGGGCAGCAGGGCGAGCAGGCGGCGCCCGCGGGCGGGCAGCCGTGGGGCCGGCAGTGGGGGCCGCCGGGACCGCAGCAGCAGCCGGACGGGAGCTACGGCTACCCGCCCGCGCAGCCCCTGCCGCCCGCGCAGCAGTCGCCGGGCCCCGAGGCGTACCAGCAGGCCGGGGCGTATCAGCAGCAGCCCCAGCAGCCCGCTGCGTACCAGCAGCCGCAGCAGCCGCAGCAGTTGCCCGGCCCCTACCAGCAGCCGCAGCAGTTGCCCGGCCCCTACCAGCCGCCGCAGCCGCCGCAACACCCGTCCCAGCAGCCCGGTACGTACCAGCCGCACTACCCGCAGCAGCAGCAACACCAGTCGCCCCAGCCCCAGCCGCCCCAGCCCCAACCCCAGCCGTACGCACGGCCGCTGCCGCCGGAGGCCGGGCCGGGTGGTCGGGGCGCGCAGGGTGCTCAGGGCGGGCAGGGCGCGCAGGGACCCGGCGGTGACGCGGACGCCACGCAGTACATCGCGCCCGTCCCGGGCGGTCCCGGCCCCGTGGGGCCCCCGCAGGGCGGCGGGGACGCCGACGCGACCCAGTACATACCCCCGGTGCCCGGAGGGGCGCCGTACGGGATCAGGCCGGGCGCGCCGGGGGACCGGCAGCCGCCCGCGGAGTTCGACAACCTGTTCCGTACGGAGGAGCCGGCGGGCGCCACGCAGCAGATGCCGCAGTTCGACGCGGGGCAGCAGCCCCCGCCGCCGTACCAGCAGCAGCCCCCGTCCCCGTACCAGCAGCAGGGCCACCAGCCTCAGCAGCAGCCCCAGGGCGGCGCGCTGCCGCCGCAGGCGCCCGGGGGCCACCAGCCCGGTCCCCAGGGCTTCCAGGGCCGTGCGGAGCAGGACGGCCCGGTCCCGCAGCGCAGCGGCGACGCCCCGCGCCGGCGGTCCGCGCACGTTCCGCTGATCGCCGCGGTCGTCGCGGGCTGCGCGGTCATCGGACTCGGTGCGGGCGGGCTGATGACTCTCATGGGCGGCGACGATTCCGGCGAGGACGACAAGCAGCCGGTCGCCTCGCAGAGTTCACCCGCCACTGACCCGACCACCGAGGCCGCGCCGCCCGACCCGGCGAAGCCGCAGGCCGAGGCGCTGGACAAGCTGCTGGCCGACAGCAACAACAGCCGGGCCGCGGTGATCGGCGCGGTCGAGAAGATCAAGTCCTGCAAGGACCTGGACCGGGCCGACGCCGATCTGAAGGGCGCAGCCCAGCAGCGCCGCGACCTGGTGACCCGGCTCGAAGGCCTGGCGGTGGACAAGCTCCCGCGGAACGCGGAGCTGACGGCCTCGCTGAACCGGGCGTGGAAGGCCTCGGCGGCGGCCGACGAGCACTACGCGACCTGGGCGCGGCAGGCCAAGAAGAACAAGTCCGTCTGCAAGGGCGGCCAGGCCCGGTCGACGAGCGAGACGGCCAAGGGCAACCAGCAGAGCGGGGTGGCCACCCAGGCCAAACGCGAGGCGTCCAAGCTCTGGAACACGATCGCGGCGAAGCACGGCCTCACCAAGCACGCGTACACCGAACTCTGAGGTCCGGACAGGGCGGTGGGCGGGGCGGGCGCCCCGGCCACCGCCCTGTCCGGGCGAGCGGTCCCTAGCCGCGCGGGGCGTCCGTCAGGGCGTCCAGGACGTCCACGAAGCCCTTCTTCTGGGCGGTGAGCCGGCCCTCGCGGACCACCTGGAACGTCACCTTCGTGTTGACGATGCGCGGATAGCTCAACGTGCCGACCAGGTCCTTGAAGCGCCAGCGGAGCGTCGGGGTCAGGCCGCCGGTGTCGACCTCGACGCCCCGGTTGAGGGCGGCCACGACCCGCCCCGACGTGACCTCCTCGTCGTCGACCGCCCGGACCGCCGCCCGCAGCGCCGTGTACGCGATCCACGTCGTCTGCACGGCCGTGTCGTCCGGGTCGATGCGGTTGTCACCGAAGGCGTACTTCCCGATCACCTGGCGCATCTCCTTCCAGCGCGCGTTCCTCGCGTCCGGGTACCAGCCCGTGACGTAGGCGCCCTCGAAGGGGCTGTTCGGGCCGCCCGTGCGGTCGATGAGCGGCTGGCTGACGCTGCCCAGCACGGAGGAGATCCTGACCTGCTCGCCGTCCGGCTCCAGGCGGCGGAAGGAGTCGAAGAACGTCTCCGTACGGGTGCCGAGCACCGCCGTCACACAGCCGCCGCCCGACCGCTCCAGCGCCTGTGCGGCCTGCTCGTCGTAGGACGTGGCGTCCACCGGGGCCAGGATGTCGGTGGAGGCGGGCCGGTCGGCGGCCATCAGCCCGTTGTTCAGGAGCGGCGGCATGCCGTCGCCGCCGATCGAGTCGGGCCGCACCAGCGAGACCCGCTCGCAGCTGCGGCCCAACTGCCGTCCGTGACCGGCCAGCAGCGCCGGCTGGCCGCCGTTGACGGGGTACGAGAGATAGCTGCTGAACTCCTCGGTGGAGGCGCCGTAGCCGCCGATGTACGGGACGCCGCCCGCCTCCAGCGCCGGCATGAAGCTCTGGCCGTGGCGGCTGTACGAGCCGACGACGGCGGCCACCTCCCTGTCGACGGCCTCCCGCGCGCACCTCTCGGCGCCCAGCGCGGTGTCGGACTCGTCGCAGACGACCACCTTCAGCTCGCGCCCGTCGACGCCGCCGGTGTCGTTGACCCAGCGGGCGTACGTCTGGGCCATCGCGGGCACCCCGGCCATCTTCACCGCGTTGATGTCCTCCGACCGGTCGGGCGCCCAGGTCATCACGGTGACGGGCTCCCTGGACCCCCCCGAAGCCCCAGGGAGCACACCGCAGCCGGACAGCAGCACCGCCCCCGCCGCCGCCGCGCTGATGACGCCCGGCAAGGGGCGGGGAAAGGTGGGGCGTCGCCGTCCGGTCATGGACCAGGACTCTTTCGGGCCCCGGGTAACGGCGCGGTGTGCCGTTCTCAACGCACGGTGACGTCCAGGTGAATTACGGGGGCCCGTGCGGGGGAGCGGTGAAGGAACGTACGATCGACGACCGTGCAGCAAGGTTCGGAGAACTCTTCCCGTCGCGGCCGTCGCTCCTCCACCATGGGCGGCATGCCGCTCACTGACATGCCGTGGTGGCGCTGGCGCACCAACGTGCGCTCGGCGCTGCACATGCTCTCCGACCCCGTCTTCCACCACGAGTGCTGGCTCGCCGGCCGGGAAGGGTACGGGGACGTCACCGACGCCGTGTACCGCCTGGTCGAGGACACCTGGCTCGACAACTGGTCCGCCGAGAAGTACGTCGGCACCATATTCCGGGACTCCGCCGAGGCCGCCGCCGTGGACGCCGCCGCCCTGCGGGTGCTGCGGATCATGCACCAGGTCGGCGCGGACGCCCCCGTCTCCGCCTACCTGGAGCACCACGGCTGGCCCGAGGCCGTCCACGCGGCCCGCGAGGCCCATGTGATGCTCGCCACCAACGACGCGGAGGATCCGGACATACCGCCGCGCTCGCTGGACGTCATCCGCATCATGACCAGGGCCGCGTAGCGCCGGGCGGGTGTGGCACCCTACGGGGATGACCGCGCCGCAGCCCGCCCCTTCCGCCGCCTCGGACGCCGCCGCGACCGAGCAGTACGTCCTCACGCTCTCCTGCCCCGACAAACAGGGCATCGTGCACGCCGTGTCGAGCTACCTCTTCATGACCGGCTGCAACATCGAGGACAGTCAGCAGTTCGGGGACCACGACACGGGCCTGTTCTTCATGCGCGTCCACTTCTCGGCGGACGCCACCGTGACGGTGGACAAGCTGCGCGCCAGCTTCGCCGCGATCGGGGAGGCCTTCCGGATGGAGTGGCAGATCCACCGGCCCGCGGAGCGCATGCGGATCGTGCTGATGGTCAGCAGGTTCGGCCACTGCCTCAACGACCTGCTGTTCCGCTCCCGCACCGGGGCGCTGCCGGTCGAGATCGCGGCCGTCGTCTCCAACCACACGGACTTCGCCGAGCTCGTCGCCTCGTACGGCATCCCGTTCCGGCACCTCCCGGTGACGAAGGACAACAAGGCGGAGGCCGAGGCGCGGCTGCTGGAGCTGGTCCGCGAGGAGGACGTCGAGCTGGTCGTCCTGGCCCGCTACATGCAGGTCCTCTCCGACGACCTGTGCAAGCAGCTGAGCGGCCGGATCATCAACATCCACCACTCGTTCCTGCCGAGCTTCAAGGGCGCCAAGCCCTACCACCAGGCGCACGCGCGCGGGGTGAAGCTGATCGGCGCGACCGCGCACTACGTCACCGCCGACCTCGACGAGGGCCCGATCATCGAGCAGGAGGTCGAGCGCGTCGGCCACGGCGTGACGCCCGACCAGCTGGTCGCCATCGGCCGGGACGTGGAGTGCCGGGCGCTGGCGCGCGCGGTGAAGTGGCACGCGGAGCGGCGCATCCTGCTCAACGGCCGCCGTACGGTGATCTTCGCGTAGGTCCGGAGTCGCCCGGCAGGCCTACAGCCTGCTGAGCGAGGCCGCCGCGAACAGCACGTCGCGGATGGCCTCGCGGTCGCCCTCCTGGCCCGCCGCCGCTTCCACCGGCGAGATGCGGCCCGCGACGAGCCGGCAGAACTCGACCCCGTCCAGGGCCACCTGCGCCACCGCGCGCTCCGGCGACCCGACGGCGGCCGGCGAGTCCAGCGCGATGTACCAGTCGCCCCCGCCGTGGCCCTCGATCTCCAGATGGACCGAGCGGCCCGGCGCACCGGCCGCGACGAGGTCCTTCGCCGGTCCGGCCAGCCCGGCGCGGCGGCGTCCCGCCACGGCGGCCGGAAGCATCCGGGCCGCCAGGTCGATCATGCGGTGCAGATGGGCCGCCGACGGGGCCTGGTAGGGGTAGTCGACGGCGTCGGCGATGTCCCCGCCGTGCACCCAGCACTCGAAGGCGCGCTCCAGAACCGCGTCCTGGAGCGGCAGCGCGAAGGTCCCGTAGGAGACGGAGGCCTCGGCGACGTTCCGTCCGGCGAAGGACGCCGTGCGGATCAGCTCGTGGCTCTGGGCCCGCCAGGGTTCGCGGACGGCACGGGTGGGCGGCGGGCGCGTCGAGGACCAGTACGCCTCGGTGCGCTCGGTGGGGTCCAGCGGTGCCTCGCCGCCGCCGAGCGGGTCGTCGAGGCCGAGTGCGGCGGACAGCACCCCGTCGACCGCCATCAGGTGGCCGATCACCCCGGCGACCGTGGTCCTGCGGCTGATCTCGCGCTCCTCCTCGAACCACCGCAGGCGCACCGGAGCATGCCATTCGGAGTCCCCGATGTCGCGGAGCAGCGCGTCGAGCCGGGCGGTCTCGGCGTCGTACGGGGCGGCCCACTCCGGCACCGGGATCCGGGCCGGGCGGCGGCTCAGACAGCCGTCCATCACCCGGGACCGCAGCGTCTGGTCGAGATCCAGGGAGCCGTCGGTGTGCAGCAGCCCCACCGCGTCCCGCAGCCGCAGCGCCTCGCCCGCGCACGGGGCGCACACGGTGAGGTGCTCCTCCACGGCGGCGGTCTCCCCGGCCGAACAGGCGGACAGCGCCCACGCGCCGAGGAGGGCCTTGAGGACCTGGTGCGGGAGGTCCGGGGCAGAGGTCATGGGCTGCTCCGGCACGGGCTGCTCCGGCAAGGGCGGCTCCGGAACGGCCTGTTCCGGAACAGCCTCTTCCGGTACGGCCTCGTCGGGGGCGGCCGATCCGGGCGGCGGCAGCGGAGGCCGCGGTACGGACTCCAGGTCGAGGTCGTCCGCCGCCCCGCGCGGGCCCGGTATCCGGCGGGCGCCGCGCACCTCCTCGTCTCCCTCGCGATCGCGTCCGTCGCCGCTCACCGGACCCGTCCGTAACCGGGTGGCGAGGCCCCTTCGAGCGGGCGGGCGTTCGCCGTGGAGAGCAGCTGGAGCCCCAGCCGGAGCCGGCGACGCGCCTCGTCCTCGGTGACCCCGAGGTCGGCGGCGGTCTGCCGGTAGTCCCGGCGATGGATGTACGCCAGCTCCAGGGCCTGCCGCAGCGGCGCGGGCATCGAGGAGACGATGTAGTCGGCGCGGGCGGCGGCCGTGGCGCTGCGCACCCGCCGCTCCAGCTCCTCCGGGTCGGGCGCCGCGTCCGCGCCGTGCTCCGCCGCGTACGAGGAGGCCGCCGCGCGGCGCAGCCGCTGGACGGACTGGCGGTGGGTGAGGTGGGCCACCCAGGAACGCATCGAGCCCTGCTTCGGGTCGTACGCCTCGGGGTTCTCCCAGGCCTGGGCGAAGACCTCGCGGGTCACCAGGTCGGCGGCGTCCTCGTCGTCGAGCATCCGGTGCGCCTGGCTGTGGACGAGGGCCGCGAACCGGTCGTAGAGCTCACCGAGCGCCGCCGCCTCGCCGCGGGCCAGCCTCTGCTGCATCCTGCGGTCCCAGCGGGGTGCTGTCTCCTTCGCCATGAACCCCCCAGCCCCCGGCCCTGTCCACCCAGCCCTGTGATCCGCCCTGTGCCCGTGAGGACCGAATGTAGTCCGCCGGGCGTGCGGCGCACGCACCTTTGCGGCAACTCTCTTCCCGCGGCGCGTGGCCGACGACGGTAGTCGATTTTCGGCCCGAATGCCTCCCCGCCCGCTCCGAGCAGCGGAAACGGCCCGAAGTGCTCCTTTCCGCCGGAAATCTCCGGGCGCCGGTCGGCGCGTCGGTGTTTCATGGGAGTGCGGTTGGGCAGCCGCGAGGAGGAACGGAAACTTCCGGATTGCCGGGAGCCCCGGAACGAGAGGTCCAGTCGCGTGACGCTGAAGGTGGACGAGGCGGAGCAGGGCTCCTGGACCGTGCTGAGCATGAGCGGCGAACTCGATCTGGTGACCTCGCCCGTCGTGCGCCAGTCCGTCCACGAGGCGGTGGCCGAGGGGCAGCACGATGTGGTGCTCGACCTGTCCGAGGTGTTCTTCTGCGACTCCAGCGGCGTCGGTGTGCTCATCGCCTCGCGCCGGCTGATGAAGTCCTGCGGAGGCCGCCTGCGGCTGATCCTCCCGGCCCGGGGCGCGGAGGACGGTTCGCACGTCAACAAGGTGCTCGGGGCGCTCGGGGTGCGCCGGCTGTTCGACGTCTATCCGGACGCGCGGTCCGCCACCGACGAGCAGTGCAGGCCGTTGAGCGCCTGACGCGGATGTTCCCGATGCGAGGTTGTCACACAGGAAGCGTTGCTCGGTGACACGTGGGTGCTCCGGGCGTCGTACGCTCCCCGCATGGACAGCGCAGAGTACGAGCGAAAGATCGCGCACCGCTTCGCCGCCTTCGACCAGGACGGCAACGGCTATATCGATCGTGCCGATTTCAACGCCGCAGCGGCCCGTCTGCTCACCGAGTTCGGTACGACGGCCCGCTGCGACAAGGGCCAGGCGCTCTACACCGGTGCCGAGGCCTTCTGGCAGGGCATGGCGGGGATCGCCGATGTGGACGGGGACCAGCGGGTCACCCGTGAGGAGTTCGTGGGCGGGGCGGTGAAGCGGCTCCGGGACAATCCCGAGCGGTTCGCCGAGATCGCCCGGCCGTTCCTGCGGGCGACCATCGCGGTCGCGGACAGCGGGAAGGACGGCAGGGCGGCGGTGGCGGACGTGGAGCGGGCGCTCCGGGTCCTCGGGGCCAGTGAGGAGATCGCGAGCATCGCCGCCCAGAGTCTGGACACGGACCGGGACGGGCGGGTGGCGGAGAGCGATGTGGTGGCGGCGTTCGCCGTGTACTTCACGGTGATCGAGCCCGACGCGTAGAAATCCCGGGCGTTACGGGGACGGCGCGCCGCTCCCGTAACGCCTCCCGCCCCCGTGACGCTGCCGCCCCCGTGACGCCAGTGGCACCCGGCCACCGCCCACCTCACCCGCCGAACCGTTCCCGCAGCCGGTACTTGAGCACCTTGCGCAGCGTCTCGTTGCGGGGCAGCGCGTCGAGCACCTCCAACTGCTCGGGCACCTTGTGGACCGACAGGCCCGCCTCCCGCAGGTGGGCGGAGAGCCCGGCCAGGGTCAGGGGCGGGGCGCCGGGCGGCTGTTCCACCACCGCGCAGACGCGTTCGCCGCGCTCCGGGTCGGGCAGCCCGATGACCGCCGCGTCGGCGACGGCGGGGTGCGTGTGGAGCAGGTCCTCGATCTCCTTGGCGGAGATGTTCTCGCCCTTGCGGATGATGATGTCCTTCAGCCGGCCGGTGAGCGTGAGGTGTCCGCTCGCCCGGAGCCGCCCCAGGTCCCCGGTGATGAGGAACCCCTCGGCGTCGAAGGCCGCGGCACAGGCCCCGGCGTCCAGATACCCCCGGCAGACCGCCTCCCCGCGCAGCCGCACCTCGCCCTCGGCGCCGTACGGGAGCGGCTGGCCGTGTTCGTCGGCGATCCGGATCTCCATGCCCTCGGGGGGCCGCCCCTCGGTCAGGGCCAGGTTCTCCGCCGTGTCGTCCGGGGCGCCCATGGTGATCATCGGGACCTCGGTCATCCCGTAGCCGTGGGTGAGCTGGACCCCCATCTCCCGCACCACCGCGTGGTAGACCTCCGGCGGCTTCGGTGCCCCGCCGCCCGCGAGGAGGCGGAGGGAGGGGATGAGCGGCCTGTCCGGCGCCTTGCGCTGCTCGGCCAGGAACATCGCGTAGAAGGCCGTCGACCCGCCCGCCACGGTCACCCCGTGCCGCCGGTACTCCGCCAGCGCGTCCGGCAGCGCGAACTGCTCGAACATCACCGCGGGGAACCCGTACAGCAGCAGCATCACCGTGTAGTCGGGCCCGGCGACATGGGCGTACGGGAACGCCATCGATCCCACGTCCCGCGCGGAGAGCTTCAGGGCGTGGGCGAGGCAGGAGCCGCCCGCGATCAGGGAGCGGTCGGTGTGCAGGACGCCCTTGGGATCGGAGGTGGTGCCGGAGGTCCAGTAGATCCACCGGACCTCCTCGCCCGACGAGGGGGCGGGCGACGGAGGAAGCACGGCCGGGTCGCCGTCGGGGAGGCTGTCGTACGCCTCGAAGACCTGCGGCCGGCCGGGGAGTTCCCCGGCGATCCGCTCGGCCATCGCCGTGTGGTCGAAGCCGCGCCACACACCGGGCACGGCGAAGAACGCGGCCCGCGACCCGCGCAGCGCGAACCGGACCTCGCGGTCCCGGTAGAACGGGATGACCGGCGTCTGTACGGCCCCGAGCCGGGTCAGGGCGAAGGAGAGCAGGGCCGTCTCCAGCCGGGTCGGCAGCTGCCAGGCCACCACGCTGCCCGCCCGCACGCCCATCCCGTACAGCCCCGCGGCGACCCGCTCGGCGCGGTCCCGCAACTCGCCGAAGGTCAGGCTCCGGTCCTCCTGGAGCAGGACCGGGCGGTCGGGGGTGAGAGCGGCGCGGCGTTCGATCAGCTCCCAGAAGGTGCGGGAGGCGCCCAGGGCGTGGGCGGATGCGGTCACGTCGTTCACGGCGGTCACAGCGGTCCCTCCGAACTGACGGCCAGTCAGATAATGCGGAGAGCGTAGGGCTCCGCGCCTTGTCGGTCCAGGGGTGCGGGGCTAGCCTGAGTGCCGCAAACGGATCTGACGGCTCATCAGAAAGTAACCAGGAAGCCATCGGAACACGCCCGCCCCCGCGACCTCGCCGGGGGCGCCGGAGGGGACGACACCATGACGGAACTGCCTCGGATCGTCAGCGTCGACGACCATGTGATCGAGCCCGCGCACCTCTTCTCCACCTGGCTGCCCGCGAAATACCGCGAGCGTGGGCCGCAGCCGCTCACCGCGGGTATCGGGGAGCTGGCGTACACGGGCGGGAAGTACGTCATCACGATGGATCCGGACGGGCCGCCCACCGACTGGTGGATCTACGAGGACCTGAAGTTCCCGTACAAGCGGAACATCGCCGCCGTCGGCTTCGACCGCGACGACATGACCCTGGAGGGCATCACCCGCGCCGAGATGCGGCCCGGCTGCTGGGACCCGGCCGAACGCCTCAAGGACATGGACCTCAACCACGTCGAGGCCTCCCTCTGCTTCCCGACCTTCCCGCGTTTCTGCGGACAGACCTTCGCCGAGGCGCACGACAAGGAGGTCGCCCTCGCCTGCGTGCGCGCCTACAACGACTGGATGGTCGAGGAGTGGTGCGGCGACAGCGGCGGCCGGCTGATCCCGCTCTGCATCATCCCGCTCTGGGACATCGGCCTCGCGGTCGCGGAGATCCGGCGGAACGCGGCCCGGGGCGTCCGCGCGGTCACCTTCTCCGAGATCCCCACCCACCTCGGCCTGCCGTCCATCCACACCGGCTACTGGGACCCGTTCTTCGCCGTCTGCCAGGAGACCGGCACGGTCGTCAACATGCACATCGGCTCCAGCTCCCAGATGCCCGCCGCCTCCCCGGACGCACCGCCCGCCGTGCAGGCCTCGCTCTCCTTCAACAACGCGATGGCCTCGATGATGGACTTCCTCTTCAGCGGGGTCCTGGTGAAGTTCCCGACGTTGAAACTGGCGTACAGCGAGGGCCAGATGGGGTGGATCCCGTACGCCCTGGAGCGCGCCGACGACGTGTGGGAGGAGCACCGGGCCTGGGGCGGGGTGCGCGATCTGATCCCCGAGCCGCCGTCCACGTACTACTACCGGCAGATGTTCTGCTGCTTCTTCCGCGACAAGCACGGCATCTTCGCCCTCGACGTCGTCGGCCGCGACAACGCCACCTTCGAGACCGACTACCCGCACGTGGACTCGACCTTCCCGCACACCAAGGAGGTCGCCCTCGACCACGTCAAGGGACTGGACGAGGAGACCGTCTACAAACTGATGCGCGGAAACGCGATCCGGATGCTCGGCCTGGACCTGGACAAGTAGGCGGCCCGGACGTGGATCTCGCGTACACGGAGGCCGAGGAGGAGTTCCGGCGGCGGCTGCGGGAGTGGCTGGCCGGCGCCCTCCCCGGCCTGCCCCCGAAGCCCTCGCCCGACGACTGGCCCGCGCGCCGGGCCTACGACACCACCTGGCAGCGGATGCTGTACGACGCCGGGTACGCGGGCCTGCACTGGCCGGTGGACGCGGGCGGGCGGGGCGCCACCCCGACCCAGCACCTGATCTACCTGGAGGAGACGGAGCGGGCCGGCGCCCCCTACGTCGGGGCGAACTTCGTCGGGCTGCTGCACGCCGGGCCGACGATCGCCGCCGAGGGCACGGCCGAGCAGCGGGCCCGCTGGCTGCCCCCGGTGCTGCGCGGCGACGAGGTCTGGTGCCAGGGCTTCAGCGAGCCGGACGCGGGCTCCGACCTGGCCGCCCTGCGCACCCGGGCCGTGCGCGACGGCGACGCCTACGTGGTCAGCGGAGCCAAGATCTGGACCTCGCACGCCGAGGTCGCCGACTGGTGCGAGCTGCTGGTGCGCACCGATCCGGACGCGCCGAAGCACCGGGGGATCAGCTGGCTCGCGATGCCGATGGACGCCCCCGGCATCACGGTCCGGCCGCTGCGGACCCTGGCCGGGTCCACGGAGTTCGCCGAGATGTTCCTCGACGAGGTCAGAGTGCCGGTCTCCTGTCGTGTGGGCGCGGAGAACGACGGCTGGCGGGTCACCATGGTCACCCTCTCCTTCGAACGCGGCACCGCCTTCGTCGGCGAGGTCGTCGCCTGCCGCCGCACCCTGGACGCGCTCGCCGACGAGGCCCGGCGCAACGGGCGGTGGGACGACGCGGTGCTGCGCCGGCGCCTCGGCAGGCTCAACGCCGAGTTCCGGGCCCTGTGGCGGCTCACCCAGTGGAACGTGGCGGAGTCGGAGCGTACGGGCGGCGTCCCCGGCACCGGCGGCTCCGTCTTCAAGCTGCGCTACTCCGGGGCCCGCCAGGAGCTGTACGAGGCGGCGGCGGAGGTGCTGGGGGGCGGCGACGCGTTCGACCTGGACCAGGAATGGGTGCTGGACCGGCTCTCCTCCCTCTCCTACACGATCGCCGCGGGCACCTCCCAGATCCAGCGGAACATCGTCGCCGAGCGCATCCTCGGCCTGCCGAAGGGGCGCTGAGGCCACCGTGGACTTCCAGCTCTCGGACGACCAGCGGGCCCTGCGGTCCGGTATGCGCGACCTGCTCGACGCGGTGTTCGACCGGGACCGGCTGCGGGCGGCGGTCGAGCGCGGCGGGACCCTGGACCGTTCGCTCTGGCGGGAGCTGGGCGCGGCCGGCCTCTTCGCGCTCCGGCTGCCGGAGGAGGCGGGCGGGGTGGGCCTCGGGCTGCCCGAGGCGGTGCTGCTCTTCGAGGAGGCGGGCCGGGCGCTGCTGCCGGGCCCGCTGATCGCCACCCACCTCGCGGCGGGCCTGGTGAAGGGGGCCGCCGAGGGCGAGGCGGTGGTGACGGCCGTGGACGGGGACCTGCCGGTGGCGCACCTGGCGGAGGCGGACGCGGTACTGGTGGGCGCCGACGCCCTCGCCGGGGAGCCGCTGCGCGCCTTCGTCGCCGCCGCCCGGCCCGTCCGGTCGGTGGACCCGCTCACCCCGCTGCACCGGGTGGCGGGGCGTACGGCGGCCACGGAGGCGCACTCCGGCGCATTCCACTTCGAGGGGGCGCTTCTCACTGCTGCCGAACAACTCGGCAGCGCTGCCCGTACCACCGAGACGGCCGTTCAACACGCCGGGGACCGACAGCAGTTCGGATCGCCCATCGGATCGTTCCAGGCGGTCAAACATCTCTGCGCCGACATGCTCGCCCGCACCGAACCGGCCCGCGCCGCCGTGTACGCGGCCGCTGTGACCGGCGACCCGGTGGAGATCGCGGCGGCGAAACTGCTCGCCGACGAGGCGGCCGTACGCAACGCGCGCGACTGCCTCCAGATCCACGGCGGGATGGGCTTCACCTGGGAGGCAGATGTCCACCTCCACCTGAAACGGGCCTGGCTCCGGTCCTCGGCCCGCCTCACCGCAGCCGGTGCGGAGGAGTTCCTGGCCGCCGGTCTGGGGGCCGCGCGGCCGCGTTCCGGCAGCTCGGCGGGGCCCGGCGGAGGAGGCCCGGAAGCCGGGGGCGGAGGGTGACGCAGCGCAGCCGTGCGGCGCCGACAGCGACTTGTGTCCTGTGCGCGATTCGTCACCGGGTGGAGTCGGTGTCCGGCTCGGGTACGCTCCGTGGGATGCGAGTGGTTCTGGAACCGGACGATCCGGGGGCGGCCTGTGCGGCGGCTCCGGTCCGGGGCGAGGGCTCTCGCCGGAGATGTGCCGGGCCTGCCCGAAGAGCGTTTCTCGCGGTCTCTGCGCGCTCCTGTTCGACTCCCCGCAGCGTGCGTCGCACAGTATGCACCACGCGTACTCCTTCGCGCTGGAATATGCCCGAAGCGCTTGTTGCGGTGACTGTACGTCAACCATGCTGTCGCGTAAGGGAATCACGTTCCGTGACCCTGAGGAGGCGCGAGGCGATGTGTCCGCCGGTTCGGATGGTGTGAGCGGTGCAGGTGCTTCAGGTTCAGCTGGAGGTCGGTCCGGATCCCGCGGAGGTGGGGCGGGCCCGTAGGTGGGCGCGGTCGCGTCTGGTCGGTTCCGGGATAGGGGATGACGAGCCGCTCGCCGAGACGCTCATCCTGCTGATCTCGGAGCTGGTCACCAACGCCGTCGTCCACACGGGTTGTCCGGCGGTCCTGCGGATGCTCTTCGGCGGGACCGGGGCGCCCGGCGCGGCCGGGACCGTCCGGGTCGAGGTCGCGGACGCCAGCGACCGCCCGCCGCTCCAGCGGCACGCGGAGGGCGACGAGACGGGCGGCCGGGGTCTGGAGCTGGTGGACGGCCTCGCGGACCGCTGGGGCTGGCTGCCGGAGGGTGCCGGGAAGCAGATCTGGTGCGAGGTCGACCGGGGCGGCCCGGTGCGGCTGTCGGAGACGCCCCCGGTCGTCGGTCAGGGCGGCGAGGCGTGCGAACCGCCCTCCTGCCTCTTCACCAACCTGGCCTGAGCCCGGCTCCCCCGCTCTCCGCCCCTTCTTCCCCTTCCTCCACGGCTTCCTCCCCTCCCCTTCCCTTGCGCGGAGGCCGTTCACAGGATCGCCACCGGGGCGACCGGCGAGCCGGTGGCCCCGGCGAACGGCTCCGGCGACGCCGTGAGCAGGAAGGCGTGCCGGCCCTCTTCCGCGCAGGCCCCGGACAGCGCCTCCAGGTTCCAGTTCTGGCCCTGGAGCATGCCCATCTCGACCAGGTGCAGCGCGTGCACCGGCATCCACAGGCCCTCGATCTCCGGCGGGAAGACCTCGAAGGTCAGGGTGTCGTTGGCGACCGCCGCGACATCCCGGGCGTGGAACCACTCGGGCGTGCGCACCGAGAGCCCCGGCGACGGATAGCCGTACGCCTGCCGGTCCCCGGCCAGCGCGAGGCGCACCTGCCCGGTCCGTACGAGCACGATGTCCCCGGCCCGTACGCGTACGCCCCCGAAGTCCTCCGCCGCGGCCAGGTCGTCCGGCGTCACGGCGTGATCGCCGGGCAGCCGGTCCACCCCCCGCGCGCGGGCCACGTCCAGCAGCACTCCGCGCGAGACGAGGTGCTCCACGGCGGCGATCGAGGAGAACCGGGCCCCGCCGTGGGCGGTGATCGTGTCCGCCGGGCGGCCGTTGTAGACCTTCCCGCTGTGCGAGACATGGGTCAGGGCGTCCCAGTGGGTCGAGGCCTGGAGCCCCATCGTGACGGCGTCGTCGCTGGTGGCGACCGTGCCGGGGCCGAAGATCTCCTGGTTGATCTGGACCATCGTGTGCAGCGGATTGATCCGGCCAGGGATGAGCCCGCTCTGCACCCCGTCCCGGTGGAGCGGCAGCGCGAGCGGTATCCGGCGGCCGGTGCGGACGGCGGCGACGGCCTCGCGCACGACGGCGTCGGTGATCAGGTTGAGCGTCCCGATCTCGTCGGCCTCGCCCCAGCGGCCCCAGTTGTTCACGCGCTTCGCGATCTCGTGGAACTCGGCCGGCAGGGACATGGGGACCTCCTGGGTCTTGTGCCGGAGTATCTGACTGACCGTAAAATCTAACGGTCCGTCAGAAACCGCGGGAAGGGGCCGGGCATGGGGAACTTCTTGGCAGGCAGGGTGGTCGCCGTGACAGGGGCCGGCCGGGGCATCGGGCGGGCCGTCGCCCTCGCCGCGGCGGCGGAGGGGGCGAGGGTCGTCGTCAACGACTACGGAGTCTCCGTCGAGGGCTCCCAACCGACCAGCGAGATCGCCCGGTCCGTCGTCGAGGAGATCGGTGCGGCGGGCGGTGCGGCGGTCGCGGTCGCCGACGACATCTCCACGATGGCGGGCGGACAGCGGATCGTGGACACCGCGCTGGCGGAGTACGGCCGGCTCGACGGAGTGGTCTGCGTGGCCGGGATCCTCCGTGAACGGATGCTGTTCAACATGTCCGAGGAGGAGTGGGACCCGGTCCTCGCCACCCACCTCAAGGGCACGTTCACGGTCTTCCGGGCCGCCTCGGCGGTGATGCGGAAGCAGGAGGGCGGGGGCACGCTGATCGGCTTCACCAGCGGCAACCACCAGGGCAGCGTCGCCCAGGCCAACTACAGCGCGGCGAAGGGCGGAATCATCTCCCTGGTGCGCAGCGCGGCGCTGGGCCTGCACCGGTACGGCGTCACGGCGAACGCGGTCGCGCCGGTCGCCCGGACCCGGATGTCGGCCGGGGTTCCGATGGAGCTGAAGGAGATCGGGGAGCCGGAGGACGTGGCGGCCCTGGTGGTCTACCTCCTCAGCGAGCGGGCGCGCGCGGAGCGGATCACCGGGCAGGTGTACACGATCGCGGGCCCGAAGATCGCGGTCTGGGCCCAGCCGAGGGAGTTGCGGGCGGCGTACGGGGAGGGGCCCTGGACCCCGGAACGGATCGCGGACTTCCTGCCGGGGACGGTGGGGGCGGACCCGATGCCGATGCTGGCGCGGCTGGAGGAGATGGCGGCGGCGGCGAGGTCGGGCGACCGGCCGAACCAGAATGCAAGCCCCTCCGGCGATTGAGGAGCAGGGGTCCGGGGGCGGAGCCCCCGGGACGACAGGAGGCAGCATGGACTTCCGTACCGAGGCGCGCACCTGGCTGCACAGCCATCTCGCCGACACCCCCGCCCCCGACCCCCACGCCTGGGAACGCGAGCTCGGGCGGGCCGGGTGGATCGGGATCGGCTGGCCCGGTGAGGACGGCGAGAGCTACGGCAACCGCCGCGCCACCCTCGCCCAGCAGGTCGTCTGGGCCGAGGAGTACGCCCGCTCCACGGCCCCCGCCCGGATCGGCCACATCGGGGAGAACCTCCTCGCCCCGACGCTGATCACGTACGGCACCGAGGAGCAGAAGCGGCGCCACCTGCCCCCCGTCGCCCGGGGCGAGACGCTGTGGTGCCAGGGGTACAGCGAACCGGGTGCGGGCTCCGACCTCGCCGGGGTGCGGACCGCCGCCGTGCCGGACGGGGCGGGCGGTTACGCCGTGACCGGGCAGAAGATCTGGACCTCGCTCGCCCTGGACGCCGACTGGTGCTTCGTCCTCGCCCGCACCGACCCCGGCTCCACCCGCCACCACGGGCTGTCGTTCCTGCTGGTGGAGATGGACCAGCCGGGCCGGATCGAGGTGCGGCCGATCCGGCAGCTGACCGGGACCAGCGAGTTCAACGAGGTGTTCCTCGACGGGGCGCGGGCCGCCGAGGTCGTCGGGGGCGAGGGCAACGGCTGGCAGGTGGCCATGGGCCTCCTCGCCCTGGAGCGTGGGGTGTCCACGCTCGCCCAGCAGATCGGGTTCGCCGAGGAGTTGGACCGGGTGGTCGCCGCCGCCGTGGCGAGCGGGGCCGCCGAGGACCCGGTCATCAGGGCCCGGCTGGTCCGGCAGTGGGCGGAGCTGGACACCATGCGCCGGCACGCCCTGCGCACCCTCGGCTCCACCGGCGACCCGGGCGCGCCCAGTGTGGCGAAGCTGCTGTGGGGCGGCTGGCACCAGCGGCTCGGCGAACTGGCCGTGCGGGTCGCGGGCGAGGCGGGGGCGGTCGGCCCCGAGCCCTGGTCGGAGCGGCGGCCGTACGAACTCGACGACGCACAGCACCTGTTCCTCTTCAGCCGGGCCGACACCGTCTACGGCGGCTCCGACGAGATCCAGCGGAACATCATCGCCGAGCGGGTGCTCGGCCTACCGAGGGAGCCCAGATGAGAGGCGTCGTCTTCGACGGCACACGGACCGAGGTCGTGGACGACCTGGCGATACGGGACCCGGGCCCGGGGGAGGTGCTGGTGGCGGTCGCCGCCGCCGGACTCTGCCACAGCGATCTGTCGGTGATCGACGGCACGATCCCCTTCCCGGTCCCCGTCGTGCTCGGCCACGAGGGCGCGGGCGTGGTGGAAGCGGTCGGGCCGGGCGTCGGTCACGTGCGGCCCGGGGATCACGTCGCGCTCTCCACCCTCGCCAACTGCGGGGCCTGCGCCCAGTGCGACCGGGGGCGGCCGACCATGTGCCGGAAGGCCATCGGGCGGCCGGGGCGGCCGTTCTCGCGGGGCGGGAAGCCGCTGTTCCAGTTCGCCTCCAACTCCGCGTTCGCCGAACGCACGGTGGTGCGGGCCGTCCAGGCCGTGAAGATCCCGGACGACCTGCCCCTCACCTCGGCCGCCCTGATCGGCTGCGGGGTCCTGACCGGCGTCGGGGCCGTCCTCAACCGGGCGAAGGTCGGCCTGGGCGACACCGTCGTGGTCATCGGGACCGGCGGCATCGGGCTCAACGTGCTCCAGGGGGCCCGGCTGGCCGGCGCGCTCACCGTCGTCGCCGTCGACAGCAACCCGGCGAAGGAGGCGGTGGCCCGGCGGTTCGGCGCCACGCACTTCCTGACGAGCGCGGAGGGCGTGCGCGACGTCCTGCCCGACGGGGCCGACCACGCCTTCGAGTGCGTCGGCCGCACCGAGCTGATCCGCCAGGCGATCGACCTCCTCGACCGGCACGGGCAGGCCGTGCTGCTGGGCGTACCGGCGGCGAGCGCCGAGGCGTCGTTCCTGGTCTCCTCGATGTACCTGGACAAGTCGATCCTCGGCTGCCGCTACGGCTCCTCGCGGCCGCAGCGCGACATCGCCCTGTACGCGGACCTCTACCGGGAGGGCCGGCTGCTGCTGGACGAACTGGTCACCGAGACGTACCCGGTGGAGGACTTCGCCAAGGCGGCCGACGACGCGCACCACGGGCGGGTGGCCCGGGGGGTCCTGGTCTTCTGACCCGTGTCATCTACGGGCGCCCCTGGACCGGGGTGCGAGGGCCTCGGGGCGCGGTGTCCGCGGAGGCCCGGAACGTACGCCGGTAGGCCGTCGGCGGCACGCCCAGCGCCGCCTGGAGGTGCTGGCGCAGCGAGGTCGCCGTGCCGAAGCCCGCGTCGCGGGCCACCTGGTCGATGGACAGGTCCGTCGACTCCAGCAGGTGCCGGGCCCGCTCCACCCGCTGCTGGGTGAGCCACTGTCCGGGGCTGATCCCGACCTCCTCGCGGAAGCGGCGCGTGAACGTCCGTACGCTCATCGCGTCCTGCTCCGCCATGTCCCGCAGCAGGATCGGCCGGTCGAGCCGGGCCAGCGCCCAGGCCCGGGCGCCGGTGGTGGTCGCGAACTGCGGCTCGGGGACGGGGCGGTGGATGTACTGGGCCTGCCCGCCGTCCCGGTGCGGGGGCACGACCGTGCGGCGCGCGATCTCGTTCGCGACGGCCGTCCCGTGGTCGCGTCGCACCAGGTGCAGGCAGAGGTCGATCCCGGCGGCGACCCCTGCGGAGGTGAGGACGTCGCCGTCGTCGATGAACAGGACGTCCGGGTCGACGCGGACCTGCGGGAAGGTCCGCTGGAAGTGGTCGGCGGACGACCAGTGCGTGGTGGCGGGGCGGCCGTCGAGGTAGCCGGCCGCCGCCAGGACGTAACTGCCGGTGCAGATGGAGACCATCCGGGTGCCGGGCCGGACCAGGGCGAGCGCGGCGGCCAGCTCCTCGGTCAGCCGGCCCTCCTCGAAGACCGGGCCCAGCTCGTAGGAGGCGGGGACGACCACCGTGTCGGCGGTGGCGAGCGCCTGAGGGCCGTGCTCCACGAGGATGGAGAAGTCGGCGTCGGTCCGCACCGGGCCCGGCGGGCGGACCGAGCAGGTCACCACGTCGTACAGCTTCCCGCCGTCCCTGCCCTTCCCGCCCGCCTCCGTGCCGAGGCTGCGGCCGAAGATCCGCTGCGGAATACCCAGCTCGAAGGGGAGCAGCCCGTCGAGGGCCAGTACGACGACGCGGTGCTGCACGACGGCCTCCTCGAAGATCACAGGACATTGCGGTAGTGGTATAGACCACAAGCTGGTACAGGTTAGCGACGTGATGGAGAAGCCGACAGAGCGCGCGTCCATTCCCGACGCCGCGTGCGACACCCGAACGACCCCGAACCCGCTCCCGAGTCCCCTCGAGAACCCGCTTCCGACGCTGCCCCCGCTCGAACCGGGCGGACCGGGCGGCCCCGCCGGGACGGGCCTGGGCGCCGGATCCTCCTTCGGTTCCACCCCCGGCCCCGCGCGGCTCTGGAACCGCAATTTCCGCTACTTCTTCGTGGCCCGCACGGTCGCTCTCTTCGGTGACGGCATGATCCCGGTGGCCCTGACCGCCGGGCTGCTGGGCGCGGGGCGGCCCGCCTCCTCGGTCGGCTTCGCGCTCGCCGCCTGGATGGGGCCGCTGGCGGTGTTCGTGCTGTTCGGCGGGGTGCTCGCCGACCGGTTCACCCCACGCCGCATGATGATCATCGCCGACGCCCTGCGGCTGATCGGTGCCTCCGTGCTGGCCGTGACCTTCGCGACGGGCAACCCGCCGCTGTGGGCGGTGTACGTCCTCAGCTCGGTGGCCGGCGTCGGCGCGGCGCTCTTCCAGCCGGGCGTCGCCTCGACGGTGCCGCGCGTCTCCACCGACGTCCAGCGCGCCAACGCCGTCCTGCGGGTCGCCGAGGCGCTGATGACCATGGCCGGGCCCGCCTTCGCCGGGGTGCTCGTCGGCCTCGCCAGCGCCGGCGCCGTCTACGCGGCGAACGCGGCGACCTTCGCGGTCTCCGGGGCCTGCCTCTTCCTGATGCGGCTGGCCCCGGCCCCGCACGACGACGCGGCGCGCGGCACCTTCGCCGCGGAACTGGTCGACGGATGGCGGGAGTTCCGGGCCCGGTCCTGGCTGTGGGGGGTGATCGCGGTCTGGACGGTGTACGGCTTCGCGGTCCTCGGCCCGATGCTCCCGCTGACCGCCGTCCTGGTCACCGAGGCGCACGGCTCGGGGGCGTACGGGATGCTGATGGCGGTGAACGGGGCGGGCAGCGTCGTCGGGGGACTCCTCGCCCTGCGGCTGCGCCCCTCGCATCCGCTGGCGGCCGGGGCGGTGGCGCTGCCGCTGGTGGCGGTGAGCCTGCTGGTGCTGGCGCTCGGGATGCCGCTGCCGGTGCTGGCGGCGGGGCAGTTGCTGGCGGGCGGGTCGGCCGCGTTCTGGCTGGTGATGTGGTCCACGACGGTCCAGACGCACGTCCCGCCGGAGGCCCTGAACCGGCTGCACGCGTATGACGTGGCGGGCTCGCTCCTGATGGTCGCGGCGGGCCGCGCCCTGGCGGGGCCGGTGGCCGAGGCGGTCGGGGCGCCCGAACTGCTGGTGGCGGCGGCCGTGATCAACATGGGGGTGGTGGCGGTGCTGCTGGTGGCCCGGCCGATCCGGCAGCTCAAGAGGATCGGGCTCGGATGAGGCCATCGGCGCGGCCCCCGGCGCGTACGGTTCGCGCCGCCGGGGTCCGCGCGGTCGCGGCGGCGGCGGCCGTCGTCACCGTCGCCGCGGGCCTGGCCGTGCGCGCCGGAGCGGACGGCGCCTTCGCCAAGTACGCGGGGAGCGCGCTCTACACGGTGCTGCTCTGCACCCTCGTCGCCTTCTGCGCGCCCCGCGCACGACCGGCCGTGGTGGCCCTGGCAGCGCTCGGCCTGAGTTGGGCGGTGGAGTTCGCGCAGCTCACCGGCGTACCGGGGGAGTTGTCGGCGCACAGCACGGCGGCCCGGCTGGTGCTCGGCTCGACCTTCAACGCACCGGACCTGTTCTGGTACGCGGTGGGCGCGGCGGCGGCCTGGTCCGTCCACGCCGGGACCCGGCGGCTCGCCACCGCTTCTTCAGCCGGGCCCGCTCCTCGGCACCCCGCAACTCGATGACCTCCAGGGCGTGGGCGTCGGTCCGCCTGCGGACCGTACCGGCGACGAACAGGGCCGCGCCCAGCACCGGGAGAGGCCGCGCCGGTCCCTCGGCCCCGCCGACCGGCGACGGCGATGCCACGTGCGGGGTTCCGGCCCTCCGTACGCCGGAGCGTGGCCCGATTCCTGCGAACCATGTCCCTCAGGCCACTCGTGGCGAAGGGCACGGACCAAGAAGCTGGTCCACGTGACCGAGACCCTCGACAGCGCCGCCCTGGACGACCGGCGGCCGCCCCGCGAAGCCCGTCGGGGACCCCGCGTTCCCCGCGTCCACCGGGCGTGGCTCGTCGCCGCAGTCACCTTCGTGACGATCATCGGCGGTGCGGCGTTCAACTCCCTGCCCGGGCTGCTCATCAACCCGCTCCACGACGAATTCGGCTGGTCCCGGGGCGAGATCGGGCTCGCGGTCTCCATCGACATGGCGCTGTACGGGCTGACCGCGCCGTTCGCCGCCGCGCTCATGGACCGCTTCGGCATCCGGCGGGTCGTGGCGATCGCGCTGACCATGGTGGCGGCCGGGGCGGTCGCCAGTGTCTGGATGACCGCCTCCTGGCAGCTGATGATCTACTGGGGCCTGCTGGTCGGGCTCGGCACCGGGTCCATGGCGATGGCGTTCGCCGCGACGGTCACCGACCGCTGGTTCGTGACCCGTCGGGGCCTGGTCACCGGCATCCTCACCGCGGCGGGGGCCTCCGGACAGCTCGTCTTCCTTCCGCTCTGCGCCTGGATCGTCGACCAGCACGGCTGGCGGCCCGCCTCGGTCACCGTCGCCCTGGCCGCCCTCGTCGTCGTCCCGTTCGTCTGGCTCCTGATGCGCGACCACCCGGCCGATGTGGGGCTCGCCCCGTACGGCGGGGAGTTCGTGCCCAAGCCCGCACCGGCCCGGGGCGCCGCGCGCCGGACGGTGCGGGTGCTGTTCGACGCGGCCCGCACCGGCCCGTTCTGGCTGCTGGCGGGCGCCTTCGCGATCTGCGGGGCCTCCACCAACGGCCTGATCCGCACCCACTTCGTGCCGTTCGCCCACGACAACCACATGCCCATCCCCGTGGCGGCCTCGCTGCTCGCGGTGATCGGGGTCTTCGACATCATCGGCACGATCATCTCCGGCTGGCTCACCGACCGCTTCGACGCCCGCAGGCTGCTCGCCGTCTACTACGCGCTGCGCGGGATCTCCCTGCTGTTCCTGCCGCTGCTGATCGGCCCCGATGTGCGGCCCCCGATGATCTTCTTCATCGTGTTCTACGGGCTGGACTGGGTCGCCACGGTCCCGCCGACGCTGGCGCTCTGCCGCGAGCAGTACGGCGAGGACAGCGCGATCGTCTTCGGCTGGGTGCTGGCCTCGCACCAGGTGGGCGCGGCGGTGGTGGCGTTCCTCGGTGGGGTCGCGCGGGATGCCTTCGGCCGCTACGACGTGGTCTGGTACGCGGCGGGGGCGCTGTGCGCCATGGCGGCGTTGATGTCGCTGGTGATCCGCAGACGGACGGCCGGGGCGGGAGCCGGTCTCCGGCGCTCGCCGTGATCCCGCCGCCGTCCGTTCCTTCGCCGAGGCGGTCGCGCGGTACGGCCGGGCCCACGACGGCCCCGCCCGCCGGCGAGCAGCACGGCGCGGGCGGTCGGGGCGTGCCCCGGCTCGTGCCCGGGTGAGGTCAGTGGCCGGTCCGGGGGTCGATGCTGCCCATGATCAGGTCGGTCAGGGCGGCGACCGCGTCGTCGGCGGACGCCCGTCCCCGGTTCAGCTCGGCGGCCATCGCCTCGGCCGCGCCCAGCACACCGACGCACCGTAGCCGGAGGGCTTCGGGAGTGAGCCCGGAGTGCCGCAGCAGCGCGGCGGCCATCAGGTCCGTGTACCTGTCGAGCATCTCGCGCTGGACCGCTTCCATCTCCGGATTCCCTTTCAGCGCGGCGGATACGGCGGCGAGTTCCGGCATGTCCGTGGCGCAGGCGAAATACGCGGTGCCGGTGAGGCGGGCGACCTCGGCGGCGGTGGGTTCGGCCTCCTGCAACGCCTGTGCGATCGCGGCCCGGTGACGTTCGTCGAGGCGTCGGTAGAGCGCGAGCAACAGGCCGGGGCGCGTGCCGAAGTGGTCGTACACGATCGGCCTGCTCACCCCGGCCGCCTCCGCGAGGGTGACCAGAGTCAGACCGTCGGTGCCCTGGTCGCGCACGATCGCCACGGCGGTGTTCAGCAGCTGCTCCCGCCTGGCCTGCTTGGGCAGGCGGGTCGAGGTGGTGGCCATGATCCTCCGTTGTGTCGCGCCCCAGACTATGTTACAAAACGTAGGCTACAAAATGTAGCTTAAGGGAAGTGGGGACCCGCGATGGGACAGTTGAAACCGGTACTGATCTTGGGTGGTTCGGGGCAGGCGGGCTCGGGGACCGCCGCGCTCCTGCGGCAGTGGCACCCGGGGCTGCCGCTGGCGATCGCGGGGCGCGATATCGGCCGCGCGCAGCGGGTGGCCGACGGACTCGGCGCCGCCACGGCCGTCACCATCGACCTGCGGCGCAGCGATCTCGGCCTTCCGGCCGGGCACGGCCACCGCTACTCGGCGGTGGTCGCCGCACTGTGGGACGACCGCCTGAACGGGCTGCACTACGCACAGGACCACGGGCTGCCCTACCTCAGCATCTCCAGCGGCCTGGTGGAGATCGCGCCGGAGGTCGTCGCGGGCGCACGGCGGGCGAGCGCCTCGTCGATCCTGGTGGCGAGCCACTTCTGCGCCGGCGTCGTCGTCCTCGCGACGTTGGGGCTGGCCGGGGAGTTCCGCCGGGTCGACACCGTCCGGATCGGCGCCGTGCTGGACGAGCTGGACACCGGAGGGCCCGCGGGGGCCGCTGATCTGGAGCGGTGGTCCACCGCCACCACGGCGGGGACGGTGCGCCGGGACGGCGTCTTCACCTGGGTCAACGGCCCCGACGCCCAGGCGGATGTGCCCCGAGCCGACGGCGTCGCCCTGCCCGGCCGGAGCATCGCCATCCTCGACGTACCGAGCCTCGCCCTCGCGACGGGCGCACCGAACGTCCGTTTCGACATGGCCGTCGGTGAATCCGCGGCCCGGCACCGCGGCGGCCGCCCTTCCATCGAGATCCGGATCGACCTGGAAGGGGCAGGTCCAACGGGTGCGCCGCTCAGGACGAGCCGCTACCTCGTCCACCCCGCAGGACAGCGTCCTCTGACCGCACTCGGCATCGCCCTCGGTGTCGAGCGGCAGCTCGGTCTGCGCGGCGAACCCGTCCCGCCGGGCATCCGCACACCCGAGACCCTGCTCGACCCGGCCTACGTGGCCGAGCGGTTGGCGGAGATCGGCGCCACCTTCGTCGACGCACCCCCCAGCTGACCGAAAGGCCGGAGCGGGCGGTCGCGGGCCGTTCTCGACCGAACCCCGCCGAAGGTCCGGGATCAGCGGCTGAACCGGCCGGGATCAGCGGCTGAACCGGCCGAACGTCCCCCGGTGGAACAGGAGGGGCTCCCCCTCGTCCGCCGCCCCCAGCGCCTCCACCCGGCCGACCACGATGAGGTGGTCGCCGCCGGTGTGGACGGCGTGGACGCGGCAGTCGATCCAGGCGGGCACGGAGTCCAGCAGCGGGGAGCCGGTGGCCGGGGCGGCCCCGTGGGTCACCCCCGCGAACTTGTCGGCGCCGCTCACCGCGAACCCCCGGCACAGCGCGCCCTGTTCCGCTCCGAGGATGTTCACGCAGAACGCCCCGGCGCGGGCGATGCGCGGCCAGGTCGTCGACGTACGGGCGACCATGAAGGACACCAGTGGCGGGTCCAGCGACAGCGAGGCGAAGGACTGGCAGGCGAAGCCCGCGGGGCCGTCCGCGTCGCGCGCGGTGATCACGGTGACGCCGCTGGCGAAGTGGCCCAGCACGCGCCGGAATTCGTCCGGGGCCACGGGCAGCCGCTCGTCGTCCCGGACGGCTCTCAGGTCCGGCCGGGGCAACGCCTCGGGCGGCGTCCCCGGTGCGGCTGTCGTGGCGGCGCCGACGGACCTGAGGTACCGGACGGCGGTGGCGGCCATGCCTGCGTGTCCCATCACGGGAACATTAGAACTGACGATACGTCAGATGTGAAGGCCTCCTGCCGTCGAGGGTGGCGCCTACCACCAGTAGGCCGGGTAGGGGGCGGCCCCGGAGCCGCTCTTTCCGGAGCGGCCGCCCGCGCGCGCGGCCAGGAAGCCGGCGCCCGTGATCAGGGCGGTGGCCAGGAGCAGCAGGAGGAGGAACGTCGTGGCCGCGGGCTGGGTCAGCACGACGATGACCGCGGTGGCCGCGGCGGGGGAGTGCGCGGTGCGGGTGAGCGCCATCGCCCCGATCGCGAGGCCGCCCGCGACCGCGGCGGCCCAGGTCGATCCGCCCGCGACGGCGAGCGTCAGGAAACCCACGACGGCCGAGACGAGCTGCCCGCCGATGACGCTGCGGGGCTGGGCCAGCGGCAGCGTGGGGGCGGCGAAGACCAGGGCGGCGCTGGCCGCGAGCGGCGGTATCAGCATGGGGTGGCCGAGCAGGACGCCGACGGCCACGAGCAGGACCAGGGAGACCGAGCCGCCGAGCGTCGCCCTGGCGATGACCGTGAGGGGCGGGCGGGTGGGCGCCCTGCTCGCCGGCAGGGCCGCGACCCGGCGTGCGGCGGAGGCGAGACGGCGCGCCGCGACCGGACGGGGTGCGCAGGGGTGGGGCGCGGCGAGCTCGGGGGCAGGCATCTCGGACACAGGGTTCCTTCCTCGGCGGTCAACTAACGCATGGAGAGGTATTCTCGCATTAGCTCAGCCGGGAGTGTTCCGCGGATGTGTACGGGCGTGTGGCGAAGAGCGGGTTCTCCCCGGCCGGGGCCCGGGGCAGGATGGGGGGCGTGGACAAGAGCGACGTGGACGGACGGGGGTGACCGGTGGCCGGTGAACTGCCGCTCTCGGGCGAGCCGTTGCCTCTGGACCTGGTCAACACCACGTATGTGAGGGGCGGGATGCGGGGGCGCCGGGTGGACGCGCTCGCCGCCGGGCCGCGGGCCGTGGGCGTCTGGCTGGCCGCGCGGCGCGACCGCTTCCCGGACGCCCTGGCGGAGAGGCTGAACGGGGTGGAGTCCGTCCCGCCCGTGCGGTATCGGGAGTTCCTGGAGCTGCGCGGGGCGCTGCGGTCGCTGGCCGCGGCGCGTACGTCCGCGGCGCCCCCCGGCGCCGGCCCGCTCGCCGTGGTGAACACCCTCGCGCGATCGGCCGCGCACTGGCCGGAGTTGGTGCCGGGGCCGGACTTCCGCTCCGTGGTCCGCACCGCTGCGGACGACGTCGGCAGGGAGGCCCTCGGGGAGATCGCCGCAGCTGCCGTGGACCTGTTCGCGGGCCCGGTCGCGGAGCGCCTGCGAGCCTGCCCCGCACCGGGCTGCATCCTCTACTTCGTCCGGGCCCATGCCCGCCGGGAGTGGTGCACGGTGGGCTGCGGCAACCGTGTGAGGGTCGCCCGCCACAGCAGGCGCGCCCGGGACGGCGGGCTGGTGCGGGAGGTGTAGGCGCGACGGCGCGTAGGGGCGGTTTCAGGCCCCGGAGCGCCGGGCGTAATGGCGCTGCGCCTTCGCGCGGTTGCCGCATCCCGCCATCGAGCACCAGCGGCGCGTCCCGTTCTTGGAGACGTCGTAGAAGTGCAGCACGCAGGCGTGGTTCGCGCAGGGGCGGATGCGGTCGGGCCGGTCCGCGACCAGGTGCAGCCAGTTCTCCGCCGCGTACCACGCCGGGGCCCAGGACGGGTCGTCCACCTCCACCGCCGACGCCGGCGCCCCTTCGGGCCCCAGTGTGCGGCGGATGCGCCCGTGGGAGAGGACCTCGTTCAGCCGGTCGGCGCTCTCGGGGGTGGCCGGATCCTGATGGGCGGCCGAGGCGGCCAGGGTGTCGAGCGCCGTCCGGGCGAGGAGTAGCCGGTCCAGCGTGACGCGGTCGGCGGCCGGGGCGGGGGCGAGCCCGAGGTGCCCGCGTACCGGAGGGCTGTTCAGCCAGACGGCGAGGCCGGCCACGGATTCCAGCAGGTCGTGCGGGCCGTCCCCGTCGATCCAGCGGGTGTTGAGCAGGTCGAGGGCGAGCGGCTCGCCGGTCAGCGGCCGGGGGTCCGCACCGGGGGAGTGCGACACGGCTGGGCTCCTTCTGTCACGCGGGAGGGGGGTGACTGCTCGTTCAATCATAACCAGCCAAATGAAGATCACCGGTTGACCTGGGTCAAATCTAACCCTCAAGATTGAGTTCAGTGGTTACAGGATCACCTCGCGACCTCGACCGAAGGAGTGGGATCGATCATGGGCAAGGCGAAGAATCTTCAGACCGGCCACGTCGGGCTCAACGTCACCGACCTGGAACGCTCGGCCGCCTTCTACCGCGAGGTCTTCGACTTCGAGGTGCTGGCCGAAGGGAAGGACGCCGATCGCCGCTGGATCTTCCTGGGGCGCGGCTCCCGACTCCTGGTGACCCTGTGGCAGCAGAGCGAAGGCACGTTCGCGACGGCCCTTCCCGGTCTCCACCACCTCTCGTTCCAGGTGGACTCCGTCGAGGAGGTCCGGGCCACCGAAGAGGTCCTGCGCGGGCTGGGTGCGGAGTTCGTCCACGAGGGCGTCGTGCCGCACGGCGAGATCGGCACCTCGGGCGGCATCTTCTTCACCGACCCCGACGGCATCCGCCTGGAGGTCTACGCGCCGACCGGGGCCGACCCTGCCGACGCCCCCACCGCAGGCGCTCCCACCTGCGGCTTCTTCTAGGGCCTTCGGGCATCCAGGCGTTCGGACATGCAGACATCGGCAGAAGGGCAGGCGGGCGGGGTCATGAGCGGATATCACCGGGGCGAGGTCGCCGTGCAGGAGAGGGCGGGTCTCGCCCGGCGGGCGGTGAGCGCGGGGCGGGCCATCCGCTCCGACATCCCCGAGGTGGCGGCGGACTTCCTCGTCCGGCAGCCCTTCCTGGTGGTGGGCGGCGCGGACGAGCGGGGGCGGATGTGGGCGACCCAGCTCACCGGCGAACCGGGATTCCTGAGCGTTCCCGCGCCGGACACCCTGACCATCGAGGCACTGCCGCCGCCCGGCGACCCGTTGGCCGCTGTGCTGTCCGGCGCCGGAACGGGCGGGGCCGCCCCCGCCCGGATCGGCATGATCGGCATCGAACCGGCGACCCGGCGCCGGATGCGGATGAACGGCCGGGCGGTCCGGGACGGGAACGGGCTCCGCGTCGACCTCGACCAGGCCCTCGGCAACTGCCCCAAGTACATCCAGGTGCGCCGCCACCGCCGGATCGCGTCGGGCGAGGAGGCCGGTCAGCGGCTCGCGGTCACGGACGGCGACGCCCTGAGCCCCGCGCAGCAGGAGGCACTGCGGACCGCCGACACCTTCTTCGTCGCCACCGCGTCCGACCGGGGCGACGCCGACGCCTCGCACCGGGGCGGCAACCCGGGATTCGTCCAGGTGCTCACACCCCGGCTGCTGCGCTGGCCCGACTACGCGGGCAACGGCATGTTCCTGACCCTGGGCAATCTCGAACTCAACCCGGCCGCCGGTCTCCTCGTGCCCGGCTGGGATTCCGGGGCCTCCCTCCATCTGACCGGCTCCGCCCGCACCGTCTGGGACGGGGACGCGGTGGCGCGGGTCCCGGGTGCGGAGCGCCTCGTGGAGTTCGAGGTCACCGCCGTACGGGAGATCGCCGCCGCCTCCCCGCTGCGCTGGTCGGACCCCGAATTCCACCGGTTCAACCCTCCGGTGGCCGGCTGAACCGATCCGCACGGCCGGGGTGCCCCCCTCAGCGGCCCCGGTACTCCGGCGACCGGCGCTCGACGAAGGACGCCACGCCCTCGTTGGCGTCGCGCGTGGTCATGTTGATCTCCTGGGCGGCGGCCTCGGCCGCGAACGCCGCGGCCCGGTCGCCGTCCAGCGAGGCGTTCACCAGCTGCTTGGTCAGGGCGAGGGCCCGGGTGGGGCCCACCGCCAGCCGGCCCGCCCACTCCTTGGCCAGGGCCTCCAACTCCCCGCCCGGAACCGTGCGGTTGACCAGCCCCAGCCGCTCCGCGTCCGCCGCCGGCAACGCGTCCCCGAAGAACATCAGCTCCTTGGCGCGCTGCGGCCCCACCAGCCGGGGCAGCAGATACGCGCCGCCGCCGTCCGGGACGAGCCCCCGGCGTACGAAGACCTCGATGAACTTCGCCGTGTCGGCCGCCAGGACCAGGTCGCACGCGAACGCCAGATGCGCGCCGATCCCGGCCGCCGTCCCGTTGACGGCGGCGATCACCGGCTTCTCGCAGTCCAGCACGGCGGCGATCAGCCGCTGCGCGCCGAGCCGGATCGTGCGGGCGACGTCCCCGGGGACCCGTTCGCCCGCCGGGGCCGGGGTGCCGCGCAGGTCGGCGCCCGCGCAGAAGCCCCGACCGGTGGCGGTGAGCACGACGGCCCGTACGGCGGGGTCGGCGGAGGCCTCGGCCAGCAGGTCGATGATCCGCTCCCGCTGGTCCCAGGTGACGGCGTTCATGGCCTCGGGCCGGTTGAGGGTGATCCACGAGACGCCACCGTCGAGGGAGTGCAGGACCGTCGCGTCCCGGGTGCCGGGCTCTGCCGCGTCCCGGGTGCCGGGCTCTGCCGCGTCCCGGGTGGCGGGCTCTGCCGCCTCCCCGCTCACCGGCACACCGCCAGCGCGTCCAGGGCCACCGCGCCCTGCCCCCGGCCCAGCACCACCAGCGGGTTGATGTCCAGCTCGGTCAGGTCGTCGCCCAGCTCCAGGGCCATGCGCTGCACCCGCAGCACCACTTCGACGAGGGCGTCCACATCGACGGGCGGCCCGCCGCGCACCCCCTCCAGCAGGGCCCGGCCGCGCAGCTCGCCGAGCATGTCCCGGGCCTGCTGCTCGCCGAACGGCGGCACCCGGACCGCCGCGTCGTGCAGCACCTCCACCAGGACCCCGCCGAGCCCCACGGTGACCGTCGGGCCGAAGAGCGCGTCGTGGGTCACCCCGACCATCATCTCGACGCCCCGGTCGATCATCTGGCAGACCAGGATGCCGTCCAGGTCCACGGACTCGTACCGGGCGATGTCGGTCAGCTCGCGGTAGGCGTCGCGGACCTGGCTGGCCGAGGTGAGGCCGACCTTCACCAGGCCCAGCTCCGTCTTGTGGGCGAGCCGGGGCCCGGAGGCCTTCATCACCACCGGGTAGCCGACCGGGCCCGCCGCCCGGACCGCCGCCGCGGCACTGGTCACCAACTGCTCGCGCGGCACCCGGATCCCGTACGCGCGCAGGAGTTGCTTCGCCGCGTGCTCGCTGAGCTGCTGTCCCGGCCGCAGCAGGCCCCGCGCCTTGCGGAAGGAGGGCGACGGGGTACGCGGGGCGTCATCGAAGGGGGAGCGGTAGCGGTCGGTGAAGCGGTGGTGGTCCAGATAGGCCTTCACGGCGGTGACGCAGTTGCGAGACGTACGGAAGGTGGCGAGGCGGGAGGAGCCCAGCAGGGTGGTGCGGTAGGCGTCCTCGGTGCCGACGGGGGAGCCCCAGATGACGCAGACCAGCTTGTCGGTGGCCTCCGCCGCGTCCGCCAGGTCCTGGGCGAGCCGGTCGCTCATCGGCGGGAAGGGGCCGGTGATCGGGCAGATCAGCACCCCGACCGACGGGTCCGCGAGGATCGCGTCGATGATCTTCCGGCCGCGCCAGTCGCCGACCGGGTGGCCGCCGTTGTCGATGGGGTTGGCGACGTTCAGGTAGTCGGGTATCCAGGTGTGCAGCTCGTCCTGCTTCTCCGGCGACAGGACGGGCAGCGAGAGGCCCGCAGCCGTCGCCAGGTCCGCGAAGTGCGCGCCGGTGCCGCCGGAGATCGAGTACACGGCGACCCCCTCGGCCCGCGGCGGCCGGGCGCGGGCCAACAGGGCGGCGGTGTCCTGGAGTTCGTCCAGGCCGTTCACCCGGATCACCCCGAACTGCCGCATCGCCGCGTCCACCACCTCGTCCGCCCCGGTCAGCTTGCCGGTGTGCGAGGCGGCGGTCCTGGCGCCGGCCTCCGTGCGGCCCACCTTCACGGCGACGACGGGGACCTTGGCGCGGGCGGCCCGGTCGGCGGCGAGCAGGAAGGCGCGTCCGTCCTTGAGCCCCTCGACGTAACAGGCGATGGCCCCGACCTCGGGGAGCTGGGCGAAGTACGCGAGGAAGTCGGCGGTCTCCAGATCGGCCTCGTTGCCCGTGGGGGCCCAGTGCGAGAGCCGGATGCCCAGCTCCTGGAGGGCGTGGAGCGGGCGGCCCTGGTGCCCGGACTGGGTGATCAGGGCGATGGCGGGGCCCTGAAGGTCCTCCCGGAACCTCTCGAAGGCGTTCAGGTTGGTGTTCGGCCCGAGCAGGCGCAGCCCGGAGTGCGACGCCGCCGCCGCCAGCCGGGCCTGGGCCTCCGCGCCGGCCTCACCGGTCTCGGCGAACCCGGAGGCGAAGGCGACGGCGAAGGGCACCTTGGCCTCGCCCAGCTCCTCGATCACCGGGAGCGGGTCCGCGACCAGCAGGACCGCGAGGTCGACCGGCCCGGGCGCGTCGGCGACCGAGGGGAAGCACTCCCGGCCGAACACGGTCCGCCGGGTCGGGTGCACCGGGTGCAGCCGGGCCCCGACCCGGTCGGCCCAGGCGATGAGCTGCCGGGTGATGCCGGTGTTGGGGCGGCCCTCGGCGTCCGAGGCGCCGACGACGGCCACGGACCGGGGCCGGAAGAAGCGGTCCAGGTCGGGCACGGTCAGGTGCAGCGGTCGCCCGCTGACGTCGAGACCGCCCCGGGCCGAGGCCGTCGGCAGGCTGACGACGGCGGCGTGCGGCTCCTCGCCGCAGGCCACCACCCGGGCACGGAAGTCGGTGGTGAGGGTGCCGTGAGTCGATCCAAGCATCGTTCCGCCCACTCCTGCTCGATGGCCCACCGGTGAACCGGCGGGGCCGGCCAGTTAGCTGACACTCTGTCAGTTTACTGAACTGACGCTGCGTCAGGAATGGGTGTGCAGGCAAAGGCTCGTGCGGACGCCGGGCGGTGGTGCCAGCGGAGCCCCTCGTGGTCACGGAGAGGCATTCCGTGGCGTAGGGTGGTGTTTACCGACGCGGGGTGGAGCAGCTCGGTAGCTCGCTGGGCTCATAACCCAGAGGTCGCAGGTTCAAATCCTGTCCCCGCTACTGAAGAACACGACCGAGGCCCGGGTCCCTGTGGATCCGGGCCTCGCGCGTTTCCCCGGTGGCACGCCGAGTGCCGCCTCCGCCGGACGTTCGGACATCCCTCCCGGTCACTGAACCATGGGCGGGGGCCGCCCCACCGGGCGAGGCTGGTGCCATGACACAGACAGACACGACCTCCGCGCAGGAACCCGTACTCGTGATCGGCGGCACCGGCAAGACCGGCCGCCGGGTGGTGGCCCGGCTCCGTGAGCGGGGAGTGGGGACCCGGGCGGCCTCGCGGTCCGGCGACACCTCGTTCGACTGGGCGGACCCCACCACCTGGGCGGCCGCCCTGGACGGGGTCGCCACCGTCTACATCACCCCCCTCGACACCTCGCCCTCCCCGACACCCGCCTTCGTCGAACAGGCCGTCGCGAGCGGGGTGCGGCGGCTGGTGCTGCTCTCGGCCCGGGGCGTGGACGTGCCCGGCTTCTTCGGCCCCGGTTACGAGGACGGCGGCCCGCACGGCGAGGGCGAGCGGGCCGTACGCGCCTCCGGGGTGACCTGGACGATCCTGCGGCCGGGCTGGTTCGCCCAGAACTTCAGCGAGGGCGTCTTCCTCGACGGCGTACGCGGGGGCGAACTGGCCCTGCCCACCGGGGACGGGAAGGCCGCGTTCGTGGATGCCGACGACATCGCGGAGGTGGCCGTCGCCGCGCTCACCGAGGACGGTCACGCGGGCCAGGAGTACGGACTCTCGGGCCCCCGCGCGCTCGGCATGGACGATGTCCTGGACGAGATCGCGAAGGAGACCGGGAAGCGCGCCGCGTACGTCCGCGTCGACTCGGACGCCTTCCGGGCCGGGCTCGTCGCCCAGGGCTACTCGGACGTGGAGGCCGGCCTCTGGACCGACGCGCTGTACCCGATCATCACGAGTGGGGAGGCGCCCGTCCTGGACGGCGTGCGCCGGGCGCTCGGCCGGGAGCCGCGCGACTTCGCCGCGTTCGTCCGGGACGCGGCGGCGCGGGGCGCCTGGGACTGAGCCCCCGGCGCCGGGGGCCGATTTCCCGATTCGGACGTGCCGGTGGCCGGCGGTTCGTATCCTTCGCACATGCGTGCTGGGTGGGCTGGATGGGTGGGAGCCGTTCTGACGGCCGGGCTGGTGCTGTGCTTCGCCTGGGGTCTGGCCGGGATGGTGGACGTGGGGTGCGACTGGGACGCCAAGGGCTGCGGTGTCCCGGAGGGGGGCGGCAAGTTCTTCGCCGCGTTCATGGCCGTGCCCTGGGCGCTGGGAATCATTGTCAAGGCGGGGCTCTACCGCGGGGACTGGCGCCGCACCCTGGGCTTTCCGGCCGGAGCGGTTCCGGGGGCGGCGGTCGCCCTGGGCATGGGCACGTCCGGCGGCCACTGGATCGTGGCGTCCGTCCTCGTGCTGATCGGCGCCCTCGTTCCGTGGCTGGTCCGGTACAACACCGACCCGGTCCGCGGGGTCAGGCTCCAGGAGCGGGCGCGCCGCGCGCAGGAAGAGCGACGGGAGCGGGCGCGGGTGCGGAGGAGGGAGCGGAGGAGGGAGCGCCGTCGCGAGCAGCGCCGGAGTCGGAGCAGCGCGACGTGACGGCAGCCGGCCCGCCGCCCCTCTCGTGGGCCCGCCGCCCCTCTCGTGGGCCCGTGGGCCCTCTCGTGGGCCCGTGGGCCCTCTCGTGGGCCCGTGGGCCCGTGGGGCGCTCACCCCGTTGGGGCGCCTGCCGGCCGCACTCTCACCCCGCCCGGGGTGGCCTGCCGGCTGGACTCTCACCCTGCCGGGGCGGCCGTCTCCACCGGTCCGGCGGCCGCGGCCGCGCGCCGGAACGCGGTCGGGCTCTCGCCGCGCAACCGCTTGAACGCCGCGCTGAAACCGAACGCGTCCGCGTAGCCGACCCGCCGGGCCACGGCCGCCACCGTCAGCTCCGGTCGGGTCAGCAGGTCGGCCGCGAGCGTCATCCGCCATGCGGTCAGATAGGCCACCGGGCCCTCCCCGACCAGCTCGGTGAACCGCTTCGCCAGGGTCGTCCGGGAGACCCCCGCCCGGACCGCCAGCTCCGCCGTCGTCCAGGGGTGCGCCGGGTCCCCGTGCATCGCCCGCAGCGCCGGCCCCGCCACCTGGTCGCCGAGCGCCCCGTACCACCCCGGCGGATCCGCCTCCGGCCGGTCGAACCAGTCGCGCAGCGTGCACACCAGCAACCAGTCCAGCAGCCGGTCGAGCACGATCTGCTCGCCCGGCCGTCCGCCCCCGATCTGTCCCTCCAGGAAGTCGCGCAGCGGCGCGCAGTCCTGCTCGTCGGGCACCACGAGGGCCGGCGGGAGCGCCTGCAGGAGCCGCTGGGGCACCTGGGCCCGTACGTCGTAGGTCGCCGCCAACAGCACGGTGGGAAAGCCGGAGCCGGGACCGGGGCCGGACTCGGAGCCAGGACCGGAGCCGTAGCCGGAGCCGGGACCCGGTCCGGGCGCGGGTGCCGTGTTCGGGGCCGCGCCCCTGCCCACCGCGCGCACGCCGTCGCCCCGGCCCGTCCCCGTACCGTTCTCCGGGTCGTCGGTGAAGACGAACGGGGCCGGGCCGCGGACGATCGCGGCCTCGCCGACCCTCACCCGCAGCGGCTCGCCGCCCTCCGGCACGATCCACCCTCCGCCCCGCATCGGCAGGCACAGGGTCAGATACGCCCCGTCGGTGAACCGCACCGACCACGGCGCGCGCAGCACCGAACGGCCGAACACCGCGCCACTGCCCCGCACGCCCCGCAACAGCTCGTCGAACACGTCCATGACGCAACTGTAGGCAGCGTCGCCCGCGCCCCGGACGCTCACCTATGCACAGCGGACGGACGCCCATGGGCCCGGCGGGGCCGTCACGGTGGACTGGGCCCATGACGACGAAGAGCACGCACCGCGTTCCGTCCGGGATCCTCGTCCTCGGTGCCACCGGCAAGACCGGCCGCCGGGTCGTGGCCCGGCTGCGCGCGACCGGAACCACCACGGTCCGCCCCGCCTCCCGCTCCGGTGAGGTCCGGTTCGACTGGACCCTCCCCGACACCTGGGAGCCCGCCCTCGCCGGGGCGGAGGCCCTCTACCTCGTCGCCCCCGACGACCCGTCCCCCGTGGCCGAGTTCGTGACGCGCGCCGAGGCCTCCGGGGTCCGCCGCTTCGTGGTCCTGTCCGGCCACGGCATCGAGCACGCGGGCGAGGGCTTCGGCCGGGGCATGGTGGCGGCGGAGGACGCGGCCCGGGAGTCCGGGGCCGAGTGGACCCTCCTGCGCCCCAACAACTTCTTCCAGAACTTCGACGAGGACCTGTGGCGGGCCCCGCTCCGCGAGGGCCGCCTCGGGCTGCCGATCGGTGACGTCACCGAACCCTTCGTCGACGCCGAGGACGTGGCGGCGGTCGCGGCGGCCGTCCTCACCGAGGACGGCCACGCGGGCCGCACGTACACACTCTCCGGCCCCCGCGCCCTCACCTTCGCCGAAGCCGCGGAGACCATCGCCCGCGCGGCCGGTCGCCCGGTCCGCTACGAGGAGTTGACCTCTCGGGCGTACCGCGCCGAACTCCTCGCCCAGGGATGGCCGAAGGCCGCGGCCGACTCCCTGGGCGCGATGTTCGCCCTGCATCGCGCGGGCCGTACGAGCGAGGTGACCGACGGCGTCCGCCAGGTGCTCGGCCGGGAGGCCGCCGACCTGGAACCGTGGGCGCGGCGCATCGCGGCCACGGGGGTGTGGGCGTAGCACCGGACCGCCTCGGTCAGCCCGGTGTCCCGGTCAGCCCGGTTACGCGAACTGCCCCACCTGGTAGCCGCCGGCCGGCTGCTGGAGGATGACGTTCAGCCGGTTGAAGGTGTTGATCAGCGCGATCAGCGAGACCAGGGCGAGGAGTTGCTCCTCGTCGTAGTGCTGTGCGGCGCTCGCCCAGACGTCGTCCGGGACCCCGCCCGCCGCGTCCGCGATGCGGGTGCCCTGCTCGGTCAGCTCCAGCGCCGCGCGCTCGGCGTCGGTGAAGACGGTCGCCTCCCGCCAGGCGGCGATCAGGTTGAGCCGCAGCGAGGTCTCCCCGGCCGCGGCGGCTTCCTTGGTGTGCATGTCCAGGCAGCCGCCGCAGCCGTTGATCTGGCTCGCGCGGATCTTCACCAGCTCCTGCGTCGCCGCGGGCAGCGTCGTGTCCTCGACGATCTTGCCCGCCGAGACCAGGTGCTTCACGAGCTTGCCGGTGACCGGGCTGGCGAAGGCGTTGAGTCGGGCGTTCATGGTGTGCTCCCTCTGCTGTCGTCCTGCTGTCGTCCGTGGCTGCACACACAGGACGGAACAGGCTCCCGAGAATGTGACAACCGGGGGAGGAGAGTGACGGGCGTCACCCGGAGGGCGGTGCGGCAGGCCGCTCACGCCCGGGGCGGGGGATCCAGTTCCGCCAGGGCGGCCTCCGCGTGGGCGGCGCGGCCCGACGCACGGCTCTTGGCCCGTGCCCGGTTCAGGTGGCGCCTGGCGGCGTCCCGGTCGCCGCGGAGCCGTGCCGCGTGTCCCAGCCCGATCTCGGCACGGACCTCGCCCGCGCTGTAGGCGCGCTCGGCCGACACGGACAGCGCCCGCCCGTACAGCTCCGTCGCCCGCTCGGCGCGGCCGCCCGCAAGCGCGGTCCTGCCGAGCCAGGTCAGCGCCTCGACGACCTCGGTCCACAGGCCGAGCTCCTCGGCCATCAGGAGACCTTCCCGGTGCAGTCGCTCCGCCCGTACGCCGTCACCCCGGCGTTCGGCCGCGAGCGCCAGGGCCCGGGTGGCCCGCAGCCGGCCCCAGCGGTCGCCGGCCTCCACGAACAGCGCGGCGCCCAGCTCCGCGGACGCGTCCTCGCCCGGGGCGTGGCTCGCCAGCTCGACCAGAGCCGCGGCCTCGCCCCAGTGGTCCCGGGCGGCGCGCGCGCCGGCCAGACCCGCCGCCACCAGCCGCAGCCCCTCGCGGTGGTGGCCGCCGCCGGTCAGTCCGGTGCCGACGAACCACTGCAACCGGGCTCGCAGCACAGGGTCCTCGACGCCGGCGGTGGGGTCCTCGCCCGCCGCGGCCGCCGCCTCACCGGCCCCCGAGGTGCGCAGCTCGATACCGGCCAGCCAGGCCCGCGCCGCCACGCGCGCGGCCGGGGCGGCCCCGCTCCCGGCGGCCAGCGCCGTCCGGAGCGACCTGCGGGCCTCGGTGAGACGGCCGCGCAGGAACCAGTACCACGCCTGCGCGTTCACCAGCCGCACCGCGTGCCCGGCGGTACCGTGGGCGACCGCGAGATCCAGGGCGCGGCGCAGGTTGACGGTCTCCGCGTCGAGGCGCTCCAGGCAGCGCCGCTGGTCCGGTCCGCGCAGCCGCCCGCTCTCCCGCTCGGCCAACTCGGTGCAGTGGGTGACGAACCGGGCGCGTACGGCGTCCTCCTCGCCGGCCTCCGCCAGTCGTTCGGCGCAGTAGGCGGCCACCGATTCGAGCAGCCGGAACCGGTCTCCCTCACGGACCACCAGCGAGCGGTCCACCAGGCGGGACAGCAGATCGGGAATCCGCCCGGCGCCCAGGCCCGCGTCGGCGCAGACCGCCTGGGCGGACGCCATGACGCAGCCGTCGGCGTGCACGACCAGGCGGCGCAGCACGGTGCGCTCGTCCTCGGTCAGCAGCTGCCAGCTCCAGTCGAGCATGCCCCGCAGCGTCCGCTGGCGGTCGGGGAGCCCGCGTACCCGGACGTCGGGCCGGGCGAACCGGTCGTCCAGCCGGGCGGCCAGCTCGTGCGGGCTCAGCGTCCGCAGCCGGGACGCCACGAGTTCCAGGGCGAGCGGAATGCCGTCGAGGCGACGGCAGACGGTGGCGACGGCCTCCGCGTTGTCCGCGTCGAGGACGAAGCCGGGCGCCGCCGCCGCGGCCCGCTGCACGAACAGCTCGACGGCGCCGGCCCGGGCGATCGCGATCGGGTCGGAGTCCTGCGGCAGCGTCAGCGGCGGAACCGGATGCACTACCTCACCGGGGATGTCGAGCGGTTCCTGACTGGTGAGCAGGAGGTGTGCCGAGGGCACGGCCGACAGTACGGCGACCGCGAGCACGGCGACCGGCTCGACGAGGTGCTCGCAGTTGTCCAGCAGGATCAGCAACTTCCTGTCGGCCACCGCCCGGCACAGCCAGCCCACCAGATCGCCCAGATCCGGCTCCGTCGCCGCGGTGTCGCACAACCCCAGCGTCGTGATGACCCGTTCGGCGATGTCGTCCGGGCCCGACGTGGCGCCCAGGCCCGCCAGTTCGACCAGCCACACCCCGTCGGCGAACCGGCCGGACGCGTCGTGCGCCGCGGCGAGGGCGAGCCGTGTCTTGCCCACGCCGCCGAGACCGGTGAGGGTGACGAGACGGGTGCTCGCGCCGGGGTCCAGCCGGGCCAGGACCCGATCGGCCGCCTCGCGCCGGCCGATCAGCGGGGTCAGTGGGGCGGGCAGGTTGGTACGGCACGACAGCGATCCGACGGCGGGTGTGGCCAGTTGTGTCTCCTGACGCAGGATCGCCTCGTGCAGCGCGGAGGCTTCCGGACCGGGTGACGCCCCCAACTCCTCGGCCAGCTCCCGCCGCAGGTCCTGGAAGCTCCGCAGGGCGTCGCCCTGCCGCCCGGCCCGGTACAGGGCGCGCATATGGGCCATGCGCAGCCGCTCGCGCAGCGGGTGGCGCCCCACCAGCGCCCCCAGCTCCGCCGCCAGAGCCGTGTGCTCGCCGCGGGCGAGGCGTGCCTCGGCGTGGTCCTCGACGACATCGAGGCGCAGCTCCTCCAGCCGGGTGATCTCGCCGCGGGCGAACAGGGACTCGGCCACATCGGCGTAGGCCGGGCCCCGCCACAACGCCAGCGCTTGGGCGAACAGTTCGGCCTTCACCGCCGGCTCCCGGTGTGCGCGGGCGCGCTCGGCCAGCTCCTCGAACTCCAGGGCGTCGACCGTGCCGACCGCGTCGTCCCCGTTGGTCCCGGCGTTCCCGTTGCTCCCGCCGCTCCCGTTGTTCGCGTCGTCCGTGAGCAGCAGCCGGTAGCCGGCGGGCTCGCGGACCACCCGCTCCCGGCCCAGTACCCGGCGCAGCTGGGAGACCTTGGTCTGGAGCGTGTTGGCCGACCCGCACGGCGGGTCGCTCGCCCACAGGTCCTCGATCAGGCGGTCCGCAGGCACCGGTCCGCCGCCGTGGACGAGCAGATCCGCCAGCAGGGCGCGGACCTTCGCTTCGGGAACCCTGACCGGCCGCCCCTCGGCGTCCCAGACGGCCAGCGGGCCGAGCACCCCGTAACGCATGACCGGAGTCTAAGGGCTGTCCCGGCGACCCTCAGGAAACCGTGCGTGGGGGGCGGCACCGTGGCGCGTGCACGTTGCCGAGAAGCGAAACGCAGGGGAGTTCCATGTCCACACCGACCGTACGCAGAGCGGGTGCCCGGGAGTGGGGAGGACTGGCCCTCCTCGCGTTGCCCACCGTGTTGCTGGGCCTCGACCTCACCGTGCTGTACCTGGCTCTCCCCTCGCTGGCGGAGGACCTGCGGCCGTCCGGCGCCCAGGAGCTGTGGATCATGGACGCCTACGGGTTCCTGATCGCCGGCTTCCTGCTCACCATGGGCACGCTGGGCGACCGGATCGGCCGTCGCAAGCTGCTGATGGCCGGGGCCGTGGCCTTCGGGGCCGTCTCGCTGCTGGCGGCCTGGTCCACCAGCGCCGAGCTGCTCATCGTCGCGCGCGCGGCCCTGGGGATCGCCGGGGCCACACTGATGCCGTCCACGCTGGCCCTGATCAGCAACATGTTCGCCGACCAGCGTCAGCGCTCCCTGGCCATCGGGGTCTGGGCGACGAGCTTCGCGCTCGGCATGGCGCTCGGGCCGGTGGTCGGCGGAGTGATGCTGGACCACTTCTGGTGGGGTTCGGTGTTCCTCCTCGCGGTCCCGGTCGCGATCGTGCTGCTGGTGGCCGCTCCGGTCCTGGTCCCCGAGTACCGGGCGCCGCGGAGCGGCCCGTTCGACCTGCTCGGCGTCGTGCTGTCGCTGTTCGCGATCCTGCCGGTGGTCTACGCGGTGAAGCGGTTCGCCGAGGACGGCCCCGGCGGACCCACGATCGCCGCCGCGCTGATCGGCGTCGTCTTCGCGGTGCTGTTCGTCCGGCGCCAGGCCGGGCTGGCGAACCCGCTGCTGGACGTGCGCCTGTTCGCCGACCGGACGTTCAGCGCCGCGCTGAGCGTGCTGCTCGTGGGCCTCGTCGGCGTCGGCGGCTCGATGCTGCTGATCACCCAGCAGCTCCAGTTCGTCGAGGGGCTGCCCCCCGTCGAGGCGGGCCTGTGGATGGGACCGCCGGCCCTGATGATGTTCCTGGCGGCGATCGGGTCACCCCTGGTCGCCCGCCGGGTGGAGCCGGGCATCGTGGTGGCGGCCACCCTGGCGCTGTCCACGGTCGGTTACGTGCTGCTCGCCCTGGTGGACGCCTCGGACGGCATCGCCCTGATGGTGATCGGTTTCGGCCTCGTCTACCTCGGGCTCGGGGCGATCGCGGCCCTGGGCACGGATCTGGTGGTCGGCGCCGCGCCGGCGGACAAGGCGGGCTCGGCCTCGGCGATGTCGGAGACCGTGCAGGAGTTGGGCCTCGCCCTGGGTGTGGCGGTCCTGGGCAGCCTGGCCACCGCGGTCTACCGCGACCGGGTCGACGACACCATGCCCGCCGGTGTCCCGTCCGAGGTGGCCGACGTCGCGGGTGACAGCCTCGCCGGCGCGGTCTCCTCGGCGCAGCGCATGCCTGCCGGCTGGCTCGACCAGGCCAAGGAGGCGGCGACCTCCGGGATGAACACCGCGATGATCGTCGCCGCGGCGTGCACCCTGCTGCTCTCGGTCGTGTCCGCCGTCGTGCTGCGGCGCGTCGGCGTCATCGGCGGCGACGCGCCGGTGACCGACGGGGACGACCCGACCGACGGGGACGACCCGGCGGAATCGGCCCTGTCGGAGGTCTGACCGGGGCGGTGCCGCCCTTCGCCCCACGGCGCACGGGGTTTCGGGACCTCGGTCACACGGGGCTTCCGGGCCCTCGGCGCGACGCGCGGGCCACCCTCTTCGCGATCTTCTCGGCGTCCAGGGCCATTTCGCGCAGCATCCCGCTGATCGGGTTGGTGAAGCCGGTGAAGTAGAGCCCCGGGGCGTCCTTCGGCGAGCGTCCGCCGTGGGCGACCGGGCGCCCCCGCCCGTCCAGGACGTCCAGGTGGCCGAGCAGGGGCTCCAGCGCGCGGTCGTAGCCGGTGGCGGCGATGACGGCGTCCGGGGTGAGGCGGGTGCCGTCGGCCAGGACCACCGTGTCCTTGTCGAAGGAGGCGACCGTCGCCACCGGGGTGACCGCGCCGGTCCGGACCGCGTCGATCAACCCGACGTCCTGGACCGGGATCGCGCCCTGGCGGACCCGGGAGTACAGGCCGGTGTCGGGGCGGGGGAGGCCCTGGGCGGCCAGGTCGGGCACGGCTATCCGGCACATCACGGCCCCCGCGCGGTCGACGAGCCGCACCGGGAGGCGGCGGACCAGGATGCCGGTGGCCTGGGCCGGCCAGCCCGCGGTGGAGCGGCGGACGATGTGCGGGACCGTCCGGACCGCGATGCGCACCCGGGAGGCGCCGCCCTCCGCGAGGTCGGCGGCGATCTCCGCGCCCGTGTTGCCGATGCCGACGACCAGGACGTCCCGGTCCGTGTACGGGGCCGGCGCGCGGTACTGCGCGGCGTGCAGCAGTTCGCCCGTGAACGTGTCGCGGCCCGGCCAGTCGGGGATGCGCGGGGTGTGGTTGAAGCCGGTGGCGACGACGACCGCGCGGCCCCGCAGGACCCGTCCGCCCGTCGCCGTGAGCTGCCAGTCGCCGGAGCCGTCGGGGGCCCGGTCGATCCTCGTCACCTCGACGCCGGTGACGACTTCCAGCCCGTGGTGCTCGGTGTACTTCTCCAGATACCGCACCACGTCGTCCCGGCCCACCCACCGCCCGAACCCGCGCGGCATCCTCAGCCCCGGCAGGGCCGACCAGCGGCGGGTCGTGTGCAGGTGCAGCCGGTCGTAGTGGCCGCGCCAGGACGCGCCGACCCGGCCCGACTTCTCCAGGACCACGGTCCGTACGCCACGGGCGCGCAGCGCGGCGGCGGCGGCGAGACCTCCGGGGCCGCCGCCGATGACGTAGACGGGACGGTCGTCCGTACGGTCGGTGAGGGCGGCGGCGTCACTGCCGGTGGGGGACGGGCTGTTGGGCATGGTTCGGAGCGTAATCGTCCGCTCTGTTGATGGGTCTCGGTCAAGAGCGAAATCGATTGCGAATTGATCACGGGCGGGGTTCGGTCGATCGCGGGCGGGGGCCGGGGGCGGTCAGGGCCGCTACCAGAGCCTCGGCCCGGGCGGCGGCGACGGTCGGTTCGGCGCCGGTGGCGGCGACCATGCCCCACCGTCGCGGGACGCAGGCCACCGCCTCCAGCAGGGCGCCCGGCGCGGCCATGGACCGGGCCGTCGCGGCCATCTGATGGAGTGTCCGGTCCGCCGGTGGCAGGAAGACGCGGGTGGCCGCGTACGGCTCGTCGACCCCCTGCTCCCGGGCGCGGTCCCGGAAGGTGCGCAGGCTCTCGGCGCCGTGCGCGGAGAGGTTGAAGTCGATCGCCCCGACGAGGAGGCGGTCGCCGAACGCGCCGCCGAGCCGGCCCACGGCGAAGTCGATGCCGCCGGTGACCAGCCCGCCGTGGCTGCCGTCCGCGATGCTCTCGGGGCCCTGGAAAGCCGCGCGGACGGACTCCAGGGCGGCGCGGACGGTCCGGTAGGCGTCCGGGGGCAGCCCGAGAGCGGTCCAGCCGGCCTCGTCGACGTAGTCGTTGCCCCGCCAGGAGTAGCCGTCGAGCATCTGGAGGGTCAGCCCTTCGGCGACCTGCCCGTGGCGGATGTGCCCCGACGGCACGACCGGGACGCGGCGGGCGGCCGGGGAGCCGGGCCCCGTTTCCGGGGAGCCGGTTTCCGGAGCGCCGGGCCCGGCCTCTTCGTCGCCCAGGGAGACGGTGAGGAAGGTGACCCAGGCCTCCAGGAGGTGGTCGTCCCCGACCGCGTGCGCGCTCCGGGCCTCCGCGGCCAGCCGGTCGGTGTCGGCGAGGTCCAGGTTGCCCACGATGCGCGCCCCGTCACCCGCGTCTGCGGGCTTGAGTGCGGCCCGGGCCAGGCCGTACCGGGTCCGGAGCAGGGCGGCGGCATCGAGCACGTCGGTCACGAAGGCGTCCCGGTCGACGCCGGTCCGGGCGATCGTGTAGCCCGGCAGGACCGGGACGGTGAGCCCCAGCCGCTGATGGGCCCGGCCGAGCCGCTGCTCGGCGGCGAGCAGCTCCTCGGGGGGCAGCTCCCGTGCGGGGGCGGGCATCGCACGGGCGGCGGCCACCGTGGGGTGGATGTGGTTCTTCCGGTTCCACTCGGTGGCGACCGCAGGGCTGTTGGCGTCCGTGGCCAGCTCGGACAGCCCGGTCCTGCGGAGCAGCCAGAGCAGGAAGATCTGTGTCTCCACGTCCAGCGCGTACAACCGGACCACCGCGTCGGGCCGGTCGCGCAGCCAGTCGATGACATGGCGCAGAGGAGTGTCGGCCCGCTCCTCGTGCGCCTCCGCCATGAGCAGCAGGGCGTGGGTCAGGTAGTAGTGGTCCAGGTCGCCGATGTCGACGGCGGGGACGCCCCGGAGCGCCGCGGCCTCGGCCCAGGGCGCGGTACGGCCGAGGGTGAGGTCGTCGGGGGTGCCCAGATACACCGACCTGGCTTCGACGTACGTGGTCACGTCGTGGGGTTCCTGGCCGCTCAGCAGAGCGGCCAGGTCGCCGTCGAACGCCTTGAGCAGGGGTGTGGTGGTGTGCAGCAGGAGAGACGGGGCGGCGCTGCCCGGCTGGGCCCGGTACGGCCGCACCACCTCGCCGGCGGCCCTCGCCACGGCCGCGGTGTCCATGCCGAGGAGCCGTTTGGCGCTCTCCGCGACGCGCGTCCCGTCCCAGACCCGGTGTCCGGTGAAGAAGCCTTCCCAGCGTGCCTTTCCGCCGTCCCGTGCGGAGCGGACGGACGCGGCGACGGGTGAGAGCACCGTGTTCCCTTTCGGCGATGACGTTTCGGTTCCCGGCTTTCCGGTTCCCGGCTTTCCTTTCCGGGTCTCCGGCTTTCCGTGTTCCGGTGTTCCGGTGTTCCGGGGTTCCGCTTTTCGCGGTCCGTCAGGTGCGGACCGTGGTGAATACCACCGTTACGTAGGGTAGCTCGAAGGTGTTGCCGCTTTTCAGTTCCGGGTGCACGGTGGCGAGTTCACGCATACGTTCCTCGATTTCCCGGCGGCGGTCCGGGGAAGACGTCAGGTAGTACGACCGTGATTTTATGAGCGTGACGAGAGAATCGATCGTCTTCGCCTCGGAGTGCGGGAAGAAGCCCTGCTCGACGGCCCCGAACTCCGGCCCGAACGTGGGATCGCGCAGCCAGCCGGTGAGCCACTCGGCGTCCTGGGTGCGCAGCGCCTTCAGCGCGCCGTGCAACATGATCGCCGCGGGGGTGCGCGGGTCGGTTCCGGTGTCCTCGTCGGCGAGGATCCCGGACAGCGCCGCCGACCAGGGGACCTCTTCGTCACGGAGGTTCCAGAGGGTCGCCAGGACTCCGCCGGGGCGCAGTACGCGCGCTATCTCGGCGTGGGCGGGGGCCGGGTCGAACCAGTGGTAGGCGTGGCTGACCAGCACCGCGTCCAGACTGGCGTCGGGTAGGGGGATGTTCTCGGCGCTGCCGGCCAGGGCCACGGCCCCCGGGGCGGTGGCGGTGACGCGGGCGCGCATCGCGTCGTCGGGTTCGACCGCCCGCGTCCGGTGGCCCTCGGCCGCCAGGACCCGGGTGAGCAGGCCGGTGCCCGCGCCGAGGTCCAGAACGTCGCGCGGTTCGGTTCCCAGGACCCACCGGACGCTCTCGACGGGATATCCCGGCCGGGTGGTCTCGTAGGCGTCGACCCCGTCACCGAAGGAACTGCCTCGCTGCTGCCATGCCGTCGTACCGTCCGTCGTACCGTCCGCGGCCTTTTCGTCCGTCATTCCGGGAGCCTCGCATCCTCTTGTCCGTAGAACATACGGAGTCGATTCGGGTGATAGTCGAAGTGCATCGGGTGGCTTTCCCCGCGAAGTGCCGCGGCCACCGCCTCGGCGGTCACGGGGGCCTGGGCGAATCCGCCCGTGTTGTGACCGCCGGTGATGAGGAGGAGACCGCCTCCGGCGGTCCTCACGGTCTCGAAGACCGGAAGACTGGAAGCGGTCCAGGGCCGCACGCAGTACCTTCTGCTCCGCTCCAGCAGGCCGGACCGCCGGGCCTCGTCGAACGCGTCGGGGAAGAAGGAGGAGGCCGTGTCCTCGACCGCCGCGTAGAGCGCGTCGAGCTGCGTCGGATCGAGGTTGTCCGGGTCGGCGCCCGTCCAGCCGTAGCCCGATCCGACGGTGAGGAAGGCGCGGCCGTCCGGCCCCTCGGTGACGGTGACGTTGGCGTCGGCCGCCGTGTGCCCGCTCCGCGTGATCTTCAGGGAGTTCCTCAGCCCCCGGCCGTGATCGGGGAGGGTGAGCCAGGCGCCGGCCATTCCGTGGATCAGCCCGGCGGAGGCCGTGCCGCGCAGCAGCGCTTCCCCGTAGGCGCCGGGGGAGAGGACGTAGTGGTCGGCGCGGACCGTCTCGCCGTCACGGCAGCTGATCCCGTCCGGCGCGCCGCCCTCGCCCGGGACGAGGGCGGCCACCGGCCGTCCCCAGTGGAACACCGCCCCGGCCCGCTCGGCCGCGGCGGCCACGGTGCCGAGGAACCGGTGCACCTGCACGGTGAACCCGCTCACCTCGATGCCGCCGACGAAGGCTCCCGCCCGGTGCGCCGCGGCCAGCGCCGGGTGCCGGGCGCTGACCCGGTCGGCGGACAGGATCGCGAAGTGCCGTTCGGTGAGTGAGCGTTGACGTGCCACATGGGCTTCCAGCACGGCCTGGTCGCTGTAGACCCGCAGGATGCCCTCCCGCAGGCCGACTCCGTGGAACAGCTCCGGAGCATCGTGCCGGAGGTCCCGCCAGAGCCGGTCGGAGGTGAGGTTGTAGCCCAGGACGTCCTCGGTGAGGGAACGGGCCAGCCAGCCGGGCACCCGGGCGTTGTCCTCGGTCCAGGCCCTCTCCGCCGGTCCGAGGCGGGCCAGGTCGGCCAGGCCCCAGCCCTTTTCCTTCACCGGCCGGGCGAAGGGCAGGGGCCCGCCTCCGGGGCTCCCGAAATAGCCGTCGGCCTCGGTGAGCGTGAACATCCGGGCGTCGCCGCCGCCCCTGCTGCACCCGAAGGACGTCCACGGCGCGCCGGACCGGGGGTCGGGGCCGCTGTCGTAGAAGGTCACGCGGTGACCGGCCCGGAGCAGCCGCAGCCCGGTCAGCAGGTTCACCACACCGGCGCCCACCAGGACGACCGAGGCCGCCTCCGGCCGGACGGCGCCGAGCCGCCCGGCGAGCACCGGGCCGACCCGCTCGGCCAGAAAGCGGCGTTCGGCGATGGCGAGCGCCCGTGCGTAGAGGTCCGCGGGAGACTCGGCCGGCCCGGCCGACGGGCACACGGTCACGCGTAATCGGGATCCGGCCGGTCCGGCCCCGGGTAATCGGCGGCGGGCGGACGCGCGGTGGACGCGCGCGGCGCTCCCCCGTGCCCCGCCCGGTCCGGCGATCCGGTCCAGGAGGACGACGACGAGGGGCCGCTCTCCCGCCGCCGCACCCCAGGCGGCCGTCTCGGCGGCCGCGGGGACGGACCGGGTGAGCAGGACGTCCGGCCGGGTCCGGGCCAGTGCCCGGCCGCGGAGAGCGCCCGACCGGGCCCCCAGCACGGGGCGGTGCAGTACGTGTGCGCCTTCCAGCAGCGGCTCGACGGAGGTCGGCACTGGATGGTCCAGCAGAACCAGCAAGGGGCCTCCTCTGCAGGCTGGTTGGTCAGTTTCCAACCGGTCGGGCGGCGAAACGCCGAGGGGGTCCGGTGGCCGGATTTACGGCGTACTACGTCTCGGAATCCCGGCGGCGGGCCTCCCGCGCCGCACGCCCCGGCCGACGCCGAGCGGCGCCCCCACATGCTCCCGGCACGTGCCGCGTCTCCTCCCCCTTGCGCAGGGCCCGCATATCCGCTGAACTGACGTACCGTCAGAAAACTTTCTCCGGAGGCCCGATGCAGACGATCTGGCTCAGTGGCGCGGAATGGCTCGCCGTCCTGCGCATAGGCCTCGGCCTGTGGTGGCTGGAGAGCTGGCGGCACAAGGACAAGAAGGGCTGGTTCGAGCGCGGCACGGGCATCGCCTGGGCGGCGGACGTCGCGGGCAAGCACCGCTGGGGCGTGGTGCGCACGGGCTTCCGGCGGATCGTCGAACCGCGCCCGAAGGCGATGGCGTACATCGTCGTCTACGCGGAACTGGCCCTGGGCCTGGGCCTGGTGACGGGATTCCTCACTCCCGTCGCCCTGGTCGCCGGGCTCCTCCTCAACCTGCTCTACCTGGTCCTGATGATCCACGACTGGGCCGAGCAGGGGCAGAACGCGATGATGGCGCTGATCTCCCTGGTGGCCCTGTTCGCGATGGCCTGGCAGACCTGGTCCCTGGACTCCGCCCTCGGACTGTTCCCGTGACCCCGCAGCGCGCGACGGCCCCGCGCTTCGACCTCCCCGAGCCGGACGCCTTCACCCGCCCCTACTGGGACGCGGCGGCGGAGGGGCGCCTGCTCCTGCGCCGCTGCGGCGGGTGCGGCCGGGCCCATCACTACCCGCGGGAGTTCTGCCCGTACTGCTGGGGCGAGGACGTCGGCTGGGAGCGCGCGAGTGGGGAGGCGACCCTCTACACGTGGTCCGTCGTCCACCGCAACGACCTGCCGCCCTTCGGCTCCCGCGTCCCGTATGTCGCGGCCGTCGTCGACCTCGCCGAGGGCCCCCGGATGATGACGGAGATCGTGGAGTGCGCGCACGACGACCTCCGGATCGGGATGGGGCTGGCGGTCACGTTCCGGGGCGGGGAGGCGGGAACGGAGAGGGCCGGGGAGGCGGGAACAGGGAAGGCCGGGGAGGCTGTGGCGGTGTTCCGGCCCCGGTGACCGGCAGCGGACGTATCCGGTATCTCGTCGATACTGCCCGCGCTACCTGCTGGATCACCTACGCCGGGGCTGGGCATCCCCGGGCCACGGCCTGAGCCGCATGCACGGTGCGCACCAGCCCTCCTTGCGCACCAGCCCTCCTTCCTCACCCGACCTCCTTGCTCACCCGCCCTCCGCCGCCGGGGCGAGCTGGGCCAGCACCAGCCCGTGCAGCAGTTCCGCGTCCACGAACTCGTCCTCCTCCGGCGCCCCGCACCGCCAGCTCAGCGGATAGGTGTTGCCGTCCGGGGCAGGGATGCCCACCCACTGGTCGCGCGCGGCCGGCCCGAAGCACATCGCGCCCGGCGGCCAGTCGTACCCGTCGCTCGACCCGGGCGGGATCAGGAAGTACGTCCACCGCGCCCCCGCCATCTCCCGCACCACCGGGCCCGGCTCGCCCTCCGTCAGGGTGGCCAGATGCTGGAGCACGGCCTCGCCCCGGACGCCCCGGAGCCGGATGGCGTCGAAGTAGATCCCGGAGAGGTGCAGTTGGTGCCCGGCGGCGGGTACCCATTCGGGGTGCTTCTTGCTCGTCATGGCTACGAGCATTCCGCCGACTGCGTAGCGTGACCAGCAGGACACGGTCCACATCGACGTGATGTGGGGAGGGCGGTGATGGCTGTGGGGACGAGTGGCGAGCTGACACACGGACGGCGGCTCGTGGGGGAGCTGATCCGAATCCACCGGGTACGGGCCGGGCTCACGCAGAAGGCGGCGGCGGACCAGCTGCTGATCTCGGAGTCGCTGATGGGCGCGGTCGAGCGGGCGGAACGCATCCCGTCGCGCGACCTGCTGGCCGACGCCGAGCGGGCGTTCGCGGCGGGCGGGGCGCTGGCGGCGTGCGGGGAGCTGGTGGACGAGGAGAAGTACCCCGCGAAGATCCTGGACTGGGTACGGCTGGAGCGGCTGGCTCGGGTCATCAGTGCGTACGAGACGATGGTGATCCCGGGATTGCTCCAGACTGAGGCGTACGTGCGGGCACTGTACGAGGCGCGAGTACCGGCGTACACGGAGCAGGAGATCGTGCGGCACGTCGAAGCCCGGATGGAGCGCGGTGCGGTGTTGAACCGGAAGACTCCGCCACGCGTGGGGTATGTCATCGAGGAAGCGATCCTGGAGCGTCCCCTCGGTGGCGAGGAGGTGCTCAAGGAGCAGATCCGGCACCTGCTGGAGTGCATGCGAACGATGAACCACCTGACGCTGCAAGTGATGCCGACGTGTCGCCACACCCATGCCGGTCTGAACGGCCCCATGAAGTTGATGGCCACGGAGGAAGGGCGCCACCTCGTGTATCAGGAGGGACAAGGGGGCACTACGTTGATCCTCAAGCCCGAACGGGTCAGCGACCTCTTCGACCTTTTCGGAACCCTGCGGGCGCAGGCGCTCAACCCCTGGGAGTCTGCGGAGCTCATGGAGAAGAAGGCGGCGGAACTGTGATGACCGGACCCGAACTGTTCTGGTTCACGTCCAGTTACAGCAACAACGAAGGCGGCGAGTGCATCGAAGTCGCCTACGACTGGCACAAGTCCAGTTACAGCAACAACGAGGGCGGGGCCTGCGTGGAGGTCGCCACCTGCCCCCACACCGTCCACGTCCGCGACTCCAAGGTCACCGACGGGCCCACCTTCGCCGTCGCCCCGGCCGCCTGGACCGCGTTCCTGGGCCACGCCACCGCCACCACCATCACCGTCAGCGGCTGATCACAGCCCCGGCGCGCCCCACACCGGGAACCACCGGGACAGGTCCTTCTCCACCCGGAGGTCGTCCCCGAGGACGCCCCGCACCTGGAGTTCCAGCTGGTTGTCCCGCTTCTCGGCGCCTCCGGGGAGCGGGGCGAACGGATAGAACGTGCCGCGCTTGTAGAGGTAGACCAGCGCCAGCGACCGGCTCTCCGCACCCTCCTCGGCCCGGAAACCGATCAGCGAGCAGAGAAGATGCGGGCCGAAGCCGCCGTCCTGGAGCAGGGTGTTCACCGCGTGGAGGTCGTTGACCAGGGCGGCGGAGTCGTCGGCCGGGTGGCGGGCGAGCAGCCAGGTGTAGCCGTACGCGTCCCGGCTGAACTCCACCGGGATGCCGCCGCGCTCCGTGTCCGCGTCCAGCAGTTCGCGTACGTCCTCCTCGAGCCGGGCGAAGCCGCCGCCCTCCACGCCCGCGAAGCAGACCGATCCCAGGCCGGTCGGTGCGAAGCCGGCGGCGGCCTGGAGGGTGAGGGCGGCGGAGGGGACGGCGAAGAGCTGGTCGAGGTCGGGGCGGACCGGTTTGCTCCGGCCGAGGATCGCGTCGAGCAGGCCCACGGGCGTAACTCCTCACTGTTCTTTACTGCGTGCTCAGCGGGACAGGCCGGCTCTTTGCTGCGTGCTCAGCGGGACAGGTCGGCGGAGATGCGGGACAGCTGGTCCAGGCGCTGCTCCAGCGTCGGGTGGGACGAGAACAGGCGGCCCAGGGACTCCTTCGCGGAGAACGCCGGCACGAAGTAGAAGGCGTTGTACGGCTCCGCCTTCCGCAGGTCCTCGGTCGGGATGCGGGCCATCTGCCCGCTGACCTTCGTCAGGGCGGAGGCGAGCGCGGAGGGCCGCCCGGTGAGCAGGGCGGCGGCCCGGTCGGCGGACAGCTCGCGGTAGCGGGACAGCAGCCGGGTCAGCAGGAAGCTGATCGCGTACACGACGGCGCTGATCAGCGGGATCAGCAGCAGGAGGATGCCCGCCGGGTCGTTGCCGGGCCTGCTGCGGGCGAACCCGCCCCACAGGGCGATACGGGTGACGATGCCCGCCAGCACCCCGAGGAACGAGGCGATCGTCATGACGGCCACGTCCCGGTGCGCGACGTGCGACATCTCGTGGGCGAGGACGCCCTCCAACTCCTCCGGCTCCAGTCTGCGCAGCAGGCCCGTCGTCGCGCAGACCAGGGCCGTCTTCTCGCTCCGGCCGGTGGCGAACGCGTTCGGCACGTCGCTCTCGGCGATGGCCACCTTGGGCTTCGGCATGTCCGCCAGCGCGCAGATCCGGTCGATGGTGCCGTGCAGTTCGGGGGCCTGCTCGGGGGTGACCTCGCGGGCCCCCATGCCGTACGCGGCGATGCGGTCACTGAACCAGAACTGGGCGATGAACAGGCCGCCCGTGATGAGCAGGATGATCGGCCAGGAGCCCCGCAGGGCGGCGAGGAGCACGCCCACGAAGACGACGTAGAGCAGACCGATCAGGAACATGGTGGTGACCATGCGACCGGTCAGGCCCCGGTCGGGGGCGTAGCGCGAACGGGCTCGTGGCATCGGTGCCTCCCAACAGCTCGCCTCTCACCTGACTCCCATAGTGCCCCTTTACGGTGAGAACAGGATAAAAGTGCTGTCTGCACCGGTCTGTGTGAGTCCGGTCTGTGCGAGTCCGGCCGGAACGGCCCGGGGCCGCCCGCGCCGGTCACGGCCAGAGCAGCTCGCGCGCCCAGCCGCCGTCCTCCTGCCGCCGGTAGCGCAGCCGGATGTGGCGGCGCCGGGCGTCGCCCTGGAAGAACTCGACCTCGGCCGGCTCGACCACGTACCGGGTCCAGGTCGGAGCCTCCGTGTCCGGTTCCGCCCGGGCCCGGTCCCAGGCCGCGTCCGCCGCCCGGTGCAGCTCAGCCACGGAGCCCACGACCTCGCTCTGCGCCCCGGTCAGCGCGGCGGCGAGCGCCCCGGTGGACCGGGCGTGCAGGTCGGCGTGGCTCTCGGCGGGCGTGCAGCGGACGACGGGGCCCCGGACCCTTACCTGCCGGCCTTGTGCGGGCCAGTAGAAGCCGAGCGCGGCGTGCGGGCGGGCGGCGAGCTGGTGGCCCTTGGCGCTGGTGGCGTGGGAGGCGAAGTGGAAGCCGCGCTCGTCGGCGTCGTGGAGGAGCAGCGTGCGTACGTCGGGGAGGCCTTCGGTGTCGGCCGTGGCCAGCGACATCGCGTGCGGCTCGGCCTGCCCGGCGGTCACGGCCTCGGCGAACCAGGTGTGGAAGAGGGGGACCGGGGCGGGCGGGGCCGACGCCGGATCGAAGGACGGCAGCTCGGTGTCCCAGACGCGCTGGGCGTGCAGGAGTTCGTCGAAGGGCTGCGGGGCGGGGGAGTCGAGTTCGCTCATGGGGTCATTTCATCTGGTCCGGCCGTGAGGGGGCGGCAAGGGGCACCGCGCTTCACGCACGAGCCCGCCGACAACAACAGTTTACGACTTATCGATGGTAACTATGGTTGTCGCATGACTGCATTCGGGATCACTCCGGAAGAACAGGTGGAGCTCGACAAGGCGCTCCATGACGCCCTCGACCCCCTCGCGTCGGCCATCCGCTCCCGGCTGTCGGGGCTGCCCGAGGACCGTAAGGGGGAGGCGGAGCCCGTCGAGGTGGCGTTGTCCGTCCTGGCCGCGTGGAAGGTGGTGGACACGGAGGTCAAGCGGCTGACGGCGACCGCGGCAGGCACTGCCGGGACCTACGGCGCGAGCTATGAACAACTGGGGTCCGTGTGGGGTATCACCCGGCAGGGTGCGCGGAAGAAGTGGCCCGAAGCCGTCAGTCGCCCGGTGTCGGCGAACCGGACCGTCGAACTGTGCGGCGGAACGGCCGAGGTGACCCGGGAGCCAGGGTCTGGCGGCTGGCGGTGGACCGGCGTGGGTGCGGACGGGACGCGGGGGGCGGCCGAAGCGGATGTCCGGTACGCGACGCCGGAGGAAGCCGCCGCCCACGCGGGCGCCTTCCTGAAGGGGCACGCGCGGGTGGACGGCGCGGCGATGCGCCGCGAGGCGGACGACCTCTTCGGCACGGAGGATCGGGTCGGTGACGAGGACGCGTGGGGGCGCGGGGGTGACTGAGCGGCACGTGCCCGCACGCGCTCACCCCCGCCCCAGCACCACCGTCCCCGACGAGCAGAACCAGCCACCCGTCCCGGAGGCCACCGCCAGCTCCGGGAGGCGGCCCCGGGCCTTGCGCACCTGGCGTTCGCCGGCCTCGCCGCGCAGCTGTCGTACCGCCTCCACCAGCAGGAACAGTCCCCGCATCCCGGGGTGGCAGGCGGACAGGCCGCCGCCGTCCGTGTTCACCGGGAGCTCGCCGCGCAGCCCGGTGCGGCCGTTCTCGACGAACGCGCCGCCCTCGCCCTTCGCGCAGAAACCCAGGTCCTCCAGGGTCACCAGCGTCATGTACGTGAACGCGTCGTAGATCTCGGCCAGATCGATGTCGGCGGGCCGCACCCCGGCCCGCTCGAAGGCCAGGCGGCCGGAGACGGCGGCGGGGGAGACCGTGAAGTCCTCCCACTCGGACATCGTGGAGTGCGAGACGTGTTCCCCGGTCCCCAGGATCCAGACCGGCCCTTTCGCCGTGTCGGGTACGTACTCCTCGGCGGCCAGCAGCACCGCGCAGCCCCCGTCGCTGCGGATGCAGCAGTGCAGCTTGGTGAACGGGTCCGCGATCATCGGGCCGGAGAGGACGTCGTCGACCGTGATCGGGTCCCGGAACATCGCCTCCGGGTTCACCGCCGCGTTCGCCCGTGCCGTCACCGCCACCTCGGCGAGCTGCTCCAGCGTGGTGCCGTACTCGTGCATGTGGCGGCGGGCGGCCATGGCGTACTTGGCGATCAGCGAGTGCCCGTACGGCACTTCGAACTGCGAAGGCCCCCGCGCCCCGAACGACAGGTTCGACGTGCGGCGGCCCGCCTTGATGTCGGCGCGGGCCGTCGATCCGTACACCAGGAGAACGGCACGGGCCCGGCCCGCGGCGATGGCGTCCGCCGCGTGGGCGGCCATCACCTCCCAGGTGGCGCCGCCCACCGCCGTGGAGTCGACCCAGGTGGGCCGCAGTCCCAGATACTCGGCGACCTCCACCGGGGCGAGCGCCCCGAGCCCCGCCGAGGCGAAGCCGTCGACGACCGAGCGGTCGAGGCCGGAGTCGGCGAGCGCGCGGCGGGCGGCCTGGGCGTGCAGGGCGTACGGAGTGGCGTCGTCGACCCGGCCGCAGTCCGCGAGCGCCACGCCGACGACGGCGACCTTGCGCGGACGGCGGGAGGCGGCCGGGGCGGAGCGGTCCGGGGCGGCGGACGCCTGGCGGGAGGAACCCGGGTCGGAACGGGCCGGGTCGGGAGGGGCCTGGTCTGAGGAAGCCGGATCGAGGGAAGCCGGGGCTGGGGCCATGAATCTGACGGTACATCAGATAGTGGTGGTCGCCGCAAGCGTGCGCGCATCGTTCGCGCCCGACGGCTTCCGCCGTCCGGGCGTGTGCGGGACCCTGGGAATTCCCGCCCCCCGCACCTAATATGACGGCTCGTCAGATCCGGGGCCGGCTCGTCGGTCCCTGGGTGGAAGGAGCCCGCAGATGGACGCCGCCTTCACCGCGGAACAGCACGAGATCCGCCGCACCCTGCGCGAACTGCTCGCCCGGAGCGCCGGCCCCGACGCGATCCCCGCCGCCGTGCGCACCGCCGAGGGCTACGACCCGGCCCTGTGGCGCAGGCTCGCCGGGGATCTCGGGCTGCCGGGCCTCGCGCTCGCGGAGGAGTACGGCGGGGCCGGGTGCACGGTGACCGAGCTGGCCCTCGCCTGCGAGGAGACCGGGCGGGCCCTGCTGCCCACACCGCTGCTCGCCACCGCCGCCCTGGCCGCACCCCTGATCGCCGCTCTCGGCACCCCGGACCAGCGGGCCGCCCTGCTCCCCCGGATCGCCGGGGGAGCCCTGACCGCCTCCCTCGCCGTCCCCGGCGGATCGCTCTCCACCGCCCTCGGTCTCACCGGCGACAACGCCGACGGGGCCTGGGCGGGCGGCGGCCGGGCCGGCGGCATCCAGGCCCGCGGGCCCGGGGAGGGCGGCGGCCGGCGGCTCTACGGGGAGGCCGACCGGGTCCTGGACGGACACAGCGCGGGACTGCTCCTGGTCGCCGCCCACGCCGGGGGCTACCCGCGCAGCCGTACTCTCCTCTTCCTGGTCGACGCCGGAGCGGCGGGGCTGGTACGCACCCGGCTCACCGCGCTCGACGAGACCCGCCCGCTGGCCCGCGTCGAGCTGCGCGACACCCCGGCCGAGCTCCTCGGCGCGGACGACACCGCCGACGCGGCCGCCGCCCTCGCCGCCGCCGGGCGCACGGCCGCCGCGATCCTCGCCGCAGAGGCGGTCGGGACGGCGGCGAGCGCCCTGGAGCGCACCGTGGAGTACGTGAAGACGCGCGAGCAGTTCGGCAGAGCCATCGGTTCGTTCCAGGCCGTCAAGCACCGCCTCGCCGACCTCTACGTACGGGTCGAGGCGGCCCGCTCCGCCGCGCACCACGCCGCCCGGGACCCGGAGGCCGGGCCCCTGGCGCTCGCCCAGGCCCTGGAGGCGGCCCGGATCACGACCGGTGAGGCCATCCAGCTGCACGGCGGCATCGGCTTCACCTGGGAGCACGAGGCGCACCGGTATCTCAAGCGGGCGGCGGGCGACGAACTGCTCTTCGGCCCGGTCCACCGGCTGCGCGAGAACGCGGCGCGGCGGGCCGGGCTCTTCGGGCCCGATCGGATGCCGCTCGCCGCAGCACCCGGGGCGGGCGTCCGATGACCGCCGCCCGTGGTGTGCGCCTGGTCCAGAAGGTCTCCTCGACCCGCGCCTTCGGACGGATCGCCCCGCACGTGGTCCCCGCACTGGACCGGGCCGTGCACCGGCTCACCCGGGGAAAGGTGCTGCTCAGCGCCCGGATGCTGCCCGGGCTCGTCCTCACGGTGCCGGGGGCGCGCACGGGGCGGCCGAGGACCACGCCGCTCGCCTGCATGCCGGAGGGCGAGGTGGAGGGCAGCTGGATCCTGGTCGGCAGCAACTTCGGGCGCCCGGGTCACCCGGCCTGGACCGCGAATCTGCTGGCCCACGGGGGCGCGGCCGTCGTGAACTGGCGCGGCCGGGACATCCCGGTGCGCGCGAGCCTGCTGGAGGGTGAGGACCGGGAGCGGGTGTGGGAGGCCGCACTAGCGTTCTGGCCGCCGTACGCGGCGTACCAGCGGCGGCTGGAACGGCAGATCCGGCTGTTCCGGCTGGAGAGACGGTAGCGGGCGGCGCGCCCGATGCTTCGTCCCGGTCCTCCGGGCACGCCGACGGCGGACCACCCGCAGGGGTTCGTGGGTGGTCCGCCGTCGGTGAGACAGGACGTGGGGCGTCCGGGTGGGCGGGTGCCCGCCCGGTGGTGAGGGGCGTCCGGGGCCGGTAGTCCTCCCGCGCCCCGGACCGCTTACTTCGTCGGCTTCTTGCCGGTGATGCCGAGATGCACCAACAGAGCCAGGTTGGGGCGCAGTTCGGCCTGCTTCACGCCCCAGGTGGTGAAACCCTTCTGGTGCGAGGCGACCGCGGCCAGCATCGCCACCAGGGAGCCCGCCATCGCCGCCGGACTGACGTCCTTGTCGACCTTGCCCTTGCTCTGGAGCTCCTTCACGGAATCCGTGAGGGAGTTGGTGACCGAGTTCAGGATCTTCATGCGGATCTTGTAGAACCGCTTGTCCCCCTCGGCCGCACCGAGGTCGATCACGCGGAGGATCGCGTCGTTGTGGCGCCAGAAGTCGAGGAACCCCTCGACGAGTTCTTCGGAGGTCGTCCAGCCGGCCTTGCCGACCCAGGAGCGCCCGGCGACCAGTTCGGTCAGTCCGGCGCCCTCCTTGGCGACTTCCTCGGCGATGTCGAGGACGGCGCCCTCCACATCGGGGAAGTACTGGTAGAAAGTCGCGGGTGAAGTCCCGGCCTTCCGGGCGACGTCGATGACTTTGACGTCCCGGTACGGCGAGGAGCTGAGCATCTCGCTGAGGCAGTCGAGCAGCTTCTGCCGCGTCGCCTGACCGCGTCGACCGGCCACGCGGCCGTCGACGGTGCGTACTTGTCCTGTCATGCCGTCAGCTTACCGAGGGGTGATGGGAGCGCGATTCGGCCGACTGCAAATGGGGAACGCCGCAGGACCGGGCGGGTGCGCAGCGGCGATGAGCGGCGGTTTTCGGCCGCCGGGCGCGAGGCCTCGGAGCCCGGGGTGCGACCGGGGTGAGGCCAGGGGTGCGGCCGGAGTAAATGTTATCAACAGCCTGTGGACAACTCCGGTGGACAACTTTCGTCCACATGGTGAGCGCCTTCTTCACCAATCGGTCAAAGGTTCCCTTTAGGTGCGTCCGGGGCGCGCGGGGCTGGGTGCGACGTTACGTTGACTGTGACGGGCGTCACTGCTACGGAAGGACCCGGTCCCATGGCCGCATTCGCGCATTCCGCGCCGTGCTGGGCGGACGTGCAGCTCTCCGACCTGGAAGCCGGCAAGCGCTTCTACGGCGGGCTCTTCGGCTGGACCTTCCGGGCGGGCGGCGGCATGCCCTTCGCGGACGCGCTCAGCGACGGCCGCCTGGTCGCCGGCCTCGCCGCCAAGAAGGACGGCCGGATGCCCACGGCCTGGGGCGTCTACTTCGCCACCGACGACATCCGGGCCACCGTCGCCGCGATCCGCGAGCACGACGGCCAGATCATCACCGACCCGGTACGGGCGGGGCGCGCCGGGATCGTGGCGGAGGCGGCCGACCCCGGGGGCGCCGTCTTCGGGCTCTGGCAGCCGGAGGAACGCGCGGGCTTCGAGAAGCGGAACGACCCCGCCTCCTTCTGCTGGACCGAGGTCTACACCCGGCAGCCGGACCGGGTGGACCCCTTCTACGAGAAGGTCTTCGGCTTCCGCGGGACCGACCTGGACGAGGCGGGCCACGACATCTCCGGCGACTCCGAGGCGCTGGTCGACTTCCGGTTGTGGTCCCCCGAGGGCACCGAACCGGGTCCGGACACCGCGGTCGGCGGCCGCAGCGTCATCACGGACGCGTTCCCGGCCGAGATGCCGAGCTACTTCCTCGTCTACTTCGCCGTCGCCGACTGCGACGCCGCCGCCGAACTCGCCGTGCAGCTCGGCGGCCGGGTGGCCCAGCCGCCCTTCGACATCCCCGCCGGGCGGATGGCCGTGCTGCACGACGACCAGGGGGCCGCCTTCGCCGTACTGGAGCCCGGCGAACCGCGACCGTGAACCCCCGCTTCCGCACCCTCCACGCCATCTCCGTATCCCGATGTGGGGGGATACCGCCCGAAGTGACATGAGACACCCTCATCCGCACCCGGGTTCGCAACCGGGGCGCGGGCCAGGAAGAATCGGGGTGCGTACCGCCAGGTGATGCCCAGTGGTGAGACCCTGCACAGGGCGCGCTGCCCAGCGCGGGATTCGACCGGGCGGTAATTCGCGGACTTCGTCGCCGAGGTCCGTTTACGGGGAGGTGGCAGGCAAGTGGTGGAGCAGCTGACGCAGCACGACCCGAGACGGATCGGCCCGTTCGAGGTGCTGGGACGGCTCGGGGCCGGCGGCATGGGGCTGGTCTATCTCGCGCGGTCGGCGTCCGGCCGACGCGTGGCGATCAAGACGGTGCGGACCGAGCTCGCCGAGGACCAGCTCTTCCGGGTCCGCTTCACCCGCGAGGTCGAGGCGGCCCGCGCGGTCAGCGGGTTCTACACCGCCGCCGTGGTCGACGCCGACCCGCGGGCCGCCGTGCCCTGGCTCGCCACCGCCTATGTGCCCGCGCCCTCGCTCGAGGAGATAGTGAACGAGTGCGGCCCCATGCCGACCCAGGCGGTGCGCTGGCTCGCCGCCGGTATCGCCGAGGCCCTCCAGTCCATCCACGGCGCGGGCCTCGTCCACCGGGACCTGAAGCCGTCCAACGTCCTCGTCGTCGAGGACGGCCCCCGGGTGATCGACTTCGGCATCGCGTCCGGTGTCTCCAACACCCGGCTGACCATGACGAACGTCGCCGTCGGCACGCCCGCGTACATGTCACCCGAGCAGGCCCGGGACTCCCGCAGCGTCACCGGGGCCAGCGACATCTTCTCGCTGGGATCCACGCTCGTCTTCGCCGCCACCGGGCACGCCCCCTTCCACGGTGCCAACCCGGTCGAGACGGTGTTCATGCTGCTGCGCGAGGGCCCCGACACCGAGGGGCTGCCGGACGACCTGCGGCCGCTGATCGAGTCCTGCATGCAGATGGACGCCACCCGGCGGCCCAGTCCCGCCGACCTCCAGGCCCAGCTCGCCCCGCACCTCTTCGCCTCCGGCAGCGACGACAGCGGCACGGCCTCGGCCTGGCTGCCGTCCCCGGCCACCGCGATGATCGAGCGGCGCAGGGGCGGCGGGCGCACCGCACCGCCCGCCCCGGCGGCGCCCCCGCCGCCCCCGAGGCAGCCCCCCAGGGCCCCGGAGCGGGACACCGGCTGGCGCAGCGGGGCGGACCTGCGCTCACCCTCCCCGCTGTCCTCGCCCTCGCCGCTGTCCGGCGCGTCCGGCCCGGCCGCGGGCACTTCCGCCGCACCCGACGGCGGGCCCGTCCGACTGCCCGGCGCCAAGGTGCCGATCGGCCCCGGTCCGCGTGCGGGCGAGGGGCGCGGGGCCGCCGCGGCGCACCCGGCCGCCGCGACCGGCTGGGTCAGGCCGCCCGCCGGAGTGAACGGTTCGGCGTCCACCGCCTCCACCGCACCCGTCCCGGCCCCGGGCCCCGCCCCGGACGGTGCGGCCCCCGCCCCCGACCGCTGGCGGCCCTGGCGCTTCCGCATGTCCAACGACGTGTGGGGCACGCCCGTCGTCTCCGGCGACCTGCTGTACGTGACGTCCTTCGAGGTCCACGCGCTGGACGTGGGCAACGGACGGCGCCAGTTCAAGACCCGGGACGTGGCCTGGGCGATGGCGGTCGAGGGCGGCAGGATCCACGCCTCGGACGGCCCCTCGCTGTACGCGCTGGACGCCACGACCGGCGCCGAGCACTGGCGGCTGGCGACCGACGCCTGGGTGTACGCCCTCAAGGCCGACCGGGGCACGGTCCTGACCGCGACCCGGGGCGGCGGCGTCCAGGGCTGGGAGGCGTCCAACGGCGAGAAGCTGTGGGAAGTCACCGGTGCGCAGAGCGACTTCGAGACGGCGGAGTCCGGCCCGGTCATCCACGACGGCACGGTGTACGTCTGGCAGGACGCCCGGCTGCGCGCCCTGGACGCCCGTACGGGCATCGAGCGCTGGTCGTACCCGATCGGCGACGCGGCCTCCTGCGGCGGAGTCCCGGTCCGGGTCACCCCGGCCCCCGACGGCTGCGTCTACATCGCGGCGGGCACCCGGGTGCTGGCGGTGGAGACCGGCTCCGGCCGGGTGCGCTGGCACTTCGAGTCGCCCGCGGTCTTCCTCTCCCCGCCCGCGTTCGCGCCGGGCCCGGCGGTGACCGGCGGCGGGGTGTACCTCGCGGACTACCTCGGCACGGTGTACGCGCTGGACGCGAGCACCGGCAAGGACCGCTGGCGGATCGCCACGGAGGCCCGCTCCTCCATCGAACCGGTGCTGGTCGCGGTGGGCAACGTGCATGTCGGCAGCGGCAGCGCGCTGTACACCCTGGACGCGGTCACCGGCACCCCGAAGTGGCGCTTCGCGGCAGGCGGCGACGTGGTGGGCTCCCCGGTGGTGGCGGAAGGCCGGGTCCACTTCGGCTCGGCGGACCACGTCCTCTACACACTGGACGCCGCGGGCGGCCAGCTGCGCTGGAAACTCGCGACGGGCGGCGAGATCACGGGCTCGCCCGTGGCACAGGCGGGCGTGGTCTACGCCTGCAGCAAGGACCGCTGCGTGTACGCGCTGGACGCGCTGAAGGGAACGGGCACGGGGAACAGGGCCCGGACCTGATCCGGGTCCTGTCCTCAAACGCCGGACGGGCTCAAAGGATGTCCTCAAGCGCCGGACAGGCTTGATGCCCGGCCGGTCCGGCGCCCACCCAGCCCGTCCTGCGTTTGAGGACGGAACCCTCGACCGGGTGGCCGTCAGCCCTGCGGCGGCCGGTGCGGCGGGTGTACCGGGTCCCGGGGGTCCGTCTCCGTCGGCGGTGCCTGCGGATAGGACCGCGTACGGGGGTCATGGGGGTCGGGCCCTGTGTACGGGTCCACCTCCGGCTCCGGCCACGGCGACGTCTGCACGGACATTCCCGGCTCCTGCGTCGGCGGCCAGGTGTCCACCTGATCCGGTCCCGGCGCGGCGTACGGCTCCACCGGCGCCCGCTCCCGCCGGCTCCGCCGGCCGCGCCCGCGCCCACTCATCAGCAGCGCCCCGATCAGCATCAGCACCCCGCCCGCCAGCGCGTTCACCACACCCACCTGGAGCCCGGACCCGTCCCCGGCCACCACCAGCGACCCCGCGGCCTGCCCCTGGCGGACCATCCACAGGATCGTGAAGCCCAGCACCACCAGACCCGCGAGGGCGACCACGAGCCGCGACCGGAGCACCACGCCCACGATCACCAGCAGGGCCGCCGCCAGGAACGGCAGCAGCAGGGACACCAGCACCCCGGACTCCGCGGCGGTGATGCCTCCGAAGAGGTCCTCCACCCGGTAGTCCTGCCCCGCCCGCCCGGCGTACCAGTCGCGGAACGGGCTCAGCACGGCCGAGGCCACCCCGGCCAGGGCGACGACGGAGCCGAGGACGTTGCGGATCATCGTCAGCCTCCAGGGCGTCGTCCCACGTGCGCGGGCATCCCCCGCAGCCGACGCTACGCCGGGACGATCACCCCCGCCACGCGGACGATGACGGGACCGTGACAGGGTCATGACGTGGACAGGTGATCGTGTGCGGCATGCTGAGGGCGACGACGCACGCCAGCGGCGCGACGTACCGGCAACGAAACTCAAGGGGGGCTGCGTCCATGATGCGGCGACAGACGAAGCTCGCAGCGGTCCTGGTCGTGGTGGTGCTCGCGCTCACCGGGTTCTCGACCTCTTCCAGCGGCGGCAAGGGCAAGAGCGGCAAGAGCAGCAGCTCGGGTGGCGGCGGTTGCTCCAGCTCGAAGAAGAGCAACAACGGCTACCGCGACAACGACTTCGACGACGACTACGACGACTCCTCGTCCTCCGGCTCGTCCGGTTCCTACGGCACCCCGACGCCCACCGCGTCCGACGCCCCCGCCTACCGGATCGTCCGCTGCGTCCAGCCTCGCAAGGGCAAGCGCAAGGCGGTCACCTCGTCGCTGATCGAGCTGCGGGCGAACGAGCCGGGCTCGCAGGCGTACGAGATCGACGTCCGGTTCGTCGACGGCCTGGGCAACACCATGGACACCGCCGGGACCACCGTGAACCTCGACGGCGGCGAGGTCCGCACCTTCACCCTGCGGATGGAGAGCCCCCGCAAGGTGTCCAAGGTCAAGGACTGCGAAGTGACCGTCGAGGTCCTCTGAGGCCGGGAACCCCGCGCGGACGGGACGGACGGGGGGACGGACGGACAGGGATCATCGCACCCGGGCTCCCTCGAACGCTCACCGCACCCGAGGCTCCCCGCCCCCGCCCCGCCCCTCGAACAGCTCCGCCTGCCGCTCCGGCGGCAGATTTCCCAGGGCGATCAGCGCCGGTGCCTGGGACATCGCCTGGGCCCTGGCCGCCTCCTTCGCGGACCACACCGCCCGGACCGTGCCCTGCACCGCCTCCTTCGGGTAGCGGGCGATCACCGTCGCCGACCGCAGGGCCGCCGCCACCGCGCCGCCCGGCTCCGTCACCTCGCTGACCAGGCCGATCTCGTACGCCCGCCCGGCGCTCAGCCGTTCCGCCGTGCCCATCAGGGACATCCGGGCGACCTCCCCGAACGGCATCCGCTGGGCCATCGCGATGGCCTCGTACGCCGAGACCATCCCGTACGTCGTGTGCGGGTCGAAGAACGTCGCCTCCCGGGACGCGACCACGAACTCCGCCTCGCCCAGCAGGTAGAACGCCCCGCCGCAGGCCATCCCCTCCACCGCCGCGACCACCGGCTTCCACAGGTCGTTCGCCTTGGGGCCGATCCGCAGGAGGGGGTCGTCGAGGGCGTACGGGGACGGGGGCTGCGGGACGGTGACGCCCCGGTCGATCCCCGTACAGAAGGCTCGCGTCCCGGCCCCGGTGAGGACCACCGCCCGCACCGACTCGTCGTACCGCAACTCCCTCCACAGCGAGGCCAGTTCCCCGGCCGTCTCCACATCGATCGCGTTGAGTTTCGCCGGTCGGTCCAGGGTGACGAGCGCGACCCCGCTCCCCTCGTCCCGCTCGGTGCGCAGGGCCATCGCTCACCGCTCCAGGAGCCAGCGGACGAGCGTGACGCCGCCGTCGGGTCCCGCCGGGCAGAACACGGCCCGCACCGGAGCGCCGATCCGCAGCCGCGCCGGGTCCACCGAGTTCAGCGGGGCGTCCGGGGCGGCGACGACGTTCCCGGCCAGTCGGATGTGCGGGGCCTCCGCCAGCTCGACCAACACCGCGTTGTACGGGGCCTGTTCGGCGTAGGCGGGGAGCAGTGGCGGGTGCGGGACCACGTACGACCAGAGCCGGCCGCGCCCGCTCATCTCCCGCCACTCGCTCTCGAACGACCCGCAGTGCGGGCAGCAGGGCCGGGGCGGGAAGCGCAGTTCACCGCAGGCGGGGGAGGCGCAGGCCTGTACGCGCAGTTCGCCGCGTGCGGTGTACTCCCAGAAGGGTGCGCCGTCTCCGTCCGGGACGGGAAGCAGCAGGGAATCGTTCACGGCCATTCCTCTCAACTCCTCAGCAGTACGGCCGACGTCGGAACGCCCTCGCCGGCGGTGACCAGGCAGGTGGCGGCGTCGGGAACCTGGGCGGTGGAGGTGCCGCGCAGTTGTTTCACGCCCTCGGTGATGAGGTTGAAGCGGTGGACGTACGCCTCGCTGAGCCCGCCGCCCCCGGTGTTGATCGGCAGCCGTCCGCCGCTCTCCAGCGCCCCGCCCTCGGTGAACGCGCCGCCCTCGCCGCGCCCGCAGAATCCGTAGCCCTCCAGGGAGAGCGGGACGAGCGGGGTGAACGCGTCGTAGATCTGGGCCACATCGACGTCGTCGGGCCCGAAGTCGGCGTTCTTCCACAGCTGTCGGGCGGCTGTCCAGGCGGGTCCGGTCAGCGGGTCGTCGTTCCAGTAGTTGACCATCCCGTGGTGCTGGGCGGGCAGGCCCTGGGCGACGGAGTGGAGGTAGACGGGCTTGCGCCGGCAGTCGCGGGCGCGTTCGGCGGAGACGATCACGCAGGCCAACGCCCCGTCGGTCTCCAGGCAGTTGTCGAAGAGGCAGAGCGGTTCGCTGATCCAGCGGGAGGTCATGTACATCTCGCGGGTCAGCGGGCGGTCGTACATGATCGCGGCCGGGTTCTGGTTGGCCCGGTTGCGGCAGGCGAGCGCCACGTTGAAGAGATGGTCGCGGGTGGCCCCGTACTCGTGCATGTAGCGCCGGGCCAGCATGCCGATCTCGTCGGCCGGCCGCAGCAGCCCGTAGGGGCGGGTCCACTGGGCGGGCGTGGGGAGCTGGACGGCCGTGTTCTTCCACGGCCGGGGCCCGGAGCCGCGTTTGCGCGACCGCCAGGCCACGCCGACGCTCGCCTGCCCGGTGGCGACGGCGGCGGCGAGGTGGGCGAGCGTGGCGCAGGAACCGCCGCCTCCGTACCCCACCTTGCTGAAGAAGGTGACGTCCCCGGCGCCGATCGCCTTGGCGACCTCCACCTCGTCGGTCTCCTCCATCGTGTACGAGGCGAAGCCGTCGACCTCGGCGGGGGCGATGCCCGCGTCGTCGAGAGCCGCCAGGATCGCCCGGCAGGCGAGGGTCTTCTCCGACTCGGGAAGCCGTTTCGCGAACGCCGTCTGCCCGATCCCGGCTATCGCCGTCGCGTCCTTGAGCGTTGCCATCCGCTGACCTCCCGCACCGTCGCCCCTGCTGACAGCGGCAGAGGCTACCGCTAATCTGACGGATAGTCAGCTAGTGCGGCGGCAGGAGGGCACGTGATGCGAGGCGACGAGGAATGGGGCAGCATCCCGGAGCTGGTGCGGGCGGCGGCGCGGCGGTACGGCTCCGCCGAGGCGGTGGCCGACGGCCGCACCCGGCTCTCGTACGCCGAGCTCGGCGAGCGGGTGGAGCGGGCCGCGGCCGCGTGTATCGCCTCCGGTGTGGAGCCGGGGGACCGGGTCGCGGTCTGGGCCCCGAACACCCTGGACTGGATCGTCTCCGCGCTCGGGGCGGTGACGGCCGGAGCGGTGCTGGTCCCGCTGAACACCCGCTTCAAGGGCACGGAGGCGGCGTACATCCTGCGGCGCAGCCGGGCCAGGCTGCTCTTCGTCACCGGCACGTTCCTGGGCACCTCGTACGTGGCGTCGCTGCGGCGGGCCGAGGTGCGGCTGCCGGACCTGGAGCGGGTCGTGGTCCTCGCGGAGACGGCCCCCGAGGACTACACGAGCTGGCCGGACTTCCTGGCGGCGGGGGACGGCGTCCCCTCCTCCGCCGTACGGGAACGGGCTGCCCGCATCGACCCCTCGGACCCCTCCGACATCATCTACACCTCCGGCACCACGGGCGGCCCGAAGGGCGCGGTGATCACCCATGCGCAGACGTTGCGGGCGTACGCGATCTGGAGCGACCTGGCGGGCCTGCGCGAAGGCGACCGCTACCTCATCGTCAACCCCTTCTTCCACACCTTCGGCTACAAGGCGGGGATCATCGCCTGTCTGATGCGGGGGGCCACGATGGTGCCGCAGCCGGTGTTCGACGTGGAGACGGTGCTGGCGAACATCGCGGCGGAACGGATCTCGGTCCTGCCCGGCCCGCCCACGCTCCACCAGTCCCTCCTGGACCACCCGGCACGGGGCGCCCACGACCTCTCGGCCCTCCGCCTGGTCGTCACCGGTGCGGCGGTGGTCCCCCTCCAGCTGGTGGAGCGCCTGCGCGAGGAACTCCACATCGCGACGGTCCTCACGGCGTACGGACTCTCCGAGGCGAGCGGCATCGTCACCATGTGCCGCCGGGGCGACGCCCCGGAGGTCGTGGCCACCACGTCGGGCCGCGCGATCCCCGGCACCGAGCTGCGCGTCCTGGCGGAACCGGGCGTTCCGGGCGAGGTGCAGGTGCGCGGCTTCCACGTGATGAGCGGCTACTTCGAGGACCCGGACACGACGGCCGACACGATGACCGAGGACGGCTGGCTCCGCACCGGCGACGTGGGCGTCCTGGACGCGGCGGGGAACCTGCGGATCACGGACCGGATCAAGGACATGTTCATCGTGGGCGGCTTCAACGCCTACCCGGCCGAGATAGAGCAGCTCCTCGGCCTCCACCCCGACGTGGCCGACGTCGCGGTCATCGGCGTCCCGGACCCGAGACTCGGCGAGGTCGGCAAGGCCTACGCGGTCCGCCGCCGGGGCGCGACGCTCACCGCGGACGACCTGATCGCCTGGTCCCGCCGCGAGATGGCGAACTTCAAGGTGCCGCGGGCGGTGGAGTTCGTCCCGGAGCTGCCGCGCAACGCGAGCGGCAAGGTGGTGAAGGGGGAGCTGCGGGGGCGGGGGTAGGGGAATGCCTGTTCGGGTTCACTGGATGGGGTGGCGGCGGCTGGGGTGGGGACTTTCCTGGCGGTATGGTCGAGAGTATGGCAACCAAGAAGTACACAGTCACGCTGCCGGAGGAGCTGGCGGAGGAGATCCGCAGCGAGGTGGGCCCCGGCGCGTTCAGCGCGTATGTCACCCGGGCCATAGAGCGGCAGCGTGAGCATGACCGGCTGGGCGAACTGGTGGAGCGCCTGGAGGGCGAATACGGCCCTGTCACCGACGCCGACCTGACTGCAGCCGAGACCGAGCGTCGAGAGATCGAGCATTGGTTCACCGAACAGGAAGCGGACGCCCCCGCACGCCGGGACGCGGCGGCCGCCTGATGCCGGACATCACCTACGCACTGGACTGCGAGGCAGTCTCGCTGGCGGCCCTCGGTGACCCGGAGATGAAGAGCCGGCTCAAGGACGCCCACCGGGCGGGCATCCGCGTGGTGACCAGCTCGATGGCCTTGGTCGAGGCGTACCACAGCAAGATCCGGCGGCCGGTGTGGGACTGGGCGATGGCCGGGATCGTCGTCGAACCCGTCACCAAGGACATCGCCGACGAGGCGATCCGCCTTCTGCGTGAGGCCGGACTGCACGGCCACAAGTACGCCATCGACGCCGCGCTCGCCGTGATCGCGAACCGGCAGCCGGGCCGGACCGCGCTGTTCACGTCCGACGTGGACGACCTGGCGAAGCTGTGCCGGCCAAGGGTTCAGCTGCGCGGCCTGTAGGCACGGTCCCGGACATGCGGGAGGGGCCCGAGCGTCTCCCCCGACTCGGGCCCCTCACACATTCCCCCGTACCGCGACCGCGGCGGCTCCCCCTCGGTGCCACCGCGGCCGCTTCCCCCTGGGGCTCCCGCTCAGCGCGGGTCCGGCCCCGTCATGTGGCTGTCCAAAGGCGTGACCGCGGGCTCGCCCGTCATGTGGCTGTCCAAGGGCGTGACCGTGGGCTCGCCCGTCATGTGGCTGTCCTCGGGCTTGATGTCGCCGGTGGTCCCGGGCTGGACCTGGGGCGGCTTGATCTTCTTCGCTTCGCTCATGGGTGAACTCCGTTACTCGGTGCAGGGGCTGTTGGCGAAGCCCGTCCGGCTGCTCCCCCGTGGGCTGCCGGACGGGCTATTCAGAGCCGTTCACCTTAGTGCTCGGTTCCACTGCCGAATCGTCTGCCCCCCGACGCGACGTTTCGACAGAGGCAAGACTGCACCGCGGCGATAAACGAACGATGAACGTGACTCAGCTCTCGCTGGGGGCGCCCGTCTTGGAGAGCAGACGGGAGACGGCCTCGCTCTCGGGAGCCTTCAGCTGTTCGAAGACGGAGAGCGCCTCCCGCCAGCAGACCTGCGCCCGGTCGGCCTGCCCTATGCCGTGGAGCGCCTGGCCCAGCACCGTGAGCACATTCGCGCGCCGCCACTCGCCGCCTATGTGGAGCAGCACGGTGAGCGCCTGTTCCGCCAGGGCGGCGGCCTGCGCGGGGCGCTCGACGGTGAGTTGCACCTCGGCCAGACGGAACAGCGTCATTCCCTCCCAGAGGCGCTGGCGGCTCTCCCGGAACACGGCCAAGGCCTCGGTGAGCCGCACTTGCGCCTCCTCCGGCCGGTTCGCGCGCGCCAGAGCCAGCCCCAGGGCGTAGCGGCCGTTCGCCAGGCGCAGGGTGAGGCCCATCCGGTTGTAGAGAGCCACGCCCTCGCCCGCCAGCTTCACCGCACTGGCTGTCCGGCCCATGGCGAGATGGACGCGGGAGAGATTGCACAGGGCACTTGCCTCGCCGGCGTGGTTCCGGTCCGCGCGAAACGCGGTGCACGCCCGCCGGAGCAGGACCTCGGCTTCCTCCTGCTGGTTGCGGTAACCGGCGATGATGCCCAGTTCGTTCGGCGCGTTGCAGTGCGTCCACACGTCGTCCACCGAAGGGGCCAGCAGCATGGCCTCGCGTGCCTCGTCCTCCGCCTGATCGAAGCGACCGGCCATGCTGTGCACCTGTGCGAGTGTCGTCCGCGCCCTCGCCTCGGCATGGGGGTCGCCGGCCTCGACCGCGGCGTCCCTCACCACCGTGGCCGCAGATTCGAACTGACGCGCGTTCGCCCCTGACTCGGCGAGGTCCTTCGCGGCCAGCAGGAGGTCGACCGCACGCCGTATCGAGCGGGGAGCACGATTCTGCTGGACACAGGAGAGCAGGCAACTCGCCTCCGTGTAGAGCCAGTCGAGGGCTCGGCGGTGATCGGTGAACGAGAGCCCCTCGTGCTCCGTCCCTTCCAGGTGGTCCACGGTCCGGTCCCCCGGCCGCTCCAGCGCGTACACCCCCGCCGCCGTGGCCAGATAGAAGTCCAGCAGCCGTGACAGTGCCAGCTCCCGCCGCACCGGCGGCTGTTCGTCCCGCTCGGCGCACGCACGCGCGTAGAGGCGCACCAGGTCGTGGTAGCGGTAGCGGCCCGGGGCGGCCGACTCCACCAGGCTCGTGTCGACCAGGGCCTCCAGGAGGTCCTCCGCCACGTGCGGGTCCAGGTCCAGCAGGGCCGCCGCCGCGGCCAGGGAGATGTCCGGGCCGTCCGCGAGGCCCAGGAGGCGGAAGGCGCGGGCCTGGGCCGGTTCCAGCTGGCCGTAGCCGAGTTCGAACGTGGCCTTCACCGCGAGGTCGCCCGCCTGGAGCTCGTCCAGCCGGCGGCGCTCGTCCGCGAGCTTGGCGGCGAGGACCGAGACCGTCCAGGTGCGGCGCGCGGCGAGGCGCGAGGCGGCGATGCGGATGGCCAGGGGCAGGAAGCCGCACGCGGCCACCACGTCGAGGGCCGCCTCGCGTTCGGCGCCGACCCGCTCCGCGCCGACGATCCGGGTGAAGAGCTGGAGCGCCTCCTCGGGCGACATCACGTCCAGGTCCACCAGATGCGCCCCGGCCAGGTCCACCATCCGCACCCGGCTCGTGACCAGCGCCGCGCACCCCGGCGTACCGGGCAGCAGCGGGCGGATCTGGGCGGCGTCGTGGGCGTTGTCGAGGAGGATCAGGATGCGGCGGCCGTCGAGCGTCGAGCGGTAGAGCGCGGCCCGCTCGTCCAGGGTGTCGGGGATCGCCGAGTCCGCCGTGCCGAGCGCCCGCAGGAACGAGCCGAGGACCGTCTCCGGCTCGGCCGCCCGCGCCCCCGCGCCCTGGAGGTCGACGTAGAGCTGCCCGTCGGGGAAGTGCCGGCGGGCCTGGTGGGCGACGTGCACGGCCAGCGTCGTCTTGCCGACGCCGCCGATCCCGGCGACCGCGGAGACGGCCATCACCGAGCTCTCGGCGGTGGCCAGCCGGCTGCCCAGCTCGGACACGAACGCGGACCGGCCGGTGAAGTCCGGCACCGTGGCGGGAAGCTGCGCGGGCCGCAGCGGGGCGGGCGCGGGGGCCGGCTCGTCCGCCGGGCGGGCCAGCTCCTCGTCGGCACGCAGGATGCGCTGCTGGAGCTGGGCCAGCTCGGGGCGCGGGTCGACGCCCAGCTCCTCCGCGAGGAGTCGGCGGGTGTCCGCGTACACCGCGAGGGCCTCGGCCTGCCGGCCGCTGCGGTACAGCGCCACCATCAGCAGCTCGCGCAGCCTCTCGCGCAGCGGGTGCGCGGCGGTGAGCGCGGTCAGCTCGGAGACGGCCTCCGCGTGGCAGCCGACCTCCAGGTCCAGGTCGAGCCGCGTCTCGGTGAGCTGGAGCCGCCACTCCTCCAGCCGGGTCCGCTGGTTGTCCGCGTACGGGCCGGGCACCGAGGCCAGCGCCTCGCCGTCCCACAGGCCCAGCACCTTGTTGATCAGGGTGCGCGCCCGGAGGCGGTCGCCGGCCGCGCGGGCCTTCTCCGCCTCGGCCGCCAGGTCCTGCGCCAGCGTCAGGTCGAGCGCGGTCCGCTCGGTCCGGATCGCATAGCCGCCGGACTCGCTCACCAGGGTGTCCTGGCCCAGGATCTTGCGCAGCCGTGAGGCGTACGTCCGGATCGTGGCCAGCGCCTGCGAGGGCGGGTCCTCGCCCCAGAACGCGTGGATCAGCTCGCCCGCGGTCGCCGTCCGGCCCTCGCGCAGCAGCAGCGCTGCCAGCAGGGCGCGCTGCTGGGGCGAGCCGGGCGAGAGCGGCTCCGGGCCCCGCCAGGCCCGTACGGGACCGAGCACGGTGAACCTGAGGGCGTCCGCCGTAACCGGTTTCTCCGGAGCACGCTGCTCCGGTACGCGCACGCGTGGCCCGTTGTCACGGTCCATTGATGCCCCCTGTCCTGCTCGCCTGCCGGTCCCGCTCGTCTGCGGATCCTGCCGGTGCTGCCCGCGTCCGTATGTCCGCCCGTGCGTCGAAGTGCGGTAGGCATCCGGTTGGCGCGGTACCGCTGGTATCGCGCTCAACAGTCTGCCTTGTCCCGGGCGGACTCGTCAGCAGTGGGTGACGCTCTGCACAAGCCCTCGACAACGATTCGGGAACCGTGCCCCGTGCCGGTCCGCTGCCGTGCCCCGTGCCGTGTGCCGCCCCGATCCGCGCACGATAGCTGACGGTTCGTCAGATCAGCGCTACCGTGGAACGCATGGAGACCTTCCCGAAGATCATCTCGGTGGACGACCACACGGTGGAGCCCGCTCATGTCTGGCGGGACCGGCTCCCGTCCAGGTACGCGGACTCCGGGCCGCGCGTCGTCCGCGCACCGCTGAAGGAAATGACCTTCATGGGCGGCAAGTTCGCGCCCGTGATGGGCGCGAAGGGCGACGACGGGCCGGTCGGCGACTGGTGGGTGTACGAGGACCTGCACCGTCCGCTCACCCGCCTGGACACCGCAGTCGGCTACGACAGGGACGAGATCAAGCTGGAGATCATCACCTACGAGCAGATGCGGCCGGGCTCGTTCTCGGTCCCGGAGCGGCTCGCCGACATGGACGTCAACCACGTCCAGTCCGCACTCTGCTTCCCGACCTTCCCCCGGTTCTGCGGACAGACGTTCACCGAAGCGAAGGACCGCGAGCTGGGGCTCCTCGGCGTGCGCGCGTACAACGACTGGATGGTGGAGGAGTGGTGCGGCCCCGAGGCGCACGGCCGCCTCATACCGCTCACGCTCGTCCCGCTGTGGGACGCGCGGCTCGCCGCCGCCGAGGTCCGGCGCAACGCGGCACGGGGCGTGCGCGCGGTCGCATTCTCCGAGATACCTCCCCATCTCGGGCTTCCGTCCATACATGCGGACGACTGGGATCCGTTCCTCGCCGCCTGCGACGAGACGGGGACCGTGATCGCCATGCACATCGGCTCCTCGTCGAGGATGCCGTCCACCTCCGCCGACGCCCCGCCCGCGGTCGGCTCCACCATCACCTTCGCCAACTGCTGCTTCTCGATGGTCGACTGGCTGATGAGCGGCAAGTTCGAGCGCTTCCCCAACCTGAGGATCATGTACGCGGAAGGCCAGATCGGCTGGATCCCGTACATCCTGGAGCGTGCCGACGTGGTCTGGGAGGAGAACCGGGCCTGGGGCGGTGTCGCCGAGAAGGTCCACCGGCCGCCGTCCGAGCTGTTCGCCGAGCACGTCTACGGCTGCTTCTTCGACGACGCCTTCGGGCTGAAGAACCTCGACGCGATCGGCGTCGGCAACGTGCTGTACGAGACGGACTACCCGCACTCCGACTCCACCTGGCCCCGCTCCCGCGAGGTCGGCGAGGCGCAGATGGGCCACCTGGCCCCGGACGTGGTCGACCGGATCGTGCGCGGCAACGCGATCGAGCTGCTGGGGCTCACGGCGGACGGGCTCTGGGCGGGGGCGTAGAAGCCGGGCGTGGGTGTGGGCGTGCGTACGGAGGAGGGGGCGGCGTGTCCCCTCCCCGTACGCACCGGACCGGATCAGGCCTCAGCCACCGGCTCCTGGAGCTCCGTCACCCAACTCCCGCGGTCCGGCGGGCACTCCAGGTTGACCTCGCGGGTGTAGCCGGTGGAGCGATAGCCGTTGGCGTCCAGCCAGCGGGCCAGGGTGTGGGTCGTCGACAGGACGTCGTCCATCGCGCCCCGGTGCACGATCGTCGCCGCCTCGAACGGCGGCAGCTCCACCACCCGCACCTCCGTGTCCCCGACCGAGCCCACCGGGGCGGACACCGTCACCCCGGCGTGCACGACGATCGCGCCGCCGCCCTCGGGGGCGTCCTCGTACCGCGCGATCCCGGGACCGGTGGGCCGGAGGCCGGCGCCCTCCAGGAGAGGGAAGAGCCGGTCGTACAGCGGGCCGATGACCGGTCCGATGTCCTGCGGCTGGTAGCTCGCGGCCGTCCCGGTCAGCTCGGCCACCCGGACCGCCGGAACGGCTTTGATCACAACGTCGTCGCCAGGCATGTGCCCCTCGCTCTCGATCGACCGGAGCCTCGCCTCGACCCGGGTCAGCCGCGCCGACGCGGCCGCCACCGCCTCCGCCAGCTCGGCCCGGCGCAGCCGCAGCATGCCGCGCAGCTCCTCCGGGCCCACCCGCTCGTCCAGGACCGTCCCCACCTGCTGGAGCGTGAAGCCGAGGTCCTTGAGCGCGATGATCCGGTTGAGCCGGGCGAGCTGGGCCGCGCCGTAGAGGCGGTAGCCGGTGGCGGGGTCGGTGCGGTCGGGGGTCAGCAGTCCGATGGCGTCGTAGTGGCGCAGCATCCGGGGCGACACCCGTCCGTACCTGGCGAAGTCTCCGATGGTGAACATGATGGTTCCACCGCACCCCTTCACACGGGGTCAAGGTCAAGCGTCGTCGGGGTGAGGTTCCTCAGCTGTCACGTCAGCCGTGCCGCTTCGGGTCCAGCAGCTGTTCGCGCAGGGCGGTCAGCTGGTGCGAGGAGCCGACGGCCCGGTCCTCGTCCAGGGTGGCCAGCGCCAGCAGCAGCGCGTCCGCCACCAGCAGTCCGGTCAGGGACTCCGCCGTTATGCCGGTCGGCGTGTGCGGCGCGGTGAGCACCGCATCGACCCGGTCCGCGTACGCCTCGCCCAGCTCGTCCGTCACCAGGACCACCTTCGCGCCGACCGAGCGGGCCCGTTCCATCAGGACCGACAGCTCCATCAGCCGCCGCCCCGGCTGGAAGATCACCACCGCGTCGCCCTGCCCGAGCGCCAGCAGCTGGTCCGCCAGCGCGAACCCGGTCTCCGAGACGGCGCGGGCCCGGCGGCCGATCCGGCCGAGCGCCAACGCCAGGTGCCGTGCGCCCGGTTCGGAGGCGGCGACCCCGTAGGCGAAGACCTCGCGGGCCTCGGCGAGAACGGCGACCGCTCGCTTCAGGGAGTCCGGGCCGGTCAGCCGGCGGGCCTGGTCGATGCGTTCCTGGGCCTCGTCGAAGACGTCGGTCCAGATGGCGTCCAGGTCCTGGCCCACGTGCGCGATGCGCCGCTTGAGCCGGACCTCGGGGGCGACGGCCGAGGTGAAGTCGTTGGCCAGCTCCCGCTTGAGCGCGGGGAGACCGGCGTAACCGAGGCGTTGCAGGGCCCGTACGACGGTGGCGTTGCTGGTGGAGCTGGCCGCGCCGAGCTGCTGAGCGCTGGCGAAGAGCAACTGCTCGACCGGCGCGGTCACCAGGTACTGGGCCACGGCCCGTTCGGAAGTGGACAGATCGTTCCATTGGTCACGAATGGCAGCACGGAGGCGCGTCACTCCGGTCTCGTTCTCTGGAATTTCCATTACAAGCATTGACTTCCGTGTGACCGGCGTTACTGTCCTGGGCAGAACGTTCCAAAGGGAACGCATTCTGAAATCGACGTTACAGGACCGTGTCGGCCCCCGTCCGTCGGTCGCCGAAGCGTTCCGTCGCGAGGAGAAGAATGGCACCCCTTCCCACGGAATCCGCCCCCGTCCCCACGGATTCCGCACCCCCGCCCACGGATTCCGCCGCCCGGATCCTCCCCGTCATCGAGATCTCCGGCTCCCCGCTGGAGCGCGGCCGGCAGTACGGCGAGGCCGTCCGCCCCCAACTGCACGCCGCTCTCGCCTACTACGAGGAGGCGTTCGGCCGCTCCGCCGGGCTCACCTGGGACAAGGTCACCGCCCGCGCCGCCCGCTGGCTGGAGCCCGTGAACGCCTACGCCCCCCACCTCGTCGAGGAGATGCGGGGCATCGCCGACGGCGCGGGCGCCGGCCTCCTGGACGTCCTCGCGCTGAACGCCCGCGGCGAGGTCATCTACGACAAGTCCTTCGCCGAGATCGCCGCCGACGGGGCGGGGGAAGGACCGGCCGACGAGGAACCCGCCGAGGGCTGCACCTCGTTCGCCGCGTACGGCCCGGCCAGCGGCGACGGCCACGTCTACGCCGGGCAGAACTGGGACTGGCGGGCCGGAGTCGCCGACACCGTCGTCATGATCCGGATCGTCCAGCCGCCCAAGCCGACCCTGATCATGCAGGTGGAGGCCGGACAGATCGGCCGCCAGGGCGCCAACTCCGCCGGGATCGCCTTCAACGCCAACGGCCTCGGCGGCCGGTTCGACGACCGGATCGGCCTGCCCCAGACCGTCGTCCGGCGCACCGTCCTCGACCAGGACAACATCGCCGACGCCCTCGACGTCCTCTGCCGCACCCGCGCCCACATCGCCAGCAACGCCCTGCTCACCTGCCGCGAGGGCTTCGCCATCGACCTGGAGACCACCCCCGCCGGGCACGGCTGGATGTATCCGACCGACGGCCTGCTGGTGCACGGCAACCACTACCAGGCGGGCATCCCCGCCCCGCTCGCCGCCGCCGGCTACCGCCCGATGTCCTCCGACTCCCTGGTCCGCGTCCCCCGCGCCGAACAGGGCCTGGCCGCCCTGCGCCACTCCACGGGACCCGACGAGTCCCGGAATCTGATCCGCCGGGCCATGTCCGACCACCTCGGCCACCCCGAGTCCCTGTGCACGCACCCCGACCCGCGCCGGCCGGCCGTCGAACACTGGACCACCCTCGTCTCCTCGCTCGCCGACCTCACCACCGGCGACTACCACGTGACCGCCGGAACCCCCTGCGACCGCGAGTACCAGCACCTTCCCTGGAACCTCTACGACGGCCCGCACGGCGGCCCGGAACCGACAGGAACCCAGCCATGACCCACCGCACAGCCCGCCGCGCCGTCCCGGTCGCCGGAGCCGTCGTCGCCGCCCTGCTCGCCGCCGGATGCAGCGGGGCCACCAAGCCCGCCGGCAGCGGCTCCGCCGCCGACGCCGCGCGGCTCACCCTCACCCCGACCACGGCCGCCGCGAAGGGCGAACTCCCCGAAGCCCGCTGGCTCCTGGAGGACGAACCGGACTCCCTCGACCTGGACACCCAGGGCTCCAGCGCCGGCCGGGTCGTCCTCACCAACGTCTGCGAGCGGCTCTACCAGCTCCAGCCGGACATGACGACGAAGCCCTTCCTCGCCGAGAGCGTCGAAACCCCCGACGACACCACCCTCGTCCTGAAGCTCCGCTCGGGCGTCACCTTCCACGACGGCACCCCGATGACCGCCGACGACGTCCTCTGGAGCCTTCAGCGGCACGCCGACCCGGACATGGAGCAGGGCGACGAATTCGAGAACGTCGCCTCCATGAAGAAGACCGGCGACCGCGAGATCACCCTCTCCTTCAAGGCCCCCGACGCCCTCTTCCTCAAGGCGCTCGCCGGCGACGCGGGCATCGTCTGGAACAAGGAGCAGGTCGAGAAGGCGGGCCGGGACTTCGGCACCCCCGGACAGCCCGACGCCTGCACCGGCCCCTACCGGCTGGCGAACTGGAAGTCCGGCGACTCCATCACCATCGAGCGGTACGACGCCTACTGGGGCGAGGCGCCGCTGACGAAGCGCGTCACCTTCCGCTGGGCCACCGACAGCGCCCTGGTCAACGCGCTCACCACCGGAGCCGCCGACGGCGCGTACGCCGAATCGCCCAACACCGCCGCCGCCCTCGACGGCAAGAAGGGCATCACCCAGTACTACGGCCCCTCCACCTCCTCCCTCGTCCTCATCCCCACCGCACGCGGCGGACTGAAGGACCCGGCCGTGCGCCGCGCGCTCTCCCTCGCGCTCGACCGCAAGGGCATCGCCGCCTCCGGCTACGGCGGAATGGTCCAGCCCTGGTCCACCCCGGTCGGCTCCGGCACCTGGGGCTACGAGAAGCCGGCCTTCGAGGCCGCCCAGCGCGCCGCCGACCCGGTCGCCCCCGCGAGCCCCGACGCCGAGGACATCGCCGCCGCGAAGAAACTGGTGAAGGACTCCGGCGCCGACGCGGGCACCCCGATCGTCATCGGCACCGACGCCAGCCAGGGCCGCACCGTCGTCGCCAACGCCGTCCGGGCCGCCCTCCAGAGGATCGGGCTCACCGGGCAGATCAAGACCGTGCCCACCGCCCAGTTCGAGCAGTTCTACAGCGACCCCGAGGCCCGGAGCGGCATCGACGTCCTGGTCGGCGACTGGTACATCTCCAAGGCCGACCCGATGGGCTTCTACGACAACGCGCTCACCGGCTCCTCCAACAACTGGGTCGGCTTCGCGGACCCCGCCTACGACGCCACCGTCAAGAAGGCGCTCGCCACCCTCGACGACGCCGAGCGCGCGAAGCTCGCCGCCGAGGTCCAGAAGAAGTTCACCGACGCCGCCGTCTGGATCTCCGTCGCCCAGGTCCCCTCCGTCCTCGTCCTCGACGAGAAGCTGACCGGACCGCCCGCCTCCATGGCCTACCTCTACTACCCGTGGGCCGCCGATCTCGGCGCCAAGAAGGGCTGACCCGCGATGCTCGCCCGGATCTCCCGGCGGCTGGCCGGACTGCTGGCCACCCTCCTCGCCGCCTCCTTCGTCATCTTCGCCGCCGTGTACGCGGCCCCCGGCGACCCCGCCGTCTTCCTGGCAGGCGGCCGCGACAAACTCACCCCGGAGAAGCTGGAGCTGGTCCGGGCGCAGTACCACCTCGACGAGCCCCTCGTCGTGCAGTACGGCCGCTGGCTCGGCGACTGCCTCCACTTCGACCTCGGCCGCTCCTTCAAGTACAGCGACCAGGTGGCCGACCTGATCGTCGCCCGCTTCCCGACCACCCTGGCCCTGGTGGCGTACGCGACCGTCCTCTTCGTCGTCCTCGGCGTCGGCGCGGGCATCCTCGCCGCCGTCCGGCGCTCCACCTGGGTCGACTCGGCCGTGGTCGGCGGTACGACGCTGGCGGCCTCGGTCCCCTCGTTCGTCTCCGCCATCGCGCTCGCCGCCGTCTTCGGCGTCCAGCTCGGCTGGTTCGCCGTCACCGGGGGAGGCGAGGGCTTCACCGGCACCCTGCACCATCTGACCCTGCCCGCCCTGGCGCTGGCGCTCGGCGCGCTCGCCATCATCAGCCGGGTCACCCGGCAGGCGATGGCCGACGCCGGGGCCGCCGACCACGTGGAGGCCGCCCGCTCCTCCGGCATCCCGGAGCGCGAGATCGTCCGCCGCCACATCCTGCGCAACGCGCTCGGCCCGATCGTCACCATGTGCGGCCTGGTCATGGCCGGGATGCTCGCCGGCACGGTCGTCGTGGAGACCGCGTTCGGCATCAGCGGCATCGGCTCGCTGCTCGTCGGCGCGATCAACACCCACGACTTCCCCGTCGCCCAGGCGGTCCTGCTGCTCATGGTCACCGGCTACATCGTGGTCACCACCCTCGTCGACCTCGTCCACCCGCTGCTCGACCCGCGCGTGAAGGAGGCCGCCGTATGACCGCCCCGACCCTGACCCCGGCCATGACCCCGGTGAGGATCCCGGCCGCCCGGCGTCCCTACGGGGCGATCCTCGCGGGCGCCGTCCTCGGCCTGGTGGTGCTCGCCGCCCTCCTCGCCCCGCTGATCGCCCCGTACGCCCCCGACGCCATCGACCTCTCCGCCTCGCTGGCGGGGACCACCGGCGAACACCTCCTGGGCACCGACTCCTCCGGCCAGGACCTGCTGTCGCGGGTGCTGTACGGGGCCCGCACCAGCCTCGTCGCCCCGGCGCTCCTGCTCGCCATCGCCGCCGTGCTCGGCATCGCGCTCGGCACCCTGGCGGCCTGGCGCGGCGGCTGGGCCGACACCGTCATCTCCCGGCTCACCGACGTCATGTACGCGTTCCCGGGGCTGCTGTTCACCGTGCTGATCATCGCGGTCTTCGGTGCCGGAATGACCACCTCCGTGCTGGCGCTCGGCCTCGCCTACACGCCGACCGTCGCCAAGTACACCCGCTCCGTGGCCATCGGAGAGCGGCGCAAGCCCTACATCGACGCCTACCGCGTCCAGGGCATGGGCGGCCTGCGGATCTGCGCCTTCCACCTCGTCCCCAACCTCGGCCGCTCCGTCATCGGCTATCTGGTGGTCCTCTTCGGAGAGGCCCTGATGTCCCTGGCCACGCTCTCCTACCTCGGCTTCGGCGCCCAGCCGCCCAGCTCCGACTGGGGGCTGATGGTGCAGGAGGGGCAGGCCGCCGTCGTCCAGGGAGCGCTGCTGCCCGCCCTGGTGCCCGGCATCGCCATCGCCCTGGTGGTCGTCTCCTTCAACGTCGTCGGGGTCCGGGCCGCCGACCGACTCGCCAACGGGAGGTAGTCACCCATGCCATCCGCCGCAGCGGGACACGACACAGCGGCCCTCGCCGCACCGGGAAGTGACACCGTGCTCCTCGACATCGACCACCTCACCCTCCGCCTCCCCGGCACCGCCCGGCCCGTCCTGGACCAGGTGTCCCTGCGGGTCGCGAGCGGCGAAGTCGTCGGCCTGGTCGGCGAGTCCGGCTCCGGCAAGTCCACGACCGCCAAGGCCGCCCTCCGTACGCTCCCCGAAGGGACGGCCCTCGACGGTTCCGTACGGGTGGCGGGCCGCGACGTCCTCGCCCTGCGTGGCGAGGAGCTGCGCGCCCACCGGGCCCGGACCGTCGCCCTGGTCCACCAGGACCCGCGCGCCGCCCTCAACCCCGTCCGCCGCATCGGCGACTTCCTCGTCGAGCGGCTCGCCGCCGCCGGGACCGGGGTGACCGGCGCGGCCGCCCGGGACCGCGCGGTCGAGCTGCTGGACGCCGTCGGGCTCGACGCACCGGAGCGCCGGGTCCGCCAGCGCCCGCACGAACTCTCCGGCGGGATGCTCCAACGCGTCGTCATCGCCGGGGCGCTGGCCGCCGAGCCCCGGCTGCTGCTGGCCGACGAGGCGACCAGCGCCCTGGACGTCACCACCCAGGCGGAGATCCTCGCCCTCCTGCGCACCCTGCGCGCCGAACGCGGCCTCGGCCTGCTGTTCATCACCCACGACCTGCACCTGGCCGCCGCCTACTGCGACCGCGTGTACGTGATGTACGCGGGCCGGGTCGTCGAGGAGCGGACCGCCGCCGACCTCTTCGAGCGGCCCCGCCACCCCTACACCCGGGGCCTGCTGGCCTGCTCGCCGACGCTGGGGGAGGAGCACCGGGAGATCCGCCCGATCCCCGGGAAGCCTCCGTCGCTGGCCGACGCCTTCGCGGGCTGCCCCTTCGCCGATCGCTGTCCGGACGCCGAACCGGAGTGCGCGACCTGGCGGCCCGAGCCGGTGGCCCTCGCGGACGGCGGTACGGGCTCCGCCGCCTGCCGCCGACTGCCCGAACTCGCCCCCGTACCGCTACCGCTGACACAGATGAAGGGCACCGACCGATGACGCTCTCCTCGGAGCGGGACCCCGCGCCGCTGCTCGCGGTCGAGGGGCTGCGCAAGACGTACCCGCTGCCCGGCAAGGGCCGCCTGACCGCCGCCGACGACATCGGCTTCACCGTCCCGGCGGGCGGTTCGCTCGGGATCGTCGGGGAGTCGGGCTCCGGCAAGACGACCGTGGCCCGGATGCTGGTGGGCCTGGTCCGCCCGGACGCCGGAACGGTCCGGGTCGGGGGACGGGCCAGGGGACTCGCCGCCCCGCGCGGCCGGGCGGCCCGGCTGGCCCGCGCGCGGGAGATCCAGATGGTCTTCCAGGACCCCTACCTCTCGCTCGACCCCCGGCTCACCGCCCGCCGTTGCCTCACCACGGCGCTGCGGCTGCACGGCCGGCCCGCGGAGCTGGCCGACGGCCTGCTGGACCGGGTGGGCCTCGGCGCGCGTGAGGCAGAGGCCCTGCCGCACGGTCTCTCCGGGGGACAACGGCAGCGCCTGGCCATCGCCCGCGCGCTCGCCGTCGACCCGAAGGTGCTGGTCCTGGACGAGGCGGTGGCGGCGCTCGACGTGTCGATCCAGGCCCAGATCCTGCACCTGCTCGACGGAATCCGCCGGGACACCGGGGTCGCGCTGGTCTTCGTCAGCCACGACCTGGCGGTGGTGCAGCACATCACCGACGAGGTCGTCGTGATGCGGCGGGGAACGGCCGTCGAACAGGGCCCGACCGCCGAGGTGCTCGCCCACCCCCGCGACCCCTACACCCGGCTGCTGCTGGCCTCGGTGCCGCGCGCCGGCTGGGACCCGGCCGACGCGGTCGCCGCCCGGTCGGCCGTGGCCTGACGGGCCCGGTCCTGCACAGGCAGGAGCCCCGTTCCTCCGCCGAAGCGGGGGAGCGGGGCTCCTTGGGTACTGCTATGTACGGCCGCGATCGACCGACCCGGGCAACTAGGCCGGGGTGACGTTCTCAGCCTGCGGACCCTTGGGTCCCTGAGTGACGTCGAAGTTCACGACCTGGTTCTCCTCGAGGGAGCGGAACCCGGACGCGTTGATCGCGGAGTAGTGAACGAAGACATCCGGGCCGCCGCCGTCCTGGGCGATGAAGCCGAAGCCCTTTTCAGCGTTGAACCACTTGACGGTTCCGGTAGCCATAAGCCCTCCTTGGGCCAAAGGGTTGCCCTGCTCCAGAACCTGCAAACAAGTCTGAAAACTACAAAAGCCTGCGGGTTACATGCTCCGCAGGCTCTGTACTGCAAGGGAAACCAAACTGCAACTTGCGGGCGAGCCTAGCACGCGGTCTCTGGCGAGCGGTAGAGGGAAAGATCACTTCCCCCGAATGTTTGACGGCCCTCGTCGGGCGTCCTGCGGGAGGCCCCGGAAGGGGGCGCGGACCGGGGCGCGGGCGGGGCGTGGGGCGGGGTGGGGGACGGGGCGCGCGGCCCCCGGTGATGCTCGCGGGCGGCTGCGGGTCTAGCCTCGCGATGTGGACAATTCAACCGACTCAACCGTCTCCCCCCGTGAAGGCGACGACGACCGTCGCAGTCGGCCCCGCGTCGGCCACATCCAGTTCCTGAACTGCCTCCCGCTGTACTGGGGCCTGGCGCGGACGGGAACCCTGCTCGACCTGGAGCTCTCCAAGGACACCCCGGAGCGGCTCAGCGAGCAGCTGATCAAGGGGGAGCTGGACATCGGCCCGGTCACCCTCGTGGAGTACCTGCGCAACGCCGACGACCTGGTGGCCTTCCCCGACATCGCGGTCGGCTGCGACGGGCCCGTCATGTCCTGCGTGATCGTCTCCCAGCTCCCGCTGGAGCAGCTCGACCGGGCCCGGGTGGCGCTCGGCTCGACCTCCCGCACCTCGGTGCGGCTGGCGCAGTTGCTGCTGGCCGAGCGCTACGGCGTGCGCCCCGACTACTACACCTGCCCGCCCGACCTGGGCCTGATGATGCAGGAGGCGGACGCCGCCGTGCTGATCGGCGACGCCGCGCTGCGCGCCAACCTGCACGAAGCCCCCCGGCTCGGGCTCCAGGTCCACGACCTGGGCCAGATGTGGAAGGAGTGGACGGGGCTGCCGTTCGTCTTCGCCGTCTGGGCGGCCCGCAAGGACTTCCTCGCCGCGCACCCCGAACGGACGGCCCAGGTCCATGAGGCGTTCCTGGCCTCCCGGGACCTCTCCCTGGAGGAGGTCACCAAGGTCGCGGAGCAGGCGGCCCGCTGGGAGGCCTTCGACGCGGAGGTGCTGGAGCAGTACTTCACGACGCTCGACTTCCGCTTCGGCCCGGACCAGCTGGCCGGCGTCCACGAGTTCGCCCGCCGCACGGGCCGGGACACCGGCTACCCGGCCGACGTCCGTGTGGAACTGCTCGGCGGCTGAGTGACCGAGCGACCGAGTGACCGAGCGACTGGGTGGCCGAGCGACTGAACCGGGGAATGGAGGGAATTCTCTTTCCGTCCCGCAAAAGGGAATGGGAGAGGCTGTACAACAACACAATCGCGCCTTTCCCCGGGGCGAAAAGATCCCTTCCTGACCGGAGAAGGGGGAATGGTCCGGCCGTTTCCCGGTGACCTCGCCGTTGGCGCCCCCTAGGCTTCGGTCCGGGTCCGGACCGTCCACCGGGTTTACCGTCCACGGGTTCACCGTCCGCAGGGTTCACAGGGGGAGTCCATATGCAGCCGCTGGAAGCGGGCGAACCGCGCACCATCGGTTCCTACCGGCTGCTCGGCAGGCTCGGCGCGGGCGGTATGGGCCGGGTCTATCTCGGCCGCAGCGCGGGCGGGCGCACGGTCGCGGTCAAGGTCGTCCACCCCCACTTCGCCCTCGACGAGCAGTTCCGCGCGCGGTTCCGGCGCGAGGTGGAGTCCGCCCGGCGCATCGGCGCCCAGTGGACCGCCCCCGTCCTGGACGCCGACCCGGACGCCCCGGTGCCGTGGGTGGCCACCGGATACGTCGCCGGTCCGCCGCTCTCCCAGGCGATCACCGAGCACGGCCCGCTGCCCGAACACGCGGTGCGCACCCTGGGCGCGGGGCTCGCCGAGGCCCTCGCCGTCGTCCACGGGCAGGGCATCGTCCACCGCGACGTGAAGCCGTCCAACGTGCTGCTCGCCCTCGACGGGCCCCGCCTCATCGACTTCGGCATCGCACGGGCCCTCGGTGCGACCGTCTCGCTCACCTCCACCGGGGTCTCCGTCGGCTCGCCCGGCTACATGGCGCCCGAGCAGATCCGCGGCCGGGACGTCTCCGGCGCGGCCGACGTCTTCTCGCTGGGCGCGGTCCTCGCGTACGCGGCGACGGGCGCTGCCCCCTTCCCCGGCGACTCCTCCGCCGTACTCCTCTACAAGGTGGTCCACGAGGAACCCGAATTGGGCGACCTGGAGGGCGAACTGCGCGAAGTGGTCGAGGGCTGCCTCGCCAAGGACCCGGCGGCCCGGCCCGCCCCGGCCGATCTCGCCCGGGTGCTCGCTCCCGGCGGGGCGGCGGCGATGGTGGCGGGCGGCTGGCTGCCGGGCGGGCTGGTGCGTGAGGTGAGCCGGTCCGCGGTGGCGCTGCTGGACCTGGAACCGCAGGACGCGCCGGTCCAGTCGGGACCGGTGCCGTTCAGCAGCGCGTCGCTGGGGGCGCTCCCGGGAACGGCCGCGCCGAGCAGGGGCGGGCAGTTCGGCCCGCCTGCCCCGGGCCCGCAGGAAGCGCCGTACGGGACACCACGTCCGCAGGAGGCGCCGCGGGAAGCCGCGTACGGGGCACAGCGCCCCCAGGAAGCGCCCCGGGAAGCGCCCCAGGAAGGGCCGCAGGAAGCGTCGCGGGACGTGCCGTACCGGACCCCGCACCCGCAGGACGACGCGTACGGGACGCCGCATCCGCAGGACGACGCGTACGGGACGCCGCCCCCGCCCCCGCCGCCGGCGCCTCCGCGTGCGAAGCCCGCCTCCACCGTGCCCCCGCCGCCCACGCACGCCGGGACCTACCGTCAGGGCGGCGACGGCGCGCACGGCGCGAGCGGGCTGCCGGGCCAGCGCGCCGGTGACCCCCGCCTCTCCCTGACCGTCAGCGCCGAGAACAGGCCGGCCTCCGGGGAGCGTCGCGGCCGCCGCGTCAGCTGCACGGTCGCCCTGGCGGTGGCGGGCGCGCTCGCGGTCGTCACCTTCGGCACGGGCCTGCTCGACGGCTTCCTCCCGAGCGGCGACGCCGACCGGAACCGGGGCAACGACGCCGCGGCGACCCCGTCGGGCTCCGCCTCTCCGCCCGGCTCCGGGAAGCCGACGCCCGCCGAGTCCGCCGACGCGGGCGGGGCCCCGGTCGGCGAGCTGCCGAAGGCGTACGTGGGCACCTGGGAGGGGCCGGTCACCGAGAAGACGACCGGCCAGCCGCACGGCACCCTCACCGCCGTCTTCACCGAGGGGAAACGCGGCGAGCGGGTCGTCCGGATGAGCACGACGATCTCCCAGCTCGGCGCCACCGTCACCTGCAACAGCGTCGGCACCCTCGCCTCCGGCACCGCGAAGGAGCTGAACATCCGCGAGCGCACCGACCCGGACCGCCCCAGCACGCCGGGCCTGTGCACCAGCACCGAGGCGGACGTGGTCTTCCGCCTCGCCGACGACGGCACCCTGGACTACCGCTCGAAGGAACGCGCCGCGGGCCTCCCGTACGGCGAGCTCACCCGGTCCGGCGGCTGACGGCGTCAAGGGCTGGCGTACGCTGGATCGGTCCGAGGATCCGTAGAAAAACCGCCGAAAGGTGACAGCCCGGTGACCGAGAAGGCCGACCTTCAGCCCGTCCTCGACCGAGCCGCCGAAGGCGGTCGGATCACCCCGGAGGAGGCGCTCGACCTCTACCGGTCCGCGCCCCTGCACGCGCTGGGCGCCGCCGCCGACGCCGCACGCCGCCGCCGCTACGCCGGTACGGAGCACATCGCGACGTACATCATCGAGCGGAACATCAACTACACCAACGTGTGCGTGACGGCCTGCAAGTTCTGCGCCTTCTACGCCCCGCCCAAGGACACCGCCAAGGGCTGGACCCGCGACCTCGACGACATCCTGCGCCGCTGCGCGGAGACCGTGGAGCTGGGCGGCACCCAGATCATGTTCCAGGGCGGCCACCACCCGGACTTCGGCGTCGAGTACTACGAAGAGCACTTCTCCGCGATCAAGAAGGCGTACCCGCAGCTGGTCATCCACTCGCTGGGCGCCTCCGAGATCGAGCACATGGCCCGGATCTCGAAGGTCTCCGCCGAGGAGGCCATCAGCCGGATTCACGCCGCCGGGCTCGACTCCTTCGCCGGCGCCGGCGCCGAGCTGCTGCCCGCCCGGCCGCGCACCGCCATCGCCCCGCTCAAGGAGTCCGGCGAGCGGTGGCTGGAGATCATGGAGATCGCGCACGGCCTCGGCGTCGAGTCCACCTCCACCATGCTGATGGGCACCGGCGAGACCAACGCCGAGCGCATCGAGCACCTGAGGATGATCCGGGACGTCCAGGACCGTACGGGCGGCTTCCGCGCCTTCATCCCGTACACCTACCAGCCGGAGAACAACAAGCTGAAGGGCCAGACGCAGGCCACGCTCTTCGAGTACCTGCGGATGATCGCCATCGCCCGGCTCTTCCTCGACAACGTCGCCCACATCCAGGGCTCCTGGCTGACCACCGGCAAGGAGGTCGGCCAGCTGTCGCTGCACTACGGCGCGGACGACCTCGGCTCGATCATGCTGGAGGAGAACGTCGTCTCCTCGGCCGGCGCCAAGCACCGCTCCAACCGGCTGGAGATCATCGACCTGATCCGCAAGGCGGACCGGGTCCCCGCGCAGCGCGCCACGACGTACGAGCACCTCGTCGTGCACGACGACCCGGCGATGGACCCGGTCGACGAGCGCGTGGTCTCGCACATCTCCTCCACCGCGATCGAGGGCGGCACGGCCCACCCGGAGCTCAAGCTCCTCAACGCCAACTAGGGCCTCGGCTTCCCGTGCTGACGATCCACGCCGCGCCCCTGGTCCTCCCGGTGGGCGCGGCGCCCGTCGTGGACGGCGCGGTAGCGGTGGACGGCGACCGGATCGCGGCCCTCGGCCCCTACGAGGAGGTCACCGCCGCGCACCCGGCGGCCCGGGTCCGCCGCTGGCCCGGCCTCCTCACGCCGGGACTGCGCCAGGACCGGGCCCGGGAGCTGCTCACCCGCTGCTATCACCCCGACCCCCGCGAGGCCGACGAGCTGGGTGAACTCCCTTTGTGGGGCGAGGAGTTCGAGCGGCTCGCGGCGACGATGGAGCCGGCCCGGCGAGCCGGTTCCGTCCGGCGCGGGCTCCAGCGGATGCTGCGGCACGGCACGACGCACCTGGCGGGCCCCCTCGACGCGGAGGACCCCGCCCTGCGCACGGCCGTCGCCCGGTCGGGCCTCGTCCGCCTCCCGCCGTCGCCCGCGCCCCCCGGCCCCCCGGACCTGGACCCCTTCGCCGCGGGCGGCGACCTGGCCCGCACGGCGGGCGCCCCGCTGACCGTGGGCGGCCGGGCGGACCTGGCGGCCTTCGACGTACCCGACGAGGCGGCCCTCCGCGCGGGCGGGGCGCACGCCTGCGTGGCGACGGTCCTCGCGGGACGGCTCGTGCACCGCGCCCGCTGAGGCGGGGGCCGGGTCCCCAAGGGAAGCTCACGGCACCTTCGGGCCGCCCAGGTAGCGTCCCTTCGCGTCGTACGGCCAGGCGTTGGCGACGCAGCCCTTCAACCCGTCGATCTGCTGCATCATCGCGGGAGCGGGGCGCCCCTTCCCCGGGCAGGTCTCGTGGCCGCGCCCCAGCCAGTGGCCGACCTCGTGGTTGACGATCAGCGCCCGGTACTCCGCCACGGGCCCGTCGAACTGCGGCGAACCGCGCTGCCAGCGCTTCAGGTTGACCATCACCTTCTCGCCGCCCCGGCAGTTGACCTCGCCGCGCGTCCTCAGGCCGTACTCGCCGCAGATCCGGTCCGTCGTCGCCGGGGTGGCGATCTTGATCACCAGCCCGGCCGGTCCGTCGGCGACCTGACGGAACGTGTGATCGCCGTCGTGGCTCCAGCCGCGCGGGTGGGCGAGAACGGCGGCTATCTCCTCGGCTGCCCGGTCGGGGTCGACGCCGCTGCCGTCCTCCACCTCGACCCGGTAGGCGCTCCCCCTGCCCTTCGCGTCGACCCCCGCACGGGCCACGGTGAACGTGCCGGGGCCCGAGGCGGGGATGTCCTCGGCCCGTACGTCGCCGTCCTTCCCGTCCGAGGCCGGGGCGGAGGCAGTCGGGGACGGGGACGGCGGGGGAGTGGACGGAGGGGGGTCCTCCAGCGGCTCCGACGCGTTGTCCGGTCCGCCCGCCGGGGCCGTACGGGACGAGCCCGGCGCCGCCGCGTCCGCCGGGCCGCCCCCGTCCTGCCAGGGGCGGCCGACCAGCAGGGCCGCGCCCGCCACGACCACGAGGGCCAGCACGGTGAGCGAGGCCGCCCGGCGCCGGTTGCGGCGTCTGCGGCGTACCAGCGAGCGGGCCGTCGACCGTGCGCGGCCCGGTGCGCGCCCCGGGGCCCGGGGCGGCGGCACGCGCAGCCGGAACGTGTCCTCGTCGCGGTCCGGTTCGCCGTACGCGCGCGGCAGGGTGCCCGTGGGCCGGCGGCGCGTCACGAGGCGGCCCCGCTCAACGGCACCGGGTTCTGGTCGGCGTACGCGATCAGCTCCCGGAAGCGCGGGCTCTCGACGACCCGGACCAGGTCCCCGGCGGTGACGGGAGTGCCGCCCGCCCCGGACGGCGCGGGCGAGACGGACAGGGCCACCGTGCTGCGGCCGGAACGGTACTGGAGGGAGACCTCCGTGCCCGTCCGGCCCTCGGCGGGCTGCCGGTACACCCGGGCGGGCGTGCCGTCGTCCAGGGTGAGGTCCCCGCAGGTCAGCCCCTTCTCCGGGATGTCGCGGCAGGCGGGCGCCGGGCCCTTCCGGTCCGGGCGCACCGAAAGGCGGACGGTGTGCACGATGGAGCCGCGCCGCCCCCGGTAGCTCTCCGGTTCGTCGCCGACCGGCTGGACCGTCCCGATCGACGCGGGCAGCAGGGCGTCCAGAGCCCCGGCCGCCTGCTGCCGGAAGTTCTCCAGCCGCTGGGTCTCCTCGGGGCCGAGACCGTGCGGGACCGACGCGGAGGGCGTGGAGAGGGGTGGTGTCGCGGGGACGGCCGCGGAGTCCGTCGGCACGGGGGTGGACGTGGGGCTCGGCATGTCGGGGCGTGGCTCCGTACGTTGGGGGGACGGGGTGGGCGCGGGCAGGGAGAGGGACGGGCCGGCGGGCGCCGCGGGCCCGGTGGGCTCTGAGTCCGGCCCCGCCAGCAGCCAGGGGCCGAGCACGGCGATGCCCAGGGTCACGGCGGTGACCGCGACGAAGGTGCCCGCCACCGCGAGCGCACGGGTCCTGGCCCGTCGTCGGTGGCCCTCCCGCACGGCGTCGGGGACCAGGTCCGGCTGGAGGGACAGCGGGCCCACGGTCCGGTGCAGGGCGTCGCGGAACAGCTCTTCGTCGTGTGCGCGGGGCGGCAGGTGCTCGTGCGGTTCAGGGATCATGACCGGCCCTCAGCTTCCGGTGGAGTAGAGCTGGGCGTCGCCCATCCGGGCGCGCAGTCGGACGAGTGAACGCGAGCACTGGCTCTTCACCGTGGACTCGCTGCACCGCAGCAGCGAGGCCACGGTCTCCACGCTCAGGTCGTCCCAGTAGCGCAGGACGACCATCGCCCGGGCCCGGGGCGGGAGTTCGGCGAGCAGGGCGAGCAGCGTGACCCGGAGGTCGGCGCCCGGTGCGGGATTGGGCTGCGGGCGGGGCGCGTTGCGTCTGTGGGCGAGCAGATCGGTGACGGTGCGGCGGCGTTCGGCCACGAAGGTGCGGACCAGCACGGTCTTGGCGTAGGCGTCGAGGTTGTCCGCACGGCTCGCCTTCCGCCAGTGCTGGAACAGTTTGGCGAGCGTCGTCTGCGTCAGGTCCTGCGCGCCCTCGACGTCTCCGCACAGCAGGTAGGCCGTCCGGTACAGCCGGCGCTGCCCGGCCCGCGCGTACGCCTCGAACGCGGCGCCCTCGCCGTCGGCCATGGCGGGCTCAGCACCAGCCGGCATGCATCCGCCCTCCTCTCTCCTCGCGCTTCCGTGCTCCCCCGAAACTCCGCCCCGGGGGCGGACTCCCACCCCTTACAGAGCACCCGTGTGCCGAAAAGGTTGAAGAGAAGTGAAGATCAGTTCGAGGGAAGTGTGGGCCATCTCCTCGGCCGATCCCTCGGCCGCCTCCCCGTCGGCTTCTCGACGGAGCGGCCGCCGTTCCACGCACCGGTCCCGGGGCGTCTCACTCCCTGGCGGAGCCTGGTGCCCGCGTGAAGCGCTGTGCTAGAACAGCGCCCGTGACAGTCGATCGTTTTCTGGTGGAGTGCCTCCCCATCGATCTCTGCCGCGTCTCCAGCGCTTGTTGTTGAGCCTGCCGCGGCATCCTCAGTGATGCCCTGTGACGCCTGAGCGCGTCGTCCCCGGTAGCCGCGCCTTCCGCGGCTTCCGCGCCTTCTCCGCACCCGGTCCCCGCCCCTCGCGTCCTCGCGTCCCCAGGGCGGCCGTCCGCCCTCCCCGCCCTCCGGCCTGTCCGCAGGTCCGGCGACGCTCCATGACTCCGGAGACCCCTCCATGCCGCCCTCCCCGTCCGTGCGGGAACGGACCGCCGAACCCGCAGAGCCCGCCGGACCCGTGACACCGGGCCCGCCGGCCGCTGCCGGCGGCGCCCGTCGCCGTCCCGAACGTGCCGCGCTGCTGCGCCGTACCGGCCTGCGTGTCCTCGCGCTCGCCGTCCTGCTCGGCCTCTGGCAGCTGGTGACCGCGCTCCAGCTGTGGTCGCCGGTGCTGGTGCCCTCGCCCGCCGCCGTGTGGAGCGCGCTGCTGGAGACCTCCGGTACGCACGACGGCGTCCGGGGCTACCAGGGCCACACCCTGATCGAACACCTCGGGATCAGCCTGCGCCGGATCTTCGTCGGGGCCGGTGCGGGCGTGGTCGCGGGCCTCGTGGCCGGTGTCCTCATGGGGACGCTGCCGTGGGTCCGGGTGGTGCTGGAGCCCGCGGTGGCGTTCCTGCGGACCCTGCCTCCGCTCGCCTACTTCAGCCTGCTGATCATCTGGTTCGGCATCGACGAGGCGCCCAAGCTGTGGCTGCTGGCCATCGCGGCGATGCCGCCGGTCGCCGTCGCCACCGCCTCCGCCGTGGCGTCCGCGCCGACGGCCCTGGTCGAGGCGGCCCGCGCGATCGGCGCCCGACGCGGACAGGTCGTCACCTCCGTCGTGCTGCCCTCCGCGCTGCCCGAGATCCTCGTCGGCGTCCGGCTCGCCTTCGGCATCGCGTACTCCTCCGTCGTCGCCGCCGAGACCGTCAACGGGCTCCCGGGGATCGGCGGCCTGATCCGCGACGCACAGCGCTACAACCAGTCCGACACCGTCGTGCTCGGCCTCTTCGCCATCGGCCTCTCCGGCCTGCTCATCGACGCGGCCCTACGCCTCCTGGCGGACCGGCTCGCCCCGTGGCGCGGCCACACGTGACCGGCCCCCCTTCCCGCCCACCCACCTCCCCTCCCGTACGAAGGACACCCACATGCCCCGATCACGCGGCCCGCTCCGCATCGCCTCCCTCGCCGCGGCCCTGGGCTCCCTGCTGGCGATGACCGCGTGCGGCCAGGGCGGCGGCTCCGGCGACGGCGGCGGCGGCGGGAAGACGATACGCATCGCCTACCAGGCGTTCCCCAGCGGCGACCTGATCGTCAAGGAGAAGGGCTGGCTGGAGAAGGCGCTCCCCGGATACCGGGTCAAGTGGACCAAGTTCGACTCCGGGGCCAGCATCAACACCGCCTTCGTCGCCGGGGCCGTGGACCTCGCCGCGATCGGGTCCAGCCCGGTGGCCCGGGGGCTCTCCGCGCCGCTGAACATCCCGTACGAGGTGACCTGGGTGCTCGACGTGGCCGGGGACAACGAGGCGCTGGTCGCCCGCGACGGCTCCGAGATCTCCTCGGTGAAGGACCTGGAGGGCAAGAAGGTCGCCACCCCGTTCAGCTCCACCTCCCACTACAGCCTGCTCGCCGCGCTCGACCGGGCCGGGGTGGACGCCTCGAAGGTCCAGCTCCTCGACCTCGAACCGCAGGACATCCTGGCCGCCTGGACGCGTGGCGACATCGACGCCACGTATGTGTGGCTGCCGACACTGGAGGAGCTGAAGAAGACCGGCAAGGTCATCGTCTCCAGCCGCGAACTCGCCGCCGACGGCAAGCCGACGCTGGACCTCGGCGTCGCCTCCACCAGCTTCCTCAAGGCCCACCCGGACGTCCTGCCCGCCTGGCGCACAGCACAGGCCCGGGCGTTGGACCTGATCCACGACGACCCCGAAGCCGCCTCGGCGTCCGTGGGCAAGCAGCTCGGCATCAGCCCGGCGGAGGCGGGTTCCCAGCTGAAGCAGGGCATCTTCCTCAAGCCCGCCGAACAGGCCGACGCCAAGTGGCTCGGAACGCCCGGCAAGCCCGGCGGCCTGGCCGACAACCTGCACAGTGCCGCCCGGTTCCTCGTCGACCAGAAGCAGATCGACGCCGCACCGGACATCGAGGCCCTGCGCGGGGCCATCCACGCGGAAGGGCTCAGCGATGCCGTCAGCCCCTGACACCGGGAAGACCTCGGCCACGGAGGCCCCTGCCCCGGAGGCCCACGAAGCCGGGCCCGTCGTCTCCGTACGGGACGTCCGGCACACCTACGGACGCGGCCCGGACGCGGTCACCGCACTCGGCCCCCTCTCCCTGGGCATCCCGGCAGGTGAGTTCCTGGTCCTCGTCGGCCCCTCCGGCTGCGGCAAGAGCACCCTGCTGCGGCTGATCGCGGGCTTCGAGCACACCACCGAGGGTGCGGTCGAGGTGTTCGGCGAGCGCCCCGGCCCCGGCGGCCGGGCGGGCATCGTCTTCCAGCAGCCGCGCCTCTTCCCCTGGCGCACGGTCGGCGACAACATCGGCCTGGCGCTGAGGTACGCGGGTGTGCCCCGAGCCGAACGGGCGGGGCGGACAGCGGAGTTGCTGGAGCGCGTCGGCCTCGCGGACACCGCCCACCGACGCATCTGGCAGATCTCCGGCGGCCAGCAGCAGCGCGTCGCCATCGCCCGCGCCCTGGCGGGCGGCAAGCGGCTCCTGCTGCTGGACGAGCCGTTCGCCGCGCTCGACGCCCTCACCCGGGAACGGCTCCAGGAGGACCTGCGCACGGTGAGCGCCGAGACCGGGACCACCTGCGTCTTCGTCACCCACAGCGTGGACGAGGCGGTCTTCCTCGGCACCCGCGCGATCGTCCTCACCGACCGCCCCGGAACGGTCGCCCTGGACCTTCCGATCGACCTGCCCCGCACCGGCGCCGACCCCGACGAACTGCGCGGACTGCCCGCGTACGCCGCCCTGCGCGCCGAGATCGGCACGGCGGTGCGCAACGCGGCCCGCTGACCCGACCCCGTACACCGAGAGGAGAAGGACCATGACCATCACCACCACACCCCCCGCCCCCGCCCTGCGCGCACACCGCGTCCCCGCCGACGGCCTGTACGAGGGCCCGCGCGAGCTGCGCCGGGTCCCGGAGGGCTGGACCGACCGCCCGTACGAGCTGTTCCGGCTGGTTCCGCTCGGCCGGGTCATCGGCGCGGAGATCCACGGCGTCGACCTGTCCCGCCCGCTGGAGACGGCCCTGCGCGCCGAGCTGGACCGGGCGTTGCTGGAGTGGAAGGTGCTGTTCTTCCGCGACCAGCACCTCACCTCGCACCAGCAGCGCGCGTTCGCCGGGCACTGGGGCGAGCTGGAGACGAACCCGCTGCTCGCCACCGGCGACGACCCCGAGGTCGCCCGTCTCGACCGCACCGCCCACCCCACCTTCGAGAACGTCTGGCACGCGGACGTCACCTTCCGCGAGCGCCCCGCCCTCGGCGCGGTCCTCCAGCTCCGCGAGGTCCCGCCGGTCGGCGGCGACACGCTGTGGGCGGACATGGCCGCCGCGTACGACAACCTCCCCCAGGAGGTGAAGGAGCGTGTCGAGGGGGCCCGGGCGGTGCACGACTTCGTCCCCGGGTTCTCGCGCTTCACCCCGCCCGAGCGGCTGGCGGCGCACCAGGAGGAGTTCCCGCCGGTCGAGCACCCGGTGGTGCGCCGCCACCCGGTCACCGGGCGCCGGACGATCTTCGTCAACGCCTCGTTCACCACCCGGATCGTGGGCTTCGGGCGGGCGGAGAGCGACCGGCTGCTGCGGCTGCTGTTCCAGCAGGCGCACGCCCCGGAGTTCCAGGTGCGGTTCGGCTGGCGCGCCGGCGACGTCGCGTTCTGGGACAACCGGGCCACCCAGCACTACGCGGTCAACGACTACGCCCCGTACCGCCGGGTCGCCGAACGCGTCGCGATCGCGGGAGACCGCCCTCACTGATCCCCGCGGCCGGGCTGCTTGAATGGACGGGTGACCCGAGCCTCCCTGGAAAAGCAGCCGCACGAAGTCGCCTCGATGTTCGACGGTGTGGCGGCCAACTACGACCTGACCAACGACGTGATCTCGCTCGGCCAGGCCCGGCTGTGGCGCAGGGCGGTCGCGGCGGCGGTCGACGCCCGCCCCGCGCAGAAGATCCTCGACCTGGCGGCCGGTACGGCGACCTCCTCGCAGCCCTTCGTGAAGGCGGGCGCCTACGTCGTACCGTGCGACTTCTCGCTCGGCATGCTCAAGGTCGGCAAGGAGCGCCACCCCTGGATGCCGTTCACCGCGGGCGACGGCATGAAGCTGCCGTTCAAGGACGAGACGTTCGACACCGTCACGATCTCCTTCGGGCTGCGCAACATCCAGGACACCGAGGTCGCGCTGCGCGAGCTGTACCGGGTGACGAAGCCCGGCGGCCGGGTCGTGATCTGCGAGTTCTCCCAGCCGACCTGGACCCCGTTCCGCACGGTCTACACGGAGTACCTGATGCGGGCGATCCCGCCGGCCGCCCGCGCGGTGTCCTCCAACCCGGACGCGTACGTCTACCTCGCCGAGTCCATCCGCGACTGGCCCGACCAGCCCGCCCTCGCCGCACTGCTCCAGAAGGCAGGCTGGTCGAAGGTCGCCTGGCGCAACCTGACCGGCGGCGTGGTGGCCCTGCACCGGGCCACCCGCGCCTGAGGCAGGTCCGGGAGCCTCACGGCTCCGGGCGGGCCCGGCCCTCACGGCTCCGGGCGGGCCCGGGCCCTCACAGCTCCAGGCGGAAGCAGACGGCCTCCTGCCCGCGCGGGGTGGCGTACGACTCGGCCCGCCGCATCCCGAGCCGTTCCGCGACCGCCATCGACCGGGCGTTGCGCGAGTGGACCATCGCGACGACCTCGCCCACCCCCGCCGCCCGTATCCGCTCCAGCGTCGTGCGGGCCGCGGCGGTGGCGTAACCCCGGCCCCACGCCGCACGCCCCAGCCGCCAGCCGATCTCGGTCGCGCCGACCGGCCCGTAATGCGTGTGCGGCCACGGCTGCGCCCCGGTGAAGCCGAGGACGGCGTCCTCCGCGTCCGTGACGGTCCACAGGCAGTAGCCCAGCTCCGCGTCGTGCCGCCGCTGGCGCGCGGTGAGTTCCTCGTACGCGGAGAGCTCCGAGCTCCGGCCGCCGAAGAACTCCATGACCTGCGGGTCGTCGAAGACCCGGTGCCAGCTCAGGGCGTCCTCGTCGGTCGGAACACGGAGGTGTACGGCGGGGGCCGAGGTGGGGGGCGTGACAGGTGCTGTCGACATGAGGGAGCCCTTCGGAGGGTTGGTTCGCAGGCCCCCATAGACTGCACGGGACATGTGCCGCGCGGCACGCGAATTCGAGTCTTCGGGAGATCCGACCGTGACCGAGCCCCTCTCCGAGCACAGCGCGGACGTGATCGTCGTCGGAGCGGGCCCAGCCGGCTCCACGACCGCCTACTACCTCGCCAAGGCCGGACTCGACGTCCTGCTCCTGGAGAAGACCGCCTTCCCCCGCGAGAAGGTCTGCGGCGACGGGCTCACGCCCCGCGCCACGAAGCAGCTCGTCTCCATGGGGATCGACATCTCCGAGGAGGCGGGCTGGCTGCGCAACAAGGGCCTGCGGATCATCGGCGGCGGTGTGCGGCTCCAGCTGGACTGGCCCGACCTCGCCTCCTACCCGGACTACGGTCTGGTCCGCAAGCGCGACGACTTCGACGAGCAGCTGGCCCGGCAGGCGCAGAAGGCCGGCGCCCGGCTGTACGAGCGGTGCAACGTGGGCGCGCCCATCAAGGACGAGCGCACCGGCCGCATCACCGGCGTCGAGGCGAGGATCGGCGAGGAGAAGACCCCGGTCACCTTCCACGCCCCGCTCGTCGTCGCCGCCGACGGCAACTCCACCCGGCTCTCCCTGGCGATGGGCCTGCACCGCCGCGAGGACCGCCCCATGGGCGTCGCCGTGCGCACCTACTTCACCTCGCCCCGCCACGACGACGACTACCTGGAGTCCTGGCTGGAGCTGTGGGACAAGCGCGGCTCCGAGGACCGGCTGCTGCCCGGCTACGGCTGGATCTTCGGCATGGGCGACGGCACCTCCAACGTGGGCCTCGGCATCCTCAACTCCTCCTCCGCCTTCAAGGAGCTGGACTGGCGCGAGGTCCTCAAGGCCTGGTGCGCCTCGATGCCGGAGGACTGGGGCTACACCCCGGACAACATGACGATGCCGATCCGCGGCGCGGCCCTCCCGATGGCCTTCAACCGCCAGCCGCACTACACCAAGGGCCTCCTCCTCGTCGGCGACGCGGGCGGCATGGTCAACCCGTTCAACGGCGAGGGCATCGCGTACGCCATGGAGTCGGGCCAGATCGCGGCCGACGTCATCGTCCAGGCCCACGCCCGCGCCACCCCCGCCCAGCGCGAACTGGCCCTGAACAACTACCCGAAGGTGCTCAAGGAGACCTACGGCGGCTATTACACGATGGGCCGCGCCTTCGTGAAGCTGATCGGCAACCCGAAGATCATGAAGATCGCCACCCAGCGCGGCCTGACCCACCCGCTGCTGATGAAGTTCACCCTGAAGATGCTGGCCAACCTGACCGATCCGCAGGGCGGCGACGCGATGGACCGCATCATCAACGGCCTGTCGAAGGTGGCCCCGAAGGCCTGAGGCCCGCGGCCGGGCGCCCGCCGCACGCAGGCGGTCCTGTACGTGGACGACGACGAGCCCCCGGGTGGTGAGCGCGACCGGACGGCGGCCAACCGGCTCCATGAGTACGTCGCACGGCGTGGGGCCTCTTGCCGCGTACATCTCACCGTGGGGCGGGCCCTTCACCCGTCGCCGCATCGCGCGTGCGCCCGTAGTGGCGCGCCACCCGGGCCCGGTTGCCGCAGGAGGGCTTGCACCACTCCTGCCGGCCGTGGCTCCTGATGAAGTACCGCACGCAGCGCGGCGCGTGGCAGGCCCGCAGCCGCTCGCGCTGCGGACCGCTCAGGAAGTCGACGGCATCGCGCGCCAGCGCCGCGACGAGCCGTACGCGTGGATCGCCCTCGGCCGACAACAGCCCGGCCGCGGGGAGCCCTTCGGCGGGCCAGAGCAGTTGGGGGGCCACGGGTTCCCTGGCGGCTGCCGCGTTGAGGAGGGTCAGGGCCTCCTCGGCGGGCATCAGGCGGTGGGCGTCGGCCGGGCTGGGCGGGGCCGGGCTGACCACCCGTGCGAACAGGGCCCGCACGGCCCGCCGTACACCGATGACCGTGTCCCTGAGCTCCTCGTCGACGACGAGTTCCCCCACGTCGTGCTTCCCGGCCGGGGCGAGCGGGCTCAGCAGTCCGCTCTGCCGCCGGATCCACCGGGCCGCCCCTTCGACGGTGGCGAGGTCGTCGAGGACGCCGCCGTCGCCGTCGTGCCGAATGGTGCTCGCCAGTTCCATGACGGGCCGCTGGGTCACCGGCCGCTCCCCTCGCCGCCTCTTGAACGTTCGCGCTCGTCACTTTAGAGTCTCGGGAGTCCTAACGGAATAATGAAATTTAACGTTAGATGAGGGAGGGCTGCTTATGTTGCTTGCCCAGATCAGCGATCTGCACCTGGACGGCGGCGAACGCGCGACCCGGCGGGCCGCCCGCGTCATGGACCATCTGCGGGCCCTGCCGCGTCCCGTCGACGCGCTGCTGGTCACCGGGGACATCGCCGACCACGCGGCCGAGGCCGAGTACGAGGAGGCGGTACGCCTGCTCGACGCGCCGTTCCCCGTGCTCGCCTGCCCGGGCAACCACGACGCCCGGCCCGCCTACCGCAAGGCGTTCCTCGGGGAAGCCCCCGACACCGCACCCGTCAACCGGGTCCACCGCATCGCCGGGTGCGCCGTCCTGATGTGCGACTCCACGATCCCCGGCCGCGACGAGGGACGCCTCGACCCGGAGACGCTGGCCTGGATCGACGCCACGCTCGCCGGGCTGCCCGCCGACGTCCCCGCGCTGATCGCCTTCCACCAGCCGCCCGTCGAGCTCCACCACCCGCTGCCGGACGCCGGGATGCTCCAGGAGCCCGAGCGGCTCGCCACCCTGCTCGCCGCCCACCCGCGGGTCGTCGCCGTCCTCACCGGGCACGCCCACACGGCCGCAGCCTCGGTCTTCGGCGGCCGCCCCCTGATCGTCGGCCCCGCCGTCACCTGGACCCTGCGCATGCCCTGGGAGGGAGACCGCCCGGCGGACCGGGACCAGCCGCCGGGGCTGGCGTTCCACGTCCTGGGCGAGGACCGGCGGCTGACCACGCACTTCCGCGTCGTCCCCTGAGGCCTTCGGATTCCGGCACTCCGCCTCACGTCGGCGGTTAATCCCCAACTCCCCAGGTGATCGTGTGCGATGATTTGCGCGCCCCCGGTCGTCGGCAGTACCGGACCGGACGGCGCCCGCCCGCCCCCGCCCGCAGTGGCGGCACGCGGTGCGTGCCACTCTTCTTGACGCACGCTCACACCGAACGCAGGCCAGCGGGGTACGGAACAAGCCGATACAGCGCTGCTCGACCCCAAGGACAGACAGCCATGACCACCGCCTCCCTGCCCCAGCACCACGGGCTCTTCCTGGAGCCCCGCTTCGCCGTGGACCCGACCGCGACGGACGAGGACGAGGACTTCGACGCCCCGTACGACGCGCCGCCCGCGCCCACCACCTCGGCCAAGGAGCCGGAGCGGACCAACCGCCGCCCCCGCCGCCGCTGATCCGGGCGGCGGCCCTCCGGCCGGAGGCCCTCCGGACGGCGGCCCTCCGGCCCGGAAATCCGCTGGAGGCCCCGCCGTCCGGCAGGTAGCCTCCTCGTCATGACCAGCCCCGAGTCCGACAGACTCCGGCCACCGGTGCGCCGGTGGCCGTGTTCGTGCTGAGCGTCGCCGGCTGACCCACGGGTCACCGGCCCCTTCGTCACGGTTCCACGCCCCCCCCGGCTCACCGCGGGTACGGGCCGTTCCCTCTCGCGTACGCGCCGAAGCAGCGCCGTACGCGGAGTTCGTGCCGCCGGGCGATCACCGCCGGGCACTCCTCCGCGCCGCCCCGCCGGACCACCGGCGGGCGTCCGCGCGCCCGTATCCCCGCATCCCGGTCTGTCTGTCCACCCGACGGTTCCGTCCAAGGGGCTTTCCACCCATGCCAATCGCTGTCTACGTCCTCGGGCTCGCGGTCTTCGCCCAGGGCACCTCCGAGTTCATGCTGTCCGGGCTCGTCTCGGGCATCGCCGCCGACCTCGACGTCTCCCTCGCCGCCGCCGGCCTCCTCACCTCCGCCTTCGCCGTCGGGATGGTGGTCGGCGCGCCCCTGATGGCGCTCTCCAGCCGCGCCTGGCCCCGTCGTCGCGCCCTGCTCCTCTTCCTCGCGGTGTTCGTCGCCGTCCATGTCGTCGGTGCTCTCACCCCGAGCTACGGAGTGCTCCTCGCGACCCGCTTCGTCGGCGCCCTCGCCAACGCGGGCTTCTGGGCGGTCGCGCTGACCACGGCCGTCTCGATGGTCCCCGACCGGCTGAAGGGCCGGGCCACCGCCGTGGTGGTCGGCGGCGTGACGGTCGCCTGCGTGGTGGGCGTACCGGCCGGCGCGTTGCTCGGGGAGCACTGGGGGTGGCGGTCGGCCTTCTGGGCGGTCGCGATCGTCTCGCTGCCCGCCGTCCTCGCGGTCCTGCGCTCCATCCCGGGCGGCCGGGCCACGGACACCGGCGCTCCCGTACCCGTACGGGACGAACTGCGCGCGCTGACCGGCCCCCGGCTGCGGCCGGTCCTGCTCACGATGGCCCTGGTGCAGGGCGCGACCTTCTGCACGTTCTCCTACCTGGAGCCGCTCCTCACCAGGGAGACCGGCCTGGGCGCGGGCTGGGTGCCGGTGTCCCTCGCGCTCTTCGGGGCGGGCTCGTTCGCCGGGGTCACGGTGGCGGGCCGCTTCGCCGACGCCCGCCCGGTCGCCGTCGTCGCCACGGGCATGGCCGCCCTCCCTCTCGGCTGGGCGGCACTCGCCCTCGCGGCGGGCAGCCCGGTGCTCGCCCTGGCACTGATCCCGCTGCTCGGCATGCTCGCCTTCGGCACGGGCACCGCCCTGATCACCCGGGTCCTGGGCCTCGCGTCAGGGGCCCCGACGCTGGCCGGCGCGGGCTCGACGACCGCGTTCAACCTGGGGGCGACGGTGGGCCCGTGGGCGGGCGGCCTGGCCCTGGACGCCGGTTTCGGCTACCGGGCTCCGGTCTGGGTGAGCGCTCTGCTGATGGTCCTGGCCCTGCTCGTCGCCGCGACGACGGCGAAGGGCCGCCGCCCCCGAGCGGGGGAGCGGCGGCCCTTGGAGGCTGTCGACCTGAGCGCCGACGGGCGCTTGTGAATCAGAGAACGCGGACCGCGCCGGTCGGCCGGTCGTAGTCCATGGAGCGCTGCACCGTACCGGTGCTGGAGTTCTGCGCACCGACGAACTCGCCGCCACCGATGTAGATCGCGACGTGGTACGCGCTGCCCGCGCCACCCCAGTAAAGGATGTCGCCGGGCTGGAGGCTGTCCAGGGAGACCTGGGTGCCGGCGGTCGACTGGGACTGCGAGACGCGCGGCAGGTCGATGCCCGCCGTGCGGTAGGCGGCCTGGACCAGACCGGAGCAGTCCCACGCGTTGGGGCCGGTGCCGCCGGACACGTAGGCGTCGCCGACCTGCGCCTTGGCGAACGCCACGATGGAGGCGGCGGAGCCGCTCACGTTCGAGGAGGAGGAGTTCGAGGAGGAGGAGGGCGCGGAGGCGGAGCTGCCCGAGTCCGAGGAGTCCGAGGAGCCCGAGGAGGCGCTGAGCGTCGTGCGCTCGGAGGTCCGGGAGGCGCGCTCGGCGCGCTCCTTGGCCTCTGCCTCGGCCTTCGCCTTGGCGGCGGCTTCGGCCTTCTTCTCGGCCTCGGCCTTGCGGACGGCCTCGGCGTGGGCCTTCTTGGCCGTCTTCGCGGCCTTCTCGGCCGCGGCGTCCTCGTCGGCCTGCGTCTCCAGGTCGAGGGCGACCTGCTGTGTGGCCTGGGCGGAGGCGGCCACAGCGGTGGAGAAGCCGGACGTGATCGTGGGCATCTCGATCGTCTGGGTCACCGGCTCGGCCTGGGCCGGACCGGCGGCACCCGCGACCGCGATGGTGCTGAGGACGCCACCGGCAACTCCGGCTCGCAGTGCCGACTTCGAGGCGCGCTGACGGGGCTTCCGGTGGCTGGGTATGTGAGCGGTGTGGGACATGGGTACTAGCGCTATCAGGGCTGTAGGGGTCCCATCAAGAAACGTGTGTTGCGACACAGTTACGTTCGGAATCTGTGAATCCGCTTTCTGGGCACCCTTATTGACGCCGTAACGGGCAAATCGGGCGCCCGTCGTTAGGCCCGTGATCACTGCCTTTCGGTAATACGCCCGAATTGCCCGTCGCTTACCATCCGTTCACACCGATGGCCAAGCCCGGCTTTCCGGGGGGCGGGGGCGAGTGGTGCAGGTCACAGAGCGGCTCCACCGGGACGGGCAACCCTCGCGCCCGTCATCCGCGTGGGCGTCCGCGGCCGGCGAGCCGATGACCGGACGAGCGGACCGGCGGACGGGCGCTCTCCGGATGCGTGATCCGGAAGTTCGTGAATGCGTGCACATGTCCGCATCGGTCCTCGCCGCCCCTCGTGCGGGCGGTCGTCGATCTCGGTCGAGGCCTTTATCACCCCAGGGCATTCCATCGCCAATTTGCTTGTACAGGCCGTCGATTGATAGCGCGGCACGCCTTTGACCAGCGGTAACACCATCGAATGTCACGTCTCGTGATCACTCGGCCGCTTCGCGTACGAAGATCACCGCTCATACGACTTCATGATCGTTCGTCAGGTGGTGGAGATCACAAAGCCGTTGTCGTACCCCGTGTCGCAGATCACAGGGGGGCGGGCATAGGATGCGGGGCAGTCGGGCTTGTGAACTGCCTCACATGTACACGATCTTGGTGAGGCAGTGAGCCGGTCGCCCGATGCGGTCCACAGGTCAAGGACGACTGGAAGGAGCGAGGAGCGTGAATGCCTACGCGCCCATCCTCGTGCTCGGCGCCCTCGGGGCAGGGTTTGCGATCTTCTCCGTGGTCATGGCCACGCTTATCGGCCCCAAGCGGTACAACCGGGCAAAGCTCGAAGCGTACGAGTGCGGCATCGAACCCACCCCGACTCCCGCCGGAGGCGGCCGCTTTCCGATCAAGTACTACCTGACGGCGATGCTTTTCATCGTCTTCGACATCGAGATCGTCTTCCTCTATCCCTGGGCGGTCTCCTTCGACGCCCTGGGGATCTTCGGGCTCGTGGAGATGCTGCTCTTCGTGCTCACCGTCTTCGTCGCCTATGCGTATGTGTGGCGTCGCGGCGGCCTGGAATGGGACTGAGGGGCTGAGGGGCACACCATGGGACTCGAAGAGAAACTGCCGAGCGGCTTCGTTCTGACCACGGTCGAGCAGGCCGCGGGCTGGGTGCGGAAGTCGTCCGTCTTCCCGGCCACGTTCGGACTGGCCTGCTGCGCCATCGAGATGATGACGACCGGTGCGGGCCGCTACGACCTGGCCCGGTTCGGGATGGAGGTCTTCCGCGGATCGCCGCGGCAGGCGGACCTGATGATCGTCGCGGGACGGGTGAGCCAGAAGATGGCGCCCGTCCTGCGGCAGGTCTACGACCAGATGCCGAATCCCAAGTGGGTCATTTCCATGGGGGTTTGTGCGTCATCAGGGGGAATGTTCAACAATTACGCCATTGTGCAGGGTGTTGATCACATTGTCCCGGTCGATATCTATTTGCCGGGTTGTCCGCCACGCCCCGAGATGCTGCTGGACGCCATCCTCAAGCTCCACGAGAAGATCCAGACCTCCAAGCTCGGGGTCAACGCGGAGGAGGCCGCCCGCGAGGCGGAGGAAGCGGCCCTCAAGGCACTGCCCCTGATCGAGATGAAGGGGCTGCTGCGGTGACCGAGAACTCCGACGCGAACGGCGAGCGGAACGGCAACGCCGTACCCGCCCCGCGCGACACCGGCGGCGAGGTCATCCGCGTCCGCAAGGGCATGTTCGGCGCGAACAACGGCGGCGACACCTCCGGCTACGGCGGCCTCGTCCGCACCGTCACCCTGCCGGGAGCCGCCTCCCGGCCGTACGGCGGCTGGTTCGACGAGGTGGCCGACGAGCTGGAAGGGGCCCTGGAGGAACAGGACCTGCTCCCCTCCAACGCCATCGAGAAGACGGTCGTCGACCGCGACGAGCTGACCTTCCACATCGCCCGCGAACACCTGGTCCAGGTCGCCCGCACCCTGCGCGACGACCCCGCCCTGCGCTTCGAACTCTGTACGGGCGTGAGCGGCGTCCACTTCCTGGGCGACAAGGGCCGCGAGCTGCACGCCGTCTACCACCTGCGGTCCCTCACCCACGGCCGGCTGATCCGGCTGGAGGTGTCCGCCCCGGACAGCGACCCGCACATCCCGTCGCTCGTCGAGATCTACCCGACCAACGACTGGCACGAGCGCGAGGCGTACGACTTCTTCGGGCTCGTCTTCGACGGGCACCCGGCCCTGACCCGGATCATGATGCCGGACGACTGGCAGGGCTTCCCGCAGCGCAAGGACTACCCCCTCGGCGGCATCGCCGTCGAGTACAAGGGCGCCCAGATCCCGGCTCCGGACCAGCGGAGGTCGTACTCCTGATGACCACTCCCCACGCGACACCCCGAGCGACCACCGAGGGGACTGTATATACGGTCACCGGCGGCGACTGGGACGAGGTCGTCGAATCCGCGGTGAAGTCCGACGACGAGCGCATCATCGTCAACATGGGCCCCCAGCACCCGTCCACGCACGGTGTGCTGCGCCTCATCCTGGAGATCGACGGCGAGACCGTCACCGAGGCCCGCTGCGGCATCGGCTACCTCCACACCGGCATCGAGAAGAACCTCGAATTCCGCAACTGGACGCAGGGCACCACCTTCGTCACGCGGATGGACTACCTGACGCCGTTCTTCAACGAGACGGCGTACTGCCTGGGCGTCGAGAAACTCCTCGGCATCGAGGACCAGATCCCCGACCGGGCCACCGTCCTGCGCGTGCTGCTGATGGAGCTCAACAGGCTCTCCTCGCACCTGGTGTGCATCGCCACCGGCGGCATGGAGCTCGGCGCGACCACGATCATGATCTACGGCTTCCGCGATCGTGAACTGGTTCTCGACCTCTTCGAGCTGTTCACCGGCCTGCGGATGAACCACGCGTTCGTCCGCCCCGGCGGCCTCGCCCAGGACCTGCCCCCGGGCGCGGTCGACCGGCTGCGCGAGTTCATCAAGACCATGAAGAAGAATCTGCCGGAGTACGACAAGCTCGCCACCGGCAACCCGATCTTCAAGGCCCGTATGCAGGACGTCGGTTATCTCGACCTGACCGGCTGCATGGCGCTCGGCGCCACCGGCCCGGTGCTGCGCTCCGCCGGACTCCCGCACGACCTGCGCAAGAGCGACCCGTACTGCGGCTACGAGACCTACGACTTCGAGGTCCCGACCGCCGACACCTGCGACTCCTACGGGCGCTTCCTCATCCGCCTGGAGGAGATGCGCCAGTCGCTGCGCATCATCGAGCAGTGCATCGACCGCCTGGAGCCCGGGCCGGTCATGGTCGCCGACAAGAAGATCGCCTGGCCCGCCCAGCTCGCCCTCGGCCCGGACGGACTCGGCAACTCGCTCGACCACATCCGGAACATCATGGGCACCTCGATGGAAGCCCTGATCCACCACTTCAAGCTGGTGACCGAGGGCTTCCGGGTCCCGGCCGGTCAGGTGTACACCGCCGTCGAGTCCCCCAAGGGCGAACTCGGCGTGCACGTCGTCTCCGACGGCGGCACCCGCCCCTACCGGGTCCACTTCCGCGACCCGTCCTTCACCAACCTCCAGGCCATGGCGGCGATGTGCGAAGGCGGCCAGGTCGCCGACGTCATCGTCGCCGTCGCGTCCATCGACCCCGTGATGGGAGGCGTCGACCGGTGACCACATCACGCCAAGACGTCAGTCTGGGGATGCCGCAGCTCCCCGCCACCCCCTACCCGGCCGAGGTGCGCGCCCGGCTCGACGCGGACGCGAAGGAGGTGCTCGCCCGCTACCCCGGCAGCCGCTCCGCCCTGCTGCCGCTGCTGCACCTCGTGCAGTCGGAGGAGGGATACGTCTCCCGTACGGGCATGGCCTTCTGCGCCGAGACGCTGGACCTCACCACCGCCGAGGTCACCGCCGTCGCGACCTTCTACTCCATGTACCGGCGCAGGCCCAGCGGCGACTACCAGGTCGGCGTCTGCACCAACACCCTGTGCGCGGTCATGGGCGGCGACGCCATCTTCGACACGCTCAAGGAGCACCTCGACCTCGGCAACAACGAGACCACCGAGGACGGCAAGGTCACCCTCGAACACATCGAGTGCAACGCCGCCTGCGACTTCGCGCCCGTCGTGATGGTCAACTGGGAGTTCTTCGACAACCAGACGCCCCAGAGCGCCACGCAGCTCGTCGACGACCTGATCGCCGGCCGGACCGTCGAGCCCACCCGCGGCGCGCCGATCTGCTCGTACAAGGAGACGGCCCGCATCCTGGCCGGCTTCCCCGACGAGCGGCCCGGCGCCGTCGAGGCGACCGGCGGCGCGGGCCCCGCCTCCCTCGTCGGGCTGAAGCTCGCGAAGGGCGAGGCGCTCCCGCAGGCGCGCGTGGTCTCCCCGCGCGTCGGACAGCCCGAGGACGCGAAGCCGCAGGACGCGAAGCCCCAGGACGCACAGCCGCAGGACGCACAGCCGCACGACCCTTCGCCGACCGAGCACCTCAGCTCGCACGACGCACCGCAGCAGACCTCGGCCTCCGACCCGGAGCACCCGGCCGGGCCCGCAGCCGAGGAGGGGGAGTGATGACCTTGGCCGCCGAGATCGACCACAACGGGACGAGCCCCGAGAAGCTGCTCGCACCGGTCCTCTCCGCCTTCTGGGACCAGCCCGAATCCTGGACCCTGGACACCTACCGCCGCCACGAGGGCTACGAAGGGCTGCGCAAGGCACTCGCCATGACGCCCGACGACCTCATCGCGTACGTCAAGGACTCCGGTCTGCGCGGACGCGGCGGCGCGGGCTTCCCCACCGGGATGAAGTGGCAGTTCATCCCACAGGGCGACGGCAAACCGCACTATCTGGTGGTCAACGCCGACGAGTCGGAGCCGGGGACCTGCAAGGACATCCCTCTCCTCTTCGCCAACCCGCACAGCCTCATCGAGGGCATGGTGATCGCCTGTTACGCGATCCGTTCGTCGCACGCGTTCATCTATCTGCGCGGTGAGGTCGTCCCCGTGCTGCGACGACTGCACGAGGCCGTGCGAGAGGCGTACGAGGCGGGTTATCTGGGGACGAACATCCTGGGTTCAGGACTCGATCTGGAACTCACGGTGCACGCGGGCGCCGGTGCGTACATCTGTGGTGAGGAAACCGCGCTGCTCGACTCTCTCGAAGGACGGCGTGGCCAGCCCCGGCTGCGGCCCCCCTTCCCCGCGGTCGCCGGTCTGTACGCCTGCCCCACTGTGGTGAACAACGTCGAGTCCATCGCCTCGGTTCCCGCGATCCTGAACAAGGGCAAGGACTGGTTCAAGTCGATGGGCAGCGAGAAGTCCCCGGGCTTCACGCTCTACTCGCTCAGCGGCCACGTCACCAGCCCCGGCCAGTACGAGGCCCCGCTCGGCATCACGCTGCGCCAGCTCCTCGACATGAGCGGCGGCATCCGGGCCGGTCACCGCCTGAAGTTCTGGACACCGGGCGGCTCCTCCACCCCGATGTTCACCGAGGAGCACCTCGACGTCCCCCTCGACTACGAGGGCGTCGGCGCCGCCGGGTCCATGCTCGGCACCAAGGCGCTCCAGTGCTTCGACGAGACGACCTGCGTCGTGCGGGCCGTCACCCGCTGGACCGAGTTCTACGCCCACGAGTCCTGCGGCAAGTGCACACCCTGCCGCGAAGGCACCTACTGGCTCGTCCAGTTGCTCCGCGACATCGAGGCCGGCAAGGGCGAGATGGCCGACCTCGACAAGCTCAACGACATCGCCGACAACATCAACGGCAAGTCGTTCTGCGCGCTCGGCGACGGCGCGGCCTCGCCGATCTTCTCCTCGCTCAAGTACTTCCGCGAGGAGTACGAGCAGCACATCACGGGCAAGGGCTGCCCCTTCGATCCCGCCCGGTCCACGGCCTGGGCCGACGACAAGAACACCGACGGCAAGAACGCTCACCGGGGGGTGAACGCATGACAGTCACCACGAGTGCGCCCTCCGGGGGCGGCGAGGCGGCGATCCCGCCCGAGGACCTGGTCACGCTGACCATCGACGGCATCGAGATCAGCGTCCCCAAGGGGACCCTGGTCATCCGGGCCGCCGAGCTCCTCGGCATCGAGATCCCGCGCTTCTGCGACCACCCGCTCCTCGACCCCGCCGGCGCCTGCCGCCAGTGCATCGTCGAGGTCGAGGGCCAGCGCAAGCCGATGGCCTCCTGCACCATCACCTGCACCGACGGCATGGTCGTCAAGTCGCAGATCACCTCTCCTGTCGCCGAGAAGGCGCAGAAGGGCGTGATGGAGCTGCTGCTGATCAACCACCCGCTGGACTGCCCCGTCTGCGACAAGGGCGGCGAGTGCCCGCTCCAGAACCAGGCGATGTCGCACGGCGGCGCCGACTCCCGCTTCGAGGGCAAGAAGCGGACCTTCGAGAAGCCCGTCCCGATCTCCACCCAGGTGCTGCTGGACCGTGAGCGGTGCGTGCTCTGCGCGCGCTGCACCCGGTTCTCCAACCAGGTGGCGGGCGACCCGATGATCGAGCTGATCGAGCGTGGCGCCCTCCAGCAGGTCGGCACCGGCGTGGGCGACCCCTTCGAGTCGTACTTCTCCGGCAACACCATCCAGATCTGCCCGGTCGGCGCGCTGACCTCGGCGGCGTACCGATTCCGCTCCCGCCCCTTCGACCTCGTCTCCACGCCCTCGGTGTGCGAGCAGTGCTCGGGCGGCTGCTCGACCCGCACCGACCACCGGCGCGGCAAGGTCATGCGTCGCCTCGCGGCCAACGAGCCCGAGGTCAACGAGGAGTGGATCTGCGACAAGGGGCGGTTCGGCTTCCGTTACGCCCAGCAGCGCGACCGGCTCACCACCCCGCTGGTCCGCAACGCCGAGGGCGTCCTGGAACCGGCGAGCTGGCCCGAGGCCCTGGAAGCCGCGGCGGCCGGACTCCTCGCCGCCCGCGGCCGTACCGGCGTCCTGACCGGCGGACGGCTGACCGTCGAGGACGCCTACGCGTACAGCAAGTTCGCCCGGGTCGCCCTCGACACCAACGACGTCGACTTCCGCTCCCGGGTCCACAGCGCCGAGGAGGCCGACTTCCTGGCCGCCCGGGTCGCCGGACGCGGCCGGGACCTGGACGGCGAGGGGGTCACGTACACCGCGCTGGAGAAGGCCCCGTCGGTCCTGCTCGTCGGGTTCGAGTCCGAGGAGGAGGCGCCCGGCGTCTTCCTGCGGCTGCGCAAGGCCCACCGCAAGAGCGGCCAGAAGACCTTCGCCCTCGCCTCGCACGCCACCCGGGGCCTGGTGAAGGCGGGCGGCACGCTGCTGCCCGCCGCGCCCGGCACCGAGACCGAGTGGCTGGACGCGCTCGCGGGCGGCGTCGGCCTGGAAGCCGAAGGGGCCGCCGCGGCCGAGGCGCTCCGCGGTGAGCACTCCCTGATCATCGTCGGCGAACGGCTCGCCGGGGTGCCCGGTGCGCTGTCCGCGGCCGTCCGTACCGCCACCGCCACCGGCGCACGCCTGGTGTGGATCCCGCGCCGGGCGGGCGACCGGGGCGCGGTGGAGGCGGGCGCGCTCCCCACCCTGCTGCCCGGCGGCCGCCCGGCCACCGACCCGCGGGCCCGCGAGGAGGTCGCGGAGCTGTGGCGCGTGGCCGAACTGCCCACCCGCCACGGCCGCGACACCGGCCAGATCGTCGAGGCCGCGGCCACCGGCGAACTGGGCGCGCTGCTCGTCGCCGGGGTCGGCGTCGAGGACCTGCCCGACCCGAACCGCGCCATCCAGGCGCTGAACGAGGTCGGCTTCCTGGTCTCCCTGGAGCTGCGGCCGAGCGCGGTCTCCGCCCGGGCGGACGTGGTCTTCCCGGTCGCCGCCGTCGCGGAGAAGTCCGGCACCTTCCTCAACTGGGAGGGCCGGGCCCGGATGTTCCAGGCGGCGCTGAAGCCGGAGCAGATGCCCCGGACGCTGGCGCCGACGGACTCCCGGGTGCTGCACATGCTGGCCGACGCCATGGACGTGCACTTCGCCCTGCCGGACCTGACCGCCGCCCGCCGCGAGCTGGACCGGCTCGGCGGCTGGGAGGGCGGCCACGCCCAGGACCCGCGCGAGAGCGCGCAGCCGCTGCCCCGGCCCGGCGACGGCGAGGCGGTCCTCGCGGGCCACCGGATGCTGCTCGACCTCGGTCGGCTCCAGGACGGCGACACCGCGCTCGCCGGGACCCGGCACGCGGCCGTCGCCCGGCTCTCGGCGGTCACCGCCGCCGAATCCGGCGTCAAGGACGGCGACCTGCTCGCCGTCACCGGCCCCGCGGGCACCGTCGAACTGCCCCTCGCGGTCACCGACATGCCGGACCGGGTGGTCTGGGTGCCGCTGAACTCGGTGGGGCGCGGCATCCCCGCCGACACCGGCGCGAACCCCGGCGGCCTGGTGCGGATCGGCCCCGCCGCCGCTCCGGGTGCTCCCGTCGAACCATCGGAGGTACGAGCGTGACTGGCCTCGCCGCACTCACGACGGCGCCCGAGGGCGTCGTCCTCGCCGCCGAGGATCTCTCGATGTTCGGCACCGACCCCTGGTGGCTCGTCGTCATCAAGGCGGTCTTCTGCTTCGCGTTCCTGATGCTGACCGTGCTGTTCTCCATCGTGTGGGAGCGCAAGGTCGTCGCCTGGATGCAGCTGCGCATCGGCCCCAACCGCAACGGCCCCTGGGGCATGCTCCAGTCGCTCGCCGACGGCATGAAGCTCATGCTGAAGGAAGACGTCATCGTCAAGCGGGCCGACAAGGTCGTCTACATCCTGGCTCCGATCATCGCCGCGATCCCGGCGTTCATGGCGATCGCGGTCATCCCGTTCGGCCCCGCCGACAACCAGGTGTCGATCTTCGGGCACCGCACGACGATGCAGCTGACCGACCTCCCGATCGCGATGCTCTACATCCTCGCGGTCGCCTCGGTCGGCATCTACGGCCTCGTGCTGGCGGGCTGGTCCTCCGGATCGACCTACCCGCTGCTCGGCGGTCTGCGCTCCTGCGCCCAGATGATCAGCTACGAGATCGCGATGGGCGCCGCGTTCGCCTCGGTGTTCCTCTACTCCGGGTCGATGTCGACCTCGGCGATCGTGGAGGCGCAGGCGGACCGGTGGTTCGTCATCCTGTTGCCGGTCTCCTTCATCATCTACATCATCACGATGGTCGGGGAGACGAACCGGGCGCCGTTCGACATGCCGGAGTCCGAGGGCGACCTCGTCGGAGGGTTCAACACCGAGTACTCCTCGATCAAGTTCGCGATGTTCATGCTCGCCGAGTACGTCAACATGGTCACCGTCTCCGCGGTCTCCGTGACCCTCTTCCTGGGCGGCTGGCGGGCTCCTTACCCGATCAGCACCTTCTGGGAGGGCGCGAACCAGGGCTGGTGGCCGATGCTCTGGTTCGTCCTCAAGGTCCAACTGCTGCTGTTCTTCTTCATCTGGCTGCGCGGCACCCTGCCCCGGGTCCGCTACGACCAGCTGATGAAGCTCGGCTGGAAGGTCCTCATCCCGGTCTCCGTGGTCTGGCTGATGCTCGTCGCCACCGTCCGCGCCCTGCGCAACGAGGGCTACGACTTCTCCCGGATCGTGCTGTACGTCGGTGCGGCGGTGATCGCGATCCTGCTGATCTCGTTCGTCGTCGACATGTTCCGCGATCGCAGGAACCGGACCGAGGAGGAAGCGGCCGGACCGGAGCCCGCCTTCGACCCGATGGCGGGCGGGTTCCCGGTGCCACCGCTGCCCGGACAGACCCTGCCGCCGGTGCCCAGGCGCACACCACGACGGGAGCGCGAGCTCGTTGTCAGTGGTGGACCGGATACTCAGAGTGACGGAAACGCGAGTGACGGAAAGGAGGCCGGCGGTGTCTGAGAAACCAGAGCTCACGGGCTCATCGGGATCCGCTGGGTCCTCGGGCCGGGCGGGGGAGTCGGGGGACAAGTTCCAGAACCCCGTGGCCGGCTTCGGCGTGACCTTCAAGGCCATGTTCAAGAAGCGGCTCACCGAGCAGTATCCCGAGACGCCGAAGGTGACGGCGCCCCGCTTCCACGGCCGCCACCAGCTCAACCGCCACCCGGACGGCCTGGAGAAGTGCGTCGGCTGCGAGCTGTGCGCCTGGGCCTGTCCGGCCGACGCGATCTACGTGGAGGGCGCGGACAACACCGAGGAGGAGCGCTACTCCCCGGGAGAGCGCTACGGCCGCGTCTACCAGATCAACTACGCGCGCTGCATCCTGTGCGGACTCTGCATCGAGGCCTGCCCCACCCGGGCGCTGACGATGACGAACGAGTTCGAGCTGGCCAACACCACCCGCGAGAGCCTCATCTACACCAAGGACGAGCTGCTCGCGGGCCTGGAGGAAGGCATGGTCGACAGCCCGCACTCGATCTTCCCCGGCACGGACGAGCAGGACTACTACCGGGGAGTAGTCACCGAGGCGGCGCCCGGCACGGTCCGTCAGACGGCCGTGTCCAAGGGCGAGGGCGACAAGCCCGACGAGGACCCCATCGAGTCCACGCACGCCGCCGACGCCCGGCAGGACAAGGGGGTGGGGGCGTGAACGCGCTGGCCGCAGCCACCACCACCTCGACCGGCGAGGCCATCCAGTTCTGGATCCTCGGCACCGTCGCCGTGATCGGCGCGCTCTCCACGGTCCTGCTGAAGCGGGCCGTGCACAGTGCGCTCTCGCTCGCCGGCACCATGATCGTCCTGGCGGTGTTCTACCTCGCCAACGGGGCGTATTTCCTCGGCATCGTCCAGATCGTCGTCTACACCGGCGCGATCATGATGCTGTTCCTCTTCGTCGTCATGCTCGTCGGCGTCACCGCCGCCGACTCCCTCAAGGAGACCCTCAAGGGCCAGCGCTGGCTGGCCCTCGGGTGCTCCCTCGGATTCGGCATCCTGCTGATCGCGGGCATCGGCAACGCCTCGCTGTCCACGTTCAACGGGCTCGGCGCCGCCAACGCCGCGCACGGCGGCAACATCGAGGGGCTCGCCAACCTCATCTTCACCAAGTACGTCTTCGCCTTCGAGATCACCGGCGCCCTGCTGATCACCGCGACGGTCGGCGCGATGGTGCTCACGCACCGCGAGCGCACCGAACGGGCCAAGACCCAGCGGGAGATGTCCGAGGAGCGCGTGCGCGGCAAGCACCTCCCGCCGCTCCCCGCACCCGGCGTCTACGCCCGGCACAACGCGGTGGACATCCCCGGCCTGCTCCCCGACGGCACGCCGTCCGAGCTGACCGTCATGCAGACGCTGCGCCGACGCGGCCAGATCCGTGACGTCTCACAGCAGTCCCTCGCCGATCTCAAGGCACTGGAACAGCGCTCCGGGGAGCGGCTCGGACGCGAGGACGCGGACGCCGCGGCACGCGAAGCCAACCCCTCGTCCGCGGCGGAGAATTCGGAGGCCGCCAAGTGAACCCGGTCAACTACCTCTACCTCGCGGCCCTGCTGTTCGCGATCGGCGCCTCCGGGGTGCTGGTCCGGCGGAACGCGATCGTGGTGTTCATGTGCGTCGAGCTGATGCTCAACGCCTGCAATCTGGCGCTCGTCACATTCTCCCGGATGCACGGCAACCTCGACGGGCAGATCGTCGCGTTCTTCACGATGGTCGTCGCCGCCGCGGAAGTCGTCGTCGGACTCGCGATCATCGTGTCGTTGTTCCGCTCCCGCCACTCGGCCTCGGTCGACGACGCCAGCCTGATGAAGCTGTAAGGGGTCGGAAACGTGGAGAACCTGATTGCGCTGCTCGTCGCGGCGCCCCTGCTCGGAGCGGCGGTCCTGCTCTGCGGCGGACGCCGGCTGGACAAGACCGGCCACTGGCTCGGCACCGTCCTCGCCGGAGCCTCGTTCGTCGTCGGACTGATCCTGTTCACCGACATGCTGGGGAAGGACGCCGAGGACCGGGCCCTGCACCAGCACCTGTTCAGCTGGATTCCGGTGGAAGGCTTCCAGGCCGACATCGCCTTCCAGCTCGACCAGTTGTCGATGACGTTCGTCCTGCTCATCACCGGTGTGGGCACGCTGATCCACATCTACTCCATCGGTTACATGGAGCACGACGAGCGCAGGCGCCGCTTCTTCGGCTATCTCAACCTGTTCCTCGCGGCGATGCTCATCCTGGTCATCGCCGACAACTACCTCCTGCTGTACGTCGGGTGGGAGGGCGTCGGTCTGGCGTCGTTCCTGCTCATCGGCTTCTGGCAGCACAAGCCCACCGCGGCCACCGCCGCGAAGAAGGCCTTCCTGGTCAACCGGGTCGGTGACATGGGCCTGTCGATCGCCATCATGCTGATGTTCACCACCTTCGGCACCTTCGCCTTCGGGCCGGTGCTGGAGTCGGCGGGCGAGACGAGCCAGGGCAAGCTGACCGCCATCGGGCTGATGCTGCTGCTGGCCGCCTGCGGCAAGTCGGCCCAGGTGCCGCTGCAGTCCTGGCTCGGCGACGCGATGGAGGGCCCGACCCCGGTCTCCGCCCTCATCCACGCCGCGACCATGGTCACCGCGGGCGTCTATCTGATCGTCCGCTCCGGCGCGATCTTCAACGCCGCCCCGGACGCGCAGATGGTCGTCGTCATCGTCGGCGCGGTCACGCTGATCTTCGGTGCGATCGTCGGTTGCGCGAAGGACGACATCAAGAAGGCCCTCGCCGGCTCGACGATGTCGCAGATCGGCTACATGATCCTGGCCGCGGGCCTCGGCCCCATCGGCTACATCTTCGCGATCATGCACCTGGTGACGCACGGCTTCTTCAAGGCCGGGCTCTTCCTCGGCGCGGGCTCCGTCATGCACGGCATGAACGACGAGGTCGACATGCGCAAGTACGGCGGCCTGCGGAAGTACATGCCGGTCACCTTCGTCACCTTCGGCCTCGGCTATCTGGCGATCATCGGTTTCCCCGGCCTGTCCGGCTTCTTCTCCAAGGACAAGATCATCGAGGCGGCCTTCGCCAAGGGCGGCACCGAGGGATGGATCCTCGGCTCCGTTGCCCTGCTGGGCGCCGCGATCACCGCGTTCTACATGACGCGCGTGATGCTGATGACCTTCTTCGGCGAGAAGCGCTGGCAGCCGGACGCGGAAGGCCATGAGCCGCACCCGCACGAGTCCCCGAAGTCGATGACGATCCCGATGATCGTGCTGGCCTTCGGCTCGGTCTTCGCCGGCGGGTTCTTCGCGATCGGCGACCGGTTCGTCAACTGGCTGGAGCCCGTCACCGGTTACGACCACGGGCACTCCCCGCTGAGCGCGGCGACGGTCACCGGAGCCACCGTGGTGGCCCTGGTCGTCGGCGTCGGCATCGCCTGGGCGATGTACGGCCGCAAGCCGGTTCCGCTGGTCGCCCCGCGCGGCTCGGTCCTCACCCGGGCCGCCCGCCGCGATCTCCTCCAGGACGACTTCAACCACGTGGTCCTGGTCCGCGGCGGCGAGCACCTCACCCGCTCGCTGGTCTACGTGGACCACTCCCTGGTCGACGGCGTCGTCAACGGCACAGCCGCCTCGGTCGGCGGACTCTCCGGCCGGCTGCGCAAGCTGCAGAACGGCTACGCCCGCACCTACGCGGTCTCGATGTTCGGCGGTACGGCGGTCGTCATCGCCGCGACCCTGCTGATGAGGGCGGTCTGATCACATGTCCTTTCCCCTCCTGACCGCGACGGCGGCGCTCCCGGCGATCGGTGCCATCGCCACCGCCGCCGTCCCCGCCGCGCGGCGCACCGCGGCCAAATGGCTCGCGCTGCTCTTCTCGCTCGGCACGCTCGTTCTGGCGGCCGTCGTCTTCCTCCGCTTCGAACCGGGCGGCGACCGCTACCAGCTCACCGAGTCCCGGGCCTGGATCGCCGACTTCGGCGTCCGCTACGAACTGGGCGTGGACGGCATCGGGGTGGCGCTCCTCGGCCTCACCGCGCTGCTGATCCCGTTCGTCATCGTGGCCGGCTGGAACGACGCCGATCCTCTGGAGACGAAGTCCTCGCGCTGGCGTCCGACGCAGGGCTTCTTCGCCCTGATCCTCATGGTCGAGGCCATGGTGATCCTGTCGTTCACCGCGACCGACGTCTTCCTCTTCTACATCCTGTTCGAAGCCATGCTCATCCCGATGTACTTCCTCATCGGAGGCTTCGGCGACCGGGCGCACGCGGGCACCGACGAGAACGCCGCGACCCAGCGTTCGTACGCGGCGGTCAAGTTCCTCCTCTACAACCTGGCCGGCGGGCTGATCATGCTGGCCGCCGTCATCGGGCTGTACGTGGTCGCGGGCAGCTTCTCGCTCTCCGAGATCGCCGAGGCCCGTGCCAACGGCTCCCTGGAGATGGCGACCAGCACCGAGCGGTGGCTGTTCCTCGGATTCTTCTTCGCCTTCGCGGTGAAGGCCCCGCTGTGGCCGCTGCACACCTGGCTGCCCAACGCGATGGGCGAGGCCACCGCCCCGGTCGCCGTGCTGATCACCGCGATCGTCGACAAGGTCGGCACCTTCGCGATGCTCCGCTTCTGCCTCGGGCTCTTCCCGGAGGCCAGCAAGTGGGCGACGCCGGTGGTCATCACCCTGGCGCTCGTCTCCATCGTCTACGGGGCGTTGCTCGCGGTCGGCCAGCGCGACATCAAGCGGCTCATCGCCTACGCCTCGATCTCGCACTTCGGCTTCATCATCCTGGGCATCTTCGCGATGACCAGCCAGGGCCAGTCGGGCGCCACGCTCTACATGGTCAACCACGGGATCTCGACGGCCGCGCTGCTGCTGGTCGCCGGATTCCTCATCACCCGGCGCGGATCACGGCTCATCGCGGACTACGGCGGGGTGCAGAAGGTCGCCCCCGTGCTGGCCGGGACGTTCCTCATCGGCGGGCTCGCCACCCTGTCGCTGCCCGGACTCGCCCCGTTCGTCAGTGAGTTCCTGGTCCTCGTCGGCACGTTCAGCGCGTATCCGGTGGCCGGCATCATCGCCACCTCCGGCATCGTGCTCGCCGCGCTCTACGTCCTGGTCCTCTACCAGCGCACGATGACCGGCCCGGTGAAGGAATCGGTCCGGTCCATGCCGGACCTCAAGGCCCGGGAGCTGGCGGTCGCGCTTCCGCTGATCGCCGTGCTGATCTTCCTGGGCGTCTTCCCGAAGCCGCTCACCGAGGTCGTCAACCCGGCGGTGGAGCACACCATGTCCGACGTACAGAAGAAGGACCCCCAGCCCGAGGTGGAGGCCGCCAAGTGAGCGCAACAGCTGTCCACAGCCTGTGGACGACGGCGAGCGGGGTGACATCGGCGGCACCGGGCAACTCGTTCACGGCGCCGAAGATCGAGTACACCCAGCTGATGCCGGTCCTGATCATCGTGGTCGCCGCCGTCCTGGGCATCCTGGTGGAGGCCTTCGTGCCGCGCCGGGCCCGCTACCACGCCCAGCTCTTCCTCACCGTGGTGGCGGTCGCCGCCTCGTTCGCCGCGATCGTCGGCCTCGCGGCCGGCGGATACGGCACCACGGACGCCGGGATCGTGGCCATGGGCGCCATCGCGATCGACGGCCCCACCCTGTTCCTCCAGGGCACCATTCTCCTGGTCGCGATGGTGGCGGTGTTCACCTTCGCCGAACGCCGGCTCGACCCCGGCAGCAACGGCAACCGGGTCGACTCGTTCGCCGCGCAGGCCGGTTCCGTACCGGGCGGCGAGGGCGAGAAGGCCGCGGTGCGGGCCGGGTTCACCACCACCGAGGTCTTCCCGCTCCTGCTCTTCTCGGTGGCGGGGCTGCTGGTCTTCCCGGCCGCCAACGACCTGCTGACCCTCTTCATCGCGCTGGAAGTCTTCTCGCTCCCGCTCTACCTCCTGTGCGCCGTCGCCCGCCGCAAGCGGCTGATGTCGCAGGAGGCGGCCGTGAAGTACTTCCTGCTCGGGGCGTTCTCCTCGGCGTTCCTGCTCTTCGGGATCGCCCTCCTCTACGGCTACTCCGGCTCCCTCGGGTACGCGGAGATCGCCAACGTCGTCGACGGTTCGGTCCTGGAGATCGACCCGGCCCTCGCCGACACCATGGGCAACGACGCACTGCTGCTCATCGGCGGCGCGATGATCCTGACCGGCCTGCTCTTCAAGGTCGGCGCGGTCCCGTTCCACATGTGGACCCCGGACGTCTACCAGGGCGCCCCGACCCCGGTGACCGGCTTCATGGCCGCCGCGACGAAGGTCGCCGCGTTCGGCGCTCTGCTGCGCCTGCTGTACGTGGCGCTGCCGGGCCTCGCCTGGGACCTGCGGCCGGTCATGTGGGCGGTGGCCATCGTCACGATGCTGGGCGGCGCGATCGTCGCGATCACCCAGACCGACATCAAGCGGCTGCTGGCCTACTCCTCGATCGCGCACGCGGGCTTCATCCTCGCGGGTGTCATCGCGGCCAGCCCGGAGGGCATCTCCTCGGTCCTCTTCTACCTGCTGGCCTACTCCTTCGTGACGGTCGGCGCGTTCGCCGTCGTCACCCTGGTGCGGGACGCGGGCGGCGAGGCCACCCACCTGTCGAAGTGGGCCGGGCTCGGCCGCCGCTCGCCGCTGGTCGCCGCGGTCTTCGCGGTGTTCCTGCTGGCCTTCGCGGGCATCCCGCTGACCTCCGGGTTCTCCGGGAAGTTCGCGGTGTTCAAGGCGGCCGCCGAGGGCGGGGCCGGCGCGCTGGTCGTCGTCGGTGTGCTCTCCTCGGCCGTCGCGGCGTTCTTCTACATCCGCGTGATCGTCCTGATGTTCTTCAGCGAGCCGAAGGCGGACGGCCCCACGGTCGCCGTCCCGTCCCCGCTGACCATGACGACGATCGCGGTCGGCGTCGCCGTCACCCTGGTGCTGGGCCTGGCCCCGCAGTACTTCCTGGACCTGGCGAGCCAGGCGGGAGTGTTCGTGCGGTAGCCCGCGCAGTACGCGGGTCAGCAGCGCCGGACGGTCGGTTATCCACAGACCGTCCGGCGTTGTCGTTGCCTCCGCCTATCGTGGACGGGGACGAGCAGGACGGACAGGGCCGGGCGTGCGGACCCGCGAGGGACAGAGCATTGGGCGTGACCATGGATGAGACCACCGGGACGGTGACCGGAACCGACACCGACGCGGGCGGCGAGAGCGAGGCGCGGCGGACACTGCACCGCGTCTTCGGGTACGAGTCGTTCCGCGGCGAGCAGGGCGCGGTCATCGAGCATGTGGTGGCGGGCGGCGACGCGGTCGTGCTCATGCCCACCGGCGGTGGAAAGTCCCTCTGCTACCAGATCCCGTCCCTGGTCAGGCGGGGCACCGGCGTCGTCGTCTCCCCGCTGATCGCCCTCATGCAGGACCAGGTCGACGCCCTGCGGGCGCTCGGCGTCCGGGCCGGCTTCATGAACTCCACGCAGGACTTCGACGAGCGCCGCTCGATGGAGGCGCAGTTCCTCGCGGGCGAGCTGGACGTGCTCTACCTGGCGCCGGAGCGGCTGCGCCTGGACTCCACCCTCTCCCTGCTGGCCCGGGGCGAGATCTCCGTCTTCGCGATCGACGAGGCGCACTGCGTCGCCCAGTGGGGCCACGACTTCCGCCCCGACTATCTGGCCCTGTCCGTGCTCGGCGAGCGCTGGCCGGACGTGCCGCGCATCGCCCTGACGGCGACCGCGACCCACGCCACGCACGAGGAGATCACCCGCCGCCTCGGCATGCCGGACGCGAAGCACTTCGTCGCGAGCTTCGACCGGCCGAACATCCAGTACCGGATCGTGCCGAAGTCCGAGCCCAAGAAGCAGCTGCTCTCCTTCCTCAAGGAGGAGCACGCCGGGGACGCGGGCATCGTCTACTGCCTCTCGCGCAACTCCACGGAGAAGATCGCGGAGTACCTCTGCCGCAACGGCGTGGAGGCCGTGCCCTACCACGCGGGCCTGGACGCCTCCACGCGCGCCACCCACCAGGCGCGCTTCCTCCGCGAGGAGGGGCTCGTCGTCGTCGCGACGATCGCGTTCGGCATGGGCATCGACAAGCCGGACGTCCGCTTCGTCGCCCATGTCGACCTCCCCAAGTCCGTCGAGGGGTACTACCAGGAGACCGGCCGCGCGGGCCGTGACGGGGAGCCGTCGACGGCCTGGATGGCGTACGGGCTCCAGGACGTCGTCCAGCAGCGCAAGCTCATCCAGGGCGGCGAGGGCGACGAGGCGTTCCGCCGCCGGGCCGCCTCCCATCTGGACTCGATGCTGGCCCTGTGCGAGACGGTCCAGTGCCGGCGGGCCCAGCTGCTGACCTACTTCGGCCAGGAACCCACGGCCCCCGCCTGCGGCAACTGCGACACCTGCCTGACCCCGCCGGAGACCTGGGACGGCACGGTCGTCTCGCAGAAGCTGCTCTCCACGGTGGTGCGGCTGAAGCGCGAACGGAACCAGAAGTTCGGCGCGGGCCAGATCATCGACATCCTGCTGGGCCGCAAGACCGCCAAGGTCATCCAGTTCGACCACGACCAGCTCTCCGTCTTCGGCATCGGCGAGGAGCTGGCGGAGGCGGAGTGGCGCGGGGTGGTGCGCCAGCTGCTGGCGCAGGGGCTGCTCGCGGTCGAGGGGGAGTACGGCACGCTGGTCCTGACCGACGAGAGCGCGACAGTCCTCGGCCGGGAGCGGGACGTGCTGCTCCGCAAGGAGCCGAAGAAGCCGACGACCCGGTCGTCGTCCTCGGTCGGCGGAGCCAAGGGAGCCAAGGGCAAGGCGGCCGCCGCCGATCTCCCCGAGTCCGCCGTCCCGGTCTTCGAGGCGCTGCGCGCCTGGCGCGGGGCGACGGCGAAGGAGCAGGGCGTCCCGGCGTACGTCATCTTCCACGACGCCACGCTGAGGGAGATCGCGACGCTGCACCCGAGCTCTCTCGCGGAGCTGGGCGGCGTCAGCGGCCTGGGCGAGAAGAAGCTCGCGACCTACGGGGAGGGTGTGCTGGAGGTCCTGGCGCAGACGTCCCCGGGGGCGGCGGAGACTCCCGCCCCGGCGGACCCGGCTCCCGCAGCCGCTCCCGCGGCTCCCGTGCCCGCGTCGCGCCCTGCGGCGGCGCCTGCGGCCCCGGCTCGCACGAAGGCCCAGGCCCGTACGCAAGCCTCGCCCCCGGCCCGTACGCAAGCCCCCGCCCCGCAGCACGGCGACCCCGAGTTCGGCTGGGACGAGGAGCCGCCCGAGTACGAGTGAGGCGTACCGGGCGGTGAGGCAGGGCGGCGGGACCTATCCCAGGTCCGCCGCCCGGCGGCGGGGCGTGATCGCCGTGAGGTCCAGGTCGACGGGGAAGGGCACCGACACCTTCATCCGGTCGTGGAAGATCCCCGTCGAGGTGTACGCGCCGGTGGCCGGCTCACGCTCGAAGACGTACACCACGGCACGCCCGTCGTGGTTCTCCACCCGCCAGTAATGGGGGATCCTCGCGCGGGCGTACTTCACGGGCTTGGTTTCCCGGTCCCGCGACCGGGACTCGGGCGAGACGACCTCGATGGCCAGGCGCACCGACTCGGCGGGGAACCGGGTCTGGTTCGGGTCCTGGATGATGTCACCGTCGATGACGATCACATCGGGCTCGGGCCGGTTGTAGCGGTCGATGTCGATGGTGAACTCGCGCACGACCTCCAGCTCGGGCGGAGCCAAGGACTGCAGCTGCCACTCGAAGAAGCTGACCGCTCGCGAATGGAAAAGGGTCTGCGGACTCACGAAAACGAGGCTCCCGTCGATCAGCTCCGTGTGCGGAGGCAGATTCGGGAGTGTGTCCAGGTCATCGGCGGTCCAGCCGCCCTCGGGCGGGACCGCCCACCGCGGCTCGGAGGCCTCGGGTTCGATGCTCATCATTGCTCCCATGGGGAGGAGTCTCGCGGGCCCGACCAGCGTATCCGCCGGGAACCGAACGAGGCTCCCCCGAGCGTGTGAACGCCTCGCGCACCGCTGACCGGCCCGCTCTCCTAGTCCCCGTCCCCGCCGCTCCCGCCGCCCCCTCCGCTGTAGCCGCTCCAGCCGTTGCCGGTCTCGTTCTGCTTCACGTTGTAACGGACGGCCACGGCGGTCCACTCGGAGCGCCGCATGACCTTCATGACCGTCCGGCCCGTGCGGCCGAGGCGGGTCAGGTCGCCGGCCAGGCCGATGGCGGAGGCCAGGGAGGCCAGCACCCGGTCGCGGTGGTCCGGGTACCCTGCCGCCTCGGCCGCCGCGAAGCGGTCGAGGACGCCCCGCGAGAGGTCCGGCACGCCCGGGAAGTGGCGGTGGTACGAGATGACGCCGAGGAAGCGGTGGGTCCTCCGGGACAGGACGGAGCGCTCGACCAGGGAGTCCAGGTACTTCTCCTGTACGTACCGGTCGTAGTCGCCCACCCAGCGCCGGGCGCGGATCCCCGGGCGGCGGCGGCCCTTGGCCGGAGGGTCCAGGGTCCGGAGCATGGCGGCGAGGAGAGGGTCGGCCGGGTCCAGCGGGTTCACCACCTGGACCCGGCCGCCCTCCTCCCGAATCCGGCCCTGGATCTCCAGCTCCGCGAGAACGGCCCCGGCGGTCCCGTACGCCAGATCGCGGGCGTTGCACGTCGGCTTCCCCCGGTCCGGATCCAGGGCGAGCAGGATCAACTCCTCGGGCAGCGTCAGCGCGGGGGCGTCATGCGTCATCGTGCGGTGACGATCCTTCCGGTCACGTCGCCGAGGCCCACGCGGGTGCCGTGCGGACCGGGGGCCCAGGCGGTCAGCGTGACCGTGTCGCCGTCCTCCAGGAACGTCCGCTTGCCCTCGGGGAGTTCGAGCGCGTCGCGGCCGTTCCAGGTCAGCTCCAGGAGCGAGCCGCGCTGGGCGGGCTCGGGGCCGCTGACAGTACCGGAGCCGTACAGGTCGCCGGTGCGCAGCGACGCGCCGTTCACCGTCATATGGGCGAGCTGCTGGGCGGCCGTCCAGTACATCGAGGCGAACGGCGGTTCGGCGACGACCCGGCCGTTGATCTCGACGGTGATGCGGATGTCGAAGCCGCCCGGCTCCTCGTCCTCGGCGTCGTCGAGATAGGGCAGGAGCGGGAAGTCGCGGGCCGGGGGTGCGGTGCGGGCCGCGTCCAGGGCCTCCAGCGGGGTGACCCAGGCGGAGACGGAGGTGGCGAAGGACTTGCCGAGGAACGGGCCGAGCGGCACGTACTCCCAGGCCTGGAGGTCGCGGGCGGACCAGTCGTTGAGGAGTGAGAGGCCGAAGACGTGCTCGCGGAAGTCGGCCAGCGGCACCGGCGTGCCGTGCGCGGAGGGGACGCCGACGACGAAGCCGACCTCGGCCTCGATGTCGAGCTTCACCGAGGGTCCGAAGACGGGGGCCGGGTCGGCGGGGGCCTTGCGCTGGCCGCTGGGGCGTACCACGTCGGTGCCGGAGACCACGACGGTGCCGGAGCGGCCGTGGTAGCCGATCGGCAGGTGCTTCCAGTTGGGGGTGAGCGCGTCGCCGTCCGGCCGGAAGATCCGGCCGACGTTGGTGGCGTGGTGCTCGCTGGCGTAGAAGTCGACGTAGTCCGCGACCTCGTACGGCAGGTGCAGGGTCACCGCGTCCACCGGGTGCAGCAGCGGCTCGATGTCCGCGCGGTGGGCGGGGACCGTCAGCCAGGCGGTGAGCGCGCGGCGCACGTCCCGCCAGGCGGTGCGGCCCGCCGCGAGCAGCGGCGTCAGGCTCGGCTGCGCGAGCAGCCCCGCGTAGGGGGAGCCCAGCGCGTGGGCGGCGGCCCCGGCGTCCAGGACGTGGTTGCCGATGCGGACGCCGACCCGGCGGTCGTCGGGGTGGTCGGGGGTGGAGAACACACCGTACGGAAGGTTGTGCGGGCCGAAGGGGTCGCCCTCGGCCAGATCGAGCGGACTGCTCTGCTCGGGCATGTGGTGCTGCCTCGCTTTCCAGGTCGCGTTGAGGACACGTTACGTCGGGGCTCCTACCCAGCGGCAGTGCCCTGACTGTTCCCAACTGTGCGTATTGCCCGGAAAGTTCGTCGGGCCCCCCGGAAATCCGGGGGACCCGAGGGCGGGATGGGGAGGCCGCTCACCCCGCCGTGCGCGGGACGCGCTTCTCCCAGGTGCGGTGGAAGACGATCTCCTCGCCCTCCTTGCAGATCACCTCGTTGGAGGTGATGAAGTCCTGGTCGTCGGCGGCGATCTCGGAGCGGGTCTCGATCTCCACGTCCCAGGCCGTCTCCGGGCGGTGCAGCCGGATCCGCCAGTCGGAGCGGGTCCGCGCGGAGAGCGGGTCGTCCTGCTGGATCGTGTACGTCTCCAGGGCGTCCTCGGTGAATTCGAGGCCGTCGGGGTAGACCCGCGTACCGCCGTAGCGGGGGTCGACCTCCATGCGCCATTCGCCCTTGGCGACATCGCGGACGACGAGGCGTTCGGGGCGCGGCTCCTCCAGGGTGACCGGGTAGACCACGCCGAGCGGTTCGGACTGCTCGGGCTCCCCGAAGGTGATCGCCGGGTCCTCGGTGTGGCGGCGTACCGGGAGCTCGACGAAGCTGCCGTCCGCGTCCAGGGTGAAGCCCGCCGAGCCGGCCTGCGGCCAGATCCAGGGCCAGTACGAGGAGGAGACGGCGAGCCGGATGCGGTGGCCGGGCGGGAAGGTGTGCCCGATGCCGTTGAGGTCGAAGACCACGTCCTCGGTCTCGCCCGGGGGCCAGTCGTCGGTGCGGTCGCGGCCGTGCCGGGCCGCGAGGTTGAGGACGCCCCGGGTGACCAGGGTGGAGGAGCCGTCGGGCGCGACGTCGCAGAGGCGGGCGATGGCCTGGCCGCGCGGCACGTCCATCCGGATGCGGAGTTTCACCCGGGGGCGGCCGAGGATCTCGATCGGCGCGTCCTCGACGGGGAATTCGAACGACACCGACTTCGCGTCCTCGTCCCGCTGGTCCGGAGGCAGGTCCGCGTCGTTGCCGAACGGGAAGAAGCGGCCCGCGTCCACGCCGGTCTGCTGCGGCGAGGCGACGATCCGCTCGCCGCCCTGGAGGGCGTACGCCACCGGGGAGACGTTCTCCGAGGGCCAGCTCGCGTCCCCGACCCAGCGGCCCGGCAGCGTCTCGTACACCGTGGCGGGAGGGTGCGAGCCGCTGATCCAGGACCGCAGCAGCGGCTCCCGCATCACGCCCGTCTCCTGGCCCTTGAGGTGCTGGTCCCACCAGCGCAGCGTCTCCTGGAGGAAGCCGATCGCGGGCCCCGGCGGCAGCCCCCGGTCGGGGTACTGGTGCGACCAGGGGCCGATCAGCCCGCGCACCTGCTCCGGGTCCAGGTGCTCCACGAGCCGCAGCACGGTGTCCCGGTACGGGTCGTGCCAGCCGCCGACCGCGAGGACCTTCGCCTTGATCGCGCCGTAGTCCTCGCAGACGCTGCCGTGCTTCCAGTAGTCGTCGCGGCTCTGGTGGGCCAGCCAGGTGTGGATGAAGGGGTCGACGGCCTCCAGCCGCTTCAGCCACATCTCCTTCCAGTCCTCGCCGACCTGCGCCGGGTCCGGCGGGCGGCAGACGAAGGCGAGCATGGTGGCGGCCCAGGCGTGCATGTCCACGGCGAGGACGGAGCCGCCCATGTAGTGGACGTCGTTGTCGTAGCGGTCGTCGGCCGAGCAGACGGTGACGATCGCCTTCAGCGGCTCGGGGGCGAGCGCGGCGATCTGGAGCGAGTTGAAGCCGCCCCAGGAGATGCCGAACATCCCCACCCGGCCGGAGCACCACTCCTGCTGGGCCAGCCAGTGGATGACGGCGACCCCGTCCTGAAGCTCCTGCGCGTCGTACTCGTCGCCCGGCAGGCCCTCGCTGTTGCCGTGGCCGCGGACGTCGACCCGTACGGAGGCGTAGCCGTGGCCCGCGTACCAGGGGTGGCGCTGCCAGTCGCGGGGCGCGGTCCAGTCGCTGAGCCGGTAGGGCAGGTACTCCAGCAGGGCCGGGACCGGTTCGTCGGTCAGCGGCCGCCAGATCCGGGCGTAGAGCCGGGTGCCGTCGGACAGCGGGATGGAGACGTCCTCGCGGGTGGTCTCGTACGGGAACTCGGTCGTGATGTTCATGGGTCACCTCGATGTACGACGACGGGGCGCGAAGGCGCGTTCAGTGGACGGGGTGCATGGTGCGTTTCAGCCACGGGGCGGCGGCGATCATCGCCACACCCGCCGCGACGGCGATCGCGCCGTTGACGCCGAAGTAGGCGGGGTTGGAGACCTCGCCGTACAGCTTCACGATCTGGGCCTGGATGCCGTTGGCCAGGGCGAGCGAGAGGAACCACAGGGCCATCGTCTGGCTGGCGAACGCCTTCGGGGCGAGCTTGGTGGTGGCGGACATGCCGGAGGTCTCCAGCAGGATGTCGCCGAGCCCGAGCAGCAGGTACGAGCCGACGATCCACCAGGCCGCCATGCGGTACGTGTCGTCGGCGTGCCCGGAGGTCGGCAGGACCATCAGCAGGAAGGAGAGCCCGCCGAGGATCACCCCGAAGGCGATCTTGTTGGAGGCGTGCGGCTGGCGGGGGCCCATCTTCGCCCAGACCGCGGCGACGACCGGGGCGAGCGCGACCTCGAAGGCGCCGAGCGCGGAGGCGTACCAGCTGGCCGGGAAGGTGAAGCCGAGGATCTCGGTCCGGGCGTTCGTCGACGCGAGCAGCATCATCGTCGAGTACGCCTGGAAGAGGATGAAGTTGAAGACGACGGACCCGAGGAAGAGGACGACGTACGGGCGGAGCCTGCCGCGCTCCTCGGCGGTGACCCGGGGGGAGCGGAACATCACCACGAAGTAGACGATCGGCGCGATCACCGAGATGACGGTGAGGACGTCGACGAACCGGTCCATCGTCAGCCAGCCCGCCAGGGCCAGCGCGGTGGCCACCGCGGCGACCACGACGGCACCGCCGATGATCAGCCGGATCGCGCGGCGCATCGCGTCGGGGGCCAGCGCGAATTCGGCGGCGTGCTTACGCCCGGCCAGGTGACGGCGGCCCGCCACGTACTGGATCAGACCGAAGGTCATGCCGACCGCGGCGGCCGAGAAGCCCCAGTGCCAGCTGACGTTGTCGCCGAGCCAGCCGGTGATCAGCGGTCCGGCGAAGGCGCCGATGTTGATGCCCATGTAGTAGAGGGCGAAGCCGGCGTCGCGCCGCTCGTCGTCGGTGCGGTAGAGCTTGCCGACCATGGAGGCCACGTTGGGCTTGAGCAGGCCCGTTCCGGCGCTGATCAGGCCGAGGCCCACCCAGGTCATGGCGTCGGTGGGAACGGCCATGCAGTAGTGGCCACAGGCGATGAGGATGCCGCCGTAGAGCACGGCCCGGTACGAGCCGAGGATCCGGTCGGCCAGCCAGCCGCCCGCCACGGAGACCAGATAGACCAACGTCCCGTAGGCGGCGGAGACGGAGGCGGCGGTTCCGGGGTCCATGTCCATGCCGCCGCTCGCCACGGTGTCGGCGAAGAACAGCACCAGGATGGCCTGCATGCCCAGGAACGAGAACCGCTCCCAGACCTCCAGGCCGGACAGGGTCATCAGACCTCGTGGCTGCCCGAAGAAGGCGTGGTCGTCCTCGGGCGGGTGCTTGGCCGGCTCGGTGCCGGCGGTGCTGTGGGACAAAACGGGGACTCCTGATCGTATGAGCTGATCCCGAACATACCGGCGGTCATGGGAAGCCGCCCACGGTGATCCATTGCGGACCGGATACGCTGAAGTCGCTAGGAGAGACAGCGACACATCGACATTGCGTGTGATCGTCAGCAGACAGGAGATGCCCTCGTGACCGTCGTCGGGCCGTTCGGACTGCACGTGCGGGACCAGGCTCTTGAGGCCGATGTCCAGTCGGGCCTGGCCGCTGTCGAGGCGGGGCTGCTCGAAGCCACCAAGAGCGATGTCCCCTTCATCACGGATGCCGCCCAGCATCTGGTGCGGGCCGGGGGCAAGCGGTTCCGCCCCTTGCTGGTCATGCTCGCGTCACAATTCGGCGATCCGGACGCGCCGGGCGTCGTCCCCGCCGCCGTCGTCGTCGAACTGACCCACCTGGCGACGCTGTACCACGACGACGTGATGGACGAGGCCGACGTGCGGCGCGGCGTCCCCAGCGCCAACACCCGCTGGGGCAACTCCGTCGCCGTCCTCACCGGCGACTTCCTCTTCGCCCGCGCCTCCCACATCCTGGCCGACCTCGGCCCCGAGGCGGTCCGCATCCAGGCGGAGGCCTTCGAACGGCTCGTCACCGGCCAGATCCTGGAGACCGCGGGCCCGCGCGACGGCCGCGACCCGGTCGACCACTACCTGGACGTGCTCAGCGGCAAGACCGGCTCGCTGGTCGCCGTGTCCGGCCGCTTCGGCGCGATGATGTCCGGCGCCGACGAGCGCACCGTGGACGTCCTCACCCAGTACGGGGAGCGGCTCGGCATCGCCTTCCAGCTCGCCGACGACGTCCTCGACATCGCCTCCGACTCCCACGAGTCCGGCAAGACCCCCGGCACCGACCTGCGCGAGGGCATCCCGACGCTCCCGGTCCTGCGGCTGCGAGCCCAGGCAGCGGCCGACGGCAAGCCCGACGACCTGGAGCTCGTCGAGCTGCTCGACGGCGATCTCGGCGACGACGACGCCCTGAACGAGGTGCTGCGCCGGCTGCGCGCCCACCCGGCTCTGGAACAGGCCCGCCAGGACACCGTGCACTACGCCCAGGCGGCGCGGGCCACGCTCGCACCGCTGCCCGAGGGGTACGCGAAGTCCGCGCTGGAAGAGCTGTGCGACGCCGTGGTGCACCGCGCGGGCTGACAGCCTTGCCCCGGTGGCCCGCTCGGAGGCCCCCGCCGGGGCGGCCGAGGAGTCATCGCCGCGGTGTGCGGGGCCGCTGACGGCGCGTCATCCGGTGGGGCGTACCCCTACTGGATGACGCACCCGCCCCTCCTGGTTGTCATACCGGAGCAGTACGCCGAGTTGATTCCCCGGTCTGACGCTTCGGGCCGCCTGATTTGGTCAGATGGTTGACAACGGAAGCCGCCGACCACGGAGGTAGGGCACACCATGGCACCGAACGACAGCGCAGAGACCACCGGCGAGGCCACGAGCACTGTCGTGGGCCGCCGAAAGGCGGCGCGCTACATCGTCCCCGTCGCGGTCGCGGGGGTGGCGGCCGCGACCATCGGGCTCGTCCCGGCGCTCGCCAGCACCGGCGACCCGGATCTGCCGAAGATCACCGCACAGCAGCTCATCGAGAAGATCGCCGCTTCCGACGAGGAGCAGCTCTCCGGCACGTTCAAGATCAGCACCGACCTGGGCCTGCCCCTCGACGGCCTCGCGGGCTCGTTCGCACCGGGCGGCGCGGGCGGGGACGAGGACGGTGGCGCGGCGGCCCCGCAGGACAAGCTCATGGAGCTGACGTCCGGCACGCACACGCTGCGGGTGGCCGCCGACGGCCCGGAGCGGCAGAAGCTCTCCATCCTCGGGGACGCGTCCGAGTACAGCGTCATCCACAACCAGGGCGAGGTCTGGGCGTACGACAGCACGTCGAACGAGGTCTACCACGCCGAGGCTCCCGAGGGCCGGGACGGCGGCAAGCTCGCGGAGAAGGCCCCGAAGGACCGCAAGGGCGCCTCGGCCACCCCGAAGGACTTCGCCGAGCAGGCGCTCGCGGCGGCCGGGGACACCACCTCGGTCACCGTGGACGGCACGGCGCAGGTCGCCGGGCGGGACGCGTACCAGCTGCTGATCAAGCCGAAGCAGTCCGGTTCGACGATCGGCTCCGTCCGCATCGCCGTGGACGCCGAGAACGGCGTACCGCTGAAGTTCACCCTCTCGGCGGCGAGCGGCGGCAAGGCCGTGGTCGACGCCGGGTTCACCAAGGTCGACTTCTCCGAGCCCGCCGCGTCCACCTTCGACTTCACGCCGCCCAAGGGCGCCGAGGTGACGGAGGCCGACGAGCTGGAGACCGGCAAGGACGAGCACGGCGCGGCGCAGAAGGCCCTTCCCGGGCAGCTGGCCGAGCTGGACGGCTTCGAGGGCCTCAACGTCATCGGCAAGGGCTGGACCTCGATCGCCGAGATCCGGACCCCCGGCGGCACGGGACTTCCGACGGCCGGCTCGGGCGACCTCCCGGCCGAGGCGCAGGGCTTCCTCGACGCGGTCGGCGACAAGGTCACCGGGAAGTTCGGTTCGGGCACGGTCTTCAAGACGCGCCTGGTCAACGCCCTGCTGACGGACGACGGCAGGGTGTACGTCGGAGCGGTGACGAAGGACGCGCTGGTCCGCGCCGCCGACGCCGCCAAGTAGGACACTTCCGGCGCCCGCCGTGCCGGACGACCGGCGCCGGACACCCCGCCCCGTCGCACACCGTGCGGCGGGGCGGCAGCGCCGCAGGGGCGCTGCCAGCCGTGCGGACGGGAGAGGCGCGACCGGGATGACGGGGACGGGCGCGGGGACGGGGACGGGCACCGGCGGAGCGACCGGTTCGGCCGGGTCGGGCGCGGAAGCCGTGTCGGACGCGCCGGGTACGTCGGGCACGTCGGGCACATCGGGTACGTCTGGCGCCGCGGGTGCGGCGCGCGCATCGGCCGGTCCGGGGGCACCGGATGCGGAGGAGGCCGGTCCGGTCATTCGCACCCGTGGCCTGACCAAGCGCTACCGGGGCGGCCAGCTCGCCGTGGACGGCCTCGACCTGACCGTGCCCGGCGGCAGCGTCTTCGGCTTCCTCGGGCCCAACGGGTCGGGGAAGACCACCACGATCCGGATGCTGATGGGCCTCATCGACCCGACGTCCGGCACCGCCGAGGTGCTCGGCCGCCCGATGCCGGGCGCCGCCCGTACGGTGCTGCCGGAGGTCGGCGCGCTGATCGAGGGACCCGCGCTGTACGGCTTCCTGAACGGCCGGGACAACCTCCTGCGCTACGACCGGGCCGACCCCACCGCAGACCCGCGCAGCCGCCGGGCCCGCGTCGACGAGGCCCTGGAGCGGGTCGGGCTCGCCGCCGCCTCCGGGAAGAAGGCCAAGGCGTACTCCCTCGGCATGAAGCAGCGCCTCGGGCTCGCCGCCGCCCTGCTCCGGCCGCGTCGGCTGCTGGTCCTGGACGAGCCGACCAACGGCCTCGACCCGCAGGGCATGCGCGAGATCCGTTCCCTGGTCCGGGAGCTGGCCGCCGAGGGCACCACGGTGTTCCTCTCCTCCCATCTGCTGGACGAGATCGAGCAGGTCTGCACGCACGCAGCGGTGATGGCCCGGGGCCGGCTGATCGTCCAGGGCCCGGTCGCCGACCTCGCCGCGGGCGCCCGCGGCCGGCTCGCCGTCACCACCCCCGACCCCGGGGACGCCGCCCGCATCCTCCGGGAACACGGGCTCACCGGTCTGAGCGCCGACGGCGACCGGCTGACCGCCGACGCCCCGCCCGCCGCCGTGGACCTCGCCGACCTCAACGCGGCGCTGGTGTCCGGCGGGGTGCGGGTGCGGTTCTTCGGCGTCGAGCGGGGCTCATTGGAGGACGCCTTCGTCGCACTCACGGGAGAGGGATTCGATGTCGCAGGCTGAGACACCGCCGCAGGCTGAGACACTGCCGCAGGCCGGGACAGCACCGCAGGCCGGGCCGGCGGAACCCAGCGATCCGGCGGGATCCGGCGATCCGGCGGGCCGTCGTGATCCGGTGCGTCCCCGCGATCCGGTGCGTCCCCGCAGCCCGTTGTGGACGCTGGGCCTCCTCCGGTCCGAGATCACCACGCTGCTCCGCCGCCACCGGACCTTCGCCCTGCTCGGCGTGCTCGCCGCCGTACCCGTACTCATCGGGATCGCGGTCCGGATCGAGACGGGCGGCGGCGGTGGCGGGTCGGGCGGCCCGGACGGCGGGGCGGGCCCTGCGTTCCTCGCCCAGGTCACCAACAACGGCCTCTTCCTCGTCTTCGCCGCACTCGCCGCGACGCTGCCGGTCTTCCTGCCGATGGCCGTCGGCGTCGTCGCGGGCGACGCGATCGCGGGCGAGGCGAGCAGCGGCACCCTGCGCTATCTACTGGTCGCCCCGGCGGGCCGTACCCGGCTGCTGCTCGTGAAGTACGCCTCCGTCCTCGCCTTCTGCCTGGTCGCGACCCTGGTCGTGGCGGCGTCGGCGCTGGCGGTGGGTGCGCTGCTGTTTCCGGTGGGCGAGGTCACCACGATCTCCGGGACCCGGATCAGCTTCGGCGAGGGGCTGGTGCGGGCGGCACTGACGGCGCTGGTCGTCGCGGTTTCCCTGATCGGGTTCGCCGCACTGGGGCTGTTCGTCTCGACGCTCACCGGCAGCGGGATCGGGGCGATGGCGGCCACGGTCGGGCTGCTGGTCACGGTGCAGATCCTGGACAGTGTTCCGCAGCTGAGCGGCGTGCACCCGTACCTGTTCACGCACTACTGGATGTCCTTCGCGGACGTCCTGCGCGAACCCGTCCACTGGGACGACCTGATCCAGAACTTCCAACTACAGGGGCTGTACGTCGCGGTGTTCGGCTCGGCGGCCTGGGCGCGCTTCACGGCCAAGGACATCACGGCCTGAGAGACGGTCCGGGAGAGCGCGTCTCCTGGCTGGATCGGATCGGCGGGAGGCCGTCCGCGCCGTCGGCCGGGCGAGCCGTCCCCCGATCGGCTCGTCGCGGCACGAACGGCACGAACGGTGCGGAGACAGGAACGACACGACACGGTACGTTCCGTTTCCGCCTGGGTATTGTTCGGTCTTTGGCGACGAGATGTCAACAAGAGATTGGCTGGAACCCCCCTATGCTCACCGAATGATCACATCGCCGAGCAGTGTGCGCCGCAGCGAAAGGTCACGCCGCGCGATCCTGCGGTCCGCTCTCGATCTCTGTACGGAGCGGGGGTACGGGCACGTCACGATAGAGGCCATCGCGGCGGATGCCGGGGTCAGCAAGAAGACGATCTACCGCTGGTGGCCGTCGAAGGGCGCGGTGCTGCTGGAGGCGTTCACGGACGCCCTGATCGACGCCACGCCGTTCGTGGACACCGGCGACATCGGCGCCGACCTGCGCGCCCATGTCGCCGGCGCGGTGAGACTGCTCTCGGTCCCGCCGTTCGGCCCCGCCTACGCGGGCATCCTCTCCGAGCTGCACCACGACGACCTGCTGGCCCAACAGCTGCGGGAGGAGCTGGTCGACCCGCGCGTCGAGGAAGCGATCGGCCGGCTGCGCAGCGCCCAGGAGCAGGGCCAGATCCCGCCGGGCGCGGACCTCCCGCTGGCCGTGGAGATGCTGTACGGGCCCGTCTACTACCGCCATGTGCTGCGCAAGCCCGTCCAGGACGAGGAGATGATCGCCACCCTGGTCGACCACGTACTGCGCTCGCTGCGCGCGCCGGGGTACTGAGGCCGGAAGAACACCGGGGCCGGTACGAGTCCCGGTACGGGCCCGTACCGGCCCCGCCCCGGAAGTGTGATGTCACCTCCATCATGACAGGTCAGAGGGCATTTCCGTAGGAGTAACGGCACAGCTGCACAGCCTTGTCGGGCCCCGCCGGGGCGCCCACAATTCCCGCTATGAATCACTCGCGGAAAGTCGATCAGGACGACATCGTCCGAGCGCGGAACGTGCTGCTCGCGTCGGGACGCCGCACTCCGGGCGAGGAGGTCGACGCCTACCGGGTGCTCGCCCAGGTCAGCCCCGCCTCGTATCTCCCTCTCCTGGCCGGGGCGCTTCAACGTCTCTGCTACGACTCCGGGTCCGGCACCTGGCACGCGTCCGCCCCGGAGCTGTGCGAGGAGGCGGTGGCCGTGGCACGGCGCATCGATCCGGCCGAACCCGGCCGCGCGGATGTCCTCTACCAGGCACTCAACAGCCACCGCAGGGAGCTGTACCGCCTGGGTCGGCGCACGGAAGGCCTTGCCCTGTGCGCCGAGATGCTCGACATCAGCCGCGCCCAGGCCGCGTCGGCCGGCGCTCCGGTGGCCAAGGGGCTCGACGAGTGGGCTGCCGGACTCGCCCAGGAAGGCCGGTACGCCGAGGCCGCCGACGCCATGGACGAGTTGGTCGCGGCGCTCCTGCCCCAGGGGCCCCGCAGCGGTGCCCTCGCCTGGACGCTCCTGGACCGGATCGCCGCTCTCCTCGACGCCGGCCGCATCGACGACGGGCTCGCCGCGTTCGAGGCAGCCGTCACCATGGAGGCGGCCGAAGCAGCGGCGGACCGCGGCCCGATGGTCTGTCACCTCTACGCGCTCATCGGGTACGCCCGGCTGCTCGACACCCACGGTCGGGACGAGCGCGCGGCCCTGGCACGGCAAGAAGCACTCGCCGTGCTGACGGAGTTGGCCGACACCGGTGAGCGGAAGACCTGGAGCGGTTACCAACGGAGCTTCTGGGCGGCGCTGGTGACCCTCTCCGGTGCCTACAGCGACCGGTCGCCCGCGCCCGATGAACCGCGTCCGCCTTCGGGGACGGAGCCGATGCGAGGGTCGCCCCGAGCCCGGTGGCACGACGTCGACAGCCGGCAGGCCCTGCGGGCCCAGGTGGACGCCCTCGTTCCACGCGCCGCCGAGGACCCGGACCGGCACCTGGCCGATCTGGTCCGCCTGCATCGGGGCCTCACCCTCCGCACCGCCGTCTTCCAGGAGACGCGCGTGCGTCTGATCGCGGACGACATGCGTCCCCTGTACGACGAGGGAGTGGACCTGGCCCGTCGGCTGGCTCGGCACGACCCGGCAAGGGGCCCGCGAGCGCTGGCCGGAATACTGATCGACCGGTCGACCCTGCACGCCGTCACCCACGCTTTCGGCCCGGCCCTCGACGACTTCCGCCAAGCTCTGGCGTGCCTGGGGGAGCCGGCCTGAACCCGAGCCGGTCGGCGAGGCGCAAGAGGCGAGACGCAAGAGGCTCCACCGGTCCGCCGTCCCTGCCGCCGGACCCGTCGTTCACGCCTCTGCTCGTCACCGGTGGCCGGGCCCGGGCCGGCGGGTGATGCTGGTCCGGCGCGTGCCGGCTCCGGTGCATCGGTGCGCCGGAGCCGGAGGGCGGGTGGAGCCGTGGCGGACGCCGAGACCCCGGCCGGGCCCGGAACGCCCCGGGGCGTTCCGGACCAGCTGGCCGCGGCACTGCTGGACCCGGCACTGCTGGCGACCCTGTTCACCCAGTCAGCCGTCGGCCTGGTCGTGCTCGACCCGCAGCTCCGTCTCGTACGGGCCAACTCGCTCGTCGACGGCGCGGACACGGGCAAATACATCGGCCGCCGGTTCACCGAGGCCTTCCGGCTCGACGACCCGGACGGCTCCGAGCAGCTCATGAAGCGGGTGCTCGCCGGCGAAGGCCCGGTGCGCGACCGCCTCGTGCGCGGCCGGCTGCGCGGGGTCCCCGGCGACCGGGAGTTCCTGGTCTCCTCCTACCGCCTCGACGGCCCCGGCGGCTCCGCCGCACCCGCCCTCGGCCTGCTGACCGCGGTCGTCGACGTCACCGAGCGCCAACGGGCCCGAGCCCGGGACACCGCGCTCGCCGCCGTGCGGGAGGCGGTCGGCGGTTCCCTCGACGTCGCCACGACCTGCCGCGCCTTCGCCGACGCCCTGGTGCCCGGATTCGCCGACCTCGCCGTCGTCGAGGTGGTGGACGACGTCCTGCGCGGCGCCGACCCGCCGGTGGGCCCGCTGCCGCCCGGCACCCCGCTGCGCCGCGCCGCGAGCGGCCGGTGCGACGCCCTCCGGGACACGGCGGAGGGCGAGGGGGAGGGCGGGGGCCGGAAGCGTTCGGCGGGGGTGACCCGCCACCTTCCCGCCCGTACGCCGTACGCGCTCGCCACCACCGACCTGCGGGCCCGGCTCGTCCCGCTCGGGCCCGGCACCACCCCGTGGCCGGCCACCGACCCGGACGGGGCGCGCGCCGTCGCGGAGACCGGCGCGCACTCCCTGATCGTGGTGCCCCTGACCCTGCGGGGCGCGGTGCTCGGGCTGGTCAGCCTCTACCGCTGCGGAGCGGCCGAGCCCTTCGACGACGACGACCTCTCCCTCGCTGTCGCGGCGGCCACCCGGGCGGCCCTCGGCATCGACAACGCCCGCCGCTACGAGCGCGAGCACGTCATCGCCTCGACGGTCCAGCGGAGGCTGCTGCCACAGGCCGAACGGCAGCAGGCCGCCGTCGACACCGCGCACGTCCTGCTGCCCGGCCGGGACAGCGGCTGCTGGTTCGACACCATCGCCCTGTCCGGCGCCCGCACCGCGCTCGTCGTGGGCGGCGTCGCGGGCGAGGGCCTCCAGTCGGCCATCGCCATGGGCCAGTTGCGTACGGTCATCCAGGCGCTGGCGGGTCTCGACCTGGAGCCGGAGGAGGTCCTCGCCCGGCTCAAGGACACCGCCGACCGCCTCGCCCACGAACGCGCCTCCCTGCCGCCGGCCGACGCCCTCCTGAGCGAACCCCTCAGCGCGGGCTGCGTGTACGGGGTCTACGACCCGTTCACCCGCACCTGCACCGTCGCGCGCGCCGGGCACCCCGCGCCGCTGATCGTCGGCCCCGACGGACGGGCGGTGGCCCTCGACGTGCCGGAGGGGCCCGGACTCTTCTCCACCGACAGCGCTCTCTTCGCCCCCGCCACCGTCACCCTGGAGGTGGGCAGCCTCCTCGCGTTCTGCACCGCCGACCTGCTCTCCGGCGACCACGCCGCCGAACGCATCACCGAGACCCTCGCCCGGCCGGGCCGAAGCCTCCAGCAACTGGGCGACGACATCGTGTACGCGCTGCCGGACGACATCCGCTCCGCCGGTGCGGCCCTGCTCCTGGCGCGTACGGGTACGGTCTCCGACCACCTGGTCGCCACCTGGGACCTGGCCCAGGACCGCACGACGCCCGCCACGGCCCGGGTGCTCGTACGCGACCGGCTCCAGGGCTGGGGGCTGGACGAGGACACCGCCGAGGCGACGGAGCTGATCGTCAGCGAGCTGGTCACCAACGCCGTCCGCTACGGCACCCCGCCGCTGCGGCTGCGCCTCCTGCTGGACTCCACGCTGACCTGCGAGGTCCACGACGGCTCCACGGCCTCCCCGCACCTGCGGCACGCCCGGACCGTCGACGAGGGCGGCCGGGGCCTGTTCATCGTCTCCCGGCTCGCCTCCCACTGGGGAGCCCGCCTCGGGCCGGACGGCAAGGTGCTGTGGACCGAGCAGGATCTGCCGAGCGGCGACTCCGATCCCGGAGCGGTCCCGCCCTCTCCCTCGCCCCCGCCCTCTCCCTCGCCCGCGCCGAGCTGACTCCGCCCGGCGGGGCACGGCGATCGCGCGGAGTGGTCCGTATCGCGCAGAGTGGTCCGTATGACGAATCCCGCGGAACTGCTGCGCTCCTTCGCCCGTACCCGTGCTTCCCTCGACGGCGAGGAGGTCACGTACTGGTGGTCCGGAGACGTGTACTCCTGGGCTCCCGACGAGCCCTACCGGCGGATCTTCGGTTTCGAGGGCCTCAACGTCTCCCGCCTGGTCCAGGAAGCGGAGGCCGGGCCGGACGCCTACCAACTGCTCACCCGCGAGGCCGCGTTCTATCTGGACCCCGTCAGCCGCGAGATCCTGGAGACCTGGCAGGACCTGCCGGTGGTGCACGTCTGGAACGACCCGGCGAACCAGAAGTGGCGTCCTTTCCCGATCCCGACGACCGACCTCGGGGACCAGGTCTGCTTCAGCCTGGAGATCCCGCTCGCCTACCCGTCGCCGCTGCCGGTGGCCGAGTACCCGGCGCACTCGGCGGGGGACACGTACAAGGCCCTGGAGCTCTTCCAGTTCTTCGCCCGCCGCGCCGACCTGGCGGGCCCGTCGCCCAGCGTCCCGGCCACCATGTCGTGGAGCCGGATGTCCCCGTGGCTCCCGTGGATGGCCCGGGGGCAGCGGCCCGGCGGCCTCACCTTCCACTGCCGGGGCCGCAAGCTCGGCGCGTACGCCGAGGTGCCCGAGCGCACCCGCGCCTACATCGCCGCCCACCATCCGGAGTTCGCCCGTGCCCCGGAGGAGTGGAGCGAGCCGAACGAGACCAGCTGGACCTACTTCCGCAAGCTCAACCCGCCCCAGGGCTGAGGGCCACGGGCGCCCCACGTCCCTCAGCCCTGGCGCCGCCTACCGGAGAACGATGTTCCGGCCCGGGCCGCCGTCGACGCTGTCCTTGCCCGCGCCGCCGACGATCAGGTCGTCGCCGTCCTCGCCGTGGATCATGTCGTCGCCGGAGCCGCCGAGCAGGATGTCGTCGCCCTCCCCGCCCATGACGTGGTCGTCGCCCGGGCCCGCGTACACGACGTCGTCGCCGTCGTACGCCTCGATCATGTCGTCGCCCCGACCGCCCCACAGCCGCTGGTCGCCGTCGACGGCCATCAGGTGGTCCATGCCGTCGCCGCCGTCCAGGACCACGCGCCCCATGACCATGTCGTTCCCCGCGTCGCCCCGCACCGTGTGCGCGGTGTGGGCGTGCAGCATGTCGTCGCCGGAGCCGCCGCTGACGGTCGCGACCCCGGGGTCGCTGGTGGCGATCTCGTCGTCGCCGTCGCCGAGGAAGACGTCGATCCGGTCCGGCCGGGAGCTGTCGGTGGGCAGTTCGCAGACGACGTAGGTCTCGTCCCCGGGGGTGAGGTAGGTGCAGTGGTCGCCCGGTACGAGCGGGACCGCGTCGCGGAAGCCGATCCGCCGGACTCCGTCGCCCCGGTCCATGGGCACCACGTGCAGGTCGTTCACCTGTCCCGCGCCCGCGGTGAAGGTGATCGACTGCTTCGCCCAGTCGGCGCCGACGCGGGCCTTCGCCACGGTGCCGGTGGGGGCGGCGAGCGCCGGGGAGGCGGCGAGGCCGGTGGCGAGCAGGGCCACGGCGGCCGCGCGGGCGGTGAGTCGGTGTCGGTTCATGGGACCTCATCTCGATGGGGCGGCCGGTGGGTCGGCCTGCTGGCAGGGGCCTGCCCGGGGGTGACGGCGAGGCGGCGGGCCTGCCCGGGGTACCGGCGACCGCGGTCGCGAGGGCGGCTTCCTCACGACCACGACCGGCGCGCTCCGGTACCCCGGACAGGCTCTGTTCGTCCCGGCGGGGCCGGGCGGGTGCGGCGCCACGTCAACTCACGTTCACGCGGCGGCCGCGTCAACTCACCTTCAAGCGGTGCCGCTTCAGCTCACGTTCACGTCCACGCAGGCGTAGAAGGCGTTGGACGTGTCGGCGATGTTCCACACGGCCAGCACCTTCTGCTTGCCGGACAGGCCGCCGAAGCTGACCTGGTGGGTGACGGTCTCGCCGGGCCGGGCCCCGCCGTCGTTGAACTCCGCGATCTTGCGGCCGCCCGCGTAGTACTGCCAGGTGCTGGTGGCGTGCCGTGCCGTCAGCCGCCAGTTGAAGCTGGTCGTCCGGCCGACCGGGGTGACCTTCCAGCCCTTGCTGTCATTGTTGAGCTCGGCGAAGCCGGCGTTCCCTCCGCTGCAACTCGACAGCCCCTTGGGGCCCTCGACGCTCTGCGGCTCGTACTTGATGGCGCCGCAGGAGACCGTTCCGGCGGCGCACTGGGCCTGTCGGCTGGGGGGTGACGAGATGTAGCCGTGCGCGCTCGCGCTGCCCGCGGGCAGCGTGACGGCCAGGAGCGGGGCGATTCCCGCGCCGATGGCGACGGCTAAGAGCCTCTTGCTTTTCATGACAACTCCTCTGTGGGGGTCCGTGCCCGCCCGCGCGAAGACGGGTCAGGCATGCGCATGTCAAGCAGCTACGCCGTGACGGTGGGGCTGTCGCGGGTAGCGACGGAAGCGTACCCCGCTTGGTCTAGACCAAGCTAGTGCCCGGGTGCGATCTCTGTGCCCCGCCACCGGGCGTCGGTGGTGCCGAACAGGCGCTCCAGGACCACCGCGACCCCGTCCTGCGCGTTCGAAAGGGTCACCTCGTCGGCCGCCGCTCGCAGCTCCGGATGCGCGTTGCCCATGGCCACCCGGTGGCCCGAACCGGCGAACATCGGCAGGTCGTTGGGCATGTCCCCGAACGCGACGATCCGCTCCGCCCCTATTCCCAGCAGCTCCGCGGCCACCGTCAGCCCCGTGCCCTTGTCCACCCCGCGCGGGGCCAGCTCCACCGTGCCGGGGCCCGCCATGGTCACCGTCGCCAGATCACCCACGGCCCCGCGCGCCGCCGCGGCCAGCGCGTCGTCGCCCAGGTCGGGATGGCGCACCAGCACCTTGATCACGGGCCGCTCCCACAACGCGGTCCGGGAGCTGACACGTTGGGCGGGAAGCGTCGGGTTCGGCATCCGGTACCCGGCCTCGATCAGGGTCACCCCGTCCACGCCGTCCTGGTCCACGGCGGCGAACACGGCCCCGACCTCCGCCTCGATCTTCCCGAGCGCGGTGTCGGCGGCCTCCCGGTCCAGGGCGGCGGACCGCAGCAGCCGCCCGCCGCCCGCCACGGCCTCGTACAGCTGGGTGCCCTGCCCGCAGACGACGAGCCCGGTGTACGCCAGGTCCGCGAGCAACGCCCGTATCCCGGGCACGGGCCGCCCGGTGACGACCAGGTGCCGGGCGCCGGCGGAGGCGGCGAGGGCGAGCGCGGCCCGGGACCGGGCGCTCACGGTGTCGTCCGGACGCAGAAGGGTGCCGTCCAGGTCCGTGGCGACGAGGGCATAGGCGCGGGTGGTGCCGGGGGCGTATGCGGGTGGCGTGGGCATGGACCCCAGCCTAGAAGGGCTCGAACGGCCGCTTGCCCGCCAGGGGCGGATCGGGTATGCGGGCCCGGCACGGGGCGGCGTGAGCGCCCCGTGCCGGGCCCGCACGGTGTGACGTCAGCGGAAGATGCCGCTGTAGGCGTTGAGTGCGGGCTGGCCGCCGAGGTGCGCGTACAGGACGTTGGACCCCTCGGGGATCTCGCCGCCGCGCACCAGATCGATCAGCCCCGCCATGGACTTGCCCTCGTACACCGGGTCGATGATCATGCCTTCGAGCCGGCCGGTGAGCTTGATGGCGTCCACCGTGGACGCCACAGGTATGCCGTAGAGGTCTCCGGCCCAGCCTTCCAGGACGGTGATCTCGTCGTCCGTCAACTCCCGCCCCAGGCCAATGAGTTCGGCGGTGTCGCGAGCGATCCTCGCCACCTGGGCGCGGGTCTCGGTGAGCTTCGCCGACGCGTCGATGCCCAGGATCCGCCGCGGCCGGTCCTGGCCCGCGAACCCGGCGATCATGCCGGCCTGGGTGCTGCCCGTGACGCTGCACACCACGACGGTGTCGAAGAAGACACCCAGCTCCTTTTCCTGCTGACGCACTTCACGCGCCCAGTTCGCGAAGCCGAGGCCGCCGAGCGGATGGTCCGATCCTCCCGCCGGAATGGCGTACGGTGTGCCGCCCGCGGCCCGTACGTCGTCCAGTGCCCGGTTCCAGCTGTCCTTGACGCCGATGCCGAAGCCCGCCTGCACCAGCCGCACTTCGGCGCCCATGATGCGGGACAGCAGGATGTTGCCGACCTTGTCGTTGACCGCGTCGGGCCAGTCCACCCAGCTCTCCTGGATCAGGACCGCCTTCAGGCCGGCCCGGGCGGCGGCGGCCGCCACCTGCCGCGTGTGGTTCGACTGCACGCCTCCGATGCTGACGAGTGTGTCCGCACCCTGCCGGAGGGCGTCGGGGAGCAGGTACTCCAGCTTGCGGGTCTTGTTGCCGCCGTAGGCGAGACCGGAGTTGCAGTCCTCGCGCTTGGCCCAGACGCGCGCGCCGCCGAGGTGGTCGCTGAGCCGGTCCAGCGGGTGCACCGGGCTGGGCCCGAACAGCAGGGGGTAACGCTCGAAGTCGTCAAGGGACATCGCGGGCTCCTCATGGGCGGGGTCGGGGGCGGGTCGGGGGCAGGCGGCGGTTCGCGTGCCCGCAATGCCCGGTGCATGCCGAATCGAAGGTCGTCAATCGCTCCAGCCGTCCCCACCCTGGAGCGGCAATGCTGAACCCGAGGCGCCGATCTGTCGCGATGGGAGTCCGACGGGATCCAGGCCGCTGTTCGAGGCTCTGCCGCAGCGCGGTCCTGGGATCGGCGGCAGGTTCGGGCCGAGGCGGTTCGGCCGAAACCGCGGGCGTCAGCCGCCTCCGCCTCCGCCGCTGGTGTGGTCCGGACCGAGGTCACGCTCCCGGCTCCGGTTCGCGCCGGATCCCCCATGCTCGTAGCAGATGAGCCCCGCCAGGATGAGCAAGACGATCCCCGTAGCTATCAGCGATATCCATGCGCCGGCGTCCATGTCTGCGGATGTACCCACCGCTGTCGGTGCGAAGCCTCCCCCGGGCTCCCAACCCGCCCCTCGGGCGGTCGGGAGCGCTACCTCGACAGGTCTCTACCGGAGGAGATCGGCGCCGACCCGCTCGCCGGGGTCGTCGCCCGGGCGCTGGAGCACCTCCACGAGCGGTTCGGTGTGGAGACGCCGGCCGCGCGGGCGTGGATGAGCCGTCGCGACCCCGGCGTCACTCGACCGTGGCCATGTTGAGAAGGCTGACGGAATGACGATTCGCGTGGGTGCGGACGCGCGGATTCGCGCTTCGGCAGGAGGTGAATTGCGAACGGCGGCTTTTACAGTCTTCCCGGCGTTCTGTTAAAACTTCCCCCCGTCAGGCACCTTGCTGGCACTGATCCGTTGGGCCAAAGTTCATGTCGCGACGGGCCTTGCTCCCGCTGCCTGGCGGAACTCACTCCCGGCGACGCGCGCTGACGCATCGCCGAATACAACCCCCCTCGCGAGTTCTGCCTGCCATCCGGAAGGAATCAGCGTGCGTATTTCCCGCAGTTCTCGCAATCCCCAGAATTCCCGCCGTTCCGGCACGTACAGATTCGCCTTCGTGGCGGCCGCGCTCTCGGTCACCGTGGTCATGGGAACCCAGGCCGCCGCCCAGGCCCGGGACGCCGCCCCCGCCGGGGACTCGTCCGCCCCGCTCTACCAGCCCGGGATGGTGCGGGCGCTCGCCGCGTCGCTCGGCGTGGACGAGAAGGCGGCGACCGACCGGCTGGACCGGCAGGATGCCCAGCAGAAGCGGCTCGCCGACCTGCGCGAGAGCGGACTGGTCGACGACGGCGCGTTCTTCGACGCCTCCGGTGACCTGACCGTGAACGCCGAGAAGCCCGCCGACGTCACCCGGTTCGAACAGGCCGGGCTGGAAGCCCGGCTGCCCGTTCGCGGCGAGGAAACCCTCGACCGGATCAAGGCCCAGCTCGACGTCGCCGCCGCGAAGAGCGCCCCCGCCGGAGTGGTGGCCTGGTCCGTGGACCTCGCCTCCGACCGGGTCGTCGTCAAGGTGAACAGCGACCGCTCGGCCCCCGCCAAGGCGTTCCTCGCCGCGGCGGCGAAGCACGGCTCCGCCGTTCACATCGTGCGCGGCGAGGAGAAGCTCGCCCCCCAGGCCGCGATATACCCCGGCAGCAAAATGACGATCAACAGCACCACCGGCTGGTGTTCCGTCGGTTACGGCGCCCGCGACCGGTCCGGCAACCAGTACCTGGTCACGGCCGGCCACTGCGTCGCCAACCTCCCGACCCTGCGCTACGACGGCGCCGCCTTCGCCAAGGGCACCAAAACCCGCTACGCCCTCGGCACCCGCAGTGTCGACATGGGCATCGCCTCCATCAACTCCGGCCACTCCATCACCACCAGCGTCGGTACCTGGGGCAACACCAACCCCATCGCCGTCCGGGGCAGCAGCCGGGCCGCATCCGGCGCATCGCTCTGCAAGTCCGGTGCCACCACGGGCTGGACCTGCGGAACGGTCGGCTCCTACAACGTCTCGGTCACCTACGTCGACCTCAACGGCGGGCCCGACACCGTCGTCACCGGCCTCGCCACCTCCAGCGTCTGCACGGAGGGCGGCGACAGCGGTGGCGCGTACATCTCCGGCAACCAGGCCCAGGGCATGACCTCCGGCGGCCCCACCAACCAGCGCTGCACCGGCGGAGTCAACTCCCGCGGCTCCTCCTACTTCCAGCCGCTCGATGACACCCTCGCCTACTACGGGCTGACCCTCAACACCAACTGACCTGCGGACAGAAGGGCTGACCAGGGGCCGTCCACCGGCTAAGGTGGGCGGCCCTCGAGCCGCCGGTGCCCGCAGACCGTTGAGAGACGCCATGCCGCATCCCTTCCCCGACGTCGACGCTCTCGATGCCGCCGAATCCCCCGAATCCCCCGAATCCCCCGAAGACGTAGACGTACTCGAAGAGTTCCCAGGAGCCGACGCGACGTTCGCGGCCGTGTTCCGTCAGGCCCTGCGCAGACGCGGGCTCCCGCTGGAACGCGTCCGCGACCATCTGCGCGCCCAGCAGATATCCGTCAGCCTCGCCACCCTCAGCCATTGGCAACGTGGCCGCAGCCAGCCGGAGAAGGCCCAGTCGCTGCGCGCCGTCGATGCCCTGGAGCCCTTGCTCGACCTGCCGACCGGCGCTCTGCGCTCGCTGCTCGGGCCGCACCGCCCCCGGGGCGGGGCCCGCCCGCCCGACCCGGCCGCCGCCCGCGGAGTCTTCGGTGAGGACTCCGATGTGGAGCAGGCACTCGGTGACGCGTTCGCCCACTTCAACGCCGGTCTGCGTGCGCTCACCGTCCAGGAGACGGTCTGCCTGGACGAGCGCCGTGCCATCCGCGAGACCTCGGTGACCACCGTCGTCCAGGCCGTGCGCGACGGCGTCGACCACCTCAGCGTCGTCCACTTCCTCGACTCACCGAAGGCCGGAACGGCCGCCCTCGCCGTCCCCGGCCGTCCCGCACCGGGCATCCGTTTCCTGGAGGAGCTGGGCTGCGTGGCTGCCGACATTCCGCTCGGCCGCCGACTGGCCCGTACGGAGACGGCGGTCATCGCCTACACCCTGCGCGCCGAGGGGGAGGTCTCCTGGCAGCACGAGCGCCGCGTCACCGTCCCGCTGCGCGCGTACCTGCTGAACGTACGCTTCGACCCCCGTGCAGTGCCCACCCGCTGCTGGGGATACCGCCGCGAGCGGATCGGCGCCGACCCCAGCCAACGCCACCGCACGGCCCTGGACGACTTCCACACGACCCACTACGTGCCGACGCGGTGCGTACCAGGCGTGTACGGGATCGAGTGGGCCTGGCCGGACTGAGCGACGCGGGGCCGCACCGCGTGGGTGCGTGCGGACGCGGTGCGGTCTCGCGGTACGGCTCAGGCGGTGCCGAAGCCGCCGGCCCGGACGCCCGCGACGAAGGCGGTGAACGCGGTGGCGGGGAGGTCGAGGACCGGGCCGCTCGTGTTCTTGGAGTCGCGGACGGGGACGATGCCGTGCGGGGTGGCGAGGTTGGTGGCGACCTCGACGCACTGGCCACCGTTGTTGCTGTACGAGGACGTGAACCAGCGGGGGGTCTCGGTTGTCACGGGGTGCCCTTTCGCAGCTGCCTGAACATGTCTACGGACGCCGCCTGGGAGGGCGCTACCGCCTGCATCTGATGGTAGGCCGTCAGATGCGGCACCACCGAGCCACTTTCACGCTCCAGATAGCCCTGCTGCGCGGACTCCGCGTACGACATGAGCGAGCGGTCCGGCATGGTCAGGATGGTGACCGGTAGGTCGAACGGGCGGTGCTCGCCCATGTCGAAAGAGGCCACCTGGATCACGGTGTTGGGCTGTTCCGCGAACTCGATCAGGCGGTCCATCTGCGCCTTCATGACCTCCGGTCCGCCGACCGGCCTGCGGAGGCAGCTCTCGTCCAGCATCGCGAAGACCAGCGGCGGCTTCTCCCGGACCAGGGCCGCCTGACGCTCCGCGACCAGCGCGACGCGCTCCTGTGCCTGGTCCGCCGTGATCGCCTGTCGCCTGACGGCGCTGTCGGCCAGGACCCTGGCGTACTCCGGGGTCTGGAGCAGGCCCGGCATGACACCGACCTCGTACAGCCGGATCTCCGCTGCCCGGCGCTCGTAACCGAGGAACTCCGGGAAGCCCTCCAGCAGGCTGCCGTGCTTGATCTGGCCCAGCTCGCGCTCGAACGACGCCTCGGTCCCGATGAGCCCCAGCACCCGGTCCGTACTGCGCGAAAAGCGCAAGGTAGCGAGTTTGCGACCAGTTTCCACGGACGAGATGTGCGTGCTGGAGTAGCCGTTGTGGTCCCCCAGAACTTCCTGCGTCCAGCCACGCTTCTCCCGTAAGCCGCGCAGACGCGCACCGTAGGCCGCCTGCGCCGAGCTTTCCGGGTTCAACTCCTTGATGTTCACGGACCCCAGCCCCGATCTTCCGTGCCGAATAGGCAAGTTGAATGGCTCCTCACGTTAGGTCACGCTGAATCGCCCCGGTAGTCGTACGGCTACAGAGAGGAGCGATCGGTGTACGGCGAGAACGTCTGCCCGAATCCGCCAGAACCCCCCGACCCCCCGGCCCTCGGCACGCTCGTGGTGGACACCGGGCGCGGTGACCGTGTGGGCGAGTTCCGTGGGGTCGCCGGCCCCTACTGGTCGCTGCGGCCCGTGGGCGGCGGGGCCGAGTGGGAGGCCGAGCCGCACCGGGTCCGGCCCGCGCTTCTCATAGAGCAACTGAGGGCCAGGACCGCACGGCTCAACGCCCGCAGCCGGGGCGAGGTCCTGTGAACGTCCTTCACCAGCAAGCGACTTGGTACGTTGCCGAGAGTCACGGTGGTGACGCGGCGCGGTCCGTCCGGCTCGGCGGGATCCTCGCCCCGACGCGGCGACTGGCCCTGTGCTGGCTGCGGCGGCAGGCCCGGCGCTTCGCGGACGCGCTCGACCCGGACCCGTACGCCTCCTGGGTCCCGGCCGGTGCGCTGAACCCGGCCCCTGCCGGGGGCCGACGCGACGCAGCGGCCGAACTCCGTTCCTGGGCGGGCAGTTTCCGCGAGCACGACTACGCGCTGGGGCGGCTCGCGGACGGGTTGCCGTACGAGTTCGTCGCCCGGGACGCCGCGTCCTGGTACGGGCTCGTCATGCGCCCCCTCTCCCCTTCCCCTGCTTCCGCCACCCCTCACCGGCAAGGATGAACGCCATGTTGCAGTGCACCGCCTTCTCCGAACTGCCCGAGATGGGGGCGCGCGTCGCGCTCATGGGTCTGGAGGGCAGGCCCGGCGCGGCGCCGGAAGCGCCCGACCTGGACGAGTTCCTGCTCTGCGAACTCGGCGCGCACGAGGAGGCGATCGAGCACGCGGCCCAGCTCTGGTCGGCCTCGGCCCGAGCCGGACGGGATCTGTGGATGTTCTGGACCGACGCCGATGAGCGCCGGAAGTTCCGCTTCAAGGAACTGCTGCCGTGCCCGGCCGTCATCCACCGGCTGTCCGTCAAGAAGGGGGAGGCCTGTGTGCTGTACGACCGGCACCCTGGCGCGCACTCCTGGGACGTGACGGACCCGCTCGCCGATCTCATGGCGGAGCGGATCCGGGAAGAGGTGCGGCGCGACCGCGACGGGGGCGGCGGGCCGGGAGCCCGGGCCGAGGGGGCCTAGGTGTTCCGTCCCGGAAGGCCCAGAGCCCTTGAACCGTCCGCCACGGACCGTACTCGGTGGCAGATCCCGCCACGGGCCCCGGCCCGCACCCGTCGGCGGATCCCGTCGATCAACCGCCGACGGCCGAGCGGCGGCCCACCCAGCACCCCGGCCGGGTTCGGCGAGGAGATCTGCCGTTCGGCAGATGTGCGGAAGCGCCCCGCGCGGAAGCCTTGATCCTCCGACACCGGACACCGGTCCGCGTGCGGGCGGAGACCAGGGGGCCCACCACCATGCCGAGCACCGTGACCGAAACGCCGCCCAGCGGGGGGACCTTCCCGCAGGCCGCCGCGGACCGCCGCCGCCGACGCTGGTGGTCCGGGTGGCCGGTCTGGTCCGGCTACCTGGCGGTCGTATGGTCGGCGCTCTACGGGGCGGCGGCGCTGTACTGGGCGCTCGGCGGAGACAGCTACCCCTTCGAGCGGGTCCACGAGGACCGGTCCTCCGGATCGATCCTGGAGCCGAGCCGGGCCGAGGTCGTCGCCCCGGTGCTGGCCCTGTTCTGCGCCCTCGGGGTGGTCGCCGGTGTCCTAATGCTGAAGAACCTCGGGACCGGCCGGGTCCGCAAGGCCCTCCTCGTCTACGGGTGGGCGGCCGGTATCGCCCTGAGCCTTCTGATCAACGACTACTCGCTGCTCGGGCTGCTGGCGTTCTCGCCGGCCCTGCTCGTGTTCGTCTTTACCGGGGTGCCGGGCCCGCAGGACATGGGCGACATCCTGTACTGGCACCGCGGGAACCTGATGATCCTCTTCGTCGGCGGGCTGGTGTGGGTCGCCGCGACGCTCGCGTACCAGCGGCGCACCAACGGGCAGTGCGTGTACTGCGGCCGGTCCCCGCACGGGCCCGGCCGCTGGACCGACGGCATCAGGCTGCTTACCTGGGGGCGGCGGGCGGTCTGGCTGGCCGTGCTCTCGACCCTCCCGTACGACATCACCCGTATCGCCTGGTACTTCGGATGGCCGCTCGGCGTCACCGACGAGTTCCTGAAGGAGATGCAGGACACGCCCGGCATGTTGGAGATGGGGCTCGCGCTGGGAGTGGTGTCGACGCTGGGCAGCCTGCTGATGCACGGGCTGATCGCCAGGTGGGGCGAGGTGTGGCCGCGCTGGGTGTGGTGGAAGAAGGGGCGGACGGTCCATCCGGCGACCGCCATCATTCCGGCCGGGGTCGTCGCGGTCGCGCTCGTTCCGGGCGGGCTGATGGCGGTGCGGGGCTTCGAGCTGACCTCGTGGGGGATCACGGGTCCCGCGATCCTGTGGGCGGTCTGGGGTGTCGCCCTCGGCGCCGCCACCTACCTGTACTACCTGCGTCGCCGGGGTGTCTGCCGCAGTTGCGGGCAGGGCTGACGGGCGGGGCTGACGGGGCTGACGGGGCTGACGGACGGGGCTGACGGGGCTGACGGGGCTGACGGACGGGGCTGAAGGACAGGGCTGACGGGGCTGACAGGCGGGCATCGCGGGCGGGTGCCCGCCTGCCCGCAACGTTCACCGCAGGTCAGCTCAGGCAGAATTCGTTGTCCTCGGGGTCCGTCATGAGGATCCAGCTCCCGCCCTGCTCGTCGTACGTGCGGACCGCCCGCGCGCCCAGCCCCAGCAGCCGTTCCTCCTCCGCGTCGCGCTGCCCCGGCGCGGAGTGCACATCGATGTGGAGGCGGTTCTTCACCGTCTTCGGCTCCGGTACCCGCTGGAACAGCAGCCGCCGCCCCTGCCCCGTACCGCTGACCTCGTCGTACGGGTCGTCCGGATGCCGGGCCGCCGCGAGGTCGAGCCAGGCGCGGCGGCCGTGGGCGTGGGTCGTGATGGCCTCCGGCACGGCTCCGGCCGCGAGCAGCTGCTCGACCAGCGGGCTGTTGTCCTCCACGAGATAGCCCAGGACGGCCGCCCAGAATCCAGCCTGCGCGTGCGGGTCGGCGCTGTCGATCACGAGCTTCCAGGACAGTGTCTGTGTCATGGAAACCGTTTATAGTGGTTACATGAGTGCAAGGGCAACGGACACGCCGGATCGGCCGGAACGGCGGGGGCCTTCCGGGCTGCTGCTGCGGCATCCGGACGGCAGTTCCTTCCGGTTCGATCCGGGCGCGCTGTCTCTGGAGTTGCTGCCGACCGGAGGCCCGGGCCCGCTGGCGTACTTCGAGGTGCTGCGTGAGCCGGTCGACCTGGTGCGCTGGGCGGAGGAGAGCCGGCTGCCGGACGGGCTCGGGGCGAAGGCCGGGTCCGGATCGGGATCAGGTCCGGGATCAGGTCCGGGCCCCGCGCTCGTCGTGAGTGCGGCGGAGGTGGCGGACGCGCGTGCGTTGCGCGATGCGCTCTGGCGGCTGGCGGAGGGCCATGTGGCGGGGGAGCCGCCCGGTCCGGACGACCTCGCCACTCTCAACGACGCGGCGGCGCACCCGCCCCTGACGGCCCGGCTGACCCCGGGAGGGGGCCGGGAGTGGGCTCCCGGGGGCACCGGGACCGGGCTGCTGTCCACCGTCGCACGCGACGCGGTCGACCTGTTCACCGGGGCGTACGCCCACCGGATCCGCGCGTGCGGCGCGCACGGCTGCCGCCTGCTGTTCGTCGACACCTCCCGCCCCGGCAGGCGCCGCTGGTGCTCGATGGAGCGCTGCGGCAACCGCCACAAGGTCCGGGCCCACCGCGCCCGTCTCGTCGCCGACGACGAGTGAAGAGGGACTGTGGGCTCCCTGTGACCGGCGGGGAACTATCTCTGTGCAGGGGTCACGAAAATCTGTGTTCGTCAGAGTAGACATTAGGCGGTGCTGTGGTTATTGTTTTTCTCGTAGCCCAAAGAGACAGCAGGGCCCGGCAGAGATGAACTGCCGGGCAGCAGTGCAAGCAGATGCCGTTCGAAGAGCGGTGCGGTGGCGGAGTTCCGAAGCCAGGGTTGTTGCAGGACGGCGACGGGGCTGGCGGCCGCACCGGGCGGCCCGCAGTGATCAGGGGCCGCCGTCGGCAAGTGCCGCGTTTCACGCGGGAGCGGTACCCAGCGGTATCCAGCAGTAGGCAAGTGATTCATTTCAGAGGGAAGAACGGAGGAGCGAGGCGCCATCAGGATCGCCCGGGCGGATTGGTGAGCCCGGGTACCGCAGGACATCGATAGTGAGGTGGTCTCCGGTCAAGCAACCGCGATCCCCGCGACCCCGGCGAGTTCCAGGTCGGGTCAGCGGAAACAGAAGGCCGGCGCAGTAACCAGGGCCGGCGGATGGTGTCAGCAGTTCCTTCGGGGCCCGAGTGCCATACGGCACTCGGGCCCCTCTACGCGCTCCACAGAGAGGTGCAAATGACAGCAGGCGACTCGTTCGGGCGTCTCGACGACGACGACTATCCCGCCTACACGATGGGCCGGGCCGCCGAGATGCTCGGTACCACGCAGGGTTTTCTCCGAGCTATCGGAGAAGCCCGCCTCATCACCCCGCTGCGTTCCGATGGCGGGCATCGCCGCTACTCCCGCTACCAGCTGCGCATCGCCGCACGCGCTCGGGAGCTGGTCGACCAGGGCACCCCCATCGAGGCCGCCTGCCGCATCGTCATCCTCGAAGACCAACTCGAAGAAGCCCAGCGGATCAACGCCGAATACCGCAAAGCCGCCGCACCGGAGAACCCGACGACCGCAGGCTGAGGCGGCGTCGACCCCCGCCCGGCGGCTCGCCGCCGTGCCGCTCGTCGATGAGCGGCAGCGCCCGCCGGCAGGAAACGGTGTGGCCCGAGCGGCGGGCGCGGGTCGGGCCCGCCGCGGGCAGGGTTCCGTCAGAGCACCGTGACGTATCTCAGTGGTCGGAATAGCTGAAGTCGCCCATGGTCCAGGCGCTGACGTCCTCGATCGCCACGCGGTACATCCCGCCCGTGTCCGGGATCCCCACCGTTCCCTGCAGGATTCGCGCCACATGGAAGTGCAGATGCGTGGGCGCTTTCTCCACAGGCGCGGAGGCGGTGAAGACGGCGGAGAATTCGCTCAGGCGGGCCGAGTCGGCCAGGACCTCCGACACCCGCTGCCTCCAGACCGCTTCGGGAGCCAGCCGGCCGGTGATGACAGCACCACCGGCGACCACGGTCAGCGTCATCTGATTGCTGTGCCCGGACTCCACCAGGGCAGCGATATCAACAAGCAGTTCGTCAGGTTTCGACATGGGGCCAACTCTATGCACCGCCGTCCGGCCGGTTCGAGGGGTGTGCCGTCACGGGTTCAGGCAACGCCCGGTCAGTGCACCCGTGCCTCGCGCGGGCGGAGACCGGCGCAGGCCGGGCAGGCGTGCCGGTCGATCGCGGCCACCAGGCGCGTGGCCGCCGCGCGTACGGTCCGCGCCGGGTCGGCGCCCCCGGCCTCGGGCGCGGCGGCCAGCCGGGCGGCCGTGGCGCGGCCCGCCGCCACCGCGTCGTGCGCGGCGCGGGTCCACGCCGGGTGCTCGGCGTTCCCGGCGGCCAGGATCGTGGCGAGCAGGTCCAGGACGCCCGTCCGGTCCCTGACCGTGTCCGTCGCCGCCAGCTCCCAGAGGAACGGCACCGTCGCCGCCGTCGAGTCGAAGACGGGCGGAGTGCCGATCCAGCGCTCCAGATCGCTCAGGGCCTCGTCCGAGGTCGGCGCGTCACCCCAGGCGATCCGCGACAGCACACCGGGAACCTGGGACGCGGAGCCGTACGCGTGCTGCAACTCGTGCCACCGCACGTTTCTCATGGCCCCCAGGACAGTCCCCATCCGGGCACTCAATCAGCCTTTACCGCGCGGCGTCCACCATGCCGGGGGACCGTTCCGCGGACCGGCCCGTTCCGTGGAGCCGACGCAGATACTCCCGTACGGAGCGGGCGTCGTCCGCCGGGGCGACAACGCCCACGTGGTGGTCGGGGCGGACGACCACGACGGTGCCGCCGCCGGTACGAACGGAGGCTCCGGTTCCGTACGCTGCGGCCGCGTGGCCCGCGTGGTCGACCACCGCTCCGGGCTCCACCGCCCCGGCCCGGTCTTCGTGCGCCGCGTACACCCGGCAGCCACGCACACCGGCGTCGCCGAACGCCTCCGCCGCCTCGCGCAGGACCGCCGCGCTCCCGGAGCCGAAGCCGAGGACCGTGGTGCGGGGGCCCGCGAAGACGCGGTGCAGCCGGGTCCGTGTCCCGGTCGCGGCGTCGGCGCAGGGTGCGTCCGGGGCGCGGTCCCCGGCGGCCAAGGCCGCTGGAGCACCCGCGTGGTGGGTGGCCAGGGAGCTCCAGCGGTAGCCGACGCCCAGGCCGGTCGTGTCGGTGGTGATCGCCGCGTCCAGGCCGCCGCCGGGGCGGCGGATCGCCTCCAGGGTGGCCCGCAGCCGTTCCGAAGCGAGGTCCAGGGTCCGGGCCGCCACCGGAAGCCGCTCCTCCTCATAGGTGTCCAGCAACTCCGCGTCCGCGTGGCCGGCGAGCACCAGCCCCAGTTTCCAACCCAGGTTGAACGCGTCCTGGATACCGGTGTTCATCCCGAGGCCGCCCGCGATGGCGTGCACGTGCGCCGCGTCGCCCGCGAGGAGGACCCGCCCGGCGCGGAAGCGGTCCGCCATCCGTACGTTGACCCGGTACGTCGACAGCAGCTCCGCCCGCGTCAGATCCTGGCCGGGCAGAGCCGTGTGGCGGGTGAGCAGCCGCCGGAACCCGTCGGCGGTGGGCGCGAGCGGCCGCCCCCGCCCGTCCCGCTCCGGCCCGGCCTGGAACCACCAGCCCGTCCGTGTGCCGGGGATCGGGCAGAGCATCACCGCGCCGTCCTGGTCGAACCACTGGTGCCAGCGGGTGCGGTCCAGGGCGTCCTCGGCCAGGTCGACGTCGCCGCAGACCATCACCTGGTCCTCGTCGGTGGTCCCCTCGAACCCGATCCCGAGCAGCTTCCGTACGGAGCTGTGGGCTCCGTCGCAACCGACGACGTACCGTGCCCGTCCGCCCGGCCCATCGGCGTACGTGACGTCGACATGGCCCCCGTCGCCGCCTTCCCCGCTGCGGCCTCTGTCGCCCTCGCCCTCGTCCCCGCCCTGTGTCAGGCCCACGACCTCGCGGCCCGTCTCTACGCGGACGCCGTACCCGGCGAGCCGGTCGCGGAGGATTCCCTCCAGTCGCCACTGGGCGATCAGCCATCCGCGGTCGTAGCGGGCATCCGGGGACGGTGCGTGGTCCGCCCACGGATCGGCCTCCGCGACCGGGCGTCGGTCGCGGTACTTGAGCATCGGCAGCGGGGCCGAACCGGCGGCGAGCACCTCCTCGGCCACTCCGAGATCGTCCAGGATCTCCAGGGACCGGGGGTTAGGCCCCTTGGCGCGCGAGGTGCGTGGCGGGACGGGGGACCGGTCCACGATCCGTACGGCCGAGCCTCGCCGGGCCAGATCGCAGGCCAGCACCAGCCCGGTGGGTCCCGCGCCCACGATGAGTACGTCGGTCATGCCCATGCCTCTCCTTCGGTCACGCTTCCCGTCCATCCAGGATCAGGAAAACGTAACCGAGTAAGAAAAGCAACTAGGTAATCTTTTGCTGTGCGGGGTCCTGGGTCGTGGTCGTGGGGTCCGTGGTCGTCGGGTTCGGGATCGTCGGGTCCGGGGTCGTGGCCGCGGAGTCCGGGATCGTGGATGCGGGTGCGGCGGCCGCCGTCGCCAGCAGCCTCAGTGCCAGCAGCCGGTTGCGTCGGGCGGTGCGCAGCGCGTCCCAGGTCAGCAGCGACAGCGCCAGCCAGACCAGGGCGAACCCGGCCCACCGCTCGGGCGGCATCGACTCGTTGAAGTACAGGACACCCAGTCCGAACTGGAAGACCGGGGCCAGATACTGGAGCAGCCCCAGTGTGGACAGGGGCACCCGGACCGCCGCCGCGCCGAAGCAGATCAGCGGCACCGCCGTGACGATGCCCGTCGCGGCGAGCAGGAACCCGTGCCCCGCGCCCCCGGCCGTGAACGTCGACCCGCCGGTGGCGGCGAGCCAGAGCAGGAAGCCGAGCGCGGGCACGAAGAGCACGGCGGTCTCGGCGGCCAGGGACTCCAGGCCGCCCATGTTCACCTTCTTCTTCGCCAAGCCGTACGTGGCGAAGGAGAACGCCAGTACCAGCGAGACCCAGGGCGGCTTGCCGTACCCGATCGCCAGGACGAGGACGGCGACCAGCCCGGTGGCGACCGCGGCCCACTGGACCGGCCGCAGCCGTTCGCCCAGCAGCAGGACGCCCATGGCGATGGTGACCAGCGGATTGATGAAGTAGCCGAGCGAGGCCTCGACGACCTGGCCGTTGTTCACGGCCCAGATGTACAGGCCCCAGTTGACCGTGATGGTCGCCGCCGCGACCGATATCAGGCCCAGCTTGCGCCGGTCGCGGACCAGTTCGCCGATCCAGGCCCAGCGGCGTACGACCAGCAGGGCGACGGCGACGACGCCGAGCGACCAGACCATCCGGTGGGCGAGGATCTCGATCGCCCCGGACGGCTTGAGCAGCGGCCAGAACAGCGGGACCAGGCCCCACATCCCGTACGCGCCGATTCCGTACAGCAGGCCTGCCCGCTGTTCGTTCTTCCCCTCCACGTGCCCTCCCGGCCCGCCCGCGCCGGCGGATCCGCCGACGGCATGACGGTAGCGCCGGATGGGCTGCGTGTCATAGCCGTCTCACGGAAACACTCATGACAGGCGGAGCACTCACGGCAGGCGGAGCATTCATGAGAGGCGGACGCTCATGGCGGGCGGAACGCTCATGACAGGTTCCCGCGTGACGGGGTGGGGCGGGTGGTGCGGGGGCGTGTCGAGGCTCAGGCGGTGGGCAGGGCGGCGCGCACGGTCTCGGCGAGGGGCGTCGTCGGGCGGCCGATGAGCCGGGCGAGGTCGCCGCTCGTCCCCGCCAGCCGTCCCCGGCCGATCGCCTCGTCCACGTCCACGAGGATCGCGGCGAAGCCCTCGGGCAGGCCCGCGCCGACCAGGACCTCCTGGTGCGCGGCGGCCGGGACGTTCCTGTACGTGATCTCCTCGCCGGTCAGCTCGGACAGCAGCGCGGCGTACTCGGCGAGCGACCAGGCGGTGTCGCCGCTCAGCTCGTAGGCGGTGTTCAGGTGGCCGTCGCCGGTCAGCACGGCGGCCGCGGCGGCGGCGTAGTCGGCTCGGGTGGCGGAGGCGACGCGCCCGTCGCCCGCGTTGGCGAGCACCGCGTGGTGCTCCAGGACCGGTGCCAGGTTGGCGGTGTAGTTCTCCGTGTACCAGCCGTTCCGCAGGAACGTGTACGGCAGTCCGGAGTCGAGGATCAGCCGCTCGGTGGCCCTGTGCTCGTCGGCCAGGGTGAAGTCCGCGTCCGGCCCGCCGAGCACGCCGGTGTACGCGAACTGTGCGACGCCCGCCGCCTTCGCCGCGTCGACGACCGCGGCGTGCTGCGGCACGCGCTTGCCCACCTCGCTGCCGGAGATCAGCAGCACCCGGTCGCCGGACCGGAAGGCTCCGGAGAGGGACTCGGGGCGGTCGTAGTCCGCGATGCGCAGTTCTACGCCCCGGGCGGCGAGCGCGGCGGCCTTCTCCTTGTCACGCACGACCGCGACGACCTCGCCGGCCGGGGCCGTGGTCAGCAGGGCGTCGACGACGAGGCGGCCGAGTGCGCCGGTGGCTCCGGTGACAACGATGCTCATGAGGGTCTCCGATTGAGGTGGTTCGGTCCGTTTCCGGCTTGTGATGACGACCCTACGGGTGGCGCTAACTTTAGGAAAGTACCCACTTTGAAGTAAGGTACTGGTATGACAGAGAGTGCTAGGAGTTCGAAGGGTGCGGACGGGACCGCGACCGAGGGCGCGGGCAGGCAGGTGCGGGAGGCGGATCCGGCCCCGGGTCCGGCGCCGGCTTCGGCCCTGTCCGCGCTCCTGGCCTGGGACGTCAACCAGCCCATGTGCCCGTCCCGGCTGATCCTGGAACACGTGACGAGCCGCTGGGGCGTCCTCGTACTGGCGGCGCTGCTGGAGCGTTCGTACCGTTTCAGCGAACTGCGCCGCGCGGTGGGCGGGGTCAGCGAGAAGATGCTGGCCCAGACCCTCCGGACGCTGGAGCGCGACGGCTTCGTCCACCGGGACGCGAAGCCGGTGATCCCGCCGCGGGTGGACTACACGCTCACCCCGCTCGGCATCGAGGCCGCCGAGCAGGTGTGGGCGCTCGCCCGCTGGACCGAACGCCGGGTGGACGCGGTGCGGGCGGCACGCGAGGCATACGACGGGGCCCGGACCTGATCTCCGTGTGGGATCGGGTCCGGGCCCCGGACGGCGCGCGTACGGTCCTCGACCGGCCTCAGCCGACGACGGTCCAGGTGTCGTTGCCGGCGAGGAGGGAGCCGAGGTCGCCCTTGCCGTTCTGTTCGACGGCGGCGTCGAGCTGGTCCGACATCAGGGTGTCGTAGACGGGCCGTTCGACGCTGCGCAGCACTCCGATGGGGGTGTGGTGCAGGGTGTCCGCGTCGGCGATCCGGGACAGCGCGAACGCCGTCGTGGGCGATTCCGCGTGGGCGTCGTGGACGAGGACCTGCGAGCGGTTCTCCTCCGTGACGGCCACGACCATCAGATCGCCGGTGGCCGGATCGCGCACGACGCCCTTCGGCTCCTGGGAGCCGAAGAGGATCGGCTGGCCGTGTTCGAGGCGGATGACGGCCTCGGCGGCCTGCTCCTTGTCCTTGAGGACCTCGAAAGCGCCGTCGTTGAAGATGTTGCAGTTCTGGTAGATCTCCACCAGCGCCGTGCCCGAGTGCTCCGCGGCCGCGCGCAGCACGCTGGTGAGGTGCTTGCGGTCGGAGTCGACCGTGCGCGCCACGAACGTGGCCTCCGCGCCGATGGCGAGGGACACCGGATTGAACGGTGCGTCGAGCGACCCCATCGGCGTCGACTTGGTGATCTTGCCCAGCTCGGAGGTGGGGCTGTACTGGCCCTTCGTCAGCCCGTAGATCCGGTTGTTGAAGAGCAGGATCTTGAGGTTGACGTTGCGGCGCAGGGCGTGGATGAGGTGGTTGCCGCCGATGGAGAGGGCGTCGCCGTCGCCGGTGACGACCCAGACGGACAGGTCGCGCCGCGAGGTGGCGAGTCCGGTCGCGATGGAGGGGGCGCGGCCGTGGATGGAGTGCATCCCGTAGGTGTTCATGTAGTACGGGAAGCGGGAGGAGCAGCCGATTCCGGAGACGAAGGTGATGTTCTCCTTCGCGAGCCCCAGCTCCGGCATGAAGCCCTGGACGGCGGCGAGGACGGCGTAGTCGCCGCAGCCGGGGCACCAGCGCACTTCCTGGTCGGACTTGAAGTCCTTCATGGACTGCTTCGCCTCGGCCTTGGGCACCAGTTGCAGCAGCTCGTTGTGGAGCAGTTCTTCGGTCTCAGGCATCGATGGCCTCCTTGAGGGCCGTGGCGAGCTGCTCCGCCTTGAACGGCATTCCGTTGACCTGGTTGTAGCTGTGGGCGTCCACCAGATACTTCGCCCTGAGCAGCATCGCGAGCTGGCCGAGGTTCATCTCAGGGACGACGACCTTGTCGTAGCCCTTCAGCACCTCGCCGAGATTCTTCGGGAAGGGGTTGAGGTGGCGCAGGTGGGCCTGGGCGATGGACGCCCCGGCGGCCCGCAGTCGGCGTACCGCCGCGGTGATCGGCCCGTACGTCGATCCCCAGCCGAGCACCAGGGTGTCGGCCCCGGCGGGGTCGTCGACCTGGAGATCGGGGACCTCGATGCCGTCGATCTTGGCCTGGCGGGTGCGGACCATGAAGTCGTGGTTGGCCGGGTCGTAGGAGATGTTGCCCGTGCCGTCCTGCTTCTCGATCCCGCCGATACGGTGCTCCAGGCCGGCCGTCCCGGGGACGGCCCACGGGCGGGCCAGCGTCTGCGGGTCGCGCTTGTAGGGCCAGAACACCTCCGTCCCGTCCGCCAGCGTGTGGTTCGGGCCCGTGGCGAAGGGGGTCTTCAGGTCGGGCAGGGTTGCCGTGTCCGGGATCCGCCACGGCTCGGAGCCGTTGGCGAGATAGCCGTCGGAGAGCAGGAAGACAGGGGTGCGGTAGGTCAGGGCGATCCGGGCCGCCTCGATCGCGGCGTCGAAACAGTCGGCCGGAGTCTGCGGAGCGACGATCGGAACCGGGGCCTCACCGTTCCTGCCGAACATCGCCTGCAGCAGGTCGGCCTGCTCGGTCTTGGTCGGCAGCCCGGTCGACGGCCCGCCCCGCTGGATGTCGATGATCAGCAGCGGCAGCTCCAGGGAGACCGCAAGCCCGATCGTCTCCGACTTCAGCGCCACCCCCGGACCGGAGGTCGTCGTGATGCCCAGCGCCCCGCCGAACGCCGCACCCAGGGCCGCACCGATCCCGGCGATCTCGTCCTCCGCCTGGAACGTCCGCACGCCGAAGTTCTTGTGCCGCGACAGCTCGTGCAGGATGTCCGACGCGGGAGTGATCGGATACGACCCCAGATACAACGGCAGGTCCGCCAGCTGCCCGGCCGCGATCAGCCCGTAGGACAGCGCGAGGTTTCCCGAAATGTTGCGGTAGGTGCCGGTGGGGAAGGCCTGCGAGGCCGGCGCGACCTCGTAGGAGACCGCGAAGTCCTCGGTCGTCTCGCCGAAATTCCAGCCCGCCCGGAAGGCCGCCACGTTCGCCTCGGCGATCTGCGGCTTCTTCGCGAACTTCTGCCGCAGGAACGTCTCGGTGCCCTCGGTCGGCCGGTGGTACATCCACGACAGCAGACCCAGCGCGAACATGTTCTTCGACCGCTCCGCCTCCTTACGAGGCAGCCCGAACTCCTTCAACGCCTCCAGCGTCAACGTCGTCAACGGCACCGGATGAACGTTGTAGGCCTCCAGCGAACCATCCTCCAGCGGATTGGTCGCGTACCCGACCTTCGCCATCGGCCGCTTCGTGAACTCATCGGTGTTCACAATGATCTCCGCGCCGCGCGGAACATCGTCGATGTTCGCCTTCAGCGCGGCCGGGTTCATCGCGACCAGGACGTTGGGCGCGTCACCCGGGGTCAGAATGTCATGATCGGCAAAGTGCAACTGGAAGGAAGAGACCCCCGGCAGGGTGCCCGCGGGGGCGCGGATCTCGGCCGGGAAGTTCGGCAGCGTGGAGAGATCGTTGCCGAAGGAAGCGGTCTCCGAGGTGAACCGGTCACCCGTGAGCTGCATACCGTCACCCGAGTCGCCCGCGAAACGGATGATCACCCGGTCCAGGCGACGGACTTCCTTCCCGTCGCCGCCCGTGGTTCCCGTCGTACCTGACAGGGGGGCTCGCTGACCCCCGAGGACGGCGTCGTTGGCCTCATCGGCCTTCTCTGCCGCGCTACTGACCTGGCTCGTCACTGAACTGGACCTCCCTTGGGGCGGCGGTTCGGAACCGTCCGGCCAGCCGGCGATCCCAGAGGCCACCCTACGTCCGCGTAGGTGGCCCTCCAGGGACCGATCATATGGTGGACGCTATTTTGAGACACCCTTTGATTAAGGTTTGTCACCTTTTGCAACCCCCCGGTCATGGGATGGAGGCGGCCGCCTCCTGGGTCTTTCGTCCTAGGTCCTCCCGGTCGCCCGGGCCTCCGGCGGCCCTTTCTTGATCAGAGGTGCCCGTCCGGCACCCGCCGGACACCCCTGGGCCCGCGCAATGACCCCGGAATGCCCCCGGAGTGCTCCTGGGGTGCCCCGGAGCGCCCCCGGAGCGCTCCGGGATACGGCTGCCGGCGGCCCCGGCTCCACCTTCACAGGTAACTGACAGAGTGTCAGGTTGCTAGGAGTTCAGGTAGGTCAGCACGGCGAGGACGCGCCGGTGGTCCCCGTCGCTGGGTGACAGCCCGAGCTTCAGGAAGATGTTGCTGACGTGCTTCTCGACCGCCCCGTCGCTCACCACGAGCTGCCGGGCGATCGCGGAATTCGTCCGGCCCTCGGCCATCAGACCCAGGACCTCCCGCTCGCGCGGCGTCAGCCCGGCCAGCACGTCCTGCTTGCGGCTGCGGCCCAGCAACTGCGCCACGACTTCCGGGTCCAGCGCCGTCCCGCCCTGCGCCACCCGGACGACGGCGTCCACGAACTCGCGAACCTCGGCCACCCGGTCCTTCAGCAGATACCCCACCCCGCGGCTGCTGCCCGCCAGCAGCTCGGTGGCGTACTGCTCCTCCACGTACTGGGAGAGGACCAGCACCCCGATGTCCGGATAGTCCTTCCGCAGCCGCACCGCCGCGCGCACGCCCTCGTCGGTGTGCGTCGGCGGCATCCGCACATCGGCGACCACCACATCGGGAAGCGCCTGCTGGGCGTCGAGGTCCGCCACGGTCTTGAGCAGCGCCTCCGCGTCCCCGACCCCCGCGACCACGTCATGCCCGAGATCGGTCAGCAGACGGGTGAGTCCCTCCCGGAGCAGGACCGAATCCTCGGCGATGACCACGCGCACCCTGTTCTCCACGTTCTCCACGACTGCGAGTCCCCCACTGTTCTGAATATGCCGCATATGCCGCGTTCCCCGCGACCTCGCACGCACCACGCCCGACCACCGCGCACCACGCCCCTACCGCCCAAGCATCCCAGGCCCCGGACACGGATGGGGGCCCTGTGGATAACCCGCACGGCCCGGCAGCAGGGCCCCTGCGCCCCGGGCACGGACCGCCGTACGCTCCGGGACGCTCACGGCCGTACGCCCGGACGAACGCGCCCGTACGCCCCGCCGCCGGACCGGGAGGCCGGGCGAAGGGGCGTACATACGCGGAGTGAGCGGGGGCCAAGCGCGGGGGACGAGAGCGAAGGCGACGGCCGGGGACAGCGAAAGAGCGGGGGAGGGGGAAGCGGGGAGCGGGGGAGGGGAAGCGGGGGAGGGGAAGCGGGGGAAGCGGATAGAGGGAAGCGGAGAGGGGGGAAGCGGGAGCGGGGAGCAGGGCGAGAGGCTCCGCGTCCGGGTCAGCCGCGCCAGGGCAGCTCGGCCGTGACCGTCGTCGGTCCACCGGCCGGGGAGTCGACCACGAGGACCCCGTCCACGGCGTCCAGCCGTTCCGTCAGCCCTGCCAGGCCGCCGCCCGAAGCCGGTGACGCCCCGCCCCGGCCGTTGTCGGTGACCTGGAGCATCAGCCGGTCGGCCGTCCGCCACACGTCGACCGTGGCCCGGGTCGCCCGGGCGTGCTTGCTGATGTTCTGGAGCAGCTCCGAGACGGTGAAGTACGCGATGCCCTCGATCGCCTGCGCGGGCCGCGCGTCCAAGTCCACCTCGACCGTCACGGGCACGGTGCAGCGGGAGGCTATCGCGGAGAGCGCGGCGTCCAGGCCCCGGTCGGTGAGGACGGCGGGGTGGATTCCCCGGGCCAGGTCACGCAGCTCCTGGAGAGCCACCTTCACCTCGCCGTGGGCCTCGTCGACCATGCGGGCGGCGGCCTCGGGGTCGTCGGTGAGCTTCTCCTTCGCCAGGCCCAGATCCATGGCGAGGGCGACCAGGCGGGCCTGTGCTCCGTCGTGCAGGTCGCGCTCGATCCGGCGCAGGTCGGCGGCGGCGGTATCCACGACCACGCCCCGGTCCGACTCCAGCTCCGACACCCGGGTGGCCAGCCGGGACGGCCCCAGCAGACCGGTGACCATCAGCCGGTCCACGGACAGCAGACCCCGCACGATCCACGGCGCGGCCAGCACGAGCGCCAGGCCGATCGCCCCGGTCACCGCCAGCTCGCCGGGCGAGTCCAGATACTCCTGGTGGGTGCGGTCCCCGTACAGCTGGAGACCGTCCTGCCCGCCGAACACCGGGAAGAGCCAGAACCACAGCGGATACGTCAGCGCCGCCAGGCCGTACGTCCAGAACGTGATCGCGACGACGAACGTGAACGTGGCCCACGGGAAGTGGAGCAGCGTGTAGAGCAGGTGCCGCCAGGACACCCCGCTCTTGAGGACCGCGCCCATCCAGGACAACGGGCCGCCGGTCTTCCCCCGCACCCGCTCCGGATCGGCGACCTCCACCCGCAGCAGCCCGCGCGCCCGGTGCCGCTCCAGCGCACCGAAACCCCGGCAGACGGCCAGGCCGGCGGCGAGAACCGGTATCCCGATGAAGGTGACCAGCAGGCCCGCGCTCAGCGACGTCATGGTGACCGCGAAGACGAACGCCGCGGTGGCGAGCGGGAAGCTCAGCAGCGCGTAGAGCAGCTCGCGCCAGGCACGGGCCTCCAGGGGCGCACGCAGCGGAGCGGGGAGAAAGTGCTTCGCCGGGGTCTTCGCCCCGAAGCCGGGGCCGGAACCCTGATGCTCCCGGTCCCGCGTGTCCGGTCCGTATGCCGTGGCCATGAGTCCCGTCCGTTCCGTCTCTGTCTGAAGTCTCTCAGTGGGCTGTGCGTGGGGCAGTGGGCTGGGCGTGGGGCCTGCGCCGTGATGGTGCCGGAGGCGGCCCGTCATCCCGGACCGTTCTCCCTCAAGGGTGCTGGCCGGCGGCCTTTCGCACCATGAGGTCCCTCTCCGTATCCGCCCGGGGGTTTTCCCCACCCCTGGGTGGCTCGGGGGTGGGGAAAACCCCCGGGCGGTCAGGCGGCCGGCCGGGCTGCGGTCCGGTCGCGCCAGGGCAGCTCGGCGGTGACGGTGGTCGGCCCGCCCTCCGGCGAGTCCAGGACGAGCACCCCGTCGACCGCGTCGAGCCGCTCGGCGAGCCCCGTGAGACCCGTACCGCCGTCCATCCGGGCTCCACCCCCGCCGTCGTCCGTGACCTGGAGCATCAGTCGGCCCCCCGAACGCCACACGTCGACGGAGGCCGACCGTGCCCCGCTGTGCTTGCTGACGTTCTGGAGCAGCTCCGAGACGGTGAAGTACGCGATGCCCTCGATGGCCTCCGCCGGACGTCCCCGAAGCCCCACCGACACCTTGACCGGAACCGTGCAGCGGGAGGCGATGGCGGAGAGGGCGGCGTCCAGGCCCCGGTCGGTGAGGACGGCGGGGTGGATTCCGCGTGCCAGGTCGCGCAGCTCCTGGAGGGCGACCTTGATCTCGCCGTGGGCCTCGTCGACCATGCGGGCGGCGGCTTCGGGGTCGTCGGTGAGCTTCTCCTTCGCCAGACCGAGCCCCATGGCGAGGGCGACCAGGCGGGCCTGTGCTCCGTCGTGGAGGTCGCGCTCGATCCGGCGCAGGTCGGCGGCGGCGGTATCCACGACCACGCCCCGGTCCGACTCCAGCTCGGCGATGCGCCGCTCCAACTCGTCCGAGGGCGCCAGCAGCCCCCGCGCCATCGCCCGGTCCACCGTCGTCAGCCCTCGCGTGATGAAGGGCAGCACCGGCCACAGGACGAACAGGCTCGCCACCGTCACCGCGAACGTCAGCACACCCCACGGCAGTCGGACGAACCCGTACAGCAACGCCCGCCAGCCCACCGGGTCCTTGAGCCCCGCCCACAGCCGGACGAAGAACCCCTGCCCCCGGTGGCCGCGTGCCAGCGGACTCGGCTCCTCGACCCGTACGCCGAGCATCCGCCGCGCCCGCCACCGCTCCAGCCGGCCCAGCAGCCGCGAGCCCTGGAGCCCGCCGACCAGCAGCGGCAGCCCGATCACGGTCACGGAGAGCCCGGCGCCGACGGCGATCACGACCACCGTGTAGACGAACCCGACGACGGCCAACGGCAGATTGGCGAGCAGATACGCGACCTCCCGCCAGGTCCACCGGTCGAGGGCGAGGCGGGCGGGCGGCAGCAGGTCGGGATCCGGCACGGAAGGGCTCATGGTCATACCTCCAGCCTGCCGGGCCGGACCCGCGCCCACCATGGGGCTCGTGGGTGGGGTGAAGTAGGGATAACCCCACCTGATGCCCGACGCGGCTGCTTACGCTCCATTTATCAGGCCCTAGACTCCCGTGCGTACAGAACAGGTAGACGGGACAGATGCGGACGACGAGGGAGCGAGGGGCGGACGTGGCCGACGTTACGGACGTGACCGGCGTGGCGGACGCCGTGGGCATGACCGGCGCATCCAGCGTGCCCGGCGCATCCGGCGCATCCGGCGCATCCGGCGTGCCCGGCGTGCCCGGCGTGCTGGTGGACGGACCCACCGCACTCGCCTCGGAATACTTTCAGAGCTATTCGGTCATCGGCCTGCTCGCCCTGGTCGGTGTCCTGTTCGTCGCCGTGGCCTTCGGGGCCGGACGACTGCTGCGCCCCGTCGTCCCCACCCCGGAGAAGCTCCTCACCTACGAATGCGGCGTCGACCCGGTCGGCGAGGGCTGGGCGCACACCCAGGTCCGCTACTACGTCTACGCGTTCCTGTACGTGATCTTCGCCGTCGACTCCATCTTCCTGTTCCCGTGGGCCACGGTGTTCGCGGCGCCCGGATACGGCGCGACGACCCTGGTCGAAATGTTCATCTTCCTCGGCTTCCTGGCCGTGGGACTGCTCTACGCATGGAAGAAGGGCGTCCTCGCATGGGCCTGACGAGCCGGCCGACCCCCGCATCGCAGCAGCCCGCGCCCCCGCCCCCGTCCGACCCGGTCCTCCTTCCCGAGCCCAAGCGTCTCGGCGTGCTCTCCCGGCTCGCACCGGAGCCGATGAAGGTCGTCCTCAACTGGGGCCGCCGCTACAGCCTCTGGGTCTTCAACTTCGGACTCGCCTGCTGCGCCATCGAGTTCATCGCCGCGTCCATGGCGCGCCACGACTTCATCCGGCTCGGCGTGATCCCCTTCGCCCCAGGCCCCCGTCAGGCCGACCTCATGATCGTGTCCGGCACGGTGACGGACAAGATGGCCCCGGCCGTGAAGCGGCTGTACGAGCAGATGCCCGAACCGAAGTACGTCATCTCCTTCGGCGCCTGCTCCAACTGCGGCGGCCCCTACTGGGACTCGTACTCCGTGACCAAGGGCGTCGACCAGATCATCCCCGTCGATGTGTACGTACCCGGCTGCCCGCCCCGGCCCGAGGCGCTGCTCCAGGGCATTCTCAAGCTCCAGGAGAAGATCGCGCGCGAATCGCTCGCCGAGCGGTACGCCACCGGGGTCACAGAGGCCAGGGGCCAGGGCCCGTCCACCGAGGCCCTGCGCAGCGGCCTGGTGTCCGCTCCCACGGCGCCGGCCCCGACGTCGGCCCCGACGGAGGAGCGGCGATGAGCGACAGCGACCGGCACCCGGAATCCGCGGCCGAGGCCTACGGCCGACTGCCGGACGCGGTCACCGACCTGTTCGGCGACGAGGCCACGGCGGAGTCCGCGTACGACCTGCTGACCGTCGACGTCCCCGCCGCCGGCTGGCTCACCGCGCTGCGGACCGCCCGCGACGGGCTCGGGTGCAGCTACTTCGACTGGCTCAGCGCCGTGGACGAACCGGGCGTCGGCTTCCGCGTCTGCGCCCATGTCGCGGCCGTGGGCACGGGTACGGGTACGGTGCGGCGGCTGATGGTACGCACGACCGTGCCGCACGACGCGGCGGTTCTGCCCAGCGCCATCGACGTCTACGCGGGCGCGGCCTGGCACGAGCGCGAGACGCACGAGATGTTCGGCGTCTCCTTCGAGGGCCACCCCCATCTCGTACCGCTGCTCCTGCCGGAAGGCTTCGAGGGCCATCCGTTGCGCAAGGACTTCGTCCTGGCCGCGCGCGTCGCCAAGGCCTGGCCCGGGGCCAAGGAACCGGGGGAGCCGGCGGAGGGACACACCGGCCCCAAGCGTCGCGCGATGCTCCCGCCCGGCGTCCCCGACCCGAACGAATGGGGCCCGCTGAAGGGCCAACTCCCCCCGGCCGCCGCCCGCCCGGGCCGAGCCGCCCGCCCCGCGGCCGACCGCCCACCCCGCCGTACCCGCACCGCGGGCGAGGGCTCAGCGGCACAACGCCCCACGGCGAGCGGACCGGACACCCCCGCAGCTACCGGACCGGACACGCCCGCAACTACCGGAGCGGGCCCCCCCGCAGCTACCGGACCGGGCACCCTCGCAGCTACCGGACCGGACACGCCCGCAGCTACCGGAGCGGACGCCTCCGCGGTGACCGGTGCGGAGACCTCCGCGACGCCTGGCGTGTCCGCGACCCCGGAGGCTCCCACGACCACGCAGCCGACTGCCACCACGCCCCCGCAGGTGGCCCCGACGACCCGCCCGCGCCGCTCCCGGTCGGCGTCCGAGGGCTCGGCAAGCCAGCAGCCACCCCCGGACGCTCCCGCGGCGCCCCCGGCCGCTCCGGCGCGCCGTTCCCGCTCGGCGTCGGGCGGCTCGGCCGGCCAGCGTCCGGCGTCGGACGGGCCCGTGCCCGGGGACACCTCAGGGCCTCCGCCCCGGGTGCGCAGCACGGACGCCCCGTGGCACGACGCCCAACCGGCTTTCGATGAACCGGCCTCCGACGAACCGGAGCGCCCGGAGCCGCCGGTTCGGGAAGGGGCGGGCGAGGGAGAAGCCCCACGCAGCGGCCCCACCTCCACCCCCGGCGAACCCTCCACCCGCAGCGAGGCCGCCGAGTCCGAAGAGCCCGCACCCACGGACGAACCCGCCCCCGCTCCCGACGAAGCCGCTCCCGACGAAGCCGCCCCTGGCAAGCCGCCCCCGGCCCCCGGCAAGCCCGCCCCAGACCACCCCGCCGGAGGCGATCCCGAGTGAACGACGTGTCCGACGTCGCCCTCCGACTGGCCATCGTCTTCGTCGTGTTCCTGGTCGCCCCCCTCCTCGTCGGCCAGGCGGAACACAAGGTGATGGCCCACATGCAGGGCCGCCTGGGCCCCATGTACGCGGGCGGCTTCCACGGCTGGGCCCAGCTCGTCGCGGACGGCGTGAAGTTCGCGCAGAAGGAGGACGTGGTCCCGGCCGCCGCCGACCGCCGCGTCTTCCAGCTCGCCCCCGCCGTCGCCCTCCTCCCGTACCTCCTCGTCCTCGTGGTCATCCCCGTGGGCCCCGGCGCGGTCGGCCAGGCCGTCGACGCGGGCATCTTCTTCGTGCTCGCCGTCATGGGCATCGGTGTCCTCGGCTCGCTCATGGCGGGCTGGGCCTCCGCCAACAAGTTCTCCCTCCTCGGCGGTCTCCGTACCGCCGCGCAGCTCCTCTCCTACGAGCTGCCCATGCTCCTGACCGCGGCTTCCGTGGCCATGGCCGCCGGGACGGTCTCGCTGACCGGCATCCTCGACGCCTTCGAGTGGTGGTGGCTGCCCTGGCAGATCGTCGGCGCCCTGGTCTTCTTCGTCGCCGGTCTGGCCGAGTTGCAGCGTCCGCCGTTCGACATGCCGGTGGCCGACTCCGAGATCATCTTCGGCGCGTACACCGAGTACACCGGTCTGCGCTTCGCCCTGTTCCTGCTCGCCGAGTACGCCGGCATCGTGGTCCTGTGCGCGCTGACCACCGTCCTGTTCCTCGGCGGCTGGCACGGCCCGTTCGGCGCAGACGGGCTCGGCTGGCTCTGGACCATCCTCAAGACCGCCCTCCTCGCGTTCGTCGTCATCTGGCTGCGCGTCAGCTATCCGCGCCTGCGTGAGGACCAGTTGCAGAAGCTCGCCTGGACCACCCTCGTACCGCTCGCCCTCGCGCAGATCGCGCTCACCGGCATCGTGAAGGTGGCGATCAACTGATGTCCCCGATCCCTGGATCCGGCCTGGCCAAGGGCCTTGCCGTCACCCTGCGCACGATGACGAGGAAGACCGTCACCGCGCAGTACCCGGACACCCAGCCCGAACTCCCGCCCCGCTCCCGCGGTGTCATCGGGCTGTTCGAGGAGAACTGCACGGTCTGCATGCTCTGCGCCCGTGAGTGCCCCGACTGGTGCATCTACATCGACTCCCACAAGGAGACGTCGCCGCCCGCCGCCCCCGGCGGCCGTGAGCGCAGCCGGAACGTCCTCGACCGCTTCGCCATCGACTTCTCCCTCTGTATGTACTGCGGTATCTGCATCGAGGTGTGCCCCTTCGACGCGCTGTTCTGGTCGCCCGAGTTCGAGTACGCGGAGACGGACATCCACGAACTCACCCACGAGCGCGACAAGCTCCGCGAGTGGATGTGGACCGTGCCGGAGCCGCCCGCCCTCGACCCCGGGGCCGAGGAACCGAAGGAGATCGCCGCCGCCCGCAAGGCCGCGGACAAGCTCGCCGCCCTGCGCGCACAGGAACAGCGGGAGCAGGCGGACGGGAAGAACCTGGCGGACGGGAAGAACCAGGCAGACGAGAAGGGAGGGACCCCGTGATGCTGCTCAACGCCACCGCCACCGTGGGCGCCACCGCCACCGCTGCCGCAGGTGACCACCCCGGCTTCCTCTCCCCGTCCGGCGTCGAGATCGCGTTCCTGCTCGTCGGCATCGCCACCCTCGGCGCCGCCGTCATCACCGTCACGACCAGGCAGCTGGTGCACGCCGCGCTCTGGCTCGTGGTGGCGCTCGGCGGGCTGGCCGTCGAGTACCTCCTGCTCACCGCGGAGTTCATCGCCTGGGTCCAGGTACTGATCTACGTCGGTTCCGTCGTCGTCCTCCTCCTCTTCGGCCTGATGCTCACCCGGGCCCCCATCGGCCGTTCCCCGGACGCCGATTCGGGCAACCGGTGGGTCGCCCTCGGGGTGGCCGCCACCGCGGCGGCGGCCCTCGTCTGGGTCGTGGTCGACGCCTTCCGCACCACCTGGATCGACCTCGACGGGCCCGCCCAGGGCTCCACCGAGGTCACCGGCGCCTTCCTGTTCCGGAACTGGGTGCTGCCCTTCGAGGCGCTCTCCGTCCTGCTGCTCGCCGCCCTCGTCGGCGCGATCGTCCTGTCCCGCAAACGCGACACGGACACCACGGTCAGCCCCGGCGCCAACGGCACGGCCAAGCCCAGCAAGGTGAAGCCTGGCCCGCCCGCTTCGCCTGGCACACCCAGCACACCCGGCACACCCGGACGGGAGGAGCAGAGCTGATGCATCTCGCCTATCCCGCCGTGCTCGCCGCCCTCCTCTTCTGCGTCGGCCTCTATGGCGTCCTCGCCCGCCGCAACGCGATCCTGGTCCTGATGTCCGTCGAGCTGATGCTCAACGCCGTCAACCTCAATCTCGTCGCCTTCGACGTGTGGCTCCGCGACGCCCTCCACTCCGGCCAGGCACTCACGCTCTTCACCATCGCCATCGCCGCCGCCGAGATCGGCATCGGCCTCGCGATCGTCCTGGCCGTCTACCGCAACCGGGGCACCTCCGACATCGACCGGCTGCGCGACACCGCCGAGACCGACGACGCCGAGACGCTCCCCGACACCGCCGACACCGCCGACACCGCCGACACCGACGGCGCCGGGCCGACCTCCGGCCGTGCGGACGGGACGACGGGGAAGACGAAGAAGGCAGAGGCCACCACGTGACCACCACGACCCTCGCCGCCCTCGTCCCCCTCCTTCCGTTCCTCGGGGCCATCACCGGGCTCGCCGTCGGCCGCTCCGCCCCCGGCTTCGTCCGCCCGCTGGCGATCCTCCCGACCCTCACCGCGGCCGTTCTCGCCGTGGTCGTCGCCGTCCGCCAGGGCGGCGGCCGGGCCATCGACGCCGCGACCCAGCTCACGCCCACCGGCTCGGTCCCGATCGACCTGGCGCTGCACCTCGACGGCTTCGCCGTGCTGGTCGCCGTCCTCGTCACCGTCGTCGCCACCTGCGTACAGCTCTACTCCACGGCCTACCTCCGCGACGACGCCCGCTACCCCTCCTACGCGGCCCTCGTCTCCCTCTTCACCTCCGCGATGCTCCTGGTCGTCTACTCCGGCGACCTGATGGTGCTCCTGGTCGGCTGGGAGATCATGGGCATCTGCTCGTACTTCCTCGTCGGCCACTACTGGGAGACGCCCGAGGCCCGGGCCGCCTCCCTCAAGGCCTTCCTGGTCACCAAGCTCGGCGACGTCCCCTTCCTGATCGGTCTGTTCGCGCTCGCCGCAGACACCGGCAGCTTCCGGATCACCAAGATCCTCGCCGCCGTCGGCAACGGCGGGCTCGACCACCCCACCGTCATCGCCCTGCTGCTCCTCGCGGGCGTCGCCGGCAAGTCGGCCCAATTCCCCCTGCACACCTGGCTGCCCGACGCGATGGCCGGCCCCACCCCCGTCTCCGCGCTCATCCACGCCGCGACGATGGTCGCCGCCGGCATCTACTTCGTGGCCCGCCTGCTGCCCGTCTTCGCGGCCTCCGGCGCGGCGCTCGTCGTCCTCGCCGTGATGGCCGCCGTCACGATGATCGGGTCCGGGCTCGCCGCCCTCGCCCAGGACGACATCAAACGCGTCCTCGCCTACTCGACCATCGGCCAGCTCGGCTACATGTCGGGCGCCCTGGCCGTCGGCGACCGGGGCGCGGCAGTCTTCCACCTGATCTCGCACGGTGCGTTCAAAGCGGTCCTCTTCCTCGCCGCGGGCGTCGTCATCCACGCCGCGGGCACCAACTCGCTCGCCGCCATGTCCCGGATGGGAGGGCTCGCGCGCCGTATCCCGGACGCCTTCTGGACGATGACCGTCGCGCTCCTCGCGCTGGCCGCCATCCCGCCGTTCGCCGGCTTCTTCTCCAAGGAAGCCGTCCTCGTCGCCGCCGAGCACACCGCCCTCGGGGACCGGAGCGTCGCCCCGGCCGCCGCGGGCTGGACGATCCTGGTCGCCGGGCTCCTCGCCGCCGTCCTGACCGCCGCCTACGCCGTACGCCTCTGGCTCCTCGCCTTCCGCGGGCGCGGCGCGGACGTCCCCGACCACGGCAAGCAGCCCGCCGCCATGACCTCCGTCCTGTGGATCCTGGCCGTACCCACCATCGCCCTCGGTCTCACCGTCGGCATGATCGGCGACTGGTTCGACGGGCACGACCTCACGCCGTCCCTCACCACCGCCGTCCTCTCCACCGGCGTCACGCTCATCAGCGGCCTCGTCACCTACGGCGCGTGGCGCCACACCACCGCCCTCGCCGCCCGCACCCCCATCGGTGCCGTCACCGCCCACCCCGGTGTCGAACCCGCCCTCGTCGAAGCCGAGGCCATGACGTCCCACACCGCCGTCTACGGCACCATCGCGGGCGCCCCCGACCCGGCCGACCCCGGCAGGCTCCTCCTCGGGCGGCTGCACCGCCACGCGGTCACCGGCTTCCACCTCGACGCCCTGTACGCGGCGCTGTTCGTCCGCCCCGTCCAGGCAGCCGCCCGCCTCGTCCGCTTCCTGGACCGCGAGGTCGTCGACACCTACGTCAACGGATCGGGCGCCGTCACGCGCCTCCTCGGCACCGCCGTCCGCCGGGCGCAGACCGGCAACGTGCAGACCTACGTCAGCGCCCTGCTCGCCGGGTCCCTCGTCCTGGCGATCGCCGCCGTCGTCTTCGCCAACGTCAACGCGGGGTCGTGACCGTGATCGATATCAGTGCGTCCGTGATGCAGTTCCTTCTGGCGTTCGTCGTCGTCGCCCCGCTCCTCGGCGCCGTCGCGGCCCTGCTCCCCGCCCCGCCCGGACTCAAGGGGAAGAACCCCGACCAGGCCGTGCTCCGCCACGGCGTGACCGTCACCGGCGCCGTCCTCGTCGCCGCGATCGTCCTGGCCGCCGGCTTCGACCACGACCACCCCGCCACGATGCAGGCGACCACCGACATCAGCTGGATTCCGGCGCTCGACGTCCGCATCCACCTCGGCATCGACGGCATCTCGCTCCCCCTCCTGCTCCTGACCGCGCTGCTGACCTTCCTCTGCGCGCTGTACAGCTACTTCAAGCTGCCCGCGGGCCCCTCACCGAAGGCGTTCGTCGCCCTCGTCCTCGTCCTGGAGTCCGGCACCCTCGCCACCTTCGCCGTCCTCGACCTGCTGCTCTTCTTCCTCGCCTTCGAGATGGTCCTCATCCCGATGTACTTCCTCATCGCCCGCTGGGGCGCCGGCCAACGGCAGGCGGCCGCCTGGAAGTTCATCCTCTACACGCTGCTCGGCTCGGTAGTCATGCTGCTGGGCATCCTCCTCATCGGGCTGAAGAGCGGCACCTTCGACATGGTGGCACTCGCCACTGACAACGGCCGGGGCCTCACCACATCCGTGCAGGTCATCGCCGTACTCGCGATCGGTCTCGGCCTCGCCGTGAAGACCCCGATGTGGCCCCTGCACAGCTGGCTCCCCGACGCCCACACCGCCGCCCCGACCGTCGGGTCGGTGCTCCTCGCGGGCGTCCTGCTGAAGATGGGAACGTACGGATTCGTCCGGATCCTGCTCCCCATCGCCCCCGACGGCATGCGGACTTTCGCGCCCTACCTCGCGGCGTTCGCCGTCGTCGGCATCGTCTACGGCTCCCTCGCCTGCCTGGCCCTGGCCCGTACCGGCGCCAAGGGCGACCTCAAGCGGCTCATCGCCTACTCGTCCGTCGGCCACATGGGCTTCGTCCTGCTCGGCATCGCCACCATGACCCCCACCGGAGTCAACGGCGCGCTCTTCGCCAACATCGCCCACGGCCTCATCACCGGCCTGCTGTTCTTCCTGGTCGGCGCCATCAAGGACCGCTACGGCACCGCCGACCTCGACACCCTCGCCGGAGCGACCGGGGCCGCTCTCTACGGCCGGGCGCCCCGCCTCGGCGCCCTGCTCGCCTTCGCCGCCGTCGCCTCGCTCGGCCTCCCCGGACTGGCCGGCTTCTGGGGCGAGATGCTCACCCTGTTCGGCGCGTACAGCCCCGCCGAAGGCCTCAGTCGCCCCGCGTTCCGCACCTTCATGGCCATCGGAGCGTTCGGCACCCTGCTCACCGCCGGGTACATGCTCATCGTCGTCCGCCGCGTCTGCATGGGCGAGCACCCGCCCCACGCCCGGCTGTCACCCGACGACCGGGCCCTGCGAGCTGCGGACGGCGCGCAAAGGGCGGCCGGCCCGCAGCCGTCCGGGGCCGAGCCGTCCGGGGCCGCCGGAGCCCGGCCCGCCACCTCCTCCACCCCGCAGCTCGCCGACATCCAGACGTACGAAGCCGTCGCCTGGACCCCGCTCGCCGCGCTCACCGTCCTCGCCGGTCTCTGGCCCGCGGTCCTCCTCGGCCTCACCGACCCGGCCGTGCAGAAGCTCCTCGCAGGAGGCAAGTCGTGACCGCGGACCTCAGCACCGCCCCGGGCCTGACCGCCCCCGGCACCGGCGACGCCACCGGAAGCCTTGTCGCCGCCGACGCCCCCAGCCTCGTCCAGTCCATCGACTGGCTCGCCATCGCGCCCCCCACCCTCACCGCGCTGGCCGCCCTGATCGTCCTGGTCGCCGACCTGTTCCTGCCCGCGCACCGCAAGCGGCTCCTCGGCTACGGCGCCCTCACGTCCCTCGCCGCCGCCCTGGCGCTCCTGATCCCCCTGCGCGCCGGGGACCGGGCCACCTTCTGCGTCACCACCGGCGCCCAGGCGTGCAGCTACACCGCCGACCACTTCACCCTCGTCATCCAGGCCCTCGTCCTCGGCGGCGCCTTCCTCACCGTGCTGCTCTCGCTCGACGACACCCGCAAGCTGCCGGCGGGGGAGTACTGGTTCCTGCTCCTGGCCTCCGCCTCCGGGGCCGCCCTGCTGCCCGCCGCCCGCGACCTCGCCACGCTCGTCGTCGCCCTCGAAGTCGCCTCGCTGCCCGCGTTCGCCCTCGTCGGCATCGTGCGCGGCGACCGGCGCTCCTCCGAGGCGGCCTGGAAGTTCTTCCTCTCCTCCGTCGTCGCCACCGCCGTCATGCTGCTCGGCGTCAGCTTCGTGTACGCGACCACCGGCACCCTGCACCTCACCGAGATCGCCGTCCGCCTCGACGACGTGCCCCCGGTGCTCGACACCCTCGCCAAGACCGGTGTCGCCCTCACCCTCGTCGGCTTCGCCTTCAAGACCGCCGCCGCGCCGTTCCACTTCTGGGTCCCCGACACCTACGTCGGCGCGCCCCTCCCCATCGCCGCCTACCTCTCCGTCGTGGGGAAAGCCGTCGGGTTCTCGGGGCTCATTCTGGTCACCGTCATCGCGTTCCCCTCCTACGCCGACGTCTGGGGGCCCGCACTCGCCGTCCTCGCCGCGCTCACCATGACCGTCGGCAACGTCGCGGCCCTCCGTCAGAACGCCGACCGCGCCCGCAGCGCTGTCCGCCTCCTCGCCTGGTCCTCGGTCGCCCAGGCCGGCTACCTCCTGGTCCCGATCGCAGCCGCCGCGTACTCCAGCGACGACCAGATCGGCTCCACCGTGGCGTACGCCCTCATGTACGCCGTCGTGAACCTGGGCGCGTTCGCCGTCGCCGCCGTCGTCGCCCGTACCCACCCCGGCAACCGGCTCTCCGACTACCGGGGCCTGTACGCCACCCGCCCGCTCGCCGCCCTGGCCCTCGGCTTCTTCCTGCTCTGCCTGGCCGGACTGCCGCCCGGCATCATCGGGCTCTTCGCGAAGGTCACCGTCTTCTCCGCGGCCGTCGACGCGGGCCTCGGCTGGCTCGCCGTCGTCATGGCCGTCAACGTGGTGATCGCTCTCTACTACTACCTTCAGTGGACCGCGATCCTCTTCCGGGCGCCCGAGGGCACCCCGGAAACCACCGGGGCCGCCACCGGATCCACGGCCTCCGCTCCACCGCGCCGATTCCGGACCCCCACCCCGCTCACCACGGCGATCGCACTCACCGCCATCGCCGGAATCCTGCTCTCCGGGGTCCCGGAGGCCGTCCTGCGCGTCGCCTCCGTCAGCCTCTTCTGAGCTCTCCCCGCCTCGCAAGATCGGTTTGCCCACGGCCCCCGCCACAGGGCATGGTCTTGGCTGCATACGTCACGTAATCGGCGTGGACGTGTCGGCAGCAAGAGGAAAGAGAGAGCAGTGCTGAACGGGTTCAAGGACTTCATCCTGCGCGGGAACGTCATCTCGATGGCGATCGGTCTCGCGGTCGGGGCGGCCTTCACCGCCGTCGTCACGGGCTTCAGCAATGCCTTCATCACACCGCTGATCGGCCTCGCCACGCGGGGCACGGGAGACTTCAGCAAGGCCTCCTACGAAGTCGACGGCGTCGTGTTCCCGTACGGCCTCTTCATCGCCGCCGCGATCGCCTTCCTGATCACCGCCGCAGTGCTGTACTTCTGCGTCGTGGTCCCCATGGCCAAGGTGCAGAACCGCTTCACCAAGGAAGAAGAAGAGGAGGCCGTCAACATCAAGGCCGCCCTCCGCGACTGCCCGCGCTGCTTCAGCGAGATCCCCGCCGTCGCCTCCCGCTGCGGTTACTGCACCAGCGAGGTCGAGCCCGACCCCGAGGCGCTCTCCCTCGCCAAGCTCCCCGCACAGCAGCACTGACCCGCACAGCAGAACCGACCCGCACAGCGACGCACGCACACCTGTAGGACCGCCGCACCACGAGCAACCCCGCCACCCGTACGGCCCAGCGCCACTCCGTACGGGGCCGGGCGCCCGACCGGCGCGAACACGCGGCACAGCCCCAGCCCTCCGGCCGCACGCACAAGGGAACTAGCTCCTCTCGCCTGGCGTTGACCAGTACAGGAGGCTCCACTGGGCAGTGGAGCACCACCATGCAAAGGGTTCCCCTGCTGCACCACTTGGAGGGCGTACCGTGCACCGCCGGCACAACGGGCTGAAGACCGCCGTACTCCTCGGGGGACTGTCCGCACTCATCATCGTCATCGGCAGCTTCTTCGGACGTACAGGCCTCGTCGTCGCGCTCCTGGTAGCCGTCGGCACCAACGCCTACGCGTACTGGAACAGCGACAAGCTCGCCCTGCGGGCCATGCGCGCCCGACCCGTCAGCGAGTTCGAGGCGCCGCAGCTCTACCGCATCGTCCGCGAGCTCTCCACGGCGGCCCGCCAGCCCATGCCACGCCTCTACATCTCCCCGACGCAGGCGCCCAACGCGTTCGCCACCGGGCGCAACCCGCGCAACGCCGCCGTCTGCTGCACCGAGGGCATCCTCCAGATCCTCGACGAACGCGAGCTGCGCGGCGTCCTCGGCCACGAGCTGAGCCATGTCTACAACCGGGACATCCTCATCTCGTCCGTCGCCGGAGCCCTCGCCTCCGTCGTGATGTTCCTGGTCAACTTCGCCTGGCTCATCCCGGTGGGCCGCTCCAACGACGACGAGGGGCCCGGTCTCCTCGGCATGCTCCTGATCATGATTCTGGGTCCGCTCGCCGCCTCCGTCATCCAGCTCGCCGTCAGCCGCTCCCGGGAGTACGAGGCCGACGCCTCCGGGGCCCAGCTCACCGGCGACCCACTGGCCCTCGCCAGCGCCCTGCGCAAGCTCGACGCGGGGACGAAACAGCTCCCGCTGCCGCCCGAGCCCAGGATCGAGACCGCGAGCCACATGATGATCGCGAACCCGTTCCGTCCCGGCCGGGGAATGGCGAAGATGTTCTCCACCCACCCGCCGATGGCGGAGCGGATCGCCCGACTAGAACAGATGGCAGGTCATCGCCCGTGAAAACCATCCTGAACGTCATCTGGCTGATCCTCTGCGGATTCTGGATGTTCCTCGGCTACCTGCTCGCGGGCCTCCTGCTCTGCATCACCATCATCGGCATCCCCTTCGGGCTCGCCGCCTTCAGGATCGGCGTCTACGCGCTCTGGCCGTTCGGCCACACCGTCGTCGACCGCCGGGACGCGGGCTCGCCCTCCTGCGTGGGGAACGTCCTCTGGCTGGTCCTCGCCGGATGGTGGCTCGCGCTCGGCCACATCACCACCGGCATCGCGCTGTGCATCACGATCATCGGCATCCCCCTGGGCATCGCCAACTTCAAGCTGATCCCCGTCTCCCTCATGCCCTTCGGCAAGGAGATCGTCCCCACGGACCAGCCCTTCGCCGCCCGGTAGTCCGCCGCGCCGCACCCGGACCGGGGCGTCCGTCCCGACCTCGACGGACACGCCCCGGGCAACCGAACGCAGGCCCGTGACGTCTTGGGTTTCAAGACGAAGCAAGGGGTAGGTGCGGCCATATGGGCATCATCAGTTGGATCATTCTCGGGCTGCTCGCCGGAGTCATAGCCAAAATCCTCCTCCCGGGACGCGACCCGGGAGGCATCATCGGCACCACCCTGATCGGCATCGCCGGGGCCTTCGTCGGAGGCTGGCTCTCCAGCAAGTTCCTCGACCGCCCCATCAGCAACGACTTCTACGACACCGCGACCTGGATCGCCGCCATCGCCGGTTCACTGGTCCTGCTCATCGCCTACCGGCTGCTGTTCGGCAACTCCCGCGAACGCCGCTGACCCGGGGACGGACAGGGGGCCCGTGAACGGCCGTCGCACACCGCTCTACCGCACGCCCCGTGATGCCATCCCGGTCTCCCGCAGCGTCAGGTTCAACCGGCCGGCCCGCAGTCCCGCGGCCGGGTCGGCCGGCCCCGCGTACACCTTCGGCACCCCGTGGAAAGCGAAACGCGACGGCCCGCCGAAGACGAACAGATCCCCGGACGCCAACTCCACATCCGTGTAGGGCCGCCCGCGTCCCTCCGTGTTCCCGAAACGGAACACGCACCTCGCCCCGATGCTCAACGACACCACAGGAGCGCTCGACCGCTCCTCCTTGTCCTGATGCATGCCCATCCGCGCGGTGTCGTCGTAGAAGTTGATCAGCGCGGTATCCGGTGCGAACGCCTCCGCCGCACGCTCGTCCCCGTACGCCTCGGCCACCGCCGCCCGTCCCAGGTCGCCCAGCCAGTCCGGGAACGCGGCCACCCGGGCGCCGTTCACGTCGTCAGCCGTACGCGCGTACCGGTACGGCTGCCAGTGCCACCCCAGGCACACCGTCCGCACCGACATCACCCCACCGCCCGGCAGCAGCGTGTGCCGCAACGGGACCGGCCCCCGCGCCCACTGCCGGCACGCCGCCACCAACTCCGCCCGCCGCTCCACCGGCAGCCACTCCGGGACATGGACGGCCCCCGGCGCGACCACCCTCCGCGGCCGCCGGAACAGGCCGTCCGAGGACGGCGGAAGCCCTGGCGCCACGCCTCAGCCCGCCCCGCCCTCGATCCCCAGCAGCAACTTCTTCCGCTCCAGCCCGCCCGCGTACCCCCGCAACGCCCCGTCCGCCCCGATCACCCGGTGGCACGGCCGCACGACCAGCAACGGATTGCGCCCGATCGCCGTGCCCACCGCCCGCACGCCCGCCCCCGAGGACCCGACCCGCGCCGCGACCTCCCCGTACGACACCGTGCTCCCGTACGGGATCGACTCCAGCGCCGCCCAGACCCGCCGCTGGAACTCCGTGCCCGCGCCCTCCGCCAACGGCACGTCGAACCGCGTCGAACGCCCCGCGAAGTACGCCTCCAACTGCCGGGCGACCTCCGCGAACGCCGCGGGGGCGTGTCGCCAGCGGTCCTGGACGACGGCGCCGCCCTTCTGGCCGAGCATCGACAACGAGCGCAGCCGGACCCCGGCCGCCCCAGCCGCATCCGGCCCGTCCGCCACCGTCTCGCCGACCAGTAGCAGCTCACCCAGCGGGCTCTCCACCCGTGCGTACACCGTCGTCGTCATGCCTTCTCACTTCCCCGGTCGGTACCGCCAGTCTGCGCCCACTCGCCGCACCCCCACCGGCGGTATTCGGACATCGCACCCGCGCCCGGGGCCCGGCACACGAAGAGGCACGCCGTCGAGGTCGGCCTCGGCGGTGTGCCCCCGTCGTGCTCGGCTCGGCTCAGTAGTCTCAGCTCAGTCGGTCGTGTCAGCTCGGCTCGGTTCGGCTCAAGCGATCCGGCAACGCCCGTACGGATCTCAGCGGTTGATCACCGGTAGTTCACGAACTGCACCGCGAAGTCGAAGTCCTGCCCCTTCAGCAGCGCCTGTACGGCCTGCAGGTCGTCCCGGCTCTTCGAGCTGACCCGCAGCTCGTCACCCTGGACCTGCGCCTTGACGCCCTTCGGGCCCTCGTCGCGGATGATCTTCGCCACCTTCTTGGCGTTGTCCTGGGAGATGCCTTCCTCGATCGTGGCGAAGATCTTGTACTCCTTGCCGGAGAGCTGCGGCTCGCCGGCGTCCAGCGACTTCAGCGAGATGCCGCGCTTGATCAGCTTGGACTGGAAGATGTCGAGGATGGCCTTGACGCGCTCCTCGCCGTTCGCCTCCATCAGGATCTTCTCGCCCGACCACGAGATCGAGGCGCCCGTGCCCTTGAAGTCGTAACGCTGGGAGATCTCCTTGGCGGCCTGGTTGAGGGCGTTGTCGACCTCCTGCCGCTCGACCTTCGAGACGATGTCGAAACTGGAGTCGGCCATGACGTGTGGCTCCTTGCGTCGAATGCTTGGGGATACGGCGCAAGCCTAGCCACCGCCGCACCCTCCGGCGGCTGATCAATGAGGTGGCGGAGCACCCCTGGCCATCAGGTATCGTTTACGTCGTCGCCAAGGAGATCACCACGAGATCCAACGCGTCGTTCGAGGCGGTGTGCCCGAGTGGCCAAAGGGAGCAGACTGTAAATCTGCCGGCTTCGCCTACCCAGGTTCGAACCCTGGCGCCGCCACACGAACGAAGCCCCCGACCGGTTCTTCCGGTCGGGGGCTTCCTCGTTGTCCCGGCGCGTTCCCGGTGCGGAGTTCCGCCGGGGAGTCCCGCCGCGGATCAGTTGCCCGCGACGTCCTTCACGGCCACCGTCACCGGCACGTTCCCGGAGATCGCCTCAAGGGTCAGGCCCGCCGTCGCCGGGGTGTCCAGCAGCTCCAGCAGCGTGGCCGCCACGTCGTCGCGGGGGATCGGGCCGCGGCCCGTCGAGGCGGCCAGGAGGACCTGTCCGTTGCCCGCGTCGTTGGTCAGCATGCCGGGGCGCAGGATCGTCCAGTCCAGCGCGGTGCGGGAGCGTACGTCGGCGTCGGCGGCACCCTTGGCCCTCAGGTACACGTCGAAGACCTCGTCGCCGGGGTGGTCGGGGTCGGCGCCCATCGAGGAGACGACGAGATAGCGGCGGACGCCCGCCGCCTCGGCCGCGTCGGCGAACAGCACGGCCGCGTCGCGGTCGACGGTGTCCTTGCGGGCGACACCGCTGTTCGGCCCCGCGCCCGCGGCGAAGACGGCCGCGTCCGCGCCGCGCAGCACCTCCGCGGTCTGCTCCACGGTGGCCGATTCGAGGTCCAGCACGGCGGGTTGGGCGCCGGCTTCGGTCAGGTCCTGACTCTGTTGGGGGTTGCGGATGATTCCTACGGCTTCATCCCCGCGTGCGGCGAGCAGCCGCTCCAGCCGCAGTGCGATCTGTCCGTGTCCACCTGCGATGACAATGCGCATACCACTGACCGTACGCCCGGGGGCCGGGTCGCGCTCAGTTCCTCGGCCCCGCGCCGGAGTCGGGCCTGCCCTGACGCGGGAGCCCGCCGAGCCCCGTGGCGGCGTCTCCATCGGAGTCGCAGTACTCGCGCACGGCGCTGGTGCGGGCGACGATCCGGCCGCCGTGGATGACGATGCGGCTGTAGGCCAGGGAGAGCACCGCGGAGAGGCGTTCGCCGCGTACGGCGAGGAGTTCGGCGGGGAATCCCGCCTCGACCCGCACGTCGGGAAGGCCGAGGGCCGCGCGGGCGGTCGTGGAGACCAGGGCGTACGCCTGTTCGGCGTGTAGCCCCGCCTGGGAGGCGAGGAGATAGGCGGCTTCGAGCGGATCGCCGCGACCGACCGGGTTGGCCGTGTCCCGCAGCGCACCGCTGCCCGCCGCGACGCGTACGCCTGCGGAGCGCAGCAGGCGTACGGGGGCGGTCGTACGGCGCTCGGCTCCGGCGCAGCCGCCCTGAGGCAGGCAGACCACGGTGATCCCGGCGGCGGCGAGCTGATCGGCGGCCCGGGCCGCGGCGTCCAGCGGCAGATGGGCCAGGCCGCCGCAGGGGCCGAGGGTGACGCCGGGGCGCAGGCCGGCCGCCATCGCGGCGAGCCGGGCCAGGCGGACGGGGTCGTCGCCGTCGGTGTGCAGGTCCACGGGGCAGCCGTGCTCGGCGGCGATCTCCAGGACGGCCTCGGTGTAGCCCGTGGGGTCGGGGTCGAGGTCGGGGCAGCCGCCGACGACGGCCGCGCCCATCTTCACCGCGTCCCGGAGCATCGCGAGGCTGTCCGCCCCGGCGACGCCGGTGAGGAGCCGGGGGACCGCGACGGGCATGACGTCGGCGAGGCCGCGCAGGGCGCGCCGGGCCTGCAGGACGGCTTCGAGCGGGGAGAGGCCCTGGACGTCGCCGACGCGGACGTGGGTGCGCAGAGCGGTGGCGCCGTGGCCGAGCTGGAGGAGGGCGGCCTCGGTGGCGCGGCGCTGGATGTCCTCGGTGCGGTGGGAGGCGGGGCCGGGGCTGTCGGGGCCCGCGCCGTCGGCGGTGAGTGCGGTGTCGCTGTGGGCGTGGGGTTCGGCCGGGGCGGGGAGCAGCAGGTAGCCGCGGAGGTCGATGCGGGGGCCGCGGGCGGTGAGGCTGCCCGCGGTGCCGACGGCCTCGATCCGGCTGCCGCTCAGGCGTACGTCGACGGCCCGGCCGTCGGCGAGGCGGGCGCCGCCGAGGACGAGGGTGGGGTGGTCGGCGGTGGTGGCTGCGTCGGCGCTGTCGGGCGCGTTGTCGTCGGGCCGCCGTGGCTGGCTGTCAGGCATCGCGCTCCTGGGAGGGGTGCAAGATCACACGGAGTGACCACACCCTAGGGGTGTGCGGGGGCGGCGTCCGGGAGGGGCGGAATAGTCGTACCGGTGCGCCCGCGCCGGCTGCCGGCCGGACCCGTTCCGGAGTCGGACGCGGCCTGGATCAAGGCCTGATCAGGCGGTGTGGGCGGCCCTGGGCGGGGGGCCGGCGAGGGCGGGACAAACGGATTTGGGCAACCGGCGGGGGACCGTGTAATGTCTTCATCGCTCGCCCCAATAGCTCAGTCGGTAGAGCGTCTCCATGGTAAGGAGAAGGTCTGCGGTTCGATTCCGCATTGGGGCTCTGGTGATCGGGAAACCCCGCTTCGGCGGGGGGACTCATCATCAAAGCGGTGTAGCTCAGTCGGTAGAGCAAGCGGCTCATAATCGCTGTGTCACCGGTTCAAGTCCGGTCACCGCTACTAACGGTAGCCGATTGCTGGGTCGGTCCTTCGATCGGCTACCCTTTTATGCGTTCATCCGTCCACCGTCCGTCCAAGGAGCACTCACGTGGCTGCCACCGACGTCCGCCCGAAGATCACGCTGGCCTGCGTGGAGTGCAAGGAGCGGAACTACATCACCAAGAAGAACCGGCGTAACAACCCGGACCGTCTTGAGATGAAGAAGCACTGCCCGCGCTGCAACTCGCACACCGCGCACCGCGAAACGCGCTGAATCAGGCTCGTACACGAGGCCGTCCCCTCTGGGGGCGGCCTCGTGTCGTTGTAGGGGGTCCGTTCCCGCACAGGGGCGTGCCCTTGTTCGTCTTTCACCAGGTTTCTCAGGAGGTAGCGAGCTCATGGCGCTCGACCAGTCCTTCGTGGGGCGGACCTATCCGCCCACTCCGGCGTACGAGGTCGGCCGGGAGAAGATCCGCGAGTTCGCCGAGGCGGTGGGCGACGCCCATCCGGCGTACGTCGACGTGGAGGCGGCCCGTGCCCTCGGCCACGCCGAGGTGATCGCGCCGCCCACGTTCGTCTTCTCGATCACCTACCGGGCCGCCGGAGAGGTGGTGCGGGACCCGCAGCTGGGCCTGGACTACAGCCGGGTCGTCCACGGCGACCAGAAGTTCCGTTACGTGCGTCCGGTGCGGGCGGGGGACCGGCTGACGGTCACGTCGACGATCGAGGCCATCAAGTCCCTCGCGGGCAACGATGTCCTGGACGTCCGCGGGGATGTGCACGACGAGGCCGGCGAGCTGGTGGTCACGACGTTGATGAAGCTGGTGGCGCGCGCCGCCGAGGAGGCGTGATGACGGCGAAGGTCTCTTACGGGTCGGTCGAGGTCGGTACGGAGCTGCCTGCGCAGTCGTTCCCGGTGACGCGGGCCACGCTCGTGCAGTACGCCGGCGCGTCGGGCGACTTCAACCCGATCCACTGGAACGAGAAGTTCGCGCTCGAGGTCGGGCTGCCGGATGTGATCGCGCACGGCATGTTCACGATGGCCGAGGCGATCCGGGTGGTCACGGACTGGGTCGGCGACCCGGGCGCGGTCGTCGACTACGGGGTGCGTTTCACGAAGCCGGTCGTCGTGCCCAACGACGACAAGGGCGCGCTGATCGAGGTCAGCGGCAAGGTCGCGGTGAAGCTGGACGACAACCTGGTCCGGGTGGACCTGATCGCCCTGTGCGACGGCAAGAAGGTGCTGGGGATGTCGCGGGCCGTGGTCCGGCTCGCCTGAGGCGTACCGGCGCGGCAGCCGGGAGTGAGGGGCGTTTCTCCGGCGGAGGGGCGCCCCTCCGCCGGCGCTCGCCGTCCCCGGCCCCGCACGAGCTGCGGGGGCGCGGACCGTACTCTTGTCCCCGTGCAGGAACTCCACGACGCCCCCCTCGCCCCCCTGACCACCTTCCGGCTCGGCGGCCCCGCCGCCCGGCTGCTGACCGCCACGACCGACGCCGAGGTGATCGCCGCCGTGCGCGAGGCCGACGCGAGCGGCACCCCGCTGCTGGTGATCGGCGGCGGCTCCAACCTGGTCATCGGGGACAAGGGCTTCGACGGCACCGCCCTGCGGATCGCCACGCAGGACTTCGCGCTGTCGGGGACGTCCCTGGAGCTGGCGGCCGGTGAGGTCTGGACCGACGCCGTCGCCCGGACCGTGGAGGCGGGCCTCGCGGGCATCGAGTGCCTGGCCGGCATCCCCGGGTCCGCGGGCGCGACGCCCATCCAGAACGTCGGCGCGTACGGACAGGAGGTGTCCACCACCATCACGGAGGTCATCGCCTACGACCGGCGCACCGAGGAGACGGTGACGATTCCGAACGCGGAGTGCGCGTTCTCGTACCGTCACAGTCGCTTCAAGGCCGAACCTGACCGCTTCGTGGTGCTGCGTGTCCGATTCGAGCTGGAAGAGGCGGCTGGGCTTTCCGCGCCTCTGAAGTACCCCGAAACGGCCAGGGCCATGGGCGTCGAGCAGGGCGACCGCGTCCCGCTGGCGGCCGCCCGCGGGACCGTGCTGCGGCTGCGCGCCGGCAAGGGCATGGTGCTGGACCCGCAGGACCACGACACCTGGTCGGCGGGGTCCTTCTTCACCAACCCGATCCTCGAACCGGCCGCGTTCCAGGACTTCCTCACCCGGGTCGGCGAGCGCCTCGGCCCGGACGTGAGGCCCCCGGCCTTCCCCGCCGAGGACGGACGCACCAAGACCTCGGCGGCCTGGTTGATCGACCGGGCCGGATTCACCAAGGGCTACGGCAGCGGCCCCGCCCGGATCTCCACCAAGCACACCCTCGCCCTCACCAACCGGGGCGCGGCCACCACCGAGGACCTGCTCGCCCTGGCCCGCGAGGTCGTCGACGGGGTGCACGCGGCCTTCGGCGTCACCCTGTTCAACGAGCCGGTGACGGTCGGCGTCAGCCTGTAGGAGACGTCGGCCCGCAGGAAACGTCGGCCCGCAGGAAACGTACGGGGTCAGTACGCGACGCCCACGCCCCGCTTCACGGCCGCCGGGTCCTCGACCAGCGCGAGCATCGCGTGGGCCACATCGGCCCGGGAGATGGACCGGCTGCTGCGCGGCGTACCACCGACGACCTGCCGGTAGACGCCCGTGAGCGGCCCGTCCGTCAGCTTGGGCGGCCGCACCGCGGTCCAGTCCGTCGCGCTGCGGGTCAACGCCGCCTCCATCCGGGCGAGATCGGCGTACAGCTCCGCCAGGGCCGCCCCGATCGCCTTGCGCATCAGCCGGTCCACCAGGGGATCGTCCGCGGGCTCCGGACCCACGGGCACCGCGCTCACCACCACCAGCCGGCGGACGCCCTCGGCCTCCATCGCCGTCAGGATCCGCCCGGTCAGCCGTTCGGCGACGCCGTTCGCCTTCCGGCCGCGCGAACCCAGCCCCGACAGGACCACGTCCCGCCCCGCAACCGCCGCCCGCACCGCCGCCGGATCGTCCAGCCGGACGGCAGCGTGCGGTGCCGCGCGGTCCAGCCGCTCCGGGAGCCGGTCCGGGTCGCGGACCACGACCGTCACCTCGTGGCCCCCCTTGAGGGCCTGCCCGACGATCTCCCGACCGACGCCGCCGGTCGCCCCGAACACGGTGATTCTCATGGTGCCCCCTGGTGGGTGAGTGTTCACTAACCTCTAGGGTGGGTGGCTCCCCGCCCGGACGTCAAGATCTCCGGGTCACGGCCTGTTGGAGCACGCATGGACCAGAAGCCCGCCCGCGTCCGGATCGTCGACGCGGCGCACGAGCTGATGCTCTCCATCGGCCTCGCCAGGACCACCACCAAGGAGATCGCCAGGGCGGCCGGCTGCTCGGAGGCGGCGCTCTACAAGTACTTCTCCGGCAAGGAGGAGCTGTTCGTCACCGTCCTCGCCGAGCGGCTGCCCCGGCTCGGGAACCTGCTCGGCGAACTGACTGCCGGCCAGGGCACGGTCGAGGGCAACCTCACCGAGATCGCCCGGGTGGCCGCCCTGTTCTACGAGCAGACCTTCCCCATGGCCGCGTCCCTGTACGCCGAGCCCCAGCTCAAGCGCCGTCACGAGGAGGGCGTGGGAGGGCTCGAAGCAGGGCCCCACCTGCCGATCCGGCAACTCGACGCCTATCTGCGCGCCGAACAGGCCGCGGGCCGCGTCCGGGCCGACGCGGACACCTACGCCGCCGCCTCCCTGCTGATGGGCGCCTGCGCCCAGCGGGCCTTCGCCTACGCCGCGCTCCCCGGCGGCACGCCCCCGCAGCCTCTGGACGCGTTCGCCGCCTCGCTGGCCCGCACACTGCTGGGCGGGGTCGGACCGGCCTCCGGGATCAGCTAGCCAGCCAGTCGTCGATCCCGGAGAGCAGCTTCTCCCGTACGTCGACCGGGGCCGCCGATCCGCGCACCGACTGGCGGGCCAGCTCGGCCAGCTCCTCGTCGGTGAAGCCGTGGTGGCGGCGCACCAGCTCGTACTGGGCGGCCAGCCGCGAACCGAACAGCAGCGGGTCGTCCGCCCCCAGCGCCAACGGCACGCCCGCGTCGAACAGAGTGCGCAGGGGGACGTCTGCGGGCTTCTCGTAGACGCCGAGCGCCACATTGGACGACGGGCAGACCTCACAGGTGACCCCGCGCTCGGCGAGCTTGCGCAGCAGCCGGGGGTCCTCGGCGGCCCGGACCCCGTGCCCGATGCGCGAGGCGTCCAGGTCGTCGAGGCAGTCGCGCACGCTGGAGGGCCCGGCGAGCTCCCCGCCGTGCGGAGCCGCCAGCAGGCCGCCCTCCCGGGCGATCGCGAAGGCCCGGTCGAAGTCGCGGGCCATTCCGCGCCGCTCGTCGTTGGAGAGCCCGAAGCCGACGACACCCCGATCCGCGTAACGGACGGCGAGCCGGGCCAGGGTACGGGCGTCCAGCGGGTGCTTCATCCGGTTGGCGGCGATCACCACGCGCATGCCCAGACCGGTGTCCCGGGCGGCGCTGTCCACGGCGTCGAGGATGATCTCGATGGCCGGGATCAGCCCGCCGAGCAGCGGGGCGTACGAGGTGGGATCGACCTGGATCTCCAGCCAGCCGGAGCCGTCCGCGACGTCCTCCTGGGCGCTCTCGCGCACCAGGCGGTGAATGTCCTCGGGGGACCGCAGACACGACCGGGCGATGTCGTAGAGCCGCTGGAAACGGAACCAGCCGCGCTCGTCGGTCGCCCGCAGCTTGGGCGGTTTGCCGCCGGTCAGGGCGTCGGGGAGATGGACCCCGTACTTGTCGGCGAGTTCGAGCAGGGTGGTTGGCCGCATCGACCCGGTGAAGTGCAGGTGCAGGTGGGCCTTGGGCAACAGACGTACATCACGCTCCATTGGAAGATCCTGCCGCACGGGCGGGCCGGAGCGGTAGCCGCTTTCCCGTTTAGGGGTGCCCCTCGAACAAAAAGCGCCCCCGGCCGGCGGAGGGATCCAGCGGCAGGGGGCGCTTTTCGTTCGAGCGGTGACGTGGCCGGTCAGGCCTTGGCCTCGCCCAGCAGCTTCTGGATCCGCGAGACGCCCTCGATCAGGTCGTCGTCGCCCAGGGCGTAGGACAGGCGCAGGTAGCCCGGGGTGCCGAAGGCCTCGCCCGGGACGACGGCGACCTCGGCCTCGTCCAGGATGAGCGCGGCCAGCTCGACGGTGGTGGCCGGACGCTTGCCGCGGATCTCCTTGCCGAGCAGGTCCTTCACCGCCGGGTAGGCGTAGAAGGCGCCCTCGGGCTCCGGGCAGAACACGCCGTCGATCTCGTTGAGCATCCGTACGACGATCCCCCGGCGGCGGTCGAAGGCGGTGCGCATCTCGGCGACGGCGTCCAGCGGGCCGGATACGGCCGCGAGCGCGGCGATCTGGGCGACGTTGGAGACGTTGGAGGTGGCGTGCGACTGAAGGTTGGTCGCGGCCTTGACGACGTCCTTCGGGCCGATGATCCAGCCCACGCGCCAGCCGGTCATCGCGTACGTCTTGGCGACGCCGTTGACGACGATGCACTTGTCGCGCAGCTCGGGGACGATCGCCGGGAGCGAGGTGAAGGTGGCGTCGCCGTAGACGAGGTGCTCGTAGATCTCGTCGGTCATGACCCACAGGCCGTGCTCGACGGCCCAGCGGCCGATGGCCTCGGCGTCGGCCTCGCTGTAGACCGCGCCGGTCGGGTTGGACGGCGAGACGAACAGGACGACCTTGGTCTTCTCGGTGCGCGCGGCCTCCAGCTGCTCGACGGAGACCCGGTAGCCGGTGGTCTCGTCGGCGACGACCTCGACCGGGACACCGCCGGCGAGCCGGATCGACTCGGGGTAGGTGGTCCAGTAGGGGGCGGGGACGATGACCTCGTCGCCCGGGTCGAGGATCGCGGCGAAGGCCTCGTAGATGGCCTGCTTGCCGCCGTTGGTCACCAGGATCTGGCTGGCGTCGACCTCGTAGCCGGAGTCGCGCAGGGTCTTCTCCGCGATGGCGGCCTTGAGCTCGGGGAGCCCGCCTGCGGGGGTGTAGCGGTGGTACTTCGGGTTGCGGCAGGCCTCGACCGCGGCGTCGACGATGTAGTCGGGCGTCGGGAAGTCGGGCTCGCCGGCCCCGAAGCCGATCACCGGACGACCGGCGGCCTTGAGGGCCTTGGCCTTGGCGTCGACGGCGAGGGTCGCGGACTCGGAGATCGCACCGATGCGGGCCGAAACCCGGCGCTCGGACGGTGAAGTTGCAGCGCTCATGGGTCCATGCTCCCAGACCGTGAAAGCCGTCGGCACAGGGGTTTCAGGGACCGGACAGGACCCGGGCAGCATGCGGACAGGACCGGTCGGTAGCTGTCTGTTCGACGCGGCGGCCCTGAACACGTACACTCACCTGTCGTTGGCCTTCACCAGCCGCACCGTTCCTGCACCCGGGCACCGGGAAAGATGCGGTAGGTTGGTGGAAACCACAAAGGGTCGTAGCTCAATTGGTAGAGCACTGGTCTCCAAAACCAGCGGTTGGGGGTTCAAGTCCCTCCGGCCCTGCTACACACTCCTTCGCCAGGATGTGTGCGCATGTACGTACTTCATTGCACAGCCGTGCGGCTCCACCGGGCGCGGCACGGCCACGACCCGGAATCAGGTGAGTAGCGTGACGGACGCCGTGGGCTCCATCGACATGCCTGATGCTGAGGATGAAGCTCCCGAGTCGAAGAAGAAGTCTCGGAAGGGCGGCAAGCGCGGCAAGAAGGGCCCTCTGGGTCGGCTCGCGCTGTTCTACCGCCAGATCGTCGCCGAACTCCGTAAGGTCGTCTGGCCGACCCGTAGCCAGCTGACGACGTACACCTCCGTGGTGATCGTGTTCGTCGTCGTCATGATCGGTCTTGTTACGGTTCTCGACATGGGCTTCGCCCGGGTCATCAAGTACGTCTTCGGCTGATCTCGCGGAAGGCGTCCGACCCGGCGCCCCTTTCGCACGTTCCACCCTTTGTATCCAGGAAGAAGCAGCCATCGTGTCTGACCCGAACCTGAACGACGCCGTCGAGCCCGAGGCTGGCGCCTTCGAGTCCGCCAAGGACGAGCTCGACATCGTTGAGGCTGCTGACTCCGTGGACCCGGACCAGGCCGAGGCCGCCGACCTCGCCGCGGGCGAGCCCGCCGAGCAGGCCGCCGTGAACGTCGAGGCCGAGGAGTCCGACGAGGACGCCGCCGAGGCAGCCGAGTCGGTCGAGGAAGAGCCCGCTGAGGAAGCGGCCGCCGAGGCCGACGACGAGAGCGCCGACGAGGAAGAGGCCGAGCCGGCCGCCCCCGTCGACCCCGTCGCCGCCCTGCGCGAAGAGCTCCGCACGCTCCCTGGCGAGTGGTACGTCATCCACACGTACGCCGGGTACGAGAAGCGCGTGAAGGCCAACCTGGAGCAGCGCGCCGTCTCGCTGAACGTGGAGGAGTTCGTCTATCAGGCCGAGGTGCCTGAAGAGGAAATCGTCCAGATCAAGAACGGCGAGCGCAAGAACGTCCGGCAGAACAAGCTCCCCGGCTACGTGCTGGTGCGCATGGACCTGACGAACGAGTCCTGGGGCGTCGTGCGGAACACGCCGGGCGTCACCGGCTTCGTGGGCAACGCCTACGACCCGTACCCGCTGACCCTGGACGAGATCGTCAAGATGCTCGCCCCGGAGGCCGAGGAGAAGGCCGCCCGCGAGGCCGCCGAGGCCGAGGGCAAGCCGGCTCCGTCCCGCAAGGTCGAGGTCCAGGTGCTGGACTTCGAGGTCGGCGACTCGGTCACCGTCACGGACGGCCCCTTCGCCACGCTGCAGGCCACGATCAACGAGATCAACGCCGATTCGAAGAAGGTCAAGGGCCTCGTCGAGATCTTCGGCCGAGAGACCCCGGTCGAGCTCAGCTTCGACCAGATCCAGAAGAACTAGCACTTCCCGCCGGTTTCTGGACACATGCCTACCCAGCAGGTCAGAGGGGCTTCGCAGCCGCTCTGACCTGCTGGGTTTTTGGTCGCACAGCTATACCCGTTATCGTTGTGCGGTATGCCTCCATCCGGATGACCGGAATCGGCGGCGAAACACTCTCATAGGACCCGGAGAGAGCAATGCCTCCCAAGAAGAAGAAGGTCACGGGGCTTATCAAGCTCCAGATCAACGCCGGTGCGGCGAACCCGGCCCCGCCGGTCGGCCCCGCGCTCGGTCAGCACGGCGTCAACATCATGGAGTTCTGCAAGGCCTACAACGCCGCGACCGAGTCGCAGCGTGGCATGGTCGTGCCGGTGGAGATCACGGTCTACGAGGACCGCTCCTTCACCTTCATCACGAAGACTCCGCCGGCCGCCAAGCTGATCCTCAAGGCCGCGGGTGTGGACAAGGGCTCCGGCGAGCCGCACAAGACCAAGGTTGCCAAGCTGACGGCCGCCCAGGTCCGCGAGATCGCCACGACGAAGCTCCCCGACCTGAACGCCAATGACCTCGACGCCGCGTCGAAGATCATTGCCGGCACCGCCCGTTCCATGGGCATCACGGTCGAAGGCTGATTCAGCCCCGTAACCCCCAGTGGTAGGACCAAGCGCTGGTCCGCACCACGACTCCATACTCGGAAACCACAGGAGTAGAAGTGAAGCGCAGCAAGAACCTCCGCGCTGCGGACGCCAAGATCGACCGGGAGCGCAACTACGCCCCGCTCGAGGCCGTCCGTATCGCCAAGGACACCGCCTCCACGAAGTTCGACAGCACCGTCGAGGTCGCCTTTGCCCTGGGTGTCGACCCGCGCAAGGCCGACCAGATGGTCCGTGGCACCGTGAACCTCCCGCACGGCACCGGCAAGACCGCCCGGGTCCTGGTCTTCGCGACCGGTGACCGTGCTGCGGCCGCGGAAGCCGCTGGAGCCGACATCGTCGGCGCCGACGAGCTCATCGACGAGGTGGCGAAGGGCCGTCTGGACTTCGACGCCGTCGTCGCGACCCCGGACCTCATGGGCAAGGTCGGCCGCCTGGGCCGCGTGCTCGGTCCGCGTGGTCTGATGCCGAACCCGAAGACCGGCACCGTCACCCCCGATGTCGTGAAGGCTGTCAACGACATCAAGGGCGGCAAGATCGAGTTCCGCGTCGACAAGCACTCGAACCTGCACTTCATCATCGGCAAGACCTCGTTCGACGAGACCAAGCTGGTGGAGAACTACGCAGCGGCGCTGGACGAGATCCTCCGTCTGAAGCCGTCCGCCGCCAAGGGCCGCTACATCAAGAAGGCCACACTGGCCACCACGATGGGCCCCGGCATCCCGCTGGACGCCAACCGCACCCGCAACCTCCTCGTCGAGGAGGACCCGGCCTCCGTCTGAGCTTTGATGCTCACCCGGTAGCCGCGTCGTACGCGTGCACTGTGTGAACGGGCCCCGCAACCTTTCGAGGTGCGGGGCCCGTCCTCGTATCCGTAAGGAGCCATGTCTGTCAGTGCCCTGTGCCACTGTGGTGCGGGGGACGACGGACGATACGAGGGGTGGACGGGTACATGAGGACGAGCACGGCACTACGCATGGGCACGGCTCTGGCCGCCGCGGCGGCACTGACGTCGATAGCGGCCTGCAGTGGCTCCGACGGCTCGAAGGGCTCCGACGGCGCCGGTGAGGGCAAGGCGGGCGCCGTCTCCAAGGCGAGCCCCGTGGCCGCGCTGAAGCAGGTGCAGCAGAAGACCGGAGGCGCCCAGTCGGCGAAGGTCGAGGGCACCACCGAGATGGGCAGCGCCATGTCCATGAAGCAGTCCGGGGCCATCGGCTGGGCCGACGGCCTCTCGGGAGCGCTGACCATCACGTACACCGGCGGCACGATGGGCGACGCCCTGAGGCAGGCCGGCGGCGACGGATCGGTCGAGGCGCGCTATTTCAAGGACGAGTACTACGCCAACATGGGCGACGCCATGGCGGCCAACACCGGCGGCAAGCACTGGATCCGGTATTCCTACAAGGACCTCGCCGAGCTGGGCGGGGCCTCCGGCGACGTCATGAAGGACCAGATCCAGAACAGCACGCCCGAGCAGGGTGTGAAGGCTCTCCTGGCCTCCGGCGACGTGAAGAAGGTCGGCCAGGAGGACGTCCGCGGGGTCGAGGCGACGCACTACTCCGGCACGGTGGACGTGGCCGACCTGACCGCGAAGAACAGCAACCTGGACGCGAAGCAGCTGGCCGCGTTCAAGGAGCAGCTCGCCCTGGCCGGGGTGACCACCCAGACCGTCGACATCTGGGTCGACAAGAACGACCTGCTGGTGAAGAAGACCGAGCGCGGCGAGATGAAGACCGGCGCGTTCAACTCGACGCTCTTCTACAGCGACTACGGCACCGAGGTCCCCTCCGAGAAGCCGGCGGCCTCGGACACCGTGGACTTCAAGGAGATGCTGAAGCAGGGCGATACCCCGGGCGGCGCCTCCTGACACCTCCCGCAAGGGACGAACGGGGACGGATTTGCTCGTCCCGCGTCCGGTCGCGTACTCTCACCAAGAAGCCAAAGACCGCTGGTCGTCACTGTGCCTCGTCAGAGGGACGGTGACCGAAGGTTCCGCTAGATCGGACGACCTGCGCAGGTGACTGTGGAACGCTCCCGGACTCTGTTCGGTCGAGCCGCGCCCTGGCACTTGTGCTGGGGCGTTTCGTCTTTCCCGGCCCCTTCTGAGCGGTCCTCATCACCCGGAAGGAGGCCGACGCTCATGGCAAGGCCCGACAAGGCTGCCGCGGTAGCCGAGCTGACGGACCAGTTCCGCAGCTCGAACGCCGCCGTGCTGACCGAGTACCGGGGTCTCACCGTGGCACAGCTCAAGGAGCTGCGCCGTTCGCTCGGTGAGAACGCCCAGTACGCCGTGGTGAAGAACACGCTGACCAAGATTGCGGCCAACGAGGCCGGGATCGACACGCTGGACGACCTGTTCTCGGGTCCGACGGCGGTTGCCTTCGTCACCGGTGACCCGGTGGAGTCGGCGAAGGGTCTTCGTGACTTCGCCAAGGACAACCCCAACCTCATCATCAAGGGCGGTGTCCTTGACGGTAAGGCGCTGTCCGCCGATGAGATCAAGAAGCTCGCGGACCTCGAGTCCCGCGAGGTTCTGCTCTCCAAGCTGGCCGGTGCTTTCAAGGGCAAGCAGACTCAGGCTGCGCAGCTCTTCCAGGCACTGCCGTCGAAGTTCGTCCGCACCGCGGAAGCGCTTCGCGCCAAGAAGGAAGAGCAGGGCGGTGCCGGTACTCCGGCTCCCGCCGAGGCCGCCGAGTAATTTCGCTCAGCGGTCCAGCGGGCTCCACGTACGCCCGCCGACACATACATCCGGCACCTGCCGAATAGTGGAAGGACGCCTATCATGGCGAAGCTGTCCCAGGACGACCTGCTCGCGCAGTTCGAAGGCATGACCCTCATCGAGCTCTCCGAGTTCGTCAAGGCGTTCGAGGAGAAGTTCGACGTCACCGCCGCCGCGGCCGTCGCCGTCGCCGGTCCGGCCGGCCCGGGCGCCGTTGCCGAGGCCGCTGAGGAGCAGGACGAGTTCGACGTCATCCTCACCGGTGCCGGCGAGAAGAAGATCCAGGTCATCAAGACCGTGCGTGAGCTGACCTCGCTGGGTCTCAAGGAGGCCAAGGACCTCGTCGACGGCACCCCGAAGCCGGTCCTCGAGAAGGTCGCCAAGGACGTCGCCGAGAAGGCCGCCGAGTCCCTCAAGGCCGCCGGCGCTTCCGTCGAGGTCAAGTAACACCTCGGGAGTCCTCCGGACTCCCCGGGCACCTCAGGTGCCCGCGCCAAGGGCGATCACCCATCCGGGTGGTCGCCCTTCGGCATGCCCGTGGCGGGTGCCTTGCTCTTCCGCCGACGACGAGTAGGGTGATCTTCGCCGTGCGCCTCTCGCGGGCCCCTCAGGGGCGTCCTGCGGGGCACCCCGGGGTGGCCGGTGAAGGCCCCTGGAGGTCCGATCGGACCGGCGGGCCTTGACGAACCGGACGCGGCGCGCAATTCTCAGGACGCGTCATCACTTCGATCCGTATCCGAGGCATGGATCGAGAGTGAAGAGGGCAGTAAAGAAGAGCGCACCCCGCGCGAGGGTCAGGGCTAGACATAGGTGTTGAGAACAGCTGTTGAGAGCAACGTGGGTCTCTGAGAACCCCGACTGGACATCAGTGTGCCGCTTGGCTACACTGACCCTTTGCGCTGCCTGTTAGCTGCCTCCTGCCCGTCACCAGGGGCATGCCCACGCTGAAGCACCGATGGCCGACCCCCTCCGACCTGGTCGTTTTGCGACCGATTCGGAACGGTCTGTCTTTGTGTCCAGGGTGGGACCGGTACGCGCGTAGTGAGTCCGAGCCCTCGGAAGGACCCCCTCTTGGCCGCCTCGCGCAACGCCTCGACCGCGAATACGAACAACGGTGCCAGCACCGCCCCGCTGCGCATCTCCTTTGCAAAGATCAAGGAGCCCCTCGAGGTTCCGAACCTCCTCGCGCTGCAGACCGAGAGCTTTGACTGGCTCCTGGGCAACGCCGCCTGGAAGGCTCGCGTCGAGGCTGCTCTGGACAGTGGGCAAGACGTCCCCACCAAGTCCGGCCTGGAGGAGATCTTCGAGGAGATCTCACCGATCGAGGACTTCTCCGGGTCGATGTCGCTTACGTTCCGCGACCACCGCTTCGAGCCCCCGAAGAACTCGATCGACGAGTGCAAGGAGCGCGACTTCACGTTCGCCGCGCCGCTCTTCGTCACGGCCGAGTTCACCAACAACGAGACCGGCGAGATCAAGTCCCAGACGGTCTTCATGGGCGACTTCCCGCTCATGACCAACAAGGGCACCTTCGTCATCAACGGCACCGAGCGTGTCGTCGTGTCGCAGTTGGTCCGCTCGCCGGGTGTCTACTTCGACTCCTCCATCGACAAGACGTCCGACAAGGACATCTTCTCCGCCAAGATCATCCCCTCCCGGGGCGCCTGGCTGGAGATGGAGATCGACAAGCGCGACATGGTCGGTGTCCGCATCGACCGCAAGCGCAAGCAGTCGGTCACCGTCCTCCTGAAGGCTCTCGGCTGGAGCACCGAGCAGATCCTGGAGGAGTTCGGCGAGTACGAGTCGATGCGCGCCACCCTGGAGAAGGACCACACCCAGGGCCAGGACGACGCGCTGCTCGACATCTACCGCAAGCTGCGTCCGGGCGAGCCGCCGACGCGCGAGGCCGCTCAGACGCTGCTCGAGAACCTCTACTTCAACCCGAAGCGCTACGACCTCGCGAAGGTCGGCCGCTACAAGGTGAACAAGAAGCTCGGCGCCGATGAGCCGCTGGACGCCGGGGTGCTCACCACCGACGACGTCATCGCGACCATCAAGTACCTGGTCAAGCTGCACGCCGGCGAGACCGAGACGACCGGTGAGTCGGGTCGCGAGATCGTCGTCGAGACCGACGACATCGACCACTTCGGCAACCGTCGTCTGCGCAACGTCGGCGAGCTCATCCAGAACCAGGTCCGTACGGGCCTGGCGCGGATGGAGCGCGTCGTGCGTGAGCGCATGACCACCCAGGACGTCGAGGCGATCACGCCGCAGACCCTGATCAACATCCGGCCGGTCGTCGCCTCCATCAAGGAGTTCTTCGGCACCAGCCAGCTGTCGCAGTTCATGGACCAGAACAACCCGCTGTCGGGTCTCACCCACAAGCGCCGCCTGTCGGCTCTTGGCCCGGGTGGTCTCTCCCGTGAGCGGGCCGGCTTCGAGGTCCGCGACGTGCACCCGTCCCACTACGGACGCATGTGCCCGATCGAGACCCCCGAAGGCCCGAACATCGGTCTGATCGGTTCGCTCGCCTCGTACGGCCGCGTCAACGCGTTCGGCTTCATCGAGACGCCGTACCGCAAGGTCGTCGACGGCCAGGTCACCGACGAGGTCGACTACGTCACGGCCGACGAGGAGGACCGCTTCGTCATCGCCCAGGCGAACGCGACGCTCTCCGACGAGCTGCGCTTCACCGAGCCCCGCGTCCTGGTCCGCCGTCGTGGCGGAGAGGTCGACTACGTGCCCGGCACGGACGTCGACTACATGGACGTCTCGCCGCGCCAGATGGTGTCCGTCGCCACCGCGATGATCCCCTTCCTGGAGCACGACGACGCCAACCGTGCCCTCATGGGCGCGAACATGATGCGTCAGGCGGTGCCGCTCATCAAGTCCGAGGCCCCGCTGGTGGGCACCGGCATGGAGTACCGCTGCGCCACCGACGCCGGTGACGTCCTCAAGGCGGAGAAGGACGGTGTGGTCCAGGAGGTCTCCGCGGACTACATCACCGTCACGAACGACGACGGCACGTACACCACGTACCGCATCGCCAAGTTCATGCGCTCCAACCAGGGCACCTCGGTCAACCAGAAGGTCGTCGTCTCCGAGGGCGACCGGATCGTGGCCGACCAGGTGCTCGCCGACGGACCGGCCACCGAGAACGGTGAGATGGCCCTCGGCAAGAACCTGCTCGTGGCGTTCATGCCGTGGGAGGGTCACAACTACGAGGACGCGATCATCCTGTCGCAGCGCCTCGTGCAGGACGACGTCCTCTCCTCGATCCACATCGAGGAGCACGAGGTCGACGCCCGTGACACCAAGCTCGGCCCGGAGGAGATCACCCGGGACATCCCGAACGTCTCCGAAGAGGTCCTCGCCGACCTCGACGAGCGCGGCATCATCCGGATCGGTGCCGAGGTCGTCGCCGGCGACATCCTCGTCGGCAAGGTCACGCCCAAGGGCGAGACCGAGCTGACCCCCGAGGAGCGCCTGCTCCGCGCGATCTTCGGTGAGAAGGCGCGCGAGGTGCGCGACACCTCGCTGAAGGTGCCGCACGGTGAGATCGGCAAGGTCATCGGCGTCCGCGTCTTCGACCGCGAAGAGGGCGACGAGCTGCCGCCGGGCGTGAACCAGCTGGTCCGCGTCTACGTCGCGCAGAAGCGCAAGATCACCGATGGTGACAAGCTCGCCGGCCGTCACGGCAACAAGGGCGTCATCTCCAAGATCCTGCCGATCGAGGACATGCCGTTCCTGGAGGACGGCACCCCGGTCGACATCATCCTCAACCCGCTGGGTGTCCCGTCCCGAATGAACCCGGGACAGGTCCTGGAGATCCACCTCGGCTGGCTCGCCAGCCGCGGCTGGGACGTCTCCGGCCTCGGTGACGAGTGGGCCCAGCGCCTGCAGCTCATCGGCGCCGACCAGGTCGCCCCCGGCACCAACGTCGCCACGCCCGTCTTCGACGGTGCGCGCGAGGACGAGATCACCGGCCTCTTCCAGGCCACGATCCCCAACCGCGACGGCGACCGCCTGGTCCAGCCCTCCGGCAAGGCCCAGCTCTACGACGGCCGCTCCGGCGAGCCGTTCCCGGACCCGGTCTCGGTCGGGTTCATGTACATCCTCAAGCTGCACCACCTGGTCGACGACAAGCTGCACGCGCGTTCGACCGGTCCGTACTCCATGATCACCCAGCAGCCGCTGGGTGGTAAGGCACAGTTCGGTGGTCAGCGCTTCGGCGAGATGGAGGTGTGGGCCCTTGAGGCTTACGGCGCCGCATACGCCCTCCAGGAACTCCTGACGATCAAGTCCGACGACGTGACCGGCCGCGTGAAGGTCTACGAGGCCATCGTCAAGGGCGAGAACATCCCCGAGCCCGGCATTCCCGAGTCCTTCAAGGTGCTCATCAAGGAAATGCAGTCGCTCTGCCTCAACGTGGAGGTGCTGTCCTCGGACGGCATGTCCATCGAGATGCGCGACACGGACGAGGACGTCTTCCGCGCGGCGGAGGAACTCGGTATCGACCTGTCCCGGCGCGAGCCGAGCAGCGTCGAAGAGGTCTGACGGGCCGGTCGGCCGCCTCATCCCGAGGCGGCCGGCCCTCCCCGGACCCGTTCAGACCATTGATTGAGACGAGACCCCGAAAGAGGGATTGACGACAAGTGCTCGACGTCAACTTCTTCGACGAGCTGCGGATCGGCCTTGCCACCGCGGACGACATCCGGACCTGGTCGCACGGCGAAGTGAAGAAGCCGGAGACCATCAACTACCGCACGCTCAAGCCCGAGAAGGACGGACTCTTCTGCGAGAAGATCTTCGGTCCGACCCGGGACTGGGAGTGCTACTGCGGCAAGTACAAGCGTGTCCGCTTCAAGGGCATCATCTGCGAGCGCTGCGGCGTCGAGGTCACTCGCGCCAAGGTGCGTCGTGAGCGGATGGGCCACATCGAGCTTGCCGCTCCCGTCACCCACATCTGGTACTTCAAGGGCGTTCCCTCGCGCCTCGGATACCTGCTGGACCTCGCGCCGAAGGACCTGGAAAAGGTCATCTACTTCGCCGCGTACATGATCACGTTCGTGGACGAGGAGCGTCGTACCCGCGACCTGCCGTCCCTGGAGGCCCACGTCTCCGTCGAGCGCCAGCAGACCGAGAACCGCCGCGACTCCGACCTGGAGGCCCGCGCCAAGAAGCTCGAGACCGACCTGGCCGAGCTGGAGGCCGAGGGCGCCAAGGCGGACGTGCGCCGCAAGGTGCGCGAAGGCGCCGAGCGTGAGATGAAGCAGCTGCGCGACCGTGCGCAGCGCGAGATCGACCGCCTCGACGAGGTGTGGAGCCGCTTCAAGAACCTCAAGGTCCAGGACCTGGAGGGCGACGAGCTGCTCTACCGCGAGCTGCGTGACCGCTTCGGCACGTACTTCGACGGCTGCATGGGCGCCGCGGCGCTCCAGAAGCGCCTGGAGTCCTTCGACCTCGACGAGGAGGCCGAGCGCCTCCGCGAGATCATCCGCACCGGCAAGGGCCAGAAGAAGACCCGTGCGCTCAAGCGCCTCAAGGTCGTCTCCGCGTTCCTGCAGACCAGCAACAAGCCCAAGGGCATGGTGCTCGACTGCGTGCCGGTCATCCCGCCGGACCTGCGTCCGATGGTGCAGCTGGACGGTGGCCGCTTCGCGACCTCCGACCTGAACGACCTGTACCGCCGTGTGATCAACCGCAACAACCGCCTCAAGCGTCTCCTTGACCTCGGCGCCCCCGAGATCATCGTGAACAACGAGAAGCGGATGCTGCAGGAGGCCGTCGACGCGCTGTTCGACAACGGCCGCCGCGGTCGCCCGGTCACCGGTCCCGGTAACCGTCCCCTGAAGTCCCTCAGCGACATGCTGAAGGGCAAGCAGGGCCGTTTCCGTCAGAACCTCCTCGGCAAGCGCGTGGACTACTCCGCGCGTTCCGTGATCGTCGTCGGTCCGCAGCTCAAGCTGCACCAGTGCGGTCTGCCGAAGGCGATGGCGCTGGAGCTCTTCAAGCCGTTCGTGATGAAGCGCCTGGTGGACCTGAACCACGCGCAGAACATCAAGTCGGCCAAGCGCATGGTCGAGCGCGGCCGCACCGTCGTGTACGACGTCCTCGAAGAGGTCATCGCCGAGCACCCGGTGCTGCTGAACCGTGCGCCCACCCTGCACCGCCTGGGCATCCAGGCCTTCGAGCCGCAGCTGGTCGAGGGCAAGGCCATCCAGATCCACCCGCTCGTCTGCACCGCGTTCAACGCGGACTTCGACGGTGACCAGATGGCCGTGCACCTGCCGCTCTCCGCGGAGGCGCAGGCCGAGGCCCGCATCCTGATGCTGTCCTCGAACAACATCCTGAAGCCGGCCGACGGTCGTCCCGTCACCATGCCGACCCAGGACATGGTGCTGGGTCTCTTCTTCCTCACCACGGACGAAGAGGGCCGCAACGTCAAGGGCACGGACCGCGCGTTCGGCTCCACGGCCGAGGCCACCATGGCCTTCGACGCCCGCGAGCTGTCGCTCCAGGCGAAGGTCGACATCCGCTTCCCGGTCGGCACCATGCCGCCGCGTGGCTGGGTGCCGCCGGTCGCCGAGGAGGGCGAGCCGGAGTACCAGCCCGGCGACACCTTCCGGCTGCGGACCAGCCTGGGCCGTGCGCTCTTCAACGAGCTGCTGCCCGAGGACTACCCGTTCGTCGACTACTCGGTGGGCAAGAAGCAGCTCTCCGAGATCGTCAACGACCTGGCCGAGCGCTACCCCAAGGTCATCGTGGCGGCGACGCTCGACAACCTGAAGGCGGCGGGCTTCCACTGGGCGACCCGTTCGGGCGTCACCGTGGCCGTCTCCGACATCGTCGTGCCCGAGGCCAAGAAGGCCATCGTCAGGGGCTACGAGGAGCAGGACGAGAAGGTCCAGAAGCAGTACGAGCGCGGTCTGATCACCAAGGACGAGCGCACGCAGGAGCTCATCGCGATCTGGACCAAGGCGACCAACGAGGTTGCCGAGGCGATGAACGCGAACTTCCCGAAGACGAACCCCATCTTCATGATGGTCGACTCGGGTGCCCGAGGAAACATGATGCAGATGCGTCAGATCGCGGGTATGCGTGGTCTGGTGTCGAACGCCAAGAACGAGACGATTCCCCGTCCCATCAAGGCGTCCTTCCGCGAGGGCCTCACCGTTCTGGAGTACTTCATCTCCACGCACGGTGCCCGTAAGGGTCTGGCGGATACCGCCCTGCGTACCGCCGACTCGGGTTACCTGACCCGTCGTCTGGTGGACGTCTCGCAGGACGTGATCATTCGTGAGGAGGACTGCGGCACCGACCGCGGCCTCAAGCTGAAGATCGCGGTCAAGGGCGCCGACGGCGTGCTCCGCAAGACGGAGGACGTCGAGACCTCGGTCTACGCCCGCATGCTCGCCGAGGACGTCGTGGTGGACGGCAAGGTCATCGCGCCTGCCAACGTCGACCTCGGTGACGTCCTGATCGACGCCCTGGTGGGCGCCGGCGTCGAGGAGGTCAAGACCCGCTCGGTCCTGACCTGTGAGTCCGCGGTCGGCACTTGTGCCTTCTGCTACGGACGCTCGCTCGCCACCGGCAAGCTGGTCGACATCGGTGAGGCGGTCGGCATCATCGCCGCCCAGTCCATCGGTGAGCCCGGCACCCAGCTGACGATGCGTACCTTCCACACCGGTGGTGTGGCCGGTGACGACATCACCCAGGGTCTGCCCCGAGTCGTCGAGCTCTTCGAAGCCCGTACGCCCAAGGGTGTCGCCCCGATCTCCGAGGCCAAGGGCCGCGTGCGGATCGAGGAGACCGAGAAGACCAAGAAGCTCGTCGTCACCCCGGACGACGGCAGCGACGAGACGGCGTTCCCGATCTCGAAGCGTGCCCGTCTGCTCGTGGGCGAGGGCGACCCGGTCGAGGTGGGCCAGAAGCTCACCGTCGGTGCGACCAACCCGCACGACGTGCTGCGCATCCTCGGCCAGCGTGCGGTCCAGGTCCACCTGGTCGGCGAAGTCCAGAAGGTCTACAACTCGCAGGGCGTGTCGATCCACGACAAGCACATCGAGATCATCATCCGGCAGATGCTCCGCCGCGTGACGATCATCGAGTCCGGCGACGCGGAGCTGCTTCCGGGCGAGCTGGTCGAGCGGTCGAAGTTCGAGACCGAGAACCGTCGTGTGGTCACCGAGGGCGGTCACCCCGCCTCCGGCCGTCCGCAGCTGATGGGTATCACCAAGGCCTCGCTCGCCACCGAGTCGTGGCTGTCGGCGGCGTCCTTCCAGGAGACGACCAGGGTCCTCACCGACGCGGCGATCAACGCCAAGTCGGACTCCCTGATCGGCCTCAAGGAGAACGTCATCATCGGTAAGCTCATCCCGGCCGGTACGGGCCTGTCCCGCTACCGCAACATCCGGGTCGAGCCGACCGAGGAGGCCAAGGCCGCGATGTACTCGGCCGTCGGCTACGACGACATCGACTACTCGCCGTTCGGCACCGGCTCCGGCCAGGCCGTCCCGCTGGAGGACTACGACTACGGTCCGTACAACCAGTAAGCGAGTGCTCGTCGCAGAGACGACCTGAGGGCGGTCACCCCGTACGCAACGGGGTGGCCGCCCTCCGGCGTGTGCGGGGGCGGGCCGTTCAGCGGAGCGTCTCCCGTACGGCGATGGCGGCCCCGGCGGTCGCGGCGAGGGCGGCGATGCTCGCCAGGGGCCAGCGGGACCGTTCGGTGCGCAGCCAGGTCGGCAGCAGGTTCTGGACGCCCGGCAGGGCCATCACCCGGGTCACCGCCCCCGCGACCGTACGGGACCTTCAGCGCTTTCCACGACGTGCGGCCCGGCCGGCCGTCGGCCTCCGAGCCCCGGAAAGCCGAGCTTGCGCTGCCAGGCGGCGTACGAGCGGCGGTCGGCCTCGGTCCAGCGGGGTCCGGGGCCGACGGCGTACGTCGCGCAGCCCTCGGCGGCCAGTCGGCGGCCCAGCGGTGACGACGGGGGAGCTGGGGCGGGCGGTGAAGAAGGCGGCCCCGGGGAACGGCTGATAGCGGGGAGGGGGCGGGGGTGCCGGGCTTCGAGGGCGGGGCCGGGGGCCCGGTCGAGGTGTCGCCGGCCGGGGCGGCCGGCCGGGGATGGAGACCTTGATGCGGTTGAGGCTGTCGATCGCCGAGTTGATCAGACGGATCACCGCGTTGATGGGGCATATCAGGCCGATTCCGTTCCGTTCGAGATTCCTCTTCTTCAGCCAGGCCTTTATGGCCGGACCAATGTTGATGAAAGGAGTGATCTCCAGCTTCGCGATGGCCGGCGCGGTGACGATTCCGACGACTTCCGACTGTTTCATCGACTCCTGGAAGCTGCTCCTGGTCTCTTCCGTGCCCCGGGTCTGAGTGGCCAGTACTTCCTTGTCGGTGGCCAGTGCCGTCGCTTTGATGTCCTTGGACGTGGCCAGGCCGGAAATCCAAGACCGGTCGGCCTTCTTACCCAGGTTCGTCCTGGGCTCTGCCACCTCTTCGGTCAGTTGTGCATGGTCTTCTCTGCCATTGCTCCTCCTGATGGCCGACTGGTAGCATCCCGCCATGTCTGCCTACTCAATTCCCGTACTGGTCAGCTCACTTATGGGTGTGGGGGCCATGGTGTGGGGTGGTGCGATCGCCCTGAGCGCGTATCGCGAGTACCGCAGGAGCCGAACGGCGACGGTGGAAATCCTTTCCGTCATCCAGCTCGAAACCGAACGCGCCTATCGCTTCCAGGTGATAGGCCAGGAAGATTCGCCCGGTGCGGGTGATTCGAAATGGATGGGCGCCAAGGCGAATAAATTCGGGGGTCGCACCTTTGAGGTCGGTGAGCATGTCCAGGTCGATTACGACCCGGGATATCCGGTGTTTCTCTACCCGGCCCGCGCCTACCCGAAATGCCGTATGTGGCTGCCGGCGATCTCGGGAGTTGTCGCCGGAGGCGCGGTCGTCGTGAGCGTCAACGGATTCTTCTGACGGCTCGCTGAAGGCGGCGCTTTCCGGGCCGGTGTCGCAGCGTCCGGCGCGCAGCGGTTTTCCCGCGTCAGGAGAAAAGGCGCAGGAGATCTCCCCTGCTGGGCGGCTCGGGCGCGTCGGCCCCGGCCCCGGCCGACGCCTCTCCCGGCCTCGGCACCGGCACCGGTGATGCGGGCTGCTCGGCGTCCTCGTCGGTGTCGACCGAGGCGGAGGTCCAGTTGGCGGCGGCGAGATGGTCCACGGCCGCGGCGAGCAGGTAGTCGCAGACGCTCCGTTCCGACGCCTCGCCGTGGAACTCCTGAGCGACGGCGCTGTCCCGGGGCATGTGCTTGACCAGCACCGGGAGTCGGTGTGAGGTCAGCCGGCCGCGATGCGAGTCCAGCAGGTCCACGCCGTAGTGCCGCGGCAGGTCGGCTTCGAGTGCCTCGGCGTGTTCGCTGATGAACGCGTCGAGGCTCAGCCTCCCCGCAGGCCGAGCCCGGTCTCCCTGCCGTACGCCTCCGGGAGTGCGGCGATGTCCTGCATGGTGATCTCGTGCTGCTCGAAGCGGCCGGGCCGCTCCTCGCCGAGCAGGAGCCGCAGCGGCCCGTCCACGTCGTTGTCGTCCAGGACCCCGCTGCGCGTCCCGGCCGTCCCGGCCGCCGGGGACCGGCTCTTGGGTCCGGGCCCGCGCTCGTACCCAAGAGCCGCAACTCCCGGGTCCCGACGATTCCCGCCCTCCCCGCGTCGCGGCGGCGTCCGCCGGGCAGGCCGCCGGCCGAGGGCGGGGGGCTCCGTCACCTTGGGCGACGGAGCCCTCCGAAGGCACGGACGGACCCGGCCCGCCGACCGCCCGGTCCGTACGCCCGTGGCCAGGGCCGCCCCGGCGTGTCGGGGTGGACTGCATTTGTTTTGACCCAGCTCCGTGAGGTAGGTACGCTCAAGCCTTGTGCCTGGGGTGTGCCTGGGCTCGTGTGCGTGTCCTCAGCCGCATCGCGAGTCCGTCAGTAGCCACCGCAATCTGCGCCCTTCCGCCCTTGGGGCGGGAGTCCGCAGTATTCGACACACCCGACCGCGTGGGTCGGCGATGTTCCAGGTTAGTTTCACGAACGGCACACAGAAACCGGAGAAGTAGTGCCTACGATCCAGCAGCTGGTCCGGAAGGGCCGGCAGGACAAGGTCGAGAAGAACAAGACGCCCGCGCTCGAGGGTTCGCCCCAGCGTCGCGGTGTCTGCACGCGTGTGTTCACGACCACCCCGAAGAAGCCGAACTCGGCGCTCCGTAAGGTCGCGCGTGTGCGTCTGACCTCCGGCATCGAGGTCACGGCCTACATCCCGGGTGAGGGACACAACCTGCAGGAGCACTCCATCGTGCTCGTGCGTGGTGGCCGTGTGAAGGACCTGCCGGGTGTTCGTTACAAGATCATCCGCGGCTCCCTTGACACCCAGGGTGTCAAGAACCGCAAGCAGGCCCGCAGCCGCTACGGCGCCAAGAAGGAGAAGTAAGAATGCCTCGTAAGGGCCCCGCCCCGAAGCGCCCGGTCATCATCGACCCGGTCTACAGCTCTCCTCTTGTCACCTCGCTGATCAACAAGATCCTCCTCGACGGCAAGCGTTCCACCGCCGAGCGGATCGTGTACGGCGCCATGGAAGGCCTCCGCGAGAAGACCGGCAACGACCCGGTCATCACGCTGAAGCGCGCGCTTGAGAACGTCAAGCCCTCGCTCGAGGTCAAGTCCCGCCGTGTCGGTGGCGCCACCTACCAGGTGCCGATCGAGGTCAAGCCCGGTCGTGCCTCCACCCTCGCTCTGCGCTGGCTCGTCGGCTACTCCCGCGCCCGCCGCGAGAAGACCATGACCGAGCGCCTCATGAACGAACTGCTCGATGCCTCCAACGGCCTCGGCGCTTCGGTCAAGAAGCGTGAGGACACCCACAAGATGGCCGAGTCCAACAAGGCCTTCGCGCACTACCGCTGGTAGTCGCTACCCCCATCGAGACCGAGAGAAGATTGAGCCTTATGGCCACCACTTCGCTTGACCTGGCCAAGGTCCGCAACATTGGGATCATGGCCCACATCGACGCGGGGAAGACGACCACCACTGAGCGGATCCTCTTCTACACCGGTGTGAGCTACAAGATCGGTGAAGTCCACGACGGCGCTGCCACGATGGACTGGATGGAGCAGGAGCAGGAGCGCGGCATCACGATCACGTCCGCCGCGACGACCTGCCACTGGCCGCTCAACGATGTTGACCACACCATCAACATCATCGACACCCCGGGTCACGTCGACTTCACCGTCGAGGTGGAGCGTTCGCTCCGCGTCCTCGACGGCGCCGTCACCGTGTTCGACGGTGTGGCCGGCGTCGAGCCGCAGTCCGAGACCGTCTGGCGCCAGGCGGACCGCTACGGCGTTCCGCGTATCTGCTTCGTCAACAAGCTCGACCGCACCGGTGCCGACTTCTTCCGCTGCGTCCAGATGATCATCGACCGCCTCGGCGCGACCCCGATCGTCATGCAGCTCCCCATTGGCGCCGAAGCGGACTTCACCGGCGTCGTCGACCTCGTGTCGATGAAGGCCTTCGTGTACCCCGAAGAGGCCGCCAAGGGCGAGATGTACAACACCGTCGAGATCCCGGACAACCTCAAGGAGTCGGCCGCCGAATGGCGCGGCAAGCTCCTGGAGGCCGTGGCCGAGAACGACGACGACATGATGGAGCTGTACCTGGAGGGCACCGAGCCCACCGAGGAGCAGCTGCACGAGGCGATCCGCCGCATCACGCTGGCGTCGAAGGGCAGTGCCGACTCCGTCACCGTCACCCCGGTGTTCTGTGGCACCGCGTTCAAGAACAAGGGCGTCCAGCCCCTGCTCGACGCGGTCGTGCGCTACCTGCCTTCCCCCCTGGACGTCGAGGCCATCGAGGGCCACGACGTGAAGGACCCGGAGAAGGTCATCCAGCGCAAGCCCTCGGACGACGAGCCGTTCTCCGGCCTGGCGTTCAAGATCGCGAGCGACCCGCACCTGGGCAAGCTCACCTTCGTCCGGATCTACTCCGGTCGCCTGGAGGCCGGCACCGCGGTGCTGAACTCCGTCAAGGGCAAGAAGGAGCGCATCGGCAAGATCTACCGCATGCACGCGAACAAGCGTGAGGAGATCGCATCGGTGGGCGCCGGCGACATCATCGCCGTCATGGGTCTCAAGCAGACCACCACCGGTGAGACGCTGTGCGACGACAAGAACCCGGTCATCCTGGAGTCCATGGACTTCCCGGCGCCGGTCATTCAGGTCGCCATCGAGCCGAAGTCCAAGGGTGACCAGGAGAAGCTGGGTGTCGCCATCCAGCGCCTCTCGGAGGAGGACCCCTCCTTCCAGGTGCACTCCGACGAGGAGACCGGCCAGACCATCATCGGTGGTATGGGCGAGCTTCACCTCGAGGTGCTCGTCGACCGCATGAAGCGCGAGTTCCGCGTCGAGGCGAACGTCGGCAAGCCCCAGGTCGCGTACCGCGAGACGATCCGCAAGGCCGTCGAGCGCATCGACTTCACGCACAAGAAGCAGACTGGTGGTACCGGCCAGTTCGCGAAGGTGCAGATCGCCCTCGAGCCCATCGAGGGTGGCGACGCCTCCTACGAGTTCGTCAACAAGGTCACCGGTGGCCGCATCCCCCGTGAGTACATTCCCTCGGTGGACGCGGGTGCTCAGGAAGCCATGCAGTTCGGCATCCTGGCCGGTTACGAGATGGTCGGCGTCCGCGTCACCCTTCTCGACGGTGGTTACCACGAGGTCGACTCCTCGGAGCTCGCCTTCAAGATCGCCGGTTCGCAGGCGTTCAAGGAGGGTGCCCGCAAGGCCTCTCCCGTGCTCCTCGAGCCGATGATGGCCGTCGAGGTCACCACGCCCGAGGACTACATGGGCGATGTCATCGGCGACCTCAACTCCCGCCGTGGCCAGATCCAGGCCATGGAGGAGCGCAGCGGCGCTCGCGTCGTGAAGGGCCTCGTGCCCCTCTCGGAGATGTTCGGCTACGTCGGAGACCTCCGCAGCAAGACCTCGGGTCGCGCAAGCTACTCGATGCAGTTCGACTCCTACGCCGAGGTTCCGCGGAACGTCGCCGAGGAGATCATCGCGAAGGCCAAGGGCGAGTAACTCTCCCGAGCTCACGCTTTAGGCTTGTCACCGGAGCCTGGTGGGCATCGGGCACAGCGCGCGAGCACTGTGCCCGATGCCCCCGGCGCCGGCACCCCAGCAAAGATCACCTGGCGCCGATGAAGCAAGGCGTACAGAACCACTCAGGAGGACCCCAGTGGCGAAGGCAAAGTTCGAGCGGACTAAGCCCCACGTCAACATCGGCACCATCGGTCACATCGACCACGGTAAGACGACCCTCACGGCCGCCATTACCAAGGTGCTGCACGACGCGTACCCCGACCTGAACGAGGCCTCGGCCTTCGACCAGATCGACAAGGCTCCCGAAGAGCGCCAGCGCGGTATCACCATCTCCATCGCGCACGTCGAGTACCAGACGGAGTCGCGTCACTACGCGCACGTCGACTGCCCCGGCCACGCGGACTACATCAAGAACATGATCACGGGTGCGGCGCAGATGGACGGCGCCATCCTCGTGGTCGCGGCCACCGACGGCCCGATGCCGCAGACGAAGGAGCACGTCCTCCTGGCCCGCCAGGTCGGCGTCCCCTACATCGTCGTCGCGCTGAACAAGGCCGACATGGTGGACGACGAGGAGATCCTGGAGCTCGTCGAGCTCGAGGTCCGTGAGCTGCTCTCCGAGTACGAGTTCCCGGGCGACGACCTTCCGGTCGTCAAGGTCTCGGCGCTCAAGGCCCTTGAGGGCGACAAGGAGTGGGGCCAGACCGTCCTCGACCTGATGAAGGCCGTCGACGAGTCCATCCCGCAGCCCGAGCGTGACGTCGAGAAGCCGTTCCTCATGCCGATCGAGGACGTCTTCACGATCACCGGTCGCGGTACGGTCGTCACCGGCCGCATCGAGCGTGGTGTCCTGAAGGTCAACGAGACCGTCGACATCGTCGGTATCAAGACCGAGAAGACCACCACCACGGTCACCGGCATCGAGATGTTCCGCAAGCTGCTCGACGAGGGCCAGGCCGGTGAGAACGTCGGTCTGCTCCTCCGTGGCATCAAGCGCGAGGACGTCGAGCGCGGCCAGGTCATCATCAAGCCCGGCTCGGTCACGCCGCACACCGAGTTCCAGGCGCAGTCCTACATCCTGTCGAAGGACGAGGGTGGCCGTCACACCCCGTTCTTCAACAACTACCGCCCGCAGTTCTACTTCCGTACCACGGACGTGACGGGCGTTGTGACCCTTCCCGAGGGCACCGAGATGGTCATGCCGGGTGACAACACCCTCATGGACGTCTCGCTGATCCAGCCCGTCGCCATGGAAGAGGGCCTGAAGTTCGCCATCCGTGAGGGTGGCCGGACCGTGGGCGCCGGCCAGGTCACCAAGATCATCAAGTAGTTTCTGCTTGGTCCTTGGACCTGGTGGCTCACTGAGCCGCAAGAAGGGCCCCGCACCTCGAAAGAGGTGCGGGGCCCTTCGTCGTGTCGGCCCTTCGCCGCGCGCGGGGCCGCCGGGGTCACGGGGCCGGGGCCCGGCCCGGCGCGGGCCGGGGGTGGGGCGTGGACGGTGCGGCTGGCACGGTCGCCGTCAGGACGAACGTCCCGTCCTCGGACGCGGTGGTGAACGTGCCGCCCAGCGCGAGGACCCGGCCGGCCAGTCCTGCCAGCCCCGTGCCGTGACGCCCGGGAGCGTCGGCGGTGGCCCGCCCCCCTGCCGCCCCGTCGTTGCGGACGGTGAGCCGGATCTCCCCGCCGTCCGCCCGCAGGACGATCTCGCACGAGGTGGCCCGGCTGTGCTGGAGCACATTGCCCACCGCCTCGCGCAGCACGAAACGCAGACAGCCCACGACCGCCGGATCGGGCTCGGCCCACGGCGGCAGCACCGTCCGTACCTCCACGCCGGAGGCGGCGAGGACCCGCTGGGCGTGGGCGAGCTCGTCGGAGAGGGAGAGGTCGCCGCCGTCCGGCCGGCTGATCGACCGCACATCGTCGTGGAGCCGCCGGGCCAGGGCGATGATCTCGGTCAGCGCACCGCGTTCCCGCTCGCCCCCGGGCGGCGGGTGGCCCTGCGCCGCGCCGCGCAGGGCCACCTCGCCCTGGAGCACGATCGCCGTGAGCGACGAACCGACCAGGTCGTGCAGGTCCTGCTGCATCCGGGCCCGCTCCCGCTGCTCCGCCAGGTGCGCCGTGTGCTCCCTGTTGGCGCCCAGCCGGGCCGCGAGGAGTGCCAGGTGGGCGACGGCGAAGACGGTACTCGCGGTGATCGCCGTACTGAGCAGGATGCTGAGCGGGCTGCGGTCGGTGGTGATCAGGTCGGTGGTGGAGAGCACGGGGCCACTGGCGCCGACCGCCACGGCGATGGGCACGGAGGCGTTCGGCGGCAGGGTCAGCAGGACGGCCCCGGCGAGAAAGCCCAGCAGGCTCAGCCACCGGTAGTTGAAGAGCAGCAGCGGCAGATAGGTCAGCACCGCCTGGACGAGCAGGAGCCACCAGCGCCGGCGGTGCGGCAGCCGATACGGCGGCGGAGCGTACTGGCCCAGCATGACCGCGGGCATCAGCACCAGCACGGTCAGGCCGGCGACCACCGTGCGCCTGCCGAGCGGCGAGGACGCCACCTCCAGGGCGACGAGCGCGAGAGACCCGACCACCAGGACGGCCAGCGCCCCGATGGCCACCCCGAAGCCCTGTGGCGCACCTCCTCCAGGGCGTGCTGTGCCCCCCATCCCGTCCCCCCGGTCTTCCCGCGTCGTGATCCGACCCGGTCGATTCTCCCGCAGCCGGGGAGGCCGGCGGGCCCGCTCTCCCGGGCCGTCCTCCCTCGGCCCGGTGCGTACGCGAACGGGCCGGGAAAATGTGGGTGGTTCGTGAAGGCTTCACTTTTTCCGCACCGGTCCCCTTGCTTGGATCACCTCTGTTTCGTGCTCACGACAACAGAGAGGTGCCGACGTGTCGGAACACCATGCGCCCGCCCCCGGCTGGGAGGGCTCGTCGTTGGTCCTTCAGCGGCGAAGACGGATACTGCCGCGCATCGCCCTCGGCACCGCCCTGGTGCTGGCGGCGGAGATGGCCCTGCTGACGGAGAGCGGCCAGGCCGTCGCCCTCGCACCGCAGTCGTCCCGGGCCGCCGCCGAGAAGCCGGTGTCCGAGGTGCCCCCGGCGCCTTCCGAGGCCGCGGACATCCTGTCGGCGAAGGTCGCCGCCAAGCTGTCCGGCAAGCGCGTCGAGGCGCTGTCCGAGCGCACCGAGACCTCCACGACCTGGGTGAACAAGAACGGGTCCCTCACCACCGAGCTGTCGTCGGGGCCGGTCCGCTACGAGGAGAACGGCTCCTGGACCGACATCGACGTCGAGCTCCGCGAGACCGCCGACGGCGTCGAGGCCAAGGCCCACCCGAACGGGCTGAGCCTCGCGGGCAAGGGCGGCAGGCTGCCGCGCTCCCTGGCCGAGGCCGACCGGGCCCCCGCCCGGGACCTGGTGACCCTGGGCGAGGCTGACGAGCGGATCACCCTCCAGTGGCAGGGGGGTCTGCCCGCCCCCGAGCTGGACGGGACGAGGGCCACGTACCCCGAGGCGCTGCCGGGGGCGGACGTGATCGTCGAGGCGACCCGTACCGGCTTCGAGCAGTACGTCGAGATCAAGAAGCGTCCGGCCGAGGGCTACACGTACACCCTGCCGCTCAAGGCCGAGGGCCTGAAGGCGAAGGAGCAGCCCGACGGCAGCGTGCTGTTCACCGACGGAAAGAACAGGAAGCGGGCCGTGATGCCCGCGCCGGTGATGTGGGACTCCACCGTCGACAAGGTGTCGGGCGAGCACACGCGCCGGGTGCCGGTGGCGATGGAGGTGGTGGAGAGGAAGGGCGCCGTCGATCTGGTCGTCACCCCGGACGCGGCGTTCCTCGCCGACCCCGAGACGCGCTATCCGGTCACGGTCGACCCGTCGACCTCCTCGCTGTCGAACGTCTTCGACACCTACGTCCAGCAGGGCGAGACCCGGGACTGGTCCACCGACGTCGAGCTCGACTTCGGCAACCCCGGGACGACGAACGCGAACGGCACCCCCCGTACCGCCCAGTCCTTCATCACCTGGAACACCGCGCCCATCGCGGACGCCCTGGTCTCCAGCGCGAAGCTGAGCCTGTGGAACTTCCACTCGGCCAACACCACCTGTGCCGCACAGTCGTGGCAGGTCTGGTCCTCGCCGGCCGCGACGACGGCCAGTCGGTGGACGAACCGGCCGACGATGACGGCCATGAAGGCGGAGTCCACCGAGACGCGCGGCAATCCCGGCTGCGCGTCCCAGCCCGACGGCTGGATCAACGCGAACGTGACCACGCTGGCCCAGGAGTGGGCCGGGGCCAAGGCCACCCGCGGCCACCTGGGCATCCGGGCCAAGAGCGAGACCACCGTCGCCCAGTGGAAGCGGGTGAACTCCGCCAACGCCGCGAAGAACCCGCCGAAGCTCACGGTGACGTACAACTTCCGGCCGCGTACGGGCACCAAGCAGGAGGCCGGTCCGCCGTTCTTCTCCTACGCGGGCCTGTACATGGTCAACACGTTGACGCCGACGCTGCGCGACACCTTCCTGGACGCGGACGGCGACCAGGTCAACGGCACCTTCCAGATCTTCGACAACGCCACGAACACGCAGGTCGGGAACCCGGTCGTGTCGAAGTTCGTCCCGTCCGGCCAGGCTGCCGCGGTCACCGTCCCGTCGGGCGTACTGGCGGAGGGGAAGACGTACAAATTCCGTACGAGCCCCTATGACGGCACCCACTACAACACCGGCTGGTCGGCGTGGAAGACCTTCACCGTCGACACGAAGGCCCCGTCCGCCCCGACGCGGATCGCCTCCACGGACTACCCCGCCGGCCAGTGGGTCAAGGGTGAGGGGCAGCCGGGCGTCTTCACGGTGACCCCGCCGAGCGGGAGCGACCACAACTGGCTGGAATGGACCCTGGACGGGGTGACCTGGACCAAGGTCGGCACCGGCGGGGCCGCCGCGAACAGGGCCATCACCGTCACCCCGCCGAAGAACGGCAGCCACACCCTCCAGGTGCGGGCCGTCGACAGGGCGGACAACAAGTCCGAAGCGGTGGAGTACCTCTTCCACGCCGGATCGGGCGGCTTCGTCCAGCCCTCGGAGGGTGAGCGGACCGCGCGCCGGCTCCCGCTGACGGCTGAGGCCGAGGCGGGCAAGTACACCGCGGTCGCCTTCTCCTGGCGGCGCTCCGAGGCTGATCCCTGGGTGCGGATCCCCACCGGGGACGTCACCTCCGGCGGCAGCGCGCTCACCGCGTGGCCGGTCCCGCTGACGAACGGCCGGAACGCCCCGCTGGTCTGGAACGCCACCCGCACCGTCGACCCCGACGGCACCGTCCAGCTGAAGGCCGACTTCACCGGCCCGAACTCCGCGGCCGGCAGCACCGCCCCGCTGACCGCGGTCGTCGACCGCAACGCGGACGGCGCGGCCACCACCGAGGTGGGTCCCGGCTCGGTCAACCTGCTCACCGGCAACTACACGCTCTCGGAGACCGACGTCTCGGTCTTCGACCTGTCGGTGTCCCGTACGGCGGCCTCCCGCACCCCGAACCGGGGCGGTTCCCAGGAGGGCCAGGCCGCGATCTTCGGCAAGGAGTGGGTCTCCGGAACCGCCGCCGAGGCCACCGAGTCCGATTACAGCCACGTCCGGCGGATCTCCGACACCGCGGTCGACGTGGTGCTGGAGGAGGGCGACGCGATCCACTTCACCGCCAACGCGGCGAAGAACGGATGGATCCCGGAGCCCGGCTCCGAGGACCTGACCCTCAAGGGCGGCGTGACCGGAACGTTCACGCTCTCCGACACGGAGGGGACGGTCACCACCTTCACCAAGGCGGATGCCGCGGCGACCACCTGGCAGGTCTCCAGCGTCCTGGACGACGGCCTGACGAACAGCGGGATCAAGGTCGTGTCCGAGACCGTCACGGTCGGCGGCAAGAAGCTGGCCCGCCCGAAGCGGATCATCGCCCCGACCACGGCCGCCACCACGGCCACGTGCGAGACGACCCCCGCGACCAGGGGATGCAAGGTCCTGGAGTTCGTCTACGCGACGGCCACGACCGCCACGGGCACGGCGAACAACGACCAGTTCGGCGACTTCGCCGGCCAGGTCCGCGAGATCCGTGTCTGGGCCACCGATCCCGGCGCCACCGCCGCGACGGCCACTGCCGTGGCGACCTACCGCTACGACTCGGGCGGCAGCCTGCGGCAGCAGTGGGATCCCCGGCTGAGCCAGGCATCCCAGACCCAGTACGCCTACCACGGCGGCCGGGTCACCTGGCTCCAGCAGCAGGGACTGCTCCCGTACACCTTCACCTACGGCAACGCCGGAGCCGGTACGGCCCCCGGCGACGGCATGCTGCTGACGTCCTCGCGGCAGGCGCTGAAGCAGGGCACCGCCGCCACGGTGGAGGGCGACGCGGTCACCGGCATCGTGTACGGCGTACCCGTCACCGGCGCCGGGGCGCCGCACGCCATGGGCACGGCCGCGGTCCGCACCTGGGGGCAGACGGACGCGCCCAGCGACGCCACGGCCGTCTTCCCGGCCGACGCGCCGCCCGCCTCCCACGCGGGCGCGGACCTCGCGGCGGGCGGCTACGCGCGGGCCACCGTCACCTACCTCGACGCCTCCGGCCGGACGGTGAACACCGCAGCTCCGGGCGGGCACATCACCACCACCGAGTACGACCGCTTCGGCAACACGGTCCGGGAACTGACCGCCGCCAACCGGGCTCTGGCCCTGGGCGCGGGCGAGGCGCGGCAGGCCGTCCTCACCGACCTGGGGATCAGCGCGATCCCGTCGGCCGAGCGCGCACAGCTGCTCTCGACCCTCTCCGTCCACGACGGGAGCGGGGTTCGCAAGACCGAGCAGTTCGGCCCGCTGCACCGGGTGGACCTCTCCGAGGACCTCAAGGAGGGCTCCACGGTCCTGGTAGGCGCGGGCACCTCGGTGCCGGCCCGGGCCTGGACGGTCAACGAGTACGACGAGGGCCGCCCCACCGACGGCACCGCCAGGGCGAAGGGCCAGCTGACGCTGGCCGTCACCGGGGTCCGGGTCCGCGACCACTACGGGGTCATGGGGGAGAAACGCCTCACCGGGACCCAGTACGACTGGGTCAAGGGCCTGCCCACGCTGACCGTCCAGGACCCGGGAGGCCTCGACATCGTCACGAGCACCGGGTACGACGACCAGGGCCGGGTCACCTCCCAGGTCCTGCCGGGCGGCACGGGGAACGACGCGGCCGGCCGGATCACCGCGTACTGGTCGGCCACCGGAACGGGCTGGTGCAAGGGCCGGCCCGAATGGGCGGACCAACCGTGCTGGACCGGCCCGGCCGGTGACATCACCGGCGGCGGCACCCACCCTGCCAAGCTGCCCAACACCACGACGGAGTACGACCGCTGGGGCCGGCCCGCCACGGTCACCGACGAGGTCGACGGGGTGTACCGCACGACCACGACGACGTACGACGCCGCCGGGCGCAAGATCAGGGAGACGGTGACGGGCGGCCTCGGCCAGGCCGTCCCGGAGTCCACCACCGCGTACGACCCGGCCACCGGGGCGACCGTCGAGGTCTCCTCTCCCACCGGCGGGACGATCACCAGCGCGTACGACCTGCTGGGCCGGCTGATCTCGTACACGGACGCCGACGGAGGGGTCACGCGGACCGAGTACGACCTGCTCGACCGGAAGGCCAAGGAGACGGACTCCGTTCCCTCCACGGTGACGTACGCCTACGACCACACGGCCGAGCCGCGCGGTCTCCTCACCACGAGGACCGACTCCGTCGCCGGCGCCTTCCGCGCCACCTACGACGCCGACGGTTCGGCCGAGACGGAGAAGCTGCCCGGCGGCCACACACTCCGGATCACCGAGGACCCCACCGGGACGGCGATCGGCCGCACCTACACGCGGGACGGCGACGGCACCACCGTCTTCACCGACTCGATCACGCGCAACACCCACGGCCAGGTCTCCACCCACGGCGGCTGGTCGGACCAGCGCTACCGCTACGACGCGTCCGGCAGGCTGACCGGGGTCGAGGACACCGTCGACGGGGAGTGCACCCGGCGGACCTACACCCTGGACCGGCGCTCCAACCGGACGTCGCTGCTCACGGCGGTCGGAGCCCCCGGCACCGACTGCCCCACGGGCGGCCGCACCGCGGTGGGGCACCGCTACGACAGCGCCGACCGGCTGGTCGACGCGGGCTACGCCTACGACGCCTTCGGCCGGACGACGGCACTCCCCGGCGCCACGGTCGGCTACCACGCCAACGACCTCGTCCACCGGCAGACCGCCGGCGGCCGGCGGCAGACCTGGGCACTGGACGCGAGTCTGCGTTTCCGCTCATGGAAGGTCGAGACCGGCGCCGGCTCCACGTGGACGCCGGCCGAGTCCAAGGTCAACCACTACGACGGCGACGGGGACAACCCCCGCTGGATCGTGGAGAACGCCACGACCGGTGAACTGACCCGCAACGTCGCCTCGGCCGCCGGGGATCTGGCGGCGACCACGGAGAAGTCCGGCGGCACCGTGCTCCAGCTCTCGACACTGCACGGAGACGTGGCGCTCATGCTGCCGCTCGACGCCTCGGTGGCGCCGACGGCGCTGGACGCGGACGAGTACGGCAACGCCCGGGTGGGGCAGACACCGGCCCGGTACGGCTGGCTGGGCGCCAGACAACGGTCCGCCGAGACCCTGACCGGGCTCACCCTCATGGGCGTCCGCCTCTACAACCCGGTCACGGGCCGTTTCCTGTCCACCGACCCCGTCTACGGCGGCAGCGCCAACTCCTACGAGTACGGCTACGCCGACCCCGTCAACAAGTTCGACCTCGACGGTCAGTGGGTGCCCCTCGTCGTCTTCGGGGTCCGGGCGGCGGTCGCGTGCTTCCGCTACTGCAAGAAGGCGTACAAAGCCGCTAAGTACGCTTACCGCGGCTACAAGTGGGGCAAGTCGATGCGCCGCGCCCGCTATGTCGGCAAGCACCGCAGGGCGCCCCGTTACAGCTGGAGCCGGGCGGCCAACCGGGGCCGGCAGGGGCTGCGCTGCGGCCTCCAGGGCGGCGGCCTGATGACCCTCGGCGGTGCGGCCTACGGCTACTACCGGTCGGGCCCGCGCGGGTCGGGCACCTATGCGGGGTACGGCGCCGCGTACGGATCCCTGACGGGCTTCGCCTACGGGCTGGGGCGCAGGTCCTCGGCGAGCAGATGCTCGGGCTTCTCCCACCGCTAGCCGACGGGCGGACGCGCCGGGCCCCATCGAGGGGCCCGGCGCGTCCGCGGAACAGGAAGGAAGTCCTTTGAGGAAAGGGAACAGGCCCGCCAACCGCATCGCGGTGGCCGGCACGGCGGGGGCGCTGTACGCCTTCGTCTGCGGCATCGACCTGGTGAAGGCCCGGGAACGGGGGGAGAGCGAGGGGTACTTCGAGGTTCTGGCGGGGGCCGCCCCGATCCCGATGGCGGTGGTCCTCCTCTACTGCGCGCTCTCGCCCGTCGTGTGGCCGGTCCTCGTGGCCGCCGACGCGGAGGTCCGCCCGGGCCGGCGCTCCGACCGGCTGCGCACGCTCGCCTTCCACTGGGGGGCGACGATCCTCGCGGTGGTCCTGGCGGCCTGGTTCGGCGGCGCGTCCGTCGGCGCCGTGCTCGGCGGCTTCCTCGGTTCCGCGGGCGGTCCGGCGCTGCTCGGCGCGTCGACCCTGTTCTGCCTCCTCTCGCCGATCCTGCTGCCCTTCTTCGGGGAGCAGGGGGAGCAGGGGGAGCGGGGGGAGCAGAGGGAGCAGCCGGGGGCGCCGCGCACGGAGAGCTGAGGAATGGACACGACCGAGGAAGCGTCCGGAGCACGGCTCGCCAACCGCGTGGCCCACGCCGCCGTCACCGCCTGGATCGTGTGGGTGGTGAACACCAGTGCCGCGGCCGTCCGGGGCATCGGCCTCGCCGAGCAGTTCAGCGAGCACGTCTCCCGGTGGGAGTACGCGCTCTTCGCCGGGCTCGTCGTGATCCGCCCGGTCGTGGCGCGCAGCCTCACGCCCGTGCTCGTCGGACCGGACCGCGACCTGCGGCCCGCCGGTCGGGCGGCCCGGCTGCGCGCGCTGCTGGTGGTGCTCGCGGCGAGCGCCGCCGCCGTCGGCCTGCTGACCCTGGCGGTGGGCGTCCTCGTCGGGGGCCGCCCTCCCGCCCGGCTGCTCTCCGCCGTCGGCGACCACCTGACCGGGGCCCCCTCCCTGGTCCTGGCCGGAGCCGCGGCCGCTTTCGCGTTCCTGCCGCCCGCGGTGTGGCCCGTGGTGCCGTTCGGACGCTACCGGCGGGCCCGGGGTGGCCTGCGATAATCGCGCCTGTGATCAAGGTGCTGGTGGTCGACGACCATGACGTGGTGCGGTCAGGGCTGGCGGCGCTCCTCACGGCCGAACTGGGCATCGAGGTGGTCGGCCAGGCCGCGGACGGTCCTGCGGCGCTCGCCGAGGCGGAGAGGCTCGGCCCGGACGTGGTGCTGCTCGACATCGATCTGCCCGGGGCGGACGGGATCATCGTCGCCGCCGGGCTCGCGGAGCGGCTGCCCGCCTGCCGGGTGCTGATGCTCACCGCGCTCGACCGCCCGGGTCATCTGCGCCGCGCCCTGGCCGCCGGGGCAGCCGGGTATCTGCTCAAGAACACCACCCCGGCGCGGACCGCCGACGCCATCCGGCGGATCGCCGAGGGCGGTCGCGTCATCGACCCCCGGATGCGCGGGGAGGAGCGGGCAGGCCCCGGCCCGCTCACCGACAAGGAGGCCGAGGCCCTCCGGCTGGCAGCCGGAGGGGCGCACTCCCGGGAGATCGCCGCCGACCTGTTCCTCAGCGTGGGAACCGTCCGCAACAGGCTCTCCTCGGCGGTCGGGAAGCTCCACGCCCGTACCCTCGTCGACGCTGTGCGGATAGCGAAGGACCAGGGATGGGTGTAGGGCCCCGGTACCTCAGGGCGGTGAGGTATGGGGGCCCTACGGTTCACGGGGCGGCGGGTCCGTCAGGTGCCCGCCGCCCCGGGCGGTGGGGTCGGTCAGACGCCCGCGATCGACTGGATCCAGGACCGGTACGCGGTGACGTTCGTGTACGCGGTCGTGGTCTGCCGGTCGCTGGTGGAGGCGACGCCGACCTGGATGCCGTTCGCCGTCATCGGGCCGCCGGAGTCGCCGCCGGCGGTGATGCCGTTGCCGCGGCGGGCGCAGATCGCCGAGCCGCCGTACGCGTCACCGCAGCCGCCGGTGACCGTCACGTTGGCGACCTTCAGGTAGCGGGACTGGCAGTTGGCCTCGGAGCCGCACTGCGAGGTGGCGCCCCAGCCCCAGACCTGGACGCTCTGCCCGATGCTCACCGAGCCGGGTGAGCCGAGGCGGGAGTACGTCGCCTGCACGGAACGGTCCAGGCGCACCAGCGCCAGGTCCGAGCTGTGGGTGTAGGTCTGGGCGCCGTTGGCGACCACACCGCCGCTGTGCTGGTCGAGGCTGCCGATGCGGAACGACAGACCGCCGCCGGTGACGCAGTGCTTGGCGGTGAGGATCCAGGTCGGCGCGATGATCGTCGCCGAACAGGTCTCTCTGCCGTTCGAGAAGAGGCGGGCGGCCCAGGGCGCGTTGGACGCCTGGCCGCCGCCGATGATCTGGGTGGTCGGGGGCGGGGAGTCCTGGAGCGGGGCCTCGGGAGCGGCCGAGGCGGACGGTGCGAAGAGGGCGAGGACGCAGGCCGCTGCGGCGGCGGCAGCGGGCACGAGCCTGGATATACGCATGATTCCTCGTTTCGCGCGACACGCTGGGGTGTGCGTGTCCGTGGGGGATGGTGGGCAACAGGGTGCCGGAGCGCGACGAGGCAGGGGTACTAACGTTTGGGTATAACTCGGCGTTATGGGCCGACAGTTGGGCTGGGTGGTTCCTTTCTACGGTCGCCACACCCAGGGCACGGCGTCCGGCCCGAACCCCACGACGGCCGCCCGCCCGCCCGCCGCGCCGAGGTGGAGGGCGACGCCGTCCAGGGCGACCGGTCCCCGGGACCGTACGGCGGTGCCCCCGGCGGTACGCAGCTGGATCCGGCCCTCCGCGGAACGGCCGAGCAGGACCGGGCCGCTCGGTGAGGCGGCGGCGGTCACCGGACCGTACCCGCCGAAGCGGGGCGCGGGTGCCCGGTCGGCCCGCACGCCGACGAGCCGTTCCCGCGCGGCCGGCCGGTAGTACAGCTCCACGGACCCGTCGGGCGCGGGGAGTGCGCCGGGCGCGTGCGCGGGAACGGGGGAGTCGGTGAGCTGGGTGCGGGCGGTGACGTCCGTGTCCGGGGCGTCCTGCGTCCAGTGGTGCACGGCATGGTGCCCGGCCGCGTACACGTGGACGCGCCCCGCCGCGTCCACGACCGCCGTCAGCCCGTCCTGCACCTCGCCGCCGCCCAGGTCCCGCCACCCGCTCCAGCGCCCGGTGTCCGCGTCCCGCACCCGGGTGCTCAGCCCCTTCTCCGCGTTCCGTACGAAGAGGTGGACGCGGCCGTCCGGGGCGGCCACGGCGACGGGCACTCCGACGCGACGCCCGTGGTCGCCGGTGGTGGCGGGGTTGCCGAGCCCCCGCCAGGCGCGGAAGGGGCCGCCCGGTGAGCGCTGCTCCAGCAGCACGATCTCGCGGTCGTTGTCCGAGCCGTGCCCGGCGAGCGCCGCGAACCGCAGCCCGAAGAGCAGGTGCCGGCCGTCCGCCGTCGCCGCCGAGCCCAGCACCGGGGCGAGCGGTCCGCCGCCGAGGTCGTCCGGTGCGTCCAGGACCTCTCTGCCGGGCGCGCTCTCGCGCCACCGGACGGCACGCAGCCCCAGCACCCCGTAGACGGTGAGCCGGCCGTCCGCCCCGGTGGCGACCCGGGCGCGGGGGCCCGGGTAGCGGTGGTGGGTGGAGCGCACCCAGCCCTTCCGGTTGGTCAACGGCCGGTCGCCGCCCACGTTGTAGTCGCCGCAGCCGGACGGGTTGCCGCACTCCCAGTCGGGCGCGCCGCCGTACGGGACGAGATGGGCGGCCTTGCGCTCCAGCACCCTCGGCGGCAGGTTCTTGGGCCAGTGCCGGTTGTAGTAGCCCCGGAAGGAGGCGACGGCGAACCCGGGCACCGGCTCCCCGGCCGCCGTGGTCCGCGCCACCCAGCGGATCAGCGCCGCCCAGGCGAAGCAGCCGGCCGCGGTGTGGTCGGCGTGGTCGGAATACCCGTGCTGCTCACTGTCCCGGCGGCGCTCGTACTCGCTGCTGAACTGGAGGTCGGGGTCCGGGTCGAGGGTGTGTACGAGGGTCGGCCGGTACTGCTCCAGGAGCCCCACGAGAACGTCGACGAGCCCGTCGTACGTATACGAACCCGCCTTCTCCAGCGGGGAGTCGTCGGCGACGACGGTACGCAGCACCAGCCGCCGGTCCTGCCAGAGGCTGGGCAGCCCGAGGCGCCCGCGCCCGGTGTGCATCGCGGTGCTGAGGAAGATCAGTTCGACCCGGCGGACCCCGTCGGTCAGGACGTCCCGCTCGGCCCGGTGGCCGCCGTGCAGGGTGAGTACCGACCTCTGCCAGGGGGTGAACCGGTCGAGCCCGAGCAGCTCGGCGTACGCCTGGCGCAGGCCCTGGTGGCGGGAGGAGGCGTAGGCGGCGCGGTCCGGCTCCGGGCGCGGGGTGCCGGGGACCTTGTTGAGGCCGTCGGCCTCGCCCGCGGTGAGGTAGACGCAGACCACGGGGGTCCCGGCGTCGAGGGCTTCGCGGGTGTCCGGGTTCATGAAGTACAGGTCGTCGTCCGGGTGGGCCAGCACCTGCATCAGCCGCGCCCGCCGGGTGCTCGCTATGGCCAGGCCGGGGGCCGGGTCGGGCACCGGCCCGCGGCGCCGTGGAGCCGGCACGGCGCATCCGGCGGTGGCGGCGGTCGCGGTGGCCGCGAGGAGGAGGGCGCGCCGGGGCATCCGTGCAGCACGGGACAGGAGAGATCGATCCACCACGCCGCGCACCCCGTTCGCTCCCGCTTCCCCCGCAGCGGGCGAACGGTCGCCCGGTCCTGCGTACTGCCTGGCTCTGCCGCGGGCCACCGGCCGGTCGAGCCGTGCCCGCGGGGGAGTAGACGGGGATCGGGGCGGAAGGGTTGCGCGGTCAGGGCGCGGGTTCGCGCACCAGGAACACGTCGACGGGGTCCTCCCGCTCCAGCGTGAACCCGTGCCGCTCGTAGAGCCGCCGGGCGGCGCTTCCCCGCAGTACGTTCAGGCGTACGGGCACCCGCTCGGCGTCCGTGCGGGCCAGCACCGTGCGGAGGACGGCCGCGCCGACGCCGTGTCCCTGGAGGGCGGGGGAGAGGTAGAAGTGCTCCAGCCACCAGCCGTCCGCGGCCGGCCGCAGCGCCACGCATCCCGTGAAGGCTCCGGCGGCCTCGACGACCGAGGTGTGCTCGGGTGCGTAGGAGTCCCGCAGCCGCTGCCGCACCCGGTGCTCGTCGTAGCGGCCGAGGCGCTCCAGGTCGGGGCGCATGACGAGAGCCCGCAGTTCGGCGATGGCCTCGACGTCCTCGGGTGAGGCCGGGCGCAGGGTCCAGTCGTGGGGCGTGCTCGTCGGCATGACCGGATTCTGGCAGGGGCCCGTACGGGGAGTTCCGGCAGGTCCGTGGGGGTCCCGGCGCCGCCGGATGCGTGCCCGCGTTTGAGTACTCGCTCGCCCGGGGTAGTATTCCCGGCTCGATTGGCCAGGCCCGCGCCCCGTATGGCACACTGACCAGGTTGCTCGGTTGAGTGTCAATGCTGCGCGCCTCCCGCCGGGAGGACCGGAAGCGAGTCCCACAGTACTCGTCGGCCCCCAGGGCCGGACGTACGGGAATCTTTCGGGAAGCAACGCAGGGCGCCGGCCAGGCACCCGGTGGGTGTTCCACCCCCGGTTCCGCGGTCTCAGGGTCCGCACCCCCTTGGTTGGGATCTCCTTCGGGAGATTTTCGTAGAGGGGATGCGACACGCCCGACCGCGTGGGTCGGAGGAGGAGTCCAGAGAACCCCCGGGTTCCAGAGCGTTACGAGAGACAGGACTACTAGTAGCCATGGCGGGACAGAAGATCCGCATCCGGCTCAAGGCCTACGACCACGAGGTCATCGACTCCTCGGCGAAGAAGATCGTCGAGACGGTGACCCGCACTGGTGCGTCGGTCGCGGGCCCGGTGCCGCTGCCCACTGAGAAGAACGTGTACTGCGTCATCAAGTCGCCGCACAAGTACAAGGACTCTCGCGAGCACTTCGAGATGCGCACCCACAAGCGCCTCATCGACATTCTCGACCCCACGCCGAAGACGGTTGACTCGCTGATGCGCCTCGACCTGCCGGCGGGCGTCGACATCGAGATCAAGCTCTGAGGGGACGGGCCGAGATGAGCAAGAACATCAAGGGCGTCCTGGGCGAGAAGCTCGGCATGACCCAGGTCTGGGACGAGAACAACCGGGTTGTCCCGGTGACCGTCGTCAAGGCCGGTCCGTGCGTCGTGACGCAGGTTCGCACCAACGACAGCGACGGCTACGAAGCGGTCCAGATCGCCTTCGGCGAGATCGACCCGCGCAAGGTGAACAAGCCCCTCAAGGGTCACTTCGCCAAGGCCGACGTCACCCCGCGCCGCCACCTGGTGGAGCTCCGCACCCCTGACGCCAGCGAGTACACGCTGGGCCAGGAGGTCACTGCCGAGGTGTTCGAGTCCGGCGTCAAGGTTGACGTCACGGGCAAGAGCAAGGGCAAGGGCTTCGCCGGTGTCATGAAGCGTCACAACTTCAAGGGCCTCGGCGCCGGGCACGGCACCCAGCGCAAGCACCGTTCCCCCGGTTCCATCGGTGGCTGCGCCACCCCTGGGCGTGTCTTCAAGGGCATGCGCATGGCGGGCCGTATGGGTAACGAGCGCGTCACCACCCAGAACCTGACCATCCACGCGGTTGACGCGGAGAAGGGTCTGCTCCTCATCAAGGGCGCGGTCCCCGGTCCGAACGGCGGCCTCGTCCTGGTCCGTACCGCGGCCAAGGGGGCTTGAGGTAATGAGCACCATTGACATCCTTTCGCCGGCAGGCGACAAGGCCGGTACCGTCGACCTCCCCGCGGAGATCTTCGACGCGAAGACCAGCGTTCCGCTGATCCACCAGGTCGTTGTCGCTCAGCTGGCGGCTGCCCGTCAGGGCACGCACAAGACCAAGCGCCGCGGCGAAGTCCGCGGTGGTGGCAAGAAGCCTTACCGCCAGAAGGGCACCGGCCGCGCCCGTCAGGGTTCGACCCGCGCCCCGCAGTTCGCCGGTGGTGGCGTCGTCCACGGCCCGCAGCCGCGTGACTACTCGCAGCGGACCCCGAAGAAGATGAAGGCCGCCGCCCTGCGCGGTGCCCTCTCGGACCGGGCCCGTCACTCCCGTATCCACGTCGTCACCGGCGTGGTCGAGGGTGCCGCCTCCACGAAGGCCGCCAAGACGCTGCTCGGCAAGATCTCGGAGCGCCAGAACCTGCTCCTGGTCGTCGACCGCGCCGACGAGGCCGCGTGGCTGTCCGCGCGCAACCTGCCCCAGGTGCACATCCTGGAGCCGGGCCAGCTCAACACGTACGACGTGATCGTCTCTGACGACGTGGTCTTCACCCAGGCCGCTTTCGAGTCCTTCGTGTCTGGCCCCCAGACCGCTGAGACCGAAGGGAGCGACGCCTGATGAGCGAGGCGACCGTAACCAGCAAGACGTACTCGGACCCGCGTGACGTTCTCGTCAAGCCCGTGGTCTCCGAGAAGAGCTATGCGCTGCTCGACGAGAACAAGTACACGTTCATCGTCGCGCCCGGCTCCAACAAGACCCAGATCAAGCAGGCCGTGGAAGCGGTCTTCTCGGTCAAGGTCACCGGGGTCAACACGATCAACCGGCAGGGCAAGCGCAAGCGCACCAAGACCGGCTTCGGCAAGCGCTCCGACACGAAGCGCGCGATCGTGACCCTCGCCGAGGGCGACCGTATCGACATCTTCGGCGGCCCGACCTCTTAAGTGAGGTCGAGTCGTCCGGAATCGGACGAGGACTGAGAAATGGGTATCCGCAAGTACAAGCCGACGACCCCGGGCCGTCGTGGCTCCAGCGTCGCCGACTTTGTCGAGATCACGCGGTCCACGCCGGAGAAGTCGCTGGTCCGCCCTCTGCACAGCAAGGGCGGCCGTAACAACGCCGGTCGTGTGACCGTTCGCCACCAGGGTGGTGGCCACAAGCGCGCCTACCGCGTGATCGACTTCCGTCGTCACGACAAGGACGGCGTGCCGGCCAAGGTCGCGCACATCGAGTACGACCCGAACCGCACCGCGCGCATCGCGCTGCTGCACTACGCGGACGGCGAGAAGCGTTACATCGTCGCTCCCCGTGGCCTGTCGCAGGGTGACCGTGTCGAGAACGGTCCGACCGCCGACATCAAGCCCGGCAACAACCTGGCGCTGCGCAACATCCCGGTCGGTACGACCATCCACGCCATCGAGCTGCGGCCCGGCGGCGGCGCGAAGTTCGCCCGTTCCGCGGGTGCCTCCGTGCAGCTGCTGGCGAAGGAGGGCACCATGGCCCACCTTCGTATGCCGTCGGGTGAGATCCGCCTGGTCGACGCGCGCTGCCGCGCGACGATCGGCGAGGTCGGCAACGCCGAGCAGTCGAACATCAACTGGGGCAAGGCCGGCCGTATGCGCTGGAAGGGCGTTCGCCCGACCGTCCGCGGTGTCGCGATGAACCCGGTTGACCACCCGCACGGTGGTGGTGAAGGCAAGACCTCCGGTGGTCGTCACCCGGTCTCGCCGTGGGGTCAGAAGGAGGGTCGTACTCGTTCTCCCAAGAAGGCGAGCAACAAGTACATCGTCCGCCGCCGCAAGACGAACAAGAAGCGCTAGGAGCGGGTTTAGATGCCGCGCAGTCTCAAGAAGGGGCCCTTCGTCGACGGCCACCTCATCAAGAAGGTGGACGTACAGAACGAGGCAGGCACCAAGAACGTCATCAAGACCTGGTCCCGTCGCTCGATGATCGTCCCGGCCATGCTGGGTCACACCATCGCGGTGCACAACGGCAAGATCCACGTCCCGGTGTTCGTCACCGAGTCGATGGTCGGCCACAAGCTCGGCGAGTTCTCGCCGACTCGCACCTTCCGCGGCCACGTCAAGGACGACCGGAAGTCGAAGCGCCGCTAGCGCGGGGTGGAAACGACTATGACTCACACCGAAGGGACAACCATGGAAGCCAGGGCCCAGGCGCGGTACATCCGCGTCACGCCCATGAAGGCCCGCCGAGTGGTGGACCTCATCCGTGGCATGGATGCCACGGAGGCTCAGGCGGTCCTGCGTTTCGCCCCGCAGGCCGCGAGCGTGCCGGTTGGCAAGGTGCTGGACAGCGCCATTGCCAACGCTGCACACAACTACGACCACCCTGACGCCTCTTCGCTGGTCATCAGCGAGGCGTACGTGGACGAGGGCCCGACCCTGAAGCGGTTCCGTCCGCGTGCTCAGGGCCGTGCCTACCGGATCCGTAAGCGGACCAGCCACATCACCGTGGTCGTCAGCAGCAAGGAAGGAACCCGGTAATGGGCCAGAAGGTAAACCCGCACGGGTTCCGGCTCGGCATCACCACGGACTTCAAGTCCCGCTGGTACGCCGACAAGCTGTACAAGGACTACGTCAAGGAAGACGTCGCCATTCGTCGCATGATGACGAAGGGCATGGAGCGGGCCGGCATCTCGAAGGTCGAGATCGAGCGCACCCGCGACCGCGTCCGCGTTGACATCCACACCGCCCGCCCGGGCATCGTCATCGGTCGCCGCGGCGCCGAGGCCGATCGCATCCGCGGCGAGCTGGAGAAGCTGACCGGCAAGCAGGTCCAGCTGAACATCCTCGAGGTCAAGAACCCCGAGGTGGACGCCCAGCTGGTGGCCCAGGCCGTCGCCGAGCAGCTCTCCTCCCGCGTCTCCTTCCGTCGTGCCATGCGCAAGAGCATGCAGAGCTCGATGAAGGCCGGCGCCAAGGGCATCAAGATCCAGTGCGGCGGTCGCCTCGGCGGCGCCGAGATGTCCCGCTCGGAGTTCTACCGCGAGGGCCGTGTGCCCCTGCACACGCTCCGCGCGAACGTCGACTACGGCTTCTTCGAGGCCAAGACGACCTTCGGCCGCATCGGCGTGAAGGTCTGGATCTACAAGGGCGACGTCAAGAACATCGCCGAGGTTCGCGCCGAGAACGCCGCGGCCCGCGCCGGTAACCGTCCGGCTCGTGGCGGCGCTGACCGCCCGGCCGGCCGCGGTGGCCGTGGTGGCGAGCGTGGCGGTCGCGGCCGTAAGCCGCAGCAGTCGCCGGCAGCCGAGGCCCCCAAGGCCGACGCTCCCGCCGCCGCTGCTCCGGCTGCTGAGAGCACCGGAACGGAGGCCTGACCGAAATGCTGATCCCCCGTAGGGTCAAGCACCGCAAGCAGCACCACCCGAAGCGCAGCGGTATGTCCAAGGGTGGCACGCAGGTTGCGTTCGGCGAGTACGGCATCCAGGCGCTGACCCCGGCGTACGTGACGAACCGTCAGATCGAGTCCGCTCGTATCGCGATGACCCGTCACATCAAGCGTGGCGGCAAGGTCTGGATCAACATCTACCCGGACCGTCCCCTGACGAAGAAGCCTGCCGAGACCCGCATGGGTTCCGGTAAGGGTTCTCCCGAGTGGTGGATCGCGAACGTCAAGCCGGGTCGGGTGATGTTCGAGCTGTCCTACCCGAACGAGAAGATTGCTCGTGAGGCGCTCACCCGCGCTGCTCACAAGCTTCCGATGAAGTGCCGGATCGTTCGGCGCGAGGCAGGTGAGTCGTGATGTCGGCCGGTACCAAGGCGTCCGAGCTGCGCGAGCTGGGCGACGAGGAGCTCCTCAACAAGCTCCGCGAAGCCAAGGAAGAGCTGTTCAACCTCCGCTTCCAGGCGGCGACGGGCCAGCTCGAGAACCACGGCCGGCTCAAGTCCGTCCGTAAGGACATCGCCCGGATCTACACCCTGATGCGTGAGCGCGAGCTGGGCATCGAGACGGTGGAGAGCGCCTGATGAGCGAGAAGACTGTGACTGAGACGACTGACAACAAGAGCGGCTCCGCCGTGGGCGACCGCGGTTTCCGCAAGACCCGTGAGGGTCTGGTCGTCAGCGACAAGATGGACAAGACCGTCGTCGTCGCTGTCGAGGACCGCGTGAAGCACGCGCTGTACGGCAAGGTCATCCGCCGTACCAACAAGCTCAAGGCTCACGACGAGCAGAACAGTGCCGGCGTCGGCGACCGCGTCATCATCATGGAGACGCGTCCGCTGTCCGCCTCGAAGCGCTGGCGCATCGTCGAGATCCTCGAGAAGGCCAAGTAATTCCTGAGGGTTTCTCCCCTCAGGTCAGTTCCGCCAGGCTCGGTGGGGTGCCTCTCCCGTAACGGAGAGGCACCCGCCGGGAACCGGCAGACGATCAGGAGATAGACGTGATCCAGCAGGAGTCGCGACTGCGCGTCGCCGACAACACGGGTGCGAAGGAAATTCTCACCATTCGTGTTCTCGGTGGCTCGGGTCGTCGCTACGCGGGTATCGGTGACGTCATCGTCGCCACCGTCAAGGACGCGATCCCCGGTGGCAACGTGAAGAAGGGTGACGTCGTCAAGGCCGTCATCGTTCGCACCGTCAAGGAGCGTCGTCGTCAGGATGGCTCGTACATCCGCTTCGACGAGAACGCCGCCGTCATTCTGAAGAACGACGGCGACCCCCGCGGCACCCGCATCTTCGGCCCGGTGGGCCGGGAGCTGCGCGAGAAGAAGTTCATGAAGATCATCTCGCTCGCGCCGGAGGTGCTGTAAGCATGAAGATCAAGAAGGGCGACCTGGTTCAGGTCATCACCGGTAAGGACAAGGGCAAGCAGGGCAAGGTCATCGTGGCCTACCCCACGCAGGACCGCGTCCTCGTCGAGGGTGTCAACCGGGTCAAGAAGCACACCAAGGCCGGTCAGACGGCTCGCGGTTCGCAGACGGGTGGCATTGTCACCACCGAGGCCCCGATCCACATCAGCAACGTGCAGCTGGTCGTGGAGAAGGACGGCAACAAGGTTGTCACCCGCGTCGGCTACCGCTTTGACGACGAGGGCAACAAGATCCGCGTTGCCAAGCGGACCGGTGAGGACATCTGATGACTGCCACCACTGCGCCGCGTCTCAAGACGCGCTACCGCGAGGAAATCGCCGGCAAGCTGCGTGAGGAGTTCTCGTACGAGAACGTCATGCAGGTTCCCGGTCTGGTCAAGATCGTGGTCAACATGGGTGTGGGCGACGCCGCCCGCGACTCCAAGCTGATCGACGGTGCCGTCAAGGACCTCACCACGATCACCGGCCAGAAGCCGGCCGTCACCAAGGCCCGCAAGTCCATCGCGCAGTTCAAGCTGCGTGAGGGCCAGCCGATCGGCTGCCACGTCACCCTCCGTGGTGACCGGATGTGGGAGTTCCTGGACCGTACGCTGTCGCTCGCGCTTCCGCGTATCCGTGACTTCCGTGGCCTGTCGCCGAAGCAGTTCGACGGCCGTGGCAACTACACCTTCGGTCTCACGGAGCAGGTCATGTTCCACGAGATCGACCAGGACAAGATCGACCGGGTCCGGGGCATGGACATCACCGTGGTCACCACGGCGACCAACGACGACGAGGGTCGTGCCCTCCTTCGTCACCTCGGCTTCCCGTTCAAGGAGAACTGACCGTGGCGAAGAAGGCTCTGATCGCTAAGGCCGCCCGTAAGCCGAAGTTCGGCGTGCGCGGGTACACCCGCTGCCAGCGCTGCGGCCGGCCCCACTCCGTCTACCGCAAGTTCGGCCTGTGCCGCGTGTGCCTTCGTGAGATGGCTCACCGTGGCGAGCTGCCGGGCGTGACCAAGAGCTCCTGGTAACTCCCCTCTGCCCTCGGGCAAAGGGAAGTTCCGGAGACTCTCGGTAAGCATCTGGGTCGGCAGGAGCCCCGCCTTTCATGCCGTAGGCTTGAAGGGTTGGGCGCCTGCCGCCCAAGACCGACTTACTACGCCGTAGGTCCCCGCACCGCACCCGTCCCGCCACTGAGTGGGGAGAGGGATGGCGCATACAGGAAACCCCGGCGAGAGAGGCCGAAGGCCAACTCATGACCATGACTGATCCCATCGCAGACATGCTCACGCGTCTGCGTAACGCGAACTCGGCATATCACGACGATGTCTCGATGCCGCACAGCAAGATCAAGTCGCACATCGCGGAGATCCTCCAGCAGGAGGGCTTCATCACCGGCTGGAAGGTCGAGGACGCCGAGGTCGGCAAGAACCTCGTCCTCGAGCTGAAGTTCGGCCCGAACCGCGAGCGCTCGATCGCCGGCATCAAGCGGATTTCGAAGCCGGGTCTGCGTGTATACGCAAAGTCCACCAACCTGCCGAAGGTTCTCGGCGGCCTGGGCGTGGCGATCATCTCCACGTCCCACGGTCTCCTGACCGGCCAGCAGGCAGGCAAGAAGGGCGTAGGTGGGGAAGTCCTCGCCTACGTCTGGTAGTCGGGAAAGGAAGGAAAGCTCATGTCGCGAATCGGCAAGCTCCCCATCCAGGTTCCCGCCGGTGTGGACGTCACCATCGATGGCCGTACGGTCGCGGTGAAGGGCCCCAAGGGTTCCCTCACGCACACCGTCGCCGCGCCGATCGAGGTCTCCAAGGGTGAGGACGGCGTGCTCAACGTCTCCCGCCCGAACGACGAGCGTCAGAACAAGGCCCTCCACGGCCTGTCCCGCACGCTGGTGGCGAACATGATCACCGGCGTGACCGCGGGTTACTCCAAGGCGCTCGAGATCAGCGGTGTCGGTTACCGCGTCCAGGCGAAGGGCTCCAACCTGGAGTTCGCCCTGGGCTACAGCCACCCGATCCTCATCGAGGCTCCGGATGGCATCACCTTCAAGGTCGAGTCGCCCACGAAGCTCAGCGTCGAGGGCATCGACAAGCAGAAGGTCGGCGAGGTAGCCGCCAACATCCGCAAGCTGCGGAAGCCCGACCCGTACAAGGCCAAGGGCGTCAAGTACGCGGGCGAGGTCATCCGCCGCAAGGTCGGAAAGGCTGGTAAGTAGCCATGGCATACGGTGTGAAGATCGCCAAGGGCGACGCGTACAAGCGTGCCGCCCTCAAGCGCCGCCACATCCGCGTCCGCAAGCACATCTCCGGTTCGCCGGAGCGTCCTCGCTTGGTCGTGACGCGTTCCAACCGCCACATCGTGGCCCAGGTCATCGACGACATCGCGGGCCACACGCTCGCGTCGGCGTCGACCCTGGAAACCTCGATCCGTGGTGGCGAGGGTGACAAGAGCGCCCAGGCCCAGCAGGTCGGCGCCCTGGTCGCCGAGCGTGCCAAGGCCGCAGGCGTCGAGGCCGTCGTGTTCGACCGCGGTGGTAACCAGTACGCCGGGCGGATTGCCGCTCTGGCTGACGCCGCCCGTGAAGCCGGGCTGAAGTTCTAAGCCCCGGTTCCTACGCACAGCGTCCGTAACAGAGAGAGGTAATTCCAATGGCTGGACCCCAGCGCCGCGGAAGCGGTGCCGGTGGCGGCGAGCGGCGGGACCGGAAGGGCCGTGACGGTGGCGCCAGCGCCGCCGAGAAGACCGCGTACGTCGAGCGCGTCGTCGCGATCAACCGCGTCGCCAAGGTTGTGAAGGGTGGTCGTCGCTTCAGCTTCACCGCGCTGGTCGTGGTGGGCGATGGTGACGGCACCGTCGGTGTCGGATACGGCAAGGCCAAGGAAGTTCCCGCGGCCATCGCCAAGGGTGTCGAAGAGGCCAAGAAGAACTTCTTCAAGGTCCCGCGCATCCAGGGCACCATCCCTCACCCGATCACGGGCGAGAAGGCTGCGGGCGTCGTCCTGCTCAAGCCGGCGTCCCCCGGTACCGGCGTTATCGCCGGTGGCCCGGTGCGTGCCGTGCTCGAGTGCGCCGGCGTTCACGACATCCTGTCGAAGTCGCTTGGCTCGTCCAACGCGATCAACATCGTGCACGCGACCGTGGCGGCCCTCCAGGGCCTGCAGCGTCCCGAGGAGATCGCGGCCCGCCGCGGTCTGCCCCTCGAGGACGTCGCCCCCGCGGCTCTGCTTCGTGCACGTGCGGGAGCGGGTGCGTAATGGCTCGCCTCAAGATCACGCAGACGAAGTCGTACATCGGCAGCAAGCAGAACCACCGCGACACCCTGCGTTCGCTCGGGCTCAAGCGCCTGAACGACTCGGTTGTCAAGGAGGACCGCCCCGAGTTCCGCGGAATGGTTCACACCGTCCGCCACCTCGTGACGGTTGAGGAGGTTGACTGACATGGCGGAGAACAGCCCGCTGAAGGCCCACAACCTCCGGCCTGCCCCGGGCGCCAAGACCGCCAAGACCCGTGTGGGTCGTGGTGAGGCGTCCAAGGGTAAGACCGCAGGCCGTGGTACCAAGGGTACGAAGGCTCGTTACCAGGTTCCGGAGCGCTTCGAGGGTGGCCAGATGCCCCTCCACATGCGTCTCCCGAAGCTCAAGGGCTTCAAGAACCCGTTCCGCACGGAGTACCAGGTCGTGAACCTGGACAAGCTCGCGACGCTCTACCCCGAGGGTGGAGAGGTCACGGTGGCCGACCTGGTCGCCAAGGGCGCTGTGCGCAACAACCACCTCGTCAAGGTCCTCGGACAGGGCGAGATCTCCGTGGCACTGCAGGTTTCGGTTGACGCCGTCTCCGGCTCCGCCAAGGAGAAGATCACCGCCGCAGGCGGTACGGTCACCGAGCTCGTCTGAGCCGCGGGACAGAACTGAGCCTGGCCGGCTGCCTCTTCGGAGGTGGCCGGCCGGGCTTCTCTGTGTTTGTGCCGCTGTACGGGAACCGTAAAGGCTCGGGAAAGGTTGAACGGGTGTCCACCGCACCGGCGGTGGGGGAGCGGAGGGGCGTTCACGTCCCAAATGGTGCGGCTTGGCCGGTCTTTCGCGGCGCGGGCCGGGAAGCGGGCCGTGCACCGGTGTGCGGCGTGTGTTTCCTGCTCAGTCCTTGGCCGGGTAGGGTAGCGCCGTTAATCTTTTGTGGCCTCCTTACGATGTAGGGCTGCCTTGTATCCGATCCCATCCAGTCCCATCCAGACCCGTCGCCTCTGACGCATAGCGCGGGGGTCGCAGGAGGCACCGTGTTCACCGCGTTCGCCCGAGCGTTCAAGACGCCCGACCTGCGCAAGAAGCTGCTCTTCACGCTCGGCATCATCGTGATCTATCGGCTCGGGGCGCATGTCCCGGCCCCCGGCGTCGACTACGCGAAGGTGCAGCAGTGCATCGACCAGGCCGACTCGGGTGGCCTCCTCGGTCTGATGCAGATGTTCAGCGGTGGCGCCCTGCTGCAGATCACCATCTTCGCGCTCGGCATCATGCCGTACATCACGGCGAGCATCATTCTCCAGTTGCTGACCGTCGTGATCCCACGCCTGGAAGCCCTGAAGAAGGAGGGGCAGTCCGGCACGGCGAAGATCACGCAGTACACGCGTTATCTGACGGTCGCGCTGGCCATCCTCCAGGGCACCGGCCTGGTCGCCACCGCCCGCAGCGGTGCGCTCTTCCAGAACTGCTCCGTGGGCAGCCAGATCGTGGCGGACAAGTCGATCTTCACCACGGTCATCATGGTCCTCACGATGACCGCCGGTACGGCCGCCGTCATGTGGCTCGGTGAGCTGATCACCGACCGCGGCATCGGCAACGGCATGTCGATCCTGATGTTCATCTCGATCGCCGCCACGTTCCCCGGCGCCCTGTGGGCCATCAAGGAGAGCGGCAAGCTGGCCGACGGCTGGATCGAGTTCGGCACCGTCATCCTCATCGGCTTCGTGATGGTCGGCCTGGTCGTCTTCGTGGAGCAGGCCCAGCGCCGTATTCCGGTGCAGTACGCGAAGCGCATGATCGGGCGCCGGTCCTACGGCGGTACGTCCACGTACATCCCGCTGAAGGTGAACCAGGCGGGTGTGATTCCGGTCATCTTCGCCTCGTCGCTGCTCTACATCCCCGCGCTGATCGTCCAGTTCTCCGGTTCGAGCGGAGGCTGGGCCACCTGGATCCAGGACCACTTCGTGGACGGTACGCACCCGTACTACATCGCGACGTACTTCGTTCTCATCGTGTTCTTCGCCTTCTTCTACGTGGCCATTTCGTTCAACCCCGACGAAGTCGCCGACAACATGAAGAAGTATGGTGGCTTCATCCCGGGTATCCGGGCAGGTCGACCTACTGCCGAGTACCTGAGCTACGTGCTCAACAGGATCACTTGGCCGGGCTCGCTGTATCTGGGCCTGATCGCTCTGGTGCCGACGATGGCGTTGGCAGGCTTCGGCGGCGCTAACCAGAACTTCCCCTTCGGCGGGACGAGCATCCTCATCATCGTGGGTGTGGGTCTGGAGACCGTGAAGCAGATCGAGAGTCAGCTCCAGCAGCGCAATTACGAAGGGTTCCTCCGCTGATGCGAATCGTCCTCGTCGGGCCTCCGGGTGCCGGCAAGGGAACGCAGGCTGCGTACCTTGCTCAGAACCTCTCGATTCCGCACATCTCCACGGGCGATCTCTTCCGCGCCAACATGAGCCAGGGCACCGACCTTGGCAAGCAGGCCCGCGCCTACATCGACGCGGGTCAGCTGGTGCCGGACGAGGTCACCATCGGGATGGCCAAGGACCGCATGGCCCAGTCGGACGCCGCGGGCGGCTTCCTGCTGGACGGCTTCCCGCGGAACGTGGGCCAGGCCGAAGCCCTTGACGTGATGCTCAAGGACGAGGGCGTGAAGCTCGACGCGGTACTCGACCTGGAAGTCCCCGAGGACGAGGTCGTGAAGCGGATCGCGGGTCGCCGCGTCTGCCGCAAGGACAGCGCGCACGTCTTCCACGTGACGTACAGCCCGCCGAAGACCGAGGGCGTCTGCGACGCCTGCGGCGGCGAGCTGTACCAGCGGCACGACGACAGCGAAGAGACGGTCCGCACCCGGCTGGAGGTCTACCACACGCAGACCGAGCCGATCATCGACTACTACCGGGCCCAGGGCCTGGTGGTGACCATCTCCGCGCTGGGCAAGGTCGCGGACGTGACCACCCGCGCCATGGAGGCGCTGAAGGCCTCCGACGAGGGCTGAGCGTCACCCCGCACCACCCGTAGTGCAAGCCGGCCGCGGCGCCTCCCAGGGCGCCGCGGCCGACTGCTTGCGCCCCGTATCGTTGAACACGCCGAGCCGTACCCGTCACCGTCGATGCAGAGAGGCGCCGAGCAATGGTGCAGATCAAGACCCCCGAGCAGATCGCGAAGATGCGCGAGGCGGGCCTGGTGGTCGCTGCCATTCACGCCGCCACCCGTGAGGCGGCCCTTCCGGGAGCCACCACGCACGACCTGGACCAGGTCGCCCGCAAGGTGATCGCCGACCACGGAGCCAAGTCGAACTTCCTCGGCTACGGCGGGTTCCCCGCGACCATCTGCACCTCGGTCAACGAGGTCGTCGTCCACGGCATCCCGGACGAGAAGACGGTCCTGAAGGACGGCGACATCATCTCGATCGACGCCGGCGCGATCGTCGACGGCTGGCACGGCGACGCGGCCTACACGGCCTTCGTGGGCACCGGTCACGCTCCGGAGCTGATCGAGCTCTCCCGGGTGACCGAGGAGTCGATGTGGGCCGGGATCGCCGCGATGAAGGTGAACAACCGCCTCGTCGACATCTCCCGGTCGATCGAGTCCTACATCCGTCGCCAGCCCCGGCCGGCGACCGGGAAGTACGGGATCATCGAGGACTTCGGCGGCCACGGCATCGGCACCGAGATGCACATGGACCCGCACCTGCTGAACTACGTCTCCCGCAAGCGCGGCAAGGGCATCAAGCTGGTCCCGGGCGTCTGCCTGGCGATCGAGCCCATGGTGTCGCTCGGCACGGCGCGCACGGAGACCCTGAGCGACGACTGGACGGTCATCACGACGGACGGCACCTGGTCCTCGCACTGGGAGCACTCCATCGCGCTGACCGAGCAGGGCCCGCTGGTCCTGACCGCTCCGGACTGCGGCAGGGCGAAGCTCGCGGAGTACGGCGTCGAGGCGGCTCCCGACCCTCTCGGGTGATGTGACCCCTCGGGGAGGTCTAAGGATCACCCCGGCTGGGCAAACTTGACGGATTCGTCTTTTGGAGTCCGCTGACGTAGACTGACTCGTCGGCTCTCGTGCATCAGTGTGCCCGCATATCAGCACACCGACAATCAAGAGCCGATCAAGGTAGCCGATTCGAAAGGCGAAGCGTGGCCAAGAAGCAAGGTGCCATCGAGATTGAGGGCACCGTGATCGAGTCCCTCCCGAACGCAATGTTCAAGGTGGAGCTCCAGAACGGTCACAAGGTCCTGGCGCACATCAGCGGCAAGATGCGGATGCACTACATCCGCATCCTCCCGGATGACCGGGTCGTGGTGGAGCTCTCTCCGTACGACCTGACGCGTGGCCGGATCGTCTACCGCTACAAGTAGATCTTGCCGGCACCCCGTTTCGGCGGGTGATGGCACTGACCCGGAGAACCTGACATCCCATGAAGGTCAAGCCGAGCGTCAAGAAGATCTGCGACAAGTGCAAGGTGATCCGCCGTCACGGTCGGGTCATGGTCATCTGCGACAACCTGCGCCACAAGCAGCGCCAGGGCTGACGCACGACCGCCTGCATCTCGCAGTTCTTCGCGCGACGCACGTAACTCGTACATACGCAGAGCCCGTCCAAGCCACGGCTGACGACACCTCCGGCGGGGGCCGGGGACCCGGACGTACCACCGCTCCTCGCGAGCGGTCGGCGGTCGGGAGTGGCACTGCGGAAGACCCCCGATCTAACAACTGGAGCCATTGAATGGCACGCGTTTCAGGTGTTGACATCCCGCGCGAAAAGCGCGTGGAGGTTGCCCTCACCTACGTCTTCGGCATCGGGCGCACCCGGTCCAAGGAGATCCTCGCCTCCACCGGCGTGAACCCGGACTCCCGCGTCCGCGACCTTGCCGAGGAAGACCTCGTCAAGATCCGCGAGTACGTGGACGCCAACCTCCGCACCGAGGGTGACCTCCGCCGTGAGGTCCAGGGCGACATCCGCCGCAAGATCGAGATCGGCTGCTACCAGGGCATTCGTCACCGCCGCGGTCTGCCGGTCCACGGTCAGCGCACCAGCACGAACGCGCGTACCCGCAAGGGCCCGCGTCGCGCCATCGCCGGTAAGAAGAAGCCGGGCAAGAAGTAGTCCTCAGCGGACGCACTGCGGACCTCCGGTTCCCCGGAACCCGCAGCAACCAGCGGTCTTCGCTGTAGGACCGATCACCTCCCCTCTCCATCTGGAGTCAAGACATGCCCCCCAAGGGTCGTCAGGGCGCAGCCAAGAAGGTGCGTCGCAAGGAAAAGAAGAACGTCGCTCACGGCCACGCGCACATCAAGAGCACGTTCAACAACACCATCGTCTCGATCACGGACCCCTCGGGCAACGTGATCTCCTGGGCCTCCGCCGGCCACGTCGGCTTCAAGGGCTCGCGCAAGTCCACCCCCTTCGCCGCGCAGATGGCCGCCGAGTCGGCCGCCCGCCGCGCGCAGGAGCACGGCATGCGCAAGGTCGACGTCTTCGTCAAGGGTCCCGGCTCCGGCCGTGAGACCGCGATCCGCTCCCTCCAGGCCACGGGCCTGGAGGTCGGTTCGATCCAGGACGTCACCCCGACGCCGCACAACGGCTGCCGTCCGCCGAAGCGTCGCCGCGTCTGATGCGTCACGGCCGGTGACGGCCGTGCGTCAGTAGCGTTCGGTCCGGGCGGTACACCTCTTACGGGGCGTACCGCCCGTACCCTTGTTACATCTGTCGGGCATCAAATAGTGGGTGCCCACGACTGAAGGATCACCGCATGCTTATCGCTCAGCGTCCGTCGCTGACCGAAGAGGTCGTCGACGAGTTCCGCTCCCGGTTCGTGATCGAGCCGCTGGAGCCGGGCTTCGGTTACACCCTCGGCAACTCCCTCCGCCGCACCCTCCTCTCCTCGATCCCCGGTGCCGCTGTCACCAGCATCCGGATCGACGGGGTCCTGCACGAGTTCACCACCGTGCCGGGCGTCAAGGAGGACGTGACCGACCTCATCCTCAACATCAAGCAGCTGGTCGTCTCCTCGGAGCACGACGAGCCCGTCGTGATGTACCTGCGCAAGCAGGGCCCGGGTCTGGTCACCGCCGCCGACATCGCGCCCCCGGCCGGTGTCGAGGTGCACAACCCCGACCTCGTTCTCGCCACGCTCAACGGCAAGGGCAAGCTGGAGATGGAGCTGACCGTCGAGCGCGGTCGCGGCTACGTCTCCGCCGTCCAGAACAAGCAGGTCGGCCAGGAGATCGGCCGCATCCCGGTCGACTCCATCTACTCGCCGGTGCTCAAGGTCACGTACAAGGTCGAGGCGACCCGTGTCGAGCAGCGCACCGACTTCGACAAGCTGATCGTCGACGTCGAGACCAAGCAGGCCATGCGTCCCCGTGACGCCATGGCGTCGGCCGGTAAGACCCTGGTCGAGCTGTTCGGTCTGGCGCGCGAGCTCAACATCGACGCCGAGGGCATCGACATGGGCCCGTCGCCGACGGACGCGGCGCTCGCCGCCGATCTCGCCCTGCCGATCGAGGAGCTGGAGCTCACCGTTCGGTCGTACAACTGCCTCAAGCGCGAGGGCATCCACTCCGTGGGTGAGCTCGTGGCCCGTTCCGAGGCGGACCTGCTCGACATCCGCAACTTCGGCGCCAAGTCGATCGACGAGGTCAAGGCGAAGCTGGCCGGTATGGGCCTCGCGCTCAAGGACTCGCCTCCCGGCTTCGACCCGACCGCCGCCGCCGACGCCTTCGGCGCCGACGACGACGCGGACGCCGGTTTCGTGGAGACCGAGCAGTACTGATCCGCCTCCCGGCTGGGGGTGCCCGATTTGGAGGTGCCCCCGGGCCGGGAATGAGGCTTTGTCCTCAATCGCCGGACGGGCTTGATTTTGGCTGATGTCCGGCGAACGTCGGACGGGCTCCCAGCCCGAACGGCCGCTATGACTTCCGGGAGGCGTCCGCCTCGCGGGAACTGACACCGGTACCTGATACGGCCGGTGCAGCACACAAGGAGAATCACCATGCCGCGTCCCGCAAAGGGTGCCCGTCTGGGCGGCAGCGCCGCGCACGAGCGTCTGCTCCTCGCCAACCTGGCGAAGTCGCTGTTCGAGCACGGCCGCATCACGACGACCGAGGCCAAGGCCCGTCGCCTGCGTCCGGTCGCCGAGCGCCTCGTCACCAAGGCGAAGAAGGGCGACATCCACAACCGTCGCCTGGTGCTCCAGACGATCACGGACAAGAGCATCGTCCACACGCTCTTCACCGAGATCGCTCCCCGATACGAGAACCGCCCCGGTGGTTACACCCGTATCACCAAGATCGGCAACCGTCGTGGCGACAACGCCCCGATGGCGGTCATCGAGCTGGTCGAGGCGCTGACCGTGGCCCAGCAGGCCACCGGTGAGGCCGAGGCCGCCACGAAGCGTGCGGTCAAGGAAGACGGCCTCAAGAAGGACGAGGCCCCCGCGGCCGAGTCCGTCGAGGACGCCAAGCCGGCCGACGACGCGGAGTCCAAGGACGCCTGAGCGTTCTAGCGACCACACGGGACGGGCCCGCATCACCCTTCGGGGCGGTGCGGGCCCGTTCTGCTGAGCAGGGGAGTCGAAAGGATGACGCGGTGAGTGACGAGGCGGAGCCCGGGTTCGTACGGGTGCGGTTGGACCTGGCCTATGACGGCAAGGACTTCTCCGGCTGGGCGAAGCAGACCAGCCGGCGCACGGTGCAGGGTGAGATCGAGGACGCGCTGCGGACCGTGACCCGCTCCGCCGTGACGTACGACCTGACGGTGGCGGGCCGGACGGACGCCGGGGTGCACGCGCGCGGCCAGGTGGCCCATGTGGACCTGCCGGAGGCGGTCTGGGCCGAGCACGAGGAGAAGCTGCTGCGGCGGCTGGCGGGCCGGCTGCCGCTGGACGTACGGATCTGGCGGGCGGCCCCCGCTCCGGCCGGGTTCAACGCCCGGTTCTCCGCGCTGTGGCGGCGGTACGCGTACCGGGTGGGGGACCGGCCCGGCGGGGTCGATCCGCTGATCCGGGGTCATGTGCTGTGGCACGACCGGCCGTTGGACGTGGACGCGATGAACGAGGCGGCCGCGCTGATGGTGGGCGAGCACGACTTCGCCGCCTATTGCAAGAAGCGGGAGGGCGCGACGACCATCCGTACGCTCCAGGAGCTGAGTTGGGTACGGGATCCGGCATCCGGGGTGCTGACCGCGACCGTGCGGGCGGACGCGTTCTGCCACAACATGGTGCGGGCCCTGATCGGGGCGGCGCTGTTCGTCGGCGACGGGCGACGGCCGGCCGGCTGGCCCGCCGAGGTGCTCGCCGCGAAGGTGCGCGACCCCGGGGTGCACGTGGTGCGGCCGCACGGGCTGACGCTGGAGGAAGTGGCTTACCCGGCCGACGAGTTGCTGGCGGCCCGTGCCGTGGAGGCGCGGAACGTCAGGACGTTGCCGGGGGCGGGATGTTGTTGAGGGCGTACGTGCTCAGCGCCGGCGGCTGCGGCGGGCCTCGTTCCTGAAGTGGCGTACGAAGGCGATGGCGCCCCACAGGATCAGGACGTTGACCAGCGCCCCGGCCCCCTGGAACAAGGGCGCCAGGAGGCTGAACCCGGTCTCCTCCGTGCCGGAGCTGTCACCGAGCAGCAGCACGAGCGGATAGACCACGGCGACCAGCACCAGGATGGTGCCCGGGAAGGACATCAGGGTCGTCGTCGCGTCGAGGGCCGACGGATGACCGGCGATCTCGTCCGCCAGGGCGACGGCCAGGGCCAGGCCGACGTAGCCGGCGGCGAAGCGGCGGGCCGTCCTCCGGGTCGCGGGTGTGCTCCAGTCTCTGGTGTCGGTCGGGGCTGCCGGGTTGCTCATGGGAGTCGTCCTTCGCACGTGTCTCGGCGTGCGGAGGGCTCGCGCCCCCCGGCGGGGGCACGGGCCCTCGCGTGTCCATTATTGAACACGTTCAGCTTCTGTGGGGGCGTGCGGTGTCCGGGAGCCTGGAGTTCTGAACCTCTGGCCCCGTGCGTGGTCCTGCTGGGGCGGCCCGGCTACGAACCGGCCTGCGCCGCCTGCGAGGCCTGGATCTGGCCCCGGCGGTGGATCTGACGGAACGTGAAGTTCGTCAGGTCCCTGTTGACCGCGTAGACGCCCTTGTCGGCCGTCGTGACCCGCTTGCCGTTGAGGAAGCCGCTGACGGTGAAGTAGGCGTAGCGGCCGTAGGAGTTGGCGGTGCGCAGGCAGACCGTGCCGCCCCGGCAGAAGGTGTCGACGCCTCCACCGTTGAGGGAGGCGAGGCCGCCCGAGCTCTGGTCGACGGCCTTCTTCGCGCGGGCCTCGGTCTCGAAGACGGCGATGCCGACCGTGACCGCCACCCCGTCCTTGCGGTAGGTGGCCCGGATCAGCCGGTCGCAGCCGTTGTTCGCGAGGACCTGGCCGAGGGCGCCCTGGGTGCCCGTCGTGCACTTCGTGGTGTCGCTCGTCGCGCCCTTGAGGTGGACGCGGTCGCCCATGGTGAGCCGCTTGCCGGGGAAGAACCCGTCGACGGTGATCGGCGCCCTGTCCTTCTCGGCGCTGGAGATGTAGTCCTTGGGGTCCGGCGGGGGCGGCGGTGCGACCGAGGAGAACGAGGGCGCGGGCGCCGAGGTGTCCTCGGGGAGGTCGGCGGGCGCGGGCAGCCGGCTCGCGTTCTTGTCCGCCTTGCCCGTGCCGCCGCCGTTCGACGTGACCACGGCCGTGGTCACGATCGCGCCTATCGCCACGGTGGCCAGCGCGCCACCACCGATCATCATCAGCTTCTTCCGGCGGGCGCGCGCCGCGGATTCCTCCGCCAGCGCCGCCCAGTCCGGAGTCCCGTCGCCCCCGGGCCCCCAGGAGGCCCCCCCTTGCCCAAAGCTCATGCGCGCAGTTTAGAGGGAGACGTAAACCGGTTGGGACAACCGTTCGCGGACCGTGACAATGCTCTGTATGGGACATCTCGAAGCAGGCCACCTGGAGTACTACCTACCGGACGGGCGGGTGCTGCTCGGCGACGCCTCGTTCCGGGTGGCCGACGGGGCCGTCGTCGCGCTCGTCGGGGCGAACGGCGCCGGCAAGACGACCTTGCTGCGGCTGCTCGCCGGTGAGCTCCAGCCGCACGGCGGCACGGTGTCGGTGAGCGGCGGGCTCGGCGTCATGCCCCAGTTCGTGGGCTCGGTGCGGGACGAGCGGACGGTACGGGACCTGTTGGTCTCCGTGGCCCAGCCTCGGATCAGGGAGGCCGCCAAGGCCGTCGACGCGGCGGAGGAGCGCATTCTCACCGTCGACGACGAGGCCGCGCAGATGGCGTACGCGCAGGCGCTGAGCGACTGGGCGGAGGCGCGGGGCTACGAGGCCGAGACGGTCTGGGACATGTGCACCATGGCCGCGCTGGGCGTCCCGTACGAGAAGGCGCAGTGGCGTGAGGTCCGCACGCTCAGCGGCGGTGAGCAGAAGCGGCTGGTGCTGGAGGCGCTGCTGCGCGGGCCCGACGAGGTCCTGCTGCTGGACGAGCCGGACAACTATCTGGACGTGCCGGGCAAGCGGTGGCTGGAGGGGAAGCTGAAGGAGACCCGTAAGACGGTCCTCTTCGTCTCCCACGACCGGGAGCTGTTGTCCCGTGCCGCCGAGAAGATCGTCAGTGTCGAGCCGAGTCCGGCGGGCAGCGACGTGTGGGTGCACGGCGGCGGCTTCGCCACCTACCACGAAGCGCGCAAGGAGCGCTTCGCCCGGTTCGAGGAGCTGCTGCGGCGCTGGCAGGAGGAGCATGCCCGGCTGAAGGCGCTCGTCCTGCGGATGCGGCAGCAGGCGGCGAACAGCCCCGACATGGCGAACCGCTACCACGCGATGCAGACCCGCTTCAAGAAGTTCGAGGAGGCCGGCCCGCCGCCGGAGCCGCCGCGTGAGCAGGACATCAGGATGCGGCTGCGCGGCGGGCGGACCGGGGTGCGGGCGGTGACCTGCAAGGGCCTGGAGCTGACCGGGCTGATGAAGCCGTTCGACCTGGAGATCTACTACGGGGAGCGGGTCGCGGTCCTCGGCTCCAACGGGTCGGGCAAGTCGCACTTCCTGCGGCTGCTGGCGGGGGAGCCGGTGGCACACACCGGGGAGTGGAAGCTCGGGGCGCGGGTCGTGCCCGGGCACTTCGCCCAGACGCACGCGCATCCGGAGCTGCTCGGCAAGACGCTGGTGGAGATCCTCTGGTCCGAGCACGCCAAGGACCGGGGCGGGGCGATGTCGGTGCTGCGGCGCTACGAGCTGGAGCGGCAGGGGGACCAGCCGTTCGAGAAGCTGTCCGGCGGGCAGCAGGCGCGGTTCCAGATCCTCCTCCTGGAGCTGGCCGGCACGACGGCGCTGCTGCTGGACGAGCCCACGGACAACCTGGACCTGGAGTCTGCGGAGGCGTTGCAGGACGGTCTCGAGGTGTACGACGGCACGGTGATGGCCGTCACGCACGACCGGTGGTTCGCGAAGTCCTTCGACCGGTATCTGGTCTTCGGGTCGGACGGGGTCGTCCGGGAGACGGCTGAGCCGGTGTGGGACGAGCGGAGGGTTCAGCGGGTGCGGTGACCTTGGCGGTCGGCGGGGTGGGGTGAGTCGGGGGCGGGTGCGGGCGCGGGGTGCCGTGCGGCGTCGTTGCGGGGGCGCTGCCCCCGGGCCCCCGCGCCTCAAGCGCCGGCGGGGCTGGGTACGGTCGACTCAAGCGCCGGCGGGGCTGAGGGGTGCGGTCGGGTTGGGACGGGTGCGGTGGGGGGCTGGTTCGGCGGGGTCGTTTTGACCCGTGCGGGGGCTCCCCGGTAGGCTCTCGGTTTGTTATACGTATTGGCTTCGTCGTTCTCACGCGAAGGGCCTTACGTAGGTTCCCTGGAGCAGTTACCAGTGGCTCGCATACGGGCAGCGTCCCCGGCCTTGTGAGCCCCAGCTGCATATCGCTTCAGAGGTGCCGTGTGTCTGGATCCCATCCACTGAAGAAGCGAAGGCTGCGAAGTGCGTACGTACAGCCCCAAGCCCGGCGATGTCACGCGCCAGTGGCACATCATTGACGCTCAGGACATCGTTCTGGGCCGTCTGGCCACCACGGCTGCGAACCTCCTCCGAGGCAAGCACAAGGCGATCTACGCCCCCCACATGGACATGGGCGACTTCGTCATCATCATCAACGCCGACAAGGTTCACCTGTCCGGCAACAAGAAGACCCAGAAGATGGCGTACCGCCACTCCGGCTTCCCGGGCGGTCTCCGTTCGGTGCGCTACGACGAGCTGCTCTCGAAGAACCCCGAGAAGGCCGTCGAGAAGGCCATCAAGGGCATGATCCCCAAGAACACCCTGGGCCGTCAGATGATCTCGAAGCTCAAGGTCTACGCGGGCGACCAGCACCCGCACGCTGCTCAGCAGCCGGTCCCGTTCGAGATCACCCAGGTCGCGCAGTAGTTCCGGCCACCCCCTAAGACATACAGAAAGATCTGAGGAGAATCGTGGCCGAGACCACTGTTGAGACCCCCGTCGAGGGCACCGAGGGCGAGGAGACCTTTGCCGAGGTGACCACCTTCGAGTCCGAGGTCCCCGTCGAGGGTGAGTACACCTCCGAGTCGCTCGCGGGCCGCTTCGGCGACCCGCAGCCCGCGGCCGGCCTTGGCCGTCGCAAGAACGCCATCGCCCGCGTCCGGATCATCCCGGGCACCGGCAAGTGGAAGATCAACGGTCGCACCCTTGAGGACTACTTCCCCAACAAGGTGCACCAGCAGGAAGTCAACGAGCCCTTCAAGGTTCTCGAGCTCGACGGTCGCTACGACGTCGTGGCCCGCATCTCGGGCGGCGGTGTCTCCGGTCAGGCCGGCGCGCTGCGCCTCGGTGTGGCCCGCTCGCTGAACGAGGCGGACGTGGACAACAACCGCGCCACGCTGAAGAAGGCCGGCTTCCTCTCCCGCGACGACCGTGCGGTCGAGCGCAAGAAGGCCGGTCTCAAGAAGGCCCGTAAGGCCCCGCAGTACAGCAAGCGCTAAGCATCGCCTGCTCGACTGCCACGTTCGCCCCGGCGGCACACTCCGTGCCGCTGGGGCGTTCGTTTATCGGCGCCCGCGGGCGTATAACGGCATAAGGCGTTCATCGGACCGGGCGCCTGGCCGGACGGGAAGGGACGGGACCGCGAACCCGGTGAGCGCTGTCGCGCATCGGCAGGTCGGTCGCGCCACGCCGCCCGACGTGCCTCTTCGCGTCTATTCGTCGCTTTCCTTGCGAGCGTTGCTTGCGTTGCTTGCGTTGTTTGGTTGCTCGGTTCGTTTGCTGTGCAGTGGTTTGTGGTTTCGGAGCACTTCGGAGGACACCAGTGGGACGACTCTTCGGTACGGACGGGGTACGCGGTGTCGCCAACGCCGATCTGACGGCCGAGCTCGCGCTCGGCCTCTCGGTCGCGGCGGCGCACGTACTCGCCGAGGCGGGCACCTTCGCGGGCCATCGCCCGACCGCCGTGGTCGGACGTGATCCGCGGGCCTCCGGAGAGTTCCTGGAGGCCGCCGTCGTGGCGGGCCTGGCCAGCGCCGGTGTGGACGTGCTGCGCGTCGGCGTCCTGCCGACGCCCGCCGTGGCGTATCTGACCGGCTCGCTCGGCGCGGACATCGGCGTGATGCTCTCCGCCAGTCACAACGCGATGCCCGACAACGGCGTCAAGTTCTTCGCGCGCGGCGGTCACAAGCTCGCCGACGAGCTGGAGGACCGGATCGAGACGGTCTACGAGCAGCACCGCACGGGTGAGCCGTGGAGCCGCCCGACCGGCGCCGGCGTCGGCCGGGTCACCGACTACACGGAGGGCTTCGACCGGTACGTCGCCCACCTCATCGGCGTCCTGCCCAACCGGCTCGACGGTCTCAAGGTTGTCCTGGACGAGGCGCACGGCGCCGCCGCCCGGGTCTCGCCCGAGGCGTTCGCGCGGGCCGGGGCCGAGGTCGTCACCATCGGGGCGGACCCGGACGGCCTGAACATCAACGACGGCTGCGGCTCCACCCACCTGGAGCTGCTGCGGGCCGCCGTCGTCGAGCACGGGGCCGACCTCGGCATCGCGCACGACGGCGACGCCGACCGCTGCCTCGCCGTGGACGCGGCGGGCGAGGAGGTCGACGGCGACCAGATCCTCGCCGTGCTGGCCCTCGCGATGCGGGACGCCGGTCAGCTCCGCAAGGACACCGTCGTCGGCACCGTGATGTCGAACCTCGGCTTCAAGCTGGCCATGGAGCGCGAGGGCATCCGGCTCGTCCAGACGGCGGTCGGCGACCGGTACGTCCTGGAGTCGATGAAGGCCGAGGGCTTCGCGCTCGGCGGCGAGCAGTCCGGGCACGTCATCGTCCTGGACCACGCCACGACCGGCGACGGCACGCTGACCGGCCTGATGCTGGCGGCCCGCGTCGCCGCCACGGGCCGGAGCCTCGCCGAGCTGGCCGGGGTCATGCAGCGCCTGCCGCAGGTCCTCATCAACGTCCCCGACGTCGACAAGACCCGGGTGAACACCTCCTCCGAGCTGGCCACCGCGGTCGTCGAGGCGGAGCGCGCGCTGGGCGAGACCGGGCGCGTACTGCTGCGCCAGTCGGGCACGGAGCCGCTGGTGCGGGTCATGGTCGAGGCCGCCGACATCGAGCAGGCGCGGGCCGTCGCGGGCCGGCTTGCCGATGTGGTGAAGTCCGCGCTGGGCTGAGCTCCGGCGATCCCGCCCCGCGTGCGGAAGGCCCCCGACGACTACGGGAAACCATGTGGTCGCCGGGGGCCTTCGCGTGCGGGGCCGGGTGGTGGGGTGCGGTGTCGCGTGGCGCGGTGCCGCGTGGCGCGGTGCGGTGGCGCCTGGTGTCGCGTGGTCACGTGCCGGGCAGGGCGGGGCGCGTGACGACGACCATGGCGGCGTCGTCGTTCAGGTGTCCGCCGACGTGGCGCAGCAGGTCGCGCCGGAAGCGGGTGAGGAAGGCGTCGGGGTCGCTCTCGCTCCAGCCGGTGATGCGGTCGGTGAGCGGGTAGAACGCGCCGGTGGCGTCGCGGGCCTCGGTGACGCCGTCCGTGTGCAGCAGCAGGAGGTCTCCCGGCTCGAACGGGAAGCTGTCGACGTGGTACCGGGGGTGCGTCAGTTCGCCCAGGCCCAGCGGGGGCGCGGGGCGACGGACGTCGATCGTCGTCGGCCGGCCGTCGTGCAGGATCACCGGCGGCGGGTGTCCGCAGGAGATCATCCGGACCGGGCCGTCACGGTCGGGGATGTCCATGACGGTGGCGGTGATGAACGTTTCTCCGTAGCGGCTCGTCTCGCCCGGTTCCATCAGGTCCCAGCACACGCTCCGGTCGAGGTAGGTCACCAGCTCGTCCAGGTCGGCCTGGCGGTGGGCGGCGATGCGAAACGCTCCGAGCAGCAGGGCGGCGTCGTTGACCGCGGTCATCCCCTTGCCCTGCACATCGCCGACGATCAGCCGGGTTCCGGAGGTGGTGCGTGCCGCCGCGTACAGGTCCCCGCCGATCCGGGCCTCGGCCTCCGCGGCGAGGTAGAGGGCGGAGGCGCGCAGGGGGCCGAGCTTCCCGGGCAGCGGCGGCAGGACCACACGCTGGGCGACCTCGGACACGTACCGCACCTGTGTCAGCTCCTTCGCGCGACGCTCCCGCAGGACACAGAAGACCACCAGGCTCGTGCCGACCAGGACCAGGGCGATGATCTGTGCCTCGTGGTTGGCCGAGAGCAGATCCTCGGGATCGCGGATGACCCCGATGAGCGTCTGCGCGACGACCGCCAGCGCCGCGACCAGCCCCACGGTCCGGGGCCCGCCGAACGACGGCGTGATCGCCGGGGCCGCGACGAGCAGCGGACCGAGATGGATGTCGGGCGGGGCGAGCACGTCGACCACGGACACCGCGACGATCCACGCGATCGGGATGGCGACCAGCGCCCACCGGGGGCGGGGTCCTGTGCGGCGCTGGGACATGCCTCCTCTCTACACCGACCCCGCACGGTTCGCACCGGCAGGAGGAGGCGGCCCGGCGCACGCTCACGCGCGCACGGAAGCCCCGGGTGTGCTCGCCGAGGGCTTCCGGGCGCGCCGGAACCTCAGCAGAGCCTTCTGGAGCAGCAGCGTCAGCGTGCCCGCGAGGATGATCCCGCCGAGGTTGGCGAGCAGTTGCTGCCCGGAGCCGACGGTCTGCTGGTAGTCGGAGTAGCTGAACGCGACGGCCGCGTTGGCGGCGGCCGGGACGGTCGTCACCGAGATCGCCACCCCGATCAGCGCCCCGGACTTCGCGGAGGTGAGCGAGAGCGTCCCGGCGACGCCCGCGAGGAACGCCACGACGAACGACATCCAGTCCGGGTGCCAGATGAACCCGGTGTTGGGCCGGGGCTTGTCGATCATCCCGCTGTTGAAGAGGCCGAAGGCGTCCATCAGCCAGGCGAAGCCCGCGGTGATCAGCATCGCCAGGGCGAAGCCGCCGACCAGGGCCCACAGCGACCGCGCCACCAGGCGCGGGGCGCGCTGCACCACGGCCGTGGAGATCCCGGCCAGCGGGCCGAACTCCGGGCCGACCGCCATCGCGCCCACGATCAGCACCGCGTTGTCGAGCATCACCCCGCAGGCGGCGAGCATCGTGGCGAGGGCGAGGAAGGAGACGTAGGTGACGGAGAACGTCGACTCCTCGTGCGTCGCCTCCGTCAGCTCCTCCCACAGCACCGCGTCGGCACCGTCGCCGGGGGCCTCCTCCTCCGCCCGGTCGGCGTGGTCGGAGAGCGTCAGCTCCATGTTCTCCATGGTGATCGACCCGGTCCGGTCGATGCCGAGGCGGCGCAGCGCACCGATCAGCTCGTCGCCGGCCTCGCGCGCCACGTCGCACATCACCACGTCGCCGGCGGGGGAGCGGGCGGCGCCCGGCAGGACCACCAGATGGGCGGTGCCGACGGTCGACTCCAGCAGGGCGACGGCCTCGTCCGTGGTGTCGGCGGGCACGATCAGACGCAGGTGCAGCACGTGGGCGGTCTCCCCGTTGCGAAGCGGTCAGAGCTTGCGCAGGGACAGCTTCTGGACCTTGTGGTCCGGGCCCTTGCGGAGCACCAGGGTGGCACGGCCGCGCGTCGGCGCGACGTTCTCCAGCAGATTCGGCTTGTTGATCGTCCGCCACATGGTGCGCGCGTAGTCCAGCGCCTCCTCCTCGGAGACCTGGGTGTACTTGCGGAAGTACGAGGACGGGTCCTGGAACGCGGTGGCGCGCAGCTTGCGGAAGCGGTTCAGATACCAGGTCTCGATGTCCTCGGCGCGCGCGTCCACGTACACGCTGAAGTCGAAGTAGTCGGCGAGCCCGACCCTGGTGCGGCCGTCGCTGCCGGGCAGCGCGGGCTGGAGGACGTTGAGGCCCTCGACGATGAGGATGTCGGGGCGGCGCACGGTGAGCCGTTCGCCGGGCACGATGTCGTAGATCAGGTGTGAGTAGACGGGCGCGGTCACCTCGTCCTTGCCCGCCTTGATGTCGGCGACGAAGCGGGTCAGCGCGCGCCGGTCGTAGGACTCCGGGAATCCTTTGCGGGAGGTCAGTCCGCGCGCCTTGAGCTCCTTCATCGGCAGCAGGAACCCGTCCGTGGTCACCAGCTCGACGCGCGGGTGCTCGGGCCAGCGGGCCAGCAGCGCCTGGAGGATACGGGCGCTGGTGGACTTGCCGACGGCGACACTGCCCGCGACCCCTATGACGAACGGGGTGCCGCGCTGCGCCCCGTGCCCGTTCCCGGCGTCCCCGAGGAAGGTGTTCAGCGCGCCGCGCAGCCCGGAGGTGGCCTGGACGTACAGGTTGAGCAGCCGGGAGAGCGGCAGGTAGACGTCCCGCACCTCGTCCAGGTCGATGACGTCCCCGAGTCCGCGCAGCCGCTCCACCTCGTCGGCGGTCAGCGGCAGCGGGGTCTTGTCCCGCAGTGCGCTCCACTCGTCGCGCGAGAGGTCGACGTAGGGGGTCGGCGCGTGCTCGGTGCGACGGTGGGGGCTCCGTGCGGGTGAGGTGATCACCTGTTCATTGTTGCGGGAGTTCTAACGGAGTGGGGGGTGGGCTCGGTCACGTGGGTGGCAGCGGTGACTGTGCTGGTGGCGGGGAGTGCGCGCCTGGGCGGGTGCCGGTGGAGGTATTGAGTTCCTGAGAGTCCCCTCAAGCAACCGAGGCCCGGTGTCCGCTCCCCTGTGCCGGACACCGGGCCCACGCCCGCGTTCTGTGCGGGTCGTACGGTCAGGGCTTCTGGCCCTTGGCGTCGACGACGGCCGCCTTGACCCTCGCGACGTCCATCAGGACGTCGCCGCGTTGGTAGACCATGGCATTGGGGTCATCGGGGGCGGAGACCTCGTGGGTCCTGATGACCACGTCGCGCACGCCCGCGTAGCTGTAGTCCACGGGGTCGATGAGGATCTCGCGCCGGGTGTCGCCCCCGTCGTGTTCGCGGGTCACGGCGATGACCTGGCGGCCGGAGGCGTCCCGGATCAGGTGGTCGGTCACCTTGACGTCGCCGACCGTGGCCATCGCCCGGTAGATGTGGGCCAGAGCGTCGGGCGGGATCGGGTAGGACTCCAGCAGGACGTGCAGGGCGCGGAAGCTGTGCTCGTCCTTGGCTTCGGGAGGGCCGTCGGGGCCGCTGCCGGTGGGGAAGACCTTCCGCAGTCTCGCGAGGAGGGCCTCCGGATCCTTGGGGAGATCCGCGGCGACCCTGTAGGACTCGCGTGCGCTCAGGTGGTCCGTGTCGGACTCATCGTTCTCCGCGACCCTGTCGTGGTACGGGATCCAGGAGGGCTTGGGATCCGGCACTTCGAAGGTGCCCTTCACTTCGGGCTCCGACCCGTCCTTCCTGGTCGGCTGGGCCGGCACTCCGCCGACCTGCCAGAGGTAGATCCACTGGTCGGTCCTCGGCTCCGGCGGCACCTCCTGCCGTTCCAGGAAGTCGGCGGCCCGCCCCAGGGCGGCCTCCGGGCCGGACAGGTCGAGGTCGCCCGCCACGGTCGCCGGGGCCGAGGGCCGGGGCGCGGGGGTGTCCACGATCTGGGTGATGAACAGCGCCGCCGCGGTGATCGCCACCACCGCGCCGAGCGAGGCGATCCGCCAGTCGGCCCGCAGCCCGCGGGCGCGGCGGTTCCGGCCCGCGATGGCGTCGGTCAGGCGTGCGCGGCCGGGGGCGAGCGTGGCGCGGTCGGGTACGGGGGCGTCGGCGCGGAGCTCACGCAGCTGGGTCATTTCGTCCATGACGGGGTCAGCTCCTGTTCGGCCGAGGTGAACGCGGGGTCGGTGCTCAGGGATGCGCGGACCTTGCGGCGGGCCCGGTTCAGCCGGGATCTGACCGTGCCCAGCGGTATCCGCAGCGCGTCGGCCACCTCCTGGTAGCCGAGGTCCGCCCAGGCGACGAGCAGCAGGACGTGCCGGTCGCCGGGGGAGAGCGAGGCGAGCGCCCCCGCCAGGGGGGCCTGGACGGCCAGCCGGTCGTCCGAGCGGTCGCTCCAGGACGCGGCCACCGGGTCGTGGCCGGTCCGGGCCAGCGCCTTCAGCGCGCGGACCTCGGTACGGCGGTGCTTGCCGATCAGGTTGGCGGCGATGCCGTACAGCCAGGGCCGGGCCAGCCGGTGGGCGGTGTCGTAGCGGCCCCGCGTGCGGAACGCGATGAGGAACGTCTCCGCCGTGATGTCGTCCGCCGCGCCCTCCCCGAGGCGGCGGGCGGCGTAGCGGTGGATGTCCGGGGCGTGCCGGTCGTACAGCCCGGCGAACAGTTCGGGTTCGTCGAGGGATTGCGTGATGACGTCCGCGTCGTCTCTCGCCCGGCCCTCGTGTTCGGTGTCGGGGCGGGCCGGAGGTGGTCCGGTCACTGCGCCTCCAGGGGTGCGTCGGTCGGTGTGGCTGTCACCCCTGTTGTCCGCAGCGGCCGGAAAGGTTCACGGCTCGTCGGCACCGGCCGTGGCCGCCCCGAGGCCTCGTGCCCCGCGCCCGATCGCCCGGCCTTCCTACAGCTGGTCCCCCCTGCCGGCTGGTTCCGGAGGATGCGTCCCGCCGCCGTCCTTGCTGTCCTGCTCGCAGGTTCGTCGTTCGTAGGACTGGTCGTTGGGGATCAACAGCACTTCGGCAACCTGCTCGGGGCGCTCGACCGCGAGCCAGCCGTCGCCCGTGAGTGCGCCGTCCGGCTCGGGCCGCGACTCGGACGAATGGACCGTCTGACACCCCAACGCCACGCGCTTCCCATCGACGGCGCAGACATCCACCGCAGGGCCGGATATCCCGTCGGTACCGTCGTAGCCGTAGTGGAAGTGGACCTGGTCACCTTCGGAAGGCACCTGAGGGTGGGGTTCCAGCCGCCAGTCGACGACCTCGGCGGTGACGCCGAGAGGCTGCCCGGACGTGTCCTCGACCTGCACTCTGACACCGGCCTCACCGCGCTTCGCACTCGTGTCGGTGCAATCCCACACGGAAGAGCAGCCGGACAGGGCGAGGATCACCAGAGCCAATGGGACAGCGGCGAGTACCCGGGCGGGGAACACAGAGATGACCTCCGGTAGGGGTGGGGCGCAGCAGCGTATCCCGGGCCCCTCGGGCTTCCCGCTCCTCGGCCGCCCCTCGGGATGCCCGCTCCCCGGGCTCCCACGCTCGCGCTCCCCGGGGCTCCAGGCCCGGAGCCCCGGGGACCCCGGCGCGGAAGGTGTGCGGCCTCAGGCGTCCTGTGGATACCAGCGCAGCTCGACCGTGTTGCCGTCCGGGTCGAGTACGTAGACCGAGGTGGCCGAGCCCCGCGCCCCGAAGCGGGGGACCGGGCCCTCCTTCACCGTGAACACCCCGGATTCGATGACCTCCTGCCAGTCGAGCGGGTCGACGACGAGGCAGATGTGGTCCACGTTCGACTCGCCGCGCGGTCGGTCGAGCAGGTCGATGATCGTGGTCGGGCTGACCCGGACCGAGGGGAACGGCACCTTGCCCGCCCGCCACTCCTCGACCCGTACGGGCTCCAGTCCCAGTGGCCCGCAGTAGAACGCGATGGCCCGCTCGACGTCCCCGACGTTGAGGACGAGGTGGTCGAAGGCCTTGACCCGCACGGTCGGCGGTACGGACATGGCTCAGGCCTCCGACGCGTACGTGACGAAGTCGGCCCAGGCGGCGGGGGTGAAGCCGAGGTGGGGGCCGTGGGTGGGGAGTTGCTTGGAGTCGCGTACGTGGATGGTGGCGGGTGCGGCGGCGACCTCGACGCAATCAGGGCCGTCGTTGGTGCTGTAGCTGCTCTTGAACCAGGTCAGCTCGGTGCTGTTCACGTCTCTCCCGGTGGGCTCAGGTCTGCGAGGCGTACGTGACGAAGGCCGCCCAGGCGGCCGGGGCGAAGCCGAGGTGCGGGCCGTCGGCGGGGAGTTGTTTGGAGTCGCGTACGTGGATGGTGGCGAGGGCGGCGGCGACCTCGATGCACTGAGGGCCGTCGTTGGTGCTGTAGCTGCTCTTGAACCAGGTCAGCTCGGTGCTGTTCATGTCTCTCCCAGCAGTTTCTCGATGAATTCTCGTGACAGCCGAGGAGTGAGGGCCTGTGACCGGATCAGGTTGTACCGCATCTCCAGGATCTGCACCTCGCGCGGGTTGGTGATCAGCCCGCTGATGAGCTGGACCTCGTTGTGCCCGACCGTCTTTCCGTCCTTGAGCTTAATCACCTCGTGTGAACCGCCCAGTCCCGCGTGCTCCTCCGCCTCCATCGGCATGACCTGGATCTCGACATGCCTCAACTGGCTCAGCTCAAGCAGGTGTTCGAGCTGGCGACGCAGAACCATTCTGCCTCCGGTCCGCCTGAGCAGGGTCGACTCCTCTTGCACGAAGGTCAGGAGCGGCGCGGGCCGTCGGTCGAAGACCACCTGCCGCGCCATGCGGGCCGTCACCAGACGCTCGATGTCTTCCTCGCTGTACGCGGGGCGACGCTCGCGGTACAGGGCACGTGCGTACTCCTCGGTCTGGAGCAACCCGTCGATCACTCCATTCGCGTACGAGCCGATCTCGACGGCTTCCGCCTCCAGCTTCGTCAGGTCGCGCACCTTCTTCGGATACCGCGCCTCCTCCACGTCCTTCTTCATCGCCGCGATCTTGCCGCCCGCGCCCACCGCGTCATCGGTGCGGTCCAGGAACTCCGGCTTCGGGATGCGTCGGCCGCCCTCGACCTTGAAGACCAGGTTCTCGCTGTACCCGATGGCCGTGCCCAGCTCTGCGGCGCGCAGTCCGGCCGACTCCCGCCAGAGCTTGATCTGCCGGCCGACCGCCGCGATGACCGCCCCGGAGTCGTCCTCCAGGCCGAAGTCCCGGTCCTCGTCGTCCCCGTCGAGCGCCGTGCGGTCCTCGCGGTCCTGGTTCTTCACGTCAGTCATGCGGCAGAAGCCTCCACCCGTGTCCGTGTGCCGGACGTGTACGGCGGGGACGGGGCCCGGTACACCGGGGACAGTCACTGTCCGTACGCGCGTCAGTGCTTCTCAGAGTAGATACGTCCGGACACTCTGAGTGACATGAACCAAAGAATCACCCAACCGAGGGCTCGCACCGGACAGTTCACCGTCCAGCTCTCCGCCACCCGCCGTGGTGCCCGGCTCGCCCGCCTGCTGGCCACCGAACAACTGCGTTCCTGGGGGCTGCCGCTGGAGGACGCGGGGCTCGTCATCGGCGAGCTGGCGACCAACGCGGCGCTGCACGGGTACGTCCCGGGGCGGGACTTCCGGATCCTGCTCAGCGTGTACGACGACATCCTGCGGATCGAGGTCGTCGACACCCGGGGTGACCGGGACCCGGTGAAGCGGGACCCGGCCGCCGACTCCGAGAGCGGGCGCGGGCTGTTGCTCGTCGAGGCGTTGTCGGTGCGGTGGGGCACGGAGCACGGGCCGTTCCCGCGCAAGACGGTCTGGGCGGAGGTGGCGCTCACCGGATCGTGACTGCCGCGCGCTCACCGGATCGTGACTGCCGCGACCCGGTGAACCGCGACCCGGTGAGCCGGGATGTGCGTGGCCGCGACGTGGTGGACCGCGTCGCGGTCGCCCGCGACATAAAAGCTTTTGAGTACGTGTCTTCAAGGACTGGGGAAATAACCCAACCCGACCCTGACCGGGCCAGTGACCACCCCTGGGCGCGCGGGCGCGTGAGCGCGGGTACGCGGCGTCACTCGCATGGGTGAAGTGTGCCAACCGGGCTGGATTTATGACCTGTTGGCGGGCATATGCTCACGCTGACCACCACCCAGACATGAGACGGCCCCCGGCCGGGACTGGCATCCCGATCGAGGACCTGACCAACAAGGAAGTCAGACCCTTCCCGATGGATACCCAGCAGATTAGCGCGCCCTCGCGCGTCCCGTCCTCCGGTGTCGTACACATCAACATCCGGCTCACCGACGGCTTCTCGATCATCTCCAACCGGCTCTCCCAGCACCGGGGCATGTCCCTGCTGGCCATCGGCCTCGGCACCCATATCCAGTCGCTGCCCGCCGGGAGGCGCATCGGCGTCAAGGCGCTCGCCGCGATCTTCCCGGAGAGCGAGGCGCGCATCGCCGCCGCGCTACGGGAGTTGGAACACCACGGGTTCCTGCGCCGCATCCGCGAACGCGTCCAGGGCGGGCGAATGACCACGCGTACGGAGTCGTACAACCACCCGGAGGCGGCTGCCGGGCGGGCGGGGGCCGAGGCTGAGGAGACCTCAGCGGCGGCTCCTGCCCCTGCTCCTGCCCCTGCTGCCCCCGCCCCCGCGCCGGAGCCGCCCGTACGGGAGGCGGTGCCCGAGCCCGCACCGTCACCGGAACGCGAATTCGCGCCCGAGCCAGCGCCCGAGCCCGAGCCCGAGCCCGCACCAGAACGTGAATTCGCGCCCGCACCCGCACCCGCTCCCGAGCCCCGGCTCGTGCCGGTGCCCACCGCGCCCAAGCCGCCGCTCCCGCCGTTGCCCTTCCCCCGCAGGCCCAGCGCCGCGTTGTTCGATGAGGCCACCCGGCTGCTCGCCGGGCTCCGGGTCTCCGCGCCCCTGTTCACCCTCTCCGAAGTGGACGTGGAGCGGCTCACCCCCGGAGTCGCGGCCTGGCTGGAGCGGGGCATGCGGCCGGACGCCGTGCGGGTCGCGCTCACCGATGATCCGCCCGTGCCCCTCCGGCATCCGGCGAAGCTGGTGCGGCATCGGCTCGTCGCGCTGCTTCCGCCGCCCCTGCCCGCCGCCGTGCCCGTCGTCCCCCTCCAGAACTGCGACGACTGCGACCGGGCCTTCCGGTCGTCCGTGCCGGGGTGCTGCGGGGAATGCCGCGAGGTCTGGGCGTACGCCGCCGAGCCGTGCCTGCTCGATGCGTGATCGGCCGATGCGTGATCGGCCGACGCGTGATCAGCCGACGCGGTCGCAGATGCTGTCCGTGGCGACCACCGGGCCCGTCACGGTCTTGGCTCCCGTCGCGCTGATGTCGATCGTGTAGACGCCGTCGACGACGTACATCCCCCGTGCGAGGTTGCCGTCCCCGACGCCCACCAGCACCGGGCCCACCACGCGCCAGAACTGGGCCCCGGAGGCGTACGCGTCGACCACGGCGGAGCCGCTCACGTCGGCGTCGTAGTGGGCCCCGGTCTCCTTGTTCGTCACCCGGACCACGAGGTCGCCCTTGTACGCGCTCCGCGTGACGCCCTCGGCGGGCGGGGGCAGTTCGCGCCGTACGACCTCGTCGACGATCGGCTCGCCGTGGAGGGCGAACGCGCACCGTTCGCCCGCCGCGACGTCCCACGGGGCCGAAGGGGCCGGTTCCCAGCCGGACCGCTGCGGAGCGGTGGCGGTCGGGGCCGCCGCCGCTGGGCCTGTGCCGAGTGCCAACACGGCCACACATGCCGTGCCGAGAGCGACGGGAACGATGCTGCGCATGAGAACTCCCCATGGGTCAGAGGTCGGGATCGCCTGACTCCGGAGCATGCCCAAAGCGCTCACCGAAGGCACACCACGGCGCGGCCGGGGAGCGCGTGCGGGCAGGGGCGGTCCGTGCTTGCTTCCCGCGTTCGGCGTTGCCTGCGGCGCGTTCAGCCGTGGTCGCCGCGGTGATGATCCACGAGGCGGTTGAGCAGGGCGATCAGGCTCCGCCTGTCGGCCGCGGGCAGCGGGGCGAGGAACTCGTCCTGCGCGGCGGCGAGCAGCCGGTCGAGGCGGGTGAGTTCTTCCCGGCCCGGCGGGGTGATGGTGATGACGTTGCGCCTGCGGTCCTCCGGGTCGGGCGCACGCTCCAGGAGTCGCCTTCCGGCGAGGTCGTTGACCGTCGCCACCATGTCGCTGCGGTCGATGCCCGTACGGCGGCCGAGGTCGGCCTGGCTCGACGGGCCGTACTCCTCCGCCGCCGCCAGCAGGGCGTAGTGGTAGCGCCGGGCGCCGGCCCGGGCCAGCTCTTGGTCCACGATCCGGTTCGCGGCCAGCGCCGCCTGGTTGACCAGCCTGCTCGACAGTGCGCGCAGCCGCTGCGGCGTCCCATGTTCCGTTTCCACGGACGCAATGTAACAACTTGTTGGCCTCACCCACGATCACGCATATGGTGGGTCAAGCCAACGTTGGTAACGCCAACGATATGGGAGCCGGAGTCATGGAGCCGGAGTCATGGATCAAGCCGACCGTCCCGAGATCACGACCTCGTAGCCCTGGAGCCACCACCATGATCAAGTCGTTCCGCATCGACGTTCCCCAGTCCGACCTCGACGACCTGAACGACCGGCTCGCCCGCACCCGCTGGCCCAACGAGATCGCCGACGCCGGGTGGGACTACGGCTTCCCGCTGGCGCGGCTCAAGGAACTGGCCGACCTCTGGCGCACCGGGTACGACTGGCGCGAGCACGAGGCCGTGCTCAACGAACTTCCGCACTTCACCACCGAGATCGACGGCCAGAACGTTCACTTCGTCCACGTCCGGTCCGCGAGGCCGGACGCACTCGCGCTGATACTCACCCACGGCTGGCCCGGGTCCTTCCTGGAGTTCCTCGACGTGATCGGGCCGCTGGTGCGCGACTTCCACCTGGTGATCCCGTCCATCCCGGGCTACGGCTTCTCCGGGCCGACCCGCGAGCGCGGCTGGGACATGGTCCGGATCGCACGGGCCTGGGCGGAGCTCATGCGCCGGCTCGGGTACGAGCGCTACGGCGCGCAGGGCGGCGACTTCGGTTCGGGCATCTCCATGGCGCTCGGCGCGGTGGCGCCCGAACAGGTGGTCGGCGTGCACGTCAACTACCTGCCGACCCGGCCGGACCCGGACGCCGGCGTCGACCTGTCCGAGGAGGACGAGGCCCGGCTGGACAAGGTCAGGCGGATGATGGCGAACCGTCCCCCGTACCAGGCTCTCCAAGCCGCCACCCCGCAGACCATCGGCTACGCGCTGACCGACTCGCCCGTCGGACAACTGGCCTGGATCGCCGAGCGCTTCGCCCAGTGGGCCGACCCCCGTACGCCGATCAGCGACGAGCGGATGCTCACCGACGTATCGCTGTACTGGCTGACCGCCACCGCGGCCTCCTCGTCTCGGCTGCACCGCGAGGCGGCGCGGGGGACGGAGCCGTGCCCGGTACCGGTCGGCGTCGCGGTGTTCGCGCACGACATCACGCAGTCGGTGCGGCCGCTGGCCGAGCGGTTGTACGACATCAGGCACTGGTCGGAATTCGACCGCGGCGGTCACTTCGCGGCGATGGAGGTGCCGGAGCTGTTCGCCGAGGACGTCCGGAGCTTCTTCCTCGGCCGCCTCATGTAGCGTCCGGGCTTCTTCCTCGCTCCCTTCACGTAGCGATCGTCGGGGCGTCGGATGGGTGGCCCCGGCCGCCGGGGCCGGCTGGATGCCTTCCCGATGGAAGTCCGGTTGCGCCGGCCCTTCGTCGTTCTCCACCGAGGGTGGCCCGTACTCGCGGGCCCGCGCGGTCAGGAACGGTGTATGGCGGCAGTTCTCGCGCTGGAGGCGGGCCGGGCCGTTCCGTCCGGCAGGTTCATCGACCTGCTCCGGAACGGCGAGGTGTGGCAGAGGCGCATCGACGCTTGACCTCAAGCGAACTTGAGCTTCTAGGTTCCTCCTGGGGCCGCGGTAGCCGACCGGCGGCGCCCTTTCAAGGAGGTTCGCCATGACCGAGCGCGCAGCCCACATCGAGATCCCCGATCGCTACCGCTATGCCGTGATCCCGCACATCATGGTCGATGACGCCGCCGCGGCGATCGATTTCTACCAACGGGCGTTCGGCGCCCGTGAGGACTTCAGGATCGACGCTCCGGGCGGCGGAGTCCTGCACGCCGAGATCACCATCGGACGGTCGACGCTCATGTTGGGCGACTCCGGAGTGGAGCAGGCGGGGCCCGCCTCCTTCGCCGCGCCGACCTCGCTCGGTGGAGGCACGTCCGTCACGCTGCATGTCTTCGTGCCGGACGTCGACACCCTGGCCGAGCGCGCCCAGGCCGCCGGCGCGGAGATCCTCCAGCCGCCGACGGACATGTTCCACGGTGACCGCACCGTCATCCTCAAGGACCCTTCGGGCCACCTATGGGTCTTCCTCACCCATGTGGAAGATGTCTCGGAAGCGGAGCTTCGGCGCCGGCTGGCCGCCGCCGGGTGACCCGGTCGCCGTGATTCGTGAAAAATATTCTGGCGGCGTGTCGATCGGGCCCGGTCCCGTTCGTCGTCATCGTGTAGGGCGACCCGCACGGCGGGCGCGACACACAGGCGAGAAGGAGCCGACCATGAAGTACATGCTGCTGATCCACAGCGGGGCCGTCGACGAGCAGGGCGGCGCGCCTCAGTGCACCGTCGAGGACTGGATGGCCTACGACAAGGACGTACGCGACGCGGGCATCCACGTCTCGGGGGAGTCGCTCGCCGATCTGGTGACGGCGACCACCGTGCGGGTCTCGCCGACCGGGGAGCGGACCGTGACGGACGGGCCGTTCGCCGAGACGCGGGAGCTGCTGGGCGGGTTCCTCGTGATCGACGTGCCCGACCTCGACGCCGCCCTCGACTGGGCCGCACGCTGCCCCGGCTCGCGGGACGGCGGCTCGGTCGTCGTCCGGCCGGTCGCGGACTTCGGGGCCTGAGAGCGGTGCGGGGCGAGGGCGAGTGCCCGGGCGAGGGCGAATGCCTGGGGAAGGGTGTGTCACCGGGCGACGGCGGGTCCTTGAGGAAGGGCGTGTCACCGGGCGACGGCGAGTCCCCGGGGAAGGGCGTGTCACCGGGCGAGGGCCGCGTGGCCGCCGAAGCCGTCGAGGCGGTGTTCCGGGAGGAGCGCGGGCTGCTGCTCGCCTCCCTCGTCCGCCGGTTCGGGGACCTGGACCTGGCCGAGGAGGTCACGTCCGAGGCGATCGAGGCCGCACTGCGGCACTGGCCCGCCGAGGGCGTCCCCGCCCGGCCCGGGGCCTGGCTGCTGACCACCGCCCGGCGTCGGGCGGTGGACCGGCTGCGGCGCGACCAGGCGTACGCCGCCCGGCTCGCCGTCCTCGCCGCCGACGCGGAACGCGCCGAGCCCGCCCCCGCCCCGGACATGTCCCGGGCCGGGGACGGTGAACTGCCGGACGAACGGCTCCAGTTGTTCTTCACCTGCACCCACCCCGCCCTCGCCGCCGAGGACCGCACCGCCCTGACCCTGCGGTGCCTCGCCGGGCTCACCACACCGGAGGTGGCGCGGGCGTTCCTCGTGCCGACGGCGACCATGGCGCAGCGCATCGTGCGGGCCAAGAAGAAGATCCGCGAGGCCCGTATCCCGTTCCGGGTGCCCGGCCCCGACGAACTGCCCCAGCGACTGCCCGGAGTCCTCCAGGTCGTCTACTCGGTCTTCACGGAGGGGTACGCGGCCAGCTCCGGCCCCCGTCTCCAGCGGCTCGACCTGGCCGAGGAGGCGATCCGGCTGGCCCGGATACTGCACCGCCTGCTGCCCGCCGAGCGGGAGTGCGCCGGTCTCCTCGCGCTCCTCCTCCTCGTCCACGCCCGGCGCGACGCGCGGACCGGGCCGGAGGGCGAGCCGGTGCTCCTGGAGGACCAGGACCGGGAGCGCTGGGACCGGCCGATGATCGAGGAGGGCCGCGCCCTGGTCGTCAGGGCGCTGACCGGCGGGCCGGCCGGGCCGTACGGGGTGCAGGCCGCCGTCGCCGCCCTGCACGACGAGGCGACGGACGTGGCGGCCACGGACTGGCCGCAGATCGTGGCCCTGTACGACGTGCTCCTCGCGCTCACCCCGTCCCCCGTGGTGGCGTTGAACCGCGCCGTGGCGGTGGCGATGCGGGACGGGCCGGGGGCCGGTCTCGCGCTGCTCGACGCGTTGGCGGGGGAGCCCCGGCTGCGGTCGTACCCGCCGTACGTCGTTGCGCGGGGGGACCTGCTCGGCCGGCTGGGGCGGGACGGGGAGGCCGCTGACGCGTACCGGGAGGCGCTGGAGCTCCCGGTCACCGAGCCGGAGCGGGCCGCGCTGCGCCGGAAGCTGGGGGAGATGGGGGAGTAGGGGGAGGGGAGGGGGAGTGGTGAGAAACGTCGCTCCCCCAGCAGGGCTCAACAGGGGCCAGCAGAGCTCCCCGCGTCTACAGCAGCAGGAACACCACGACCACCGCGAACGCCACCACCAGCACCCCGTAGAGGTTGATCCTCCACTTCGGGACCTCGTACGTCTCACCGGTCAGGGCCCTTGCCCTGATCTTCTCCATGTCCGGCCGTATGGCCACGATCAGCAGAGCCAGGGAGAGCAGGGAGACGGAGAAGATGACCAGCGCCTCCACCTCCGAGTGCTCGTGTGCGCCGTCGAACCCCAGGACGGTGCCCGCTCCGAGGACGGGCGCGATCACCGAGTAGACCGTCGCCCTGCGGTTCCTGAAGCAGAAGTGGACCGCCGCAAGGAACAGCACGGAGGCGGCCACTGCCACGATCCACCACTGACCCGTCGTCAAGCTCTCCGCCGACACCCGTTGTCTCCCCGCCGTTTCGTGTGCCGCCTCGTCCCGAAGCGGACCCCGGAGCCATTCTCCTGTCGATTCCCGTTCGGCCAAACAGAATCGGATGGCCGGAACCATCACCTTGACCCGCTCATGACATGAGTTCATCCTGTGCCCGTCGCACAGCTCCACCCCCCACCCCGACGGACCCAGGAGATGCCAGCATGCGACTCGTCACCGCACGGAGATCCCGGCCGACGAAGACCCGGCGCAACGCCGCCCTGACCATCCTGCTCGCCCTCGCCCTCGCTGCTCCCGCCACCGCCGTGGCGACCGCCGGGGCCTCGGCCCCGAACGCGGCCGTCGCCGCGGACGAGCGGACGCTCCAGTACGAGATCACCGGGCGCACCACCCCTGCCGCCCGCACCGACATCGCCCGCGCGGGCGTCTCGATCGACGAGGTCCACGACCACGGCGTCGTGATCACCGCGGACGCCGCCCAGGCCCGGAAGCTCCGGGCGCGCGGCCACGTCCTGGAGGCCCTGCCCGCCCCGGACGCCGGGCCGAGCGCGGCGGACGGCGTGAGCGCCCTCGACTTCCCGCCCGCCGACTCCCGCTACCACAACTACGCCGAGATGAACGCGGCGATCGACGCGCGCATCGCCGCGAACCCCTCGATCATGAGCAAGCGCGTCATCGGCAAGACCTACCAGGGCCGGGACGTCATCGCGGTCAAGGTCAGCGACAACGTCGCCGCCGACGAGGCCGAACCCGAGGTCCTGTTCACCGCCCACCAGCACGCCCGCGAGCACCTGACCGTCGAGATGGCGCTCTACCTGCTCCGCGAACTGGGCCAGGGCTACGGCTCCGACTCCCGGATCAAGCAGGCGGTCGACGGCCGCGAGCTGTGGATCGTGCCGGACATGAACCCGGACGGCGGCGAGTACGACATCGCCTCCGGCTCGTACCGCAGCTGGCGCAAGAACCGGCAGCCCAACTCCGGTTCCAGCGCGGTCGGCACCGACCTCAACCGCAACTGGGCCTACAAGTGGGGCTGCTGCGGCGGCTCCTCCTCCAGCCCGTCGTCGGAGACCTACCGCGGGGCGGCCGCCGAGTCGGCCCCCGAGACGAAGGTCGTGGCGGACTTCGTGCGCAGCCGGGTGATCGGCGGGAAGCAGCAGATCACGGCGGCCATCGACTTCCACACGTACAGCGAACTGGTGCTGTGGCCGTTCGGCTACACGTACAACGACACCGCCCCCGGCATGACCGCCGACGACCGCAACGCGTTCGCGGCGGTGGGCCGGAAGATGGCGGCGAGCAACGGCTACACCGCCGAGCAGTCCAGTGACCTGTACATCACCGACGGGTCGATCGACGACTGGCTGTGGGGCTCGCAGAAGATCTTCGGCTACACCTTCGAGATGTACCCGCGCTCGGCGTCCGGCGGCGGCTTCTACCCGCCCGACGAGGTCATCGAGCGCGAGACCTCCCGCAACCGGGACGCGGTGCTCCAGCTGATCGAGAACGCGGACTGCATGTACCGGTCGATCGGCAAGGAGGCGCAGTACTGCTCCTGACGGAGGCGCGGTGCTGCTCCTGACGGACTGAACCCGCTCCGGTGCGGGCCCGTGCGGAACTCGGCACGGGCCCGCACCGGAGCTTCAGGCCACGTCGTGCGCGCTGTGTTCGCGCAGATCGGGCGCGTGTCGGGCGACCGTGCGGTAGTCGAGGTCGTCATGAAGGACCGTCAGTCCGTGATGGGCCGCCGTGGCGGCGGCGACGAGGTCCACGGCGGAGGCGCTGCGGTGCTGCCCGGCGCGTGCCATGCGGTGCTGGACCGAGGCGACCCAGCGTCCCGCGCTCTTCGGCACGGAGACGTCCGGGTAGAGGTCGGTGAACATCTCCACGATCTCGTCGTACTCGCGCGCGCTCCGGGCGCCGTACAGGAACTCCGCTCGCTGCGGATAGCAGGAGGCGATCGTCCCGGCCTCGATCGCTTCGGACCACGCCGACTGCAGAGAGGCGTCGGAGAGCAGCCGGACGAGGCCCGAAGTGTCGAGCAGGTAGATCACCGGCCGTCCTTCTCCGCCCGATGCCGCCGCTCGGCGTCCTCGACCGCGCCCCAGCCGCGCGCGCGCTCGAAGTGGCGGCCGATCCGCGCCGCACGCTCCTGCTGCTCCGCGTAGAAGCGCAGGGCGAGGTTGACGGTCTCCTTCTTCGTCCGGGCCTTGGACAGGGCCATCGCCCGCTCCAGGGCTTCATCGTCTATGTCGATCTGGGTCACTGACATGTCCGACCGCCCTTCGTGTGGGTCATGTACAAGAAATTGTATGCGACCAACATTCCTCTCGCGAGGCGCTCCCGGCCTTAGGGTGCCGTTATGTGCGGAATCGTGGGTTATGTCGGGATGCAGTCGGCGCAGGACGTCGTCGTCGCAGGACTCAAGCGCCTCGAATACCGGGGCTACGACTCGGCGGGCGTCGCCGTTCTCGCGGACGGCGGGCTCGCCGCCGCGAAGAAGGCGGGCAAGCTCGTCAATCTGGAGAAGGAGCTGGGGGACCGGCCGCTGCCGGCCGGGCGGACCGGCATCGGGCACACCCGCTGGGCGACGCACGGAGCGCCCACCGACACCAACGCCCATCCGCACCTGGACAACGCGGGCCGGGTCGCCGTCGTGCACAACGGGATCATCGAGAACTTCGCGGCCCTGCGCCGCGAGCTGACCGGACGCGGCCACGCCCTGGAGTCGGAGACGGACACCGAGGTCGTCGCGCATCTGCTGGCCGAGGCGTTCTCGGCCGGCGGGGACCTCGCGGAGGCCATGCGCCAGGTGTGCCGGCGGCTGGAGGGGGCCTTCACCCTGGTCGCCGTGCACGCGGACCAGCCGGACGTCGTCGTCGGCGCCCGGCGCAACTCCCCGCTCGTCGTCGGCGTGGGGCAGGACGAGTGGTTCCTCGCCTCGGACGTCGCCGCCTTCATCGCGCACACCCGGTCCGCCGTCGAGCTGGGCCAGGACCAGGTCGTCGAGCTGAGCCGCGAGGGCGTCGTCGTCACCGGGTTCGACGGGGAGCCCGCCGAGGTGCGCGAGTACCACGTCGACTGGGACGCGTCCGCCGCCGAGAAGGGCGGCTACGCCTCCTTCATGCTCAAGGAGATCGCCGACCAGCCCCGGGCCGTCGCCGACACCCTCCTCGGCCGGGTCGACGGGGAGGGCACGCTCCTCCTCGACGAGGTGCGCATCCCGGCCGCCGACCTGCGGGAGGTCGACAAGGTCGTCATCGTCGCCTGCGGAACCGCCTTCCACGCAGGGATGATCGCCAAGTACGCCATCGAGCACTGGACCCGGCTGCCCTGCGAGACCGAACTCGCCAGCGAGTTCCGCTACCGGGACCCGATCCTGGACCAGCGCACCCTCGTCGTCGCCATCTCCCAGTCCGGCGAGACCATGGACACCCTGATGGCGCTGCGGCACGCCCGCGAACAGGGCGCGAAGGTGCTCGCCATCTGCAACACGAACGGCTCGACGATCCCGCGCGAGTCCGACGCCGTCCTCTACACGCACGCCGGGCCCGAGGTCGCCGTCGCCTCCACCAAGGCCTTCCTCACCCAGCTCGTCGCCTGCTACCTCGTGGCGCTCTACCTCGGCCAGGTGCGCGGCACCAAATGGGGCGACGAGATCCGTACGGTGGTGCGCCAGCTCTCCGCGATCTCCGACGAGGTCGACCGCGTCCTGAGGGCGATGGAGCCCGTGCGCGAGCTGGCCCGGTCCCTCGCCCACCACGACACCGTCCTGTTCGTCGGCCGGCACGTCGGCTATCCGGTCGCCCTCGAAGGCGCGCTCAAACTCAAGGAACTCGCCTACATGCACGCCGAGGGCTTCGCGGCCGGCGAGCTGAAGCACGGGCCGATCGCGCTCATCGAGGAGGGCCTCCCGGTCGTCGTCATCGTCCCCTCGCCGCGCGGCCGTTCCGTGCTCCACGACAAGATCGTGTCCAACATCCAGGAGATCCGGGCCCGGGGCGCGCGCACCATCGTCGTCGCCGAGGAGGGCGACGAGGCCGTCGTCCCGTACGCCGACCACCTCATCACGGTCCCCGCAACGCCTACGCTGCTTCAGCCGCTGGTCGCCACCGTGCCCCTCCAGGTCTTCGCCTGCGAGCTCGCGACGGCCCGCGGCAACGAAGTGGACCAGCCGCGCAACCTGGCGAAGTCCGTGACCGTGGAGTGAGCGAGCGGCCCGGGGCGTCCGGGGCGTGAGCGCGACAGGAACAGTGAGGGCGGGGTCGTGATCATCGGGGTCGGGATCGATGTGGCCGAGATCGAGCGGTTCGGCGCGGCGCTGGAGCGTACGCCGCAGTTGGCCGACCGGCTGTTCGTCGACAGCGAGTTGACGCTGCCCAGCGGCGAGCGGCGCGGCATCGCCTCGCTCGCCGCCCGGTTCGCCGCGAAGGAAGCCCTGGCCAAGGCGCTCGGCGCACCCGGCGGGCTGCTCTGGAGCGACGCGGAGGTCTGGGTCGAGGAGAGCGGGCAGCCCCGGCTGCGGGTGCGCGGCACGGTCGCCGCCCGCGCCGCCGAACTGGGCGTACGGAGCTGGCACGTCTCGCTCAGCCACGACGCGGGGGTGGCGTCGGCGGTGGTCATCGCGGAGGGGTGAGCCCCGCCGGGCCGTGCGGGCCACAGGGGCGGCACCCGCCCGGACGAACAGGCCGCCACGCCCTCACGGGGGTGGCGTCGGCCCCCGTGATCGCGGAGGGTTGGACCCATGCGACGTGCCTACAGCGTGGAGACCGTACGGGCCGCCGAGGCCGCCCTCATGCAGCGGCTGCCGGAGGGCGCCCTGATGCAACGCGCCGCCGCCGGGCTCGCCGTGGCCTGCGGCGATCTGCTGCGGCGCAACGGGAGGGTGTACGGGTCCCGGGTCCTGCTCCTGGTCGGCAGCGGCGACAACGGCGGCGACGCGCTGTACGCGGGCGCCCGCCTGGCCCGCCGGGGCGCGGGCGTCCGGGCCCTGCTGCTCGCCCCCGACCGGGCCCACCCCGGCGGGCTCGCCGCGCTGCTGGCGGCCGGGGGACAGGTCGTCGACGGGCCGGACGGGCTCGGCGTGCTCGACCTCGTCGTGGACGGCATCACCGGCATCGGCGGGCGCGGCGGGCTGCGCGAGGACGCCACCGGGCTGCTGCACACGGTGACCCGGGACCGTACCCCGGTCCTGGCCGTCGACCTGCCGAGCGGGGTGGAGGCCGACACCGGGGAGGTGCACGGCGACGCGGTCCGCGCGGACGCGACGGTCACCTTCGGCACCTACAAGCCCGGCCTCCTGATCGACCCGGCCGCCGAACACGCCGGGGCCCTGCGGCTGGTGGACATCGGGCTCGGCCCGGAACTGCCCGAGCCGCCGGACCTGGAGGCCCTCCAGTACGCGGATGTCGCCGCGCTGCTGCCGGCCCCCGGCCCGGAGAGCGACAAGTACCGGCGCGGGGTCGTCGGCGTCGTCGCCGGGTCCGAGCGCTACCCGGGCGCGGCCGTCCTCGCGGTCGCGGGCGCGCTGCGCGGCGGGGCCGGGGCCGTGCGGTACGTCGGACCGGGCGCGGACGCGGTGATCGCCCGCTACCCCGAGGCGCTGGTGCACGCCGGGCCGCCGTCGAAGGCCGGACGCGTGCAGGCCTGGGTGGTCGGGCCCGGGCTCGGTGACGGGCGGAGCGCGGAGGCGGCCGTCGCCGACGTGCTGGCCGCCGACGTCCCCGTGCTCGTCGACGCGGACGGGCTGCGGCTGCTGGACGCGGAGACCGTGCGGACCCGGACCGCCCCCACCGTCCTCACCCCGCACGCGGGGGAGGCCGCGGCCCTGCTCGGCGCGGCCCGCGAGGAGGTCGAGGCCGGGCGGCTCGCCGCGGTGCGCGAACTGGCCGCCCGCTACCGCGCCACCGTGCTCCTCAAGGGCTCCACGACCCTGGTCGCGGAGGCCCGCGACACCCCCGTACGGGTCAACCCGACCAGCACGTCCTGGCTCGCCACGGCGGGCAGCGGCGACGTGCTCTCCGGTCTCACGGGGTCCCTGCTCGCGGCCGGGCTCGCCCCGCGCGACGCCGCGTCCGTGGGCGCGTATCTCCACGGGCTCGCCGCCCGGCACGGCTCGGACGGAGCCCCGGTCTCCGCGCAGGACGTCGCGGACGGCATCCAGGCCGCCTGGCGCGACGTGCGGGCGGGCTGAGCGGGGGTGAGGGTGGAGGCCCGGAAGAGGAAGGGCGGCCGGACATGGCGAGCGGCAGCGAACCCGTACGCGTGCGCAGGGTCTACGACCCGCCGGAGGACGGCGACGGCACCCGGGTCCTCGTCGACCGGCTCTGGCCCCGCGGCGTCTCCAAGGATCGGGCCGCGATCGGCCTATGGCTGAAGGACGTCACCCCCTCCGACGAACTGCGCTCCTGGTACCACCAGGACCGCTCCGGCGCACGCCACGACGCCTTCGTCGAGCGCTACCGCACCGAACTGGACGACCCGGCGCACACGGAGGCCGTCGAGCGGCTCGTCGGCCTGGTGCGCGAGGGCGGCCCCGTCACCCTGATCACCGCCGTCAAGGACGTGGCCGACAGCCATGTCCCGGTCCTGGTCGACCACCTGAAGCATGTGATGAAACGTACATAGGGTTAGATACCGGCGTGCACTGCCTCAGAGGCGACCGACGCCTCTGAGAGACTGGGCGCGATGAACGAGACAGCGTCCCTGAGAGCCCGTGCCGAGATCGACCTCGCCGCGCTGCGCGCCAACGTGCGTGTCCTGCGCGAGCGTGCGGCCGGGGCACAGCTCATGGCCGTGGTGAAGTCCGACGGTTACGGGCACGGGGCCGTGCCCTGCGCGCGGGCCGCCCGCGAGGCCGGGGCCACCTGGCTGGGCACCGCGACCCCGCAGGAGGCCCTCGCCCTGCGCGCGGCCGGACTCGACGGCCGGATCATGTGCTGGCTGTGGACGCCCGGGGGCCCCTGGCGCGAGGCGATCGACGCCGACATCGACGTGTCGGTCAGCGGCATGTGGGCGCTGCGCGAGGTCGTCGCGGCCGCCGCCGGGGCCGGCCGCCCGGCCAGGATCCAGCTCAAGGCCGACACCGGCCTCGGCCGCGGCGGCTGCCAGCCCGCGGACTGGCCCGAGCTGGTCACCGAGGCGCTGGTCGCCGAGCGGACCGGACACGTCCGGATCACCGGCCTGTGGTCCCACTTCGCGTGCGCCGACGAGCCCGGCCACCCGTCGATCGCCGCCCAGCTCGGCGTCTACCGCGACATGGTGGCGTACGCCGAGAAGGAGGGCGTGGAGCCCGAGGTGCGGCACCTGGCCAACTCCCCGGCGACGCTCACGGTCCCCGAGGCGCACTTCGACCTCGTGCGGACCGGCATCGCGATGTACGGCATCTCGCCCGCCCCCGAGCTGGGCACGCCCGCCGACTTCGGGCTGCGGCCCGTGATGACGCTCGCCGCGTCCGTCGCCCTGGTCAAGGACGCCCCGGCCGGACACGGCGTCAGCTACGGCCACCACTACACGACGAGCGCCGAGACGACCCTCGGCCTGATCCCCGTCGGCTACGCGGACGGCGTCCCGCGCCACGCGTCGGGCACCGGCCCCGTCCTGGTCGGCGGGAAGGTGCGCACCGTCGCGGGCCGCGTCGCCATGGACCAGTTCGTCGTCGACCTCGGCGGCGACCGGCCGGAGGCGGGCGCGGAAGCGGTGCTGTTCGGGCCGGGCGACCGGGGCGAGCCGACCGCGCAGGACTGGGCGGAGGCCGCCGGGACCATCGCGTACGAGATCGTCACCCGCATCGGCTCCCGGGTGCCCAGGGTGCACGTGAACGGGACCGCCGATCCGAGCGAGCCGACCGGGGGCGTGCAGCGGTGAGCGAGAGCAGCGCGGGGGACGTGGTGGCCGCGACCGCGGCCGGTGCGGCCGGCTGGCGCCGGGCCGGGATCGCCGGGGCCGCCATAGGGGTGCTCGCCGCCGGCGCGGCCGCCGGGGTCGCCGTCGAGCGGCTCACGGTCGGGCGCGGCATGCGCAAGAAGGCCCGCCTCGCGCTGGACGCCACCGGGCCCTACGGCTCGCTGCGCGGCACGCCGGGCCGGGCCGTCGCCGACGACGGCACCGAGCTGCACTACGAGATCGAGGAGGCGGAGGAGGCTCCGCTCCCGGGCGAGGAGGGAACCGGCTCCTCCGCCACCCGCCGCCGCAGGCTCTTCGGGCGCAAGGCCCCCGCCCCGGTCACCGTCGTCTTCAGCCACGGCTACTGCCTCGCCCAGGACTCCTGGCACTTCCAGCGGGCCGCCCTGCGCGGCCTCGTACGCGCCGTCTACTGGGACCAGCGCAGCCACGGGCGCTCCGGGCGGGGCCGGGCCCAGGCGGACGGGGTGCCGGTCGGCATCGACCAGCTCGGCCGCGACCTGAAGGCGGTCATCGACGCGGCGGCGCCCGAGGGCCCGCTGGTGCTGGTCGGGCACTCCATGGGCGGCATGACGATGATGGCGCTCGCCGACCAGTACCCGGCCCTGATCCGGGACCGGGTCGCCGCCGTCGCCCTGGTCGGCACCTCCAGCGGCAAGCTCGGCGAGGTCGACTTCGGGCTGCCGGTGGCGGGCGTGAACGCGGTGCGCCGGGTGCTGCCCGGGGTGCTGAAGGCGCTCGGCTCGCAGACGGAGCTGGTGGAGAAGGGGCGGCGCGCCACCGCGGACCTCTTCGCCGGGCTGATCAAGCGGTACTCGTTCGGTTCGCGGGACGTGGACCCGGCGGTCGCCCGGTTCGCGGAACGGCTGATCGAGTCCACCCCGATCGATGTGGTCGCCGAGTTCTACCCGGCCTTCACCGAGCACGACAAGAGCGGTGCGCTGCCCGCGTTCCGGGACGTGCCCGTGCTGATCCTGGCCGGGGAGAAGGACCTGGTCACCCCCAGCTCGCACAGCGAGGCCATCGCGGACGTCCTGCCCGACGCCGAGCTGGTGATCGTGCCGGACGCCGGGCACCTGGTGATGCTGGAACACCCGGAGACGGTCACCGACCGGCTGGCCGACCTGCTCGTACACAGCGGCACGGTGCCGGGCGCTAACGTTGGCGGACATGGAAGCACCGCACAGCGGCCCGGCCGCTGAGACCGTTCCGGAGACAGCGGGGACGACCGTTCCCGAGTCCGCCGGGGCCGTACCCTCCGCCGGGGCCGTACCCGAGGCCGTGACGGTGACGCTCGCCGTCACCTCGCCCGAACAGATGCAGGACCTGGGCCGCCGGCTCGCCCGGGTGCTGGCCCCCGGCGACCTGGTCATGCTCACCGGGGAGCTGGGCGCCGGGAAGACGACGCTGACCCGGGGGCTCGGCGAGGGCCTCGGCGTGCGCGGCGCGGTCACCTCGCCCACGTTCGTCATCGCCCGCGTCCACCCCTCGCTGACCGGCGGCCCCGCCCTGGTCCACGTCGACGCGTACCGCCTGGGCGGCGGGCTCGACGAGATGGAGGACCTGGACCTGGACGTGTCGCTGCCGGAGTCGGTGGTGGTCGTGGAGTGGGGGGACGGCAAGGTCGAGGAGTTGGCCGACGACCGGCTGCGGGTCCTCATCGACCGGGCGACGGGCGACACCGACGACGAGCGGCGCGAGGTGACCCTGGTCGGCATCGGAGCGCGCTGGGCGGGGCTGCGGGCGGATCTGGCGTGAGGCTCCGGGCGTAGCCTTTCCGACAAGGCGTCGGTAAATTGTTGCGTCCGGACCCGTGGGCGTGGTCACATGGGTACGAGGCGTGGTTAGGCTTGCCTAACCACGCCCTCCACCGGAGCATCAAGGAGGCATCCATGCCGACGCCCGAGCGCGCAGCGCAGCCGCGACCGACTCCGTCCGCCCTGACGATGAAAGCCCTGCTGGCCTCGTGTGCCGCGGCCACCGCGATCTCCACCCCGCCGAACGACGAGGCGGCGGAGGAGGAGGGCATGGACGCCCGCGCCGTGGTTCCCCCGCCGGCCAGGCGCGACCCCAGGGCCGCCTGAGGGCCGAAAGCCCCGGGTCCGAGACGGAAAGCCCCGGATCGAGGCCCTACGGGACGACGACGACCTTCGCGCCGACCGTCGCGAAGGTCCACATCGCGTTGCCGTCCGCGCGCTTCATCCGGACGCCGCCGGTCTTCGACGTCGGGTCCGGGCTGGCCATCGAGCCGTCCTGCGCCGCGCTGAAGCCGATCGCCACCTCGTCCACGTTCGCGAAGCGGACCACGTGCTCGATCGGGACGCCGTCCGAGCCCTGGACCGTGCCCGAGCGCGAGGTGACCTTGTGGACCCCGGGCGGCGGGCTGACGGGGCTCGGCATCACGGTGAAGGTACGGATCGCCTCGTTGCCCTCGTCGACCAGCCACACCCGACGGTCCTTCAGCGCGTACACGACGCGCTCGCCCCTGCCGGACGCCGCCGGGACCGCCAGCGGGTCGGCCGTGGGCTTCGGCTTGGCGGAGGGCTGGGCCGAGGCAGAGGCGGAGGGTTTCTTGCCGGGCGTGGACGCCACCGAGGCGGGGGCGTTCGCCGAGGCCTGGTAGGCGAGGAAGGCGACCGCGGCGACCGCCGCCGCAGTGAGCCCGGCCACGATTCCCGAGCTTCCCCTAGCCACCGTGAAATCCCCTTTCGACTGCCGTTGCCGCATGTCGTACAAGCGTTTACGTCGTACCCGCGGATACCCGGTGACGGTAGCAGCAGGGAGCGGGCGGGCCGGGACGCCGTACGGACGCCGTAACGCCGTCGGCGGAGCCGTAGGCTGTTTGCGTGCTCTTGCTCGCCATGGATACCGCCACGCCCGCCGTCACCGTCGCCCTGCACGACGGCACGTCCGTCATCGCCTCCTGCGGACAGGTCGACGCCCGCAGGCACGGGGAGCTGCTGCTCCCCGCCGTCGACCGGGTCCTCGCCGAGGCCGGGACGGGACTCGACGCCGTGACGGACGTGGTCGTGGGCGTCGGCCCCGGCCCGTACACCGGCCTGCGGGTCGGCCTGGTCACCGCCGCCACCTTCGGCTCCGCCCTCTCCGTGCCGGTCCACGGCCTGTGCACCCTGGACGGCCTCGCGTACGCCGCCGGACTGGAGGGCCTCCAGGGGCCGTTCGCCGTGGCGACCGACGCGCGCCGCAAGGAGGTCTACTGGGCGCGGTACGAGGACGCCCGCACCCGTTCGGGCGAACCTGCCGTCGACCGGCCCGCCGACATCGCCGGGGCGCTGGCCGGGCTCCCCGTGGTCGGCGCGGGCGCGGTGCTCTACCCGGACGCCTTCCCGGACGCGCGCGGCCCCCAGCACGTCGCCGCCGGGGCGCTCGCCGGGCTCGCCGCCGAACGCCTCGCCGCCGGACAGGAGCTCCTGGAGCCCAGGCCGCTCTATCTGCGCAGGCCCGACGCGCAGGTCCCGAAGAACTACAAGGTGGTCACCCCCACGTGAGCACCGCCACCGCCGCCGTACTGCGCGGGATGCGCTGGTGGGACATCGCGCCGGTGCTCGACCTCGAACACGCGCTGTTCCCTGACGACGCCTGGTCGCCCGGCATGTTCTGGTCCGAGCTGGCCCACGCCCGCGGCCCCGGCGCCACCCGCCACTACGTCGTCGCCGAGGACCCCGCCACCGGGCGGATCACCGGCTACGCCGGGCTCGCCGCCCTCGGCGACCTGGCCGACGTCCAGACGATCGCGGTCAGCCGCGAGGCGTGGGGCACCGGCCTCGGCTCCGAACTCCTCGCCGACCTGCTGAAGGCCGCCACCGACTTCGAGTGCGCCACGGTCCTCCTGGAGGTCCGGGTCGACAACACCCGGGCGCAGAAGCTGTACGAGCGCTTCGGCTTCGAACCGATCGGCTTCCGGCGCGGCTACTACCAGCCGGGGAACATCGACGCCCTGGTCATGCGCCTCACCATGCAAGAGCAAGCAGCGCACGAGCAAGCAGCGCACGAGCAAGCAGCGCACGAGCACGCACCAGAGACCGGGACTGAATGATGGCTGTCGACGAACCCCTCGTACTCGGCATCGAGACCTCCTGCGACGAGACCGGCGTGGGCATCGTGCGCGGCACGACCCTGCTCGCCGACGCCGTCGCCTCCAGCGTCGACACCCACGCCCGCTTCGGCGGCGTCGTCCCGGAGATCGCCTCCCGCGCCCACCTGGAGGCGATGGTCCCCACCATCGAACGCGCCCTGAAGGAGGCCGGGATCAGCGCCCGCGACCTCGACGGGATCGCCGTCACCTCCGGCCCCGGGCTCGCCGGAGCCCTGCTCGTCGGCGTCTCGGCCGCGAAGGCGTACGCGTACGCGCTCGGCAAGCCGCTCTACGGCGTCAACCACCTCGCCTCGCACATCTGCGTCGACCAGCTGGAGCACGGCCCGCTGCCCGAGCCGACGATGGCCCTCCTGGTCAGCGGCGGCCACTCCTCGCTCCTCCTGGCCCCCGACATCACCAGCGACGTCCGCCCGCTCGGCGCGACGATCGACGACGCGGCGGGCGAGGCGTTCGACAAGATCGCCCGCGTGCTGAACCTCGGCTTCCCCGGCGGCCCGGTCATCGACCGGCTCGCGAAGGAGGGCGACCCGGCGTCGATCGCGTTCCCGCGCGGTCTGACCGGCCCGCGCGACGCCCCGTACGACTTCTCCTTCTCCGGGCTCAAGACCTCCGTCGCCCGCTGGATCGAGGCGAAGCGCGCGGCGGGCGAGGAGGTGCCGGTCCGGGACGTGGCGGCGTCCTTCCAGGAGGCCGTGGTGGACGTGCTCACCCGCAAGGCGGTCCGGGCCTGCAAGGACGAGGGCGTCGACCACCTGATGATCGGCGGCGGCGTCGCGGCCAACTCCCGGCTGCGCGCGCTGGCCCAGGAGCGCTGCGAGCGGGCCGGCATCCGGCTGCGGGTGCCGCGCCCCGGGCTCTGCACCGACAACGGGGCGATGGTCGCGGCGCTCGGCGCGGAGATGGTCGCCCGCAACCGCCGCCCCTCCGACCTGGAGCTGTCCGCGGACTCCTCGCTGCCGGTGACCGAGCCGCACGTGCCGGGCGCCGACCACGGTCACGGACACCCGCACGGTCACGGTCATGGCCACGCGCACGATCACGACCACGTGCACGAGATCAGCAAGGACAACCTGTACTCATGAGCGCCGGGACCATCGTCCTGATGTGGGAGGCCCGCGCCACCGAGGGGCGCGGCGGCGAACTCCTGGAGTGGGCGCGGGCGCGGGCCGCCGAGCTGGCCCGCGAACCCCACCGCTGCGAGCTGCTGCGCGCCCCGCAGGACCGGGTGCTGGTGATGACGTGGTGGAAGGGCGCCTCGTACGGCGACGACCTCCCCGAACTCCCCGAGCCCGACGCCGCCCTGATCACCCGTGCGGTGCACCGCTGGCGCTTCGAGGCGGTGGGCTGAACGCGCGAGGGCCGGGCGGCGGGCGCCGCGACCTCGCGCCCCGGCGGCCCGGTCAGGCTCTCGTGCCCCGGCCGGTGAGGCCTTCGGGCTCCGGCCCGGTCAGCCCTCCGCGCCCCGCGTCCCGCGCCTGAGCAGGCCGTCCACGATCGCGTCGAGCTCCTCGACGGTCTCGTAGTCGGCGGCGTACTCCCGCCAGCGGTCCTTGACCTCGGTGAGCCGGGGCAGCTCCGCCGCGTCCTGCTCGGTGATCATCTCCGGGAAGAACTCCCGGCGCGACGGGTTCTCCGCCCGGCGGCCCGCCGCCCTGCGGAAGACCAGGTCCCCGTAGACGTAACTCCAGATCGTCCGGTACGCCCGCACCGAGCGGGCCGGGGAGAGGCCGCAGGCGAGCGCGCAGTCGACGATCTCCTCCACCATCCACAGGGCGTTGCGGTCGGTCAGCTCGCCCAGCGCCAGGATGTCCAGCACCCAGGGGATCTCGCCGATGATGTCGTGCATGTGCGCGGCCACCGCCACCAGCCGCTCGCGCGGGTCCTCGGGCAGCTCCGGGCGCGGGAACGCCGCCGCCGTGCCGGACAGGGTGAGCATCAGCAGCTCGTCCTTGTCCCGCACGTAGTGGTAGAGCGCCATGGGCGTGCTGCCCAGCTCCTTCGCCACCCGTCGCATGGACAGGGCGGCCACGCCCTCCTCCTCGACGATGCGGCGCGCGGTGGCGACCATCACCTCCGGGTCCAGTCGGCGGGGCCGGCCCACGGGCCGTCCCGCGGGCCGCCCGGCCGTGCCCGGTTTGCCGCCCGACGCCGGATTTTTCATCTTCTTCGCCTTCTCGGTCTTCTCGGTGCCTGACACCTGGGCATTCTCTCCTTCCGGGGGTCTGCTCCGGTCCGCCGCAGGACCCTCCCGGCGCTCCGGCGCTCAATTTCTATACGTGTATGGTAATTCTCGACCGAGAGAAGCGCGAAGAGGAAGGGGACGTCATGGGCGGCGCGGGAGAGAGCGGGACGGGAAGAGCGGCCGAAGGCGGGGCGGCGGGCGCGCCGGGTCCGGGGGCTGCCGGGGGCGCGGGGGAGCGGCACGCGCGGTGGCTGCTGGTGGTCGCGCTCACGGTGCAGTTCCTGGTGTCGCTGGACATGTCCGTGGTGAACGTCGCGCTGCCCGACATCCGCAGCGACCTCGGCTTCGGCGGGGACGGCCTGCTGTGGGTCGTGAACGCGTACGCCCTCGCCTTCGGCGGACTCCTCATGCTCGGCGGCCGGCTCGCCGATCTGGCCGGCCCGCGCCGCGTCCTGACGGCGGGCCTGGTGCTCTTCGGTCTCGCCAGCCTGGCCGGCGGGCTCGCCTGGTCGCCCGGATCGCTGGTGGCGGCGCGGGCCGTCCAGGGCGTCGGCGCGGCGGCCCTCGCTCCGGTGGCGTTCGCCCTGATCACCCTCGCCTTCCCGGCCGGGCCCGCCCGGTCCCGGGCGCTCGGGCTGTGGGGCATGGCGGGCGCGGCGGGCGGCGCGGTCGGGGTGCTGGCGGGCGGGGTGCTCACCGACGCGACGGGCTGGCGGTCCGTGATGCTGGTCAACGTGCCGATCGTCGTCTTCGCGCTGGCCGCCGCCGCGCGCACCGGACCGGTCGGCGGGGGGCGCCGGGCCGGGGCGCGGCTGGACGTGGCCGGGGCGCTGCTGGTCACGGCCGGGACGACGCTGCTGGTCCTCGGACTGGTGCGGACCTCGGACCACGGCTGGGGCTCGGCGGTCACGCTCACCTCCCTCGGCGCCGCGGTGATCCTGCTGGCCGCCTTCGTCGCCGTCGAACTGCGCACCGCCTCCCCGCTGCTGCGGCCCGGCCTGCTGCGGGGGCGGCCGGTGCTGACCGCGAACCTGTTCTGTCTGCTGCTGGCCTCGGCCCAGTTCGGCGCGTTCTACTTCGTCTCGCTCCATATGCAGCTGGTCCTCGGGTTCGGGGCGACCGCCGCCGGATTCGCGTTCCTGCCGTTCTGCGTGGGCGTCGTCGCGGGCTCGATCCTCGCCACCCGCGCGGTCGCCGTGCTCGGCCTCCGACGGCTGATGACGGTGGGCGCGACGCTGGCCGCGCTCGGCATGGCCTGGTTCGCGGCGACCGCCACGGTCGACGGCGGCTTCCTCGTCTCCATCCTCGGCCCGTCGCTGCTCTGCTCCTTCGGCATAGGGCTCTGCTTCGTCCCGCTCGGCACGGCCGCGACGACCGACGTGGCCCCCGGGGAGACCGGCATGGCCTCCGGACTGCTCAACAGCTCGCGGCAGGTCGGCGGCTCGCTCGGCCTCGCGGTCCTGGTCACCGTCGCCGCCCAGGTCACCGGCGGCTCCACCGGGCCCGCCGCGCTGTCCTCGGGGTACGAGGCCGCGTTCTGGGCGGCGGCGGGACTCCTGGCGCTGGCCGCGCTGGCCGCGTACGTCCTGCTCCCGGCGGAGCGGAAGGCCCTCGACGGGCCGGCGACCGCGGAGCGGGGCCGGGGTGCCGAGCGGGAGGGTGACGCCGCCTCCCGCTGAGCCCGTGCGGGTGGGGGCGGCGGGGCCGGGGCGTGTCCGATGAGTTCGGGCGGGCGGCCGGGTCTACCTTCCACGACGTCCGGACCGCCGGCCCGGACGCGTGGACGACCCGAAGAGGAGAAGGCCATGCAGAAGATCACCCCCTGTCTCTGGTACGACGGCAAGGCCCAGGAGGCGGCCGAGACCTACGTCGCGATCTTCGGCGGGGACTCCCGCGTCCTGGACGTCACGCACTACGGAGAGTCGGCTCCGGGCGAGACGGGCTCCGTGCTCACCGTCGAGTTCCGGCTCGCGGGCCAGGACTACCTGGGACTCAACGGCGGCCCGCAGTTCCCCTTCACCGAAGCGATCTCGCTCTCCGTGGACTGCGCCGACCAGGCAGAGGTGGACCGGTTCTGGGACGCGCTCTCCGAGGGCGGCGAGGAGGGGCAGTGCGGCTGGCTCAAGGACAGGTTCGGGGTCTCCTGGCAGATCGTGCCGAACGAGCTGCCGCGCCTGCTGGCCGACCCGGACCCGGCGAAGGCGGACCGGACCATGAAGGCGATGCTCGGCATGGGCAAGCTGGACATCCAGGCGCTGCGCGACGCCTGAACAGGCGCGCGGTCGCAGGAGCTTGAGCCGGGGCGCGGTCGCAGGAGCTTGAGCCGGCGCGCGGCCGTGCGGGCCCGAACGCGCGCGCGGATTCCGCACCCCGGTCGGTAGGGTTCTGCGCATGCCACGCCGTGCCACGCTCCCGCCGCCTCCGCCGCCCGTCGAGATCCGCTCCTGGCCCGACCGCGAGACGATGCTCGCCGACCGGGCGGTGGTCCTCACCGAACTCGTGAAGATGCACGTGGGGCCGGGGCGGCTCGGGCTGCTGTGGATGTGGGCGGGGATCGCCGCGATCGGCTGGAGCCTGGTGGGCTCCGGGATCGTCATATTCGAGCAGGCGGGCGACTTCTTCAGCGGCATCGCCGGATTCATCAGCCTGGTCATCGGCGCGGTGGTGCTGATCCCGGCCGTCGTCTTCTTCTGCCTCGGTGTCGCGCGGGACCGGAAGGTCCGCCCGCTGCTCACCGCCTGGGGCGCGCTGGACCGGGACCCCGAGCGCGACCGGCGGCTGCGGATGCCCGGGACGAGCCTCGTCTGGCTGCTGCTGTCGTTCGTCATGGGCGGGGCGGGGCTCGCCCTCTGCGTGATCGGGCCCGCGAGCGCGCGGCCCGGCCGGGAGACGTACGGGCTGGTCGCCCTGATGATGGGCCTCGGCATGGTGGCCTGGCTGACCGCGCTGGTCGGCGCGGTCACGGCCCTGGCGCACCGCCGCTGGGTGGTGCGCGTCCTGCTGGGACCCGCCGGGCGGGTCAGCCCAGCGGATGGCCGATCAGCATCGTCGGAGCCCCCGCCACCCGGGTCAGGAACACCGTCGCCGCGTGCGGACCGCTCAGCTTCATCCGGCGACGCAGCTCCTCCGGCTCGACCGCCGAACCGCGCTTCTTGACGGTCAGTACGCCGACCTCCCGCTCCCGCAGCAGCGCCTTCAGCCTCTTCATGTTGAACGGCAGCCGGTCGGTGATCTCGTACCCGGAGACGTACGGCGAGGAGTACCGCGTGTCGCTCGTGACGTACGCGATCGTCTCGTCCACCAGCCGCCCGCCGCACCGTTCCACGATGTCGGCGACCAGATGCGCCCGGATCACCGCGCCGTCCGGCTCGTACAGATAGCGCCCGACCGGGCCCACGGGCGGGGCGGGCAGCGGGGCCGGGGCGGTCAGGGTCGCCCCGGAGGGCAGCAGTGTGGCCCGGAACGCGCCGGGCGCGAAGCCCTCTCCGTACCAGAGCACCGCCTCCTTCACGTCGCCGCCGTCCGAGATCCACTCGGCCTCCGCCTCCGGGCCGATCGCCTCGTGCGGGACGCCCGGCGCGATCTTCAACGCCGCCCTCGGGGCCTTCAGCGCGGCGGCCGCCGCCCAGGACAGCGGCGGTGAGTACGCCTCCGGATCGAAGATCCTGCCCCGTCCGCCCCGCCGTGCCGGGTCCACGAAGACCGCGTCGTACGGGGCGGTGTCGATCTCCGTGACGTCGGCGCACCGCACCTCGATCAGGCCCGCCAGGCCGAGCGCCTCGGCGTTGGCGCGGGCCACCTCGGCCGTCAGCGGGTCGCGGTCCACGGCCAGGACGGAGATTCCGGCGCGGGCCAGGGCGAGGGCGTCGCCGCCGATGCCGCAGCACAGGTCGGCCACGCTCCGCACGCCGAGCCCGGCGAACCGCGCGGCGCGGTGGGCGGCGACCGAGGTGCGGGTGGCCTGCTCGACCCCGTTGGGCGTGAAGTACATCCGGTAGGCGTCCTCGGCCCCGAACTTGGCCACCGCCCGCTGCCGCAGCCGGGCCTGGCCCAGGGCCGCCGACACCAGCTCCGCCGGGTGCGTGCGGCGCAGCCGGGTCGCGGTGGCCAGCTCGTCCGTGGGGTCGTGGTCGCGCAGCTCGGCCAGCAGCTGCTCGCCCTCGGGGGTGCGCAGCGCCGCGAAGGCGGCGCGGGCGGGGTCGTCGTCCGGGGTGGAGGGGGTCGTCGCGTTCACCCGGTCCATTGTGGCCGGTGCGCGGGGTGCCGCTTCCCGCGTCGCCGAGGGTCGCTGTGGGCCGGCCGGGGGACGGGGCCGGTCCGCTCGCGGTGTCGGGGCGGGAGGCGGGCCGACGGCTGGCAGGATGCGGCGCCATGCAGCTAGTACGACAAAACGAAAAATCAGCCATGAAGTGGCACAGGCCGGGCACCGTCGTGCTGGCGGCCCTGCTGGCCGCCGCCGTCGCCTCCGGGTGCGCGGCGGAGGCGGGCGGCGGCGGAGCGGGAGCTCCCGGCGGGCCCGCGAAGCCCGCCGCAGGCCGGCCGGCCGGGGACGCTCCGAAGGCCGGGCCCGCCCGCGCCATGGACACCTACGCCGAGGCGCTCAGGAAGAAGCAGGCCGCACGGGCCGTCGCCGCGAAGAAGTGGGGACTCGCCAAGACCCCGCTCGCGCCCCCCGAGCCGCCGAAGGTGAAGCCGCGCGTCACCACCCGCAAGGGCTTCGAGGTCCGGGACGACGCCGGGCTGCCGCCCGTCTTCACCACCGTCCCGACCAAGGAGAAGATCGTCTTCCTGACGATGGACGACGGGGCGGAGAAGGACCCCGAACTGCTGCGGATGATGACCGAACTCGACATCCCGTACAGCGCGTTCCTCAGTGACTACGTCACCAACGACGACTACGGCTACTTCAGGAAGATGCAGAAGCGCGGGGTGACGATCAGCAACCACACGCTCAACCACCGCTATCTGCCCGGCCTCTCCCGCGCCGAGCAGAAGCGGGAGGTCTGCGGCCAGCAGGAGAAGATCCTCAAGCACTACGGGAAGCGGCCCACCCTCTTCCGCCCGCCCTACGGCAACTACAACCGCGACACCCTCGTCGTCGCCAAGTCCTGCGGGATCACCGCCGTGCCCCTGTGGTCCTCCGAGGCCTTCCCCGATCACATGGAGTGGCGCGAGTGGGACCGGGACCTGCACCCGGGCGACATCGTCCTCACCCACTTCCGGGGCGAGGAGGACTGGAAGGGCTCGATGCCCGACATGATCCGCCGGGTCATGAAGACCATCACCGACAAGGGATACGCGGTGGCGAAGCTGGAGGACTACGTCTGACCCGTGCCGCCGTACGGAACGTCACGCTCCACCCCGACGTTGTCCGGACGGTGATCCGACGGGGCCCCGATCGAGACGGCGCGAGGGTGGTGAATTGGCACTCCGCTTGACCGAGTGCTAATCGCGGTCATAGTCTCGGTGCTGGCACTCCCCCCTGGAGAGTGCCAGCAGCACTCTGCGCGACAGGACAGGTCCGGCACCCGCGACGACGGGCCGGTCAGGTCGCCGCCCACAGACTGTTAAACCCCGTGAGATCTCCGAAGGGGGAGACCGGATCGTGTCGACCACCAGCTCCAAGGTTGCGATCAAGCCGCTCGAGGACCGCATTGTGGTCCAGCCGCTCGACGCCGAGCAGACCACGGCTTCCGGCCTGGTCATTCCGGACACCGCGAAGGAGAAGCCCCAGGAGGGCGTCGTCCTCGCCGTGGGCCCGGGCCGCTTCGAGAACGGCGAGCGGCTTCCGCTCGACGTCAAGACCGGCGACGTCGTCCTGTACAGCAAGTACGGCGGCACCGAGGTGAAGTACAACGGCGAGGAGTACCTCGTCCTCTCGGCCCGCGACGTTCTCGCGATCGTCGAGAAGTAATTCACCCACGTTTGCTTGTGTTCTGCGCCCCTGGCCCCCTGCGAAATAACTAGCCGGGCGGCGAGGGGCGCAGTTCATTTTGAGAGGGAACACAGCCCATGGCGAAGATTCTGAAGTTCGACGAGGACGCCCGTCGCGCCCTTGAGCGCGGCGTCAACAAGCTTGCCGACACGGTCAAGGTGACGATCGGCCCCAAGGGCCGCAACGTCGTCATCGACAAGAAGTTCGGCGCTCCCACCATCACCAACGACGGTGTCACCATCGCGCGTGAGGTCGAGCTCGACGACCCGTACGAGAACCTCGGCGCCCAGCTCGTCAAGGAGGTGGCGACCAAGACCAACGACGTAGCGGGTGACGGCACCACCACCGCGACCGTGCTGGCCCAGGCGCTCGTCCGCGAGGGTCTGCGCAACGTCGCCGCCGGCGCCTCCCCGGCCGCCCTGAAGAAGGGCATCGACGCCGCGGTCAAGGCCGTGTCCGAGGAACTCCTCGCGACCGCCCGCCCGATCGACGACAAGTCCGACATCGCCGCCGTGGCCGCGCTCTCCGCGCAGGACACCCAGGTCGGCGAGCTCATCGCGGACGCGATGGACAAGGTCGGCAAGGACGGTGTCATCACCGTCGAGGAGTCCAACACCTTCGGTCTGGACCTGGAGTTCACCGAGGGCATGGCCTTCGACAAGGGCTACCTGTCCCCGTACATGGTGTCCGACCAGGAGCGTATGGAGGCCGTCCTCGACGACCCGTACATCCTGATCCACCAGGGCAAGATCGGCTCCATCCAGGAGCTGCTCCCGCTCCTGGAGAAGGTCATCCAGGCCGGCGCCTCCAAGCCGCTCCTGATCATCGCCGAGGACGTCGAGGGCGAGGCGCTCTCCACCCTCGTCGTCAACAAGATCCGCGGCACCTTCAACGCCGTCGCGGTGAAGGCCCCGGGCTTCGGCGACCGCCGCAAGGCCATGCTCGGTGACATCGCCACCCTCACCGGTGCGACCGTCATCGCCGAAGAGGTCGGCCTCAAGCTCGACGGCGCCGGTCTCGACGTGCTGGGCACCGCCCGTCGCGTCACCGTCTCCAAGGACGACACGACCATCGTCGACGGCGGGGGCAACTCCGACGACGTCAAGGGCCGCGTCAACCAGATCAAGGCCGAGATCGAGTCCACGGACTCCGACTGGGACCGCGAGAAGCTCCAGGAGCGCCTCGCGAAGCTGGCCGGCGGCGTGTGCGTCATCCGCGTCGGCGCCGCCACCGAGGTGGAGCTCAAGGAGAAGAAGCACCGCCTCGAGGACGCCATCTCGGCGACCCGCGCCGCTGTCGAGGAGGGCATCGTCTCCGGCGGTGGCTCCGCCCTCGTCCACGCGGTGAAGGTCCTGGAGGGCAACCTCGGCAAGACCGGCGACGAGGCCACCGGTGTCGCGGTCGTCCGCCGCGCCGCCGTCGAGCCGCTGCGCTGGATCGCCGAGAACGCCGGCCTCGAGGGTTACGTCATCACCTCCAAGGTCTCCGAGCTCGACAAGGGCCAGGGCTTCAACGCCGCCACCGGCGAGTACGGCGACCTGGTCAAGGCCGGCGTCATCGACCCGGTCAAGGTCACCCGCTCCGCCCTGGAGAACGCCGCGTCCATCGCGTCGCTGCTGCTCACGACCGAGACCCTGGTCGTCGAGAAGCCGGCCGAGGAAGAGGCCGACGCCGGTCACGGCGGCCACGGCCACTCCCACTAGTACGGCCCGCACCGTCTAGTACGGCCCGCACCGCTCGGTACGCCGTTCGGTACGACTGAGGCCCGGCACCCCCGTCACGGGGGTGCCGGGCCTCAGTGCGTTCCGGGTGCTCAAGGGTGAGGTGGTCGCGGACGACGAGCAAGGCCGGAGCGATCCCGAAAGGCTTCCTGGAGACCGCACGGATCTCCAGAGCACGGTGCATCGGAACACCGGTGGCCCCCCACCAGCCAACTCGTTCCCGCGGACCGCCACCCGCGGCCGCCACCCTCGCATCAGCATTCAACGCGTTCACGCCTCCGACCGCTCGCGGACTCGTATCGCGTCGCCTCGCGGCGATACGACAGGAAGAGCACACGACGAAGAGCGACACACCCCGTGTCCCTGCCGGGCGTCCTCCGCGGCCGACCGCGCACGGCGACACGCAAGAGCGAGGAGATGACGGTGGATTCCCAGTTCGACACAGCGGTAGCGGCGTACGAGAGCAGCATGGAGGAGATGCCCTTCCGGGAGCACGTCGAGGCGTACAGCTTCCTGAACGCGGTCGGTGACGTCGTGGGGCGGGACGTGCTCGACATGGGGTGCGGCAGCGGGCTGTACACCCGTCGCCTGCGCCGTGCCGGGGCGGCCCGTGCGGTGGGGATGGACGAGTCCGCCGCCATGGTGGAGCACGCACGGCGGCGGGAGGAGCGCGAGGCGCTGGGGGTGGAGTACCTGGCGGCGAACGCCGCCGACCCCGCCGCCGGTCTGCCGGACATCACCGGATCATTCGACGTGGTCACGGCGGTGTACGTGCTGCCCTACGCGTCCAGCCGGCAAGAGCTGGAGGGGTTCTGCGCGACGGCGCGGCGAGCGCTGCGCGACACGGGCGGACGGTTCGTCGCCGCGGTCCTCAACCCCGAGTTCTCCACGGACCCGCAGTGGTACCGGCACTACGGCATGCTCCTGAGCGCACAGCGGTCACCGGAGGAGGGCACGCCGGGGCACCTGCGGGCCTGGGTCGGTCCGGAGGTGCTGGACCTGGACTTCTTCCGCTGGTCCGCGGCAGCGCACGAGCAGGCGCTCAAGGCCGCCGGATTCGACCGCGTCTCATGGACCCGCCCGACCGTCTCCGGAGAGGGCCGGGCGAGGTACGGGGAGGCGTTCTGGGCGAACTACCTCGACTGTCCTCACGCACTGATCATCGACGCGCAGGTCGGCCCCGCGGCGGCCCCGCCGGAGTGAGCGCTCCTCCCGCCCCGCGCGCCACTCCGCCCCGACCGACGAGAGAAGCAAGGCCACTTCCATGAACCGACTCCGTACAGCCTCACCATCCATCAACGACACGGACGGCACGACGGAACAGGATCCCTCAGGACCCAGCGGCTTCCGGGTGGAGGGACTCGATCTCCACAGCCGCGGCCTGGCCGAACGCTACGGCACCATGGTGCTGGGCCTGTCACCGTTCAACTCCTTCTACTCCACGCAGACCGTGGCCGCTCTGTGCCAGAGCGCCGCCACGTCCTTCTCCGACGTGCACGTGGTCCTCCCGGGAGCGCCCGAATCCGCGCTGCGCTACATAACCGCCGGCAAGGAGCCACGCCACGCGGTCCAGCGCTCCAAGCGCGTCATCCACAACATGCGCAACGTCGCGCGTCGCACCCTGGCCGACTGCGGGGTGCCCGACACGGACGCGCGGGTCCATGTGATGACCCGCTTCGCGTCCCACCCGCGCTACCAGAAGAGCAGGGCCCGCATCGAGAGCGCCTACCGCACGCAAGCTCCGATGCGGGAGGCGGTGCACGCGATGACCCGTACCGCTCTGGCCACCTCCACCGACTCCGATCCCACTCCGGCCCAGATCGAGCTCAACACCCGCTACATCTTCGCCGAGGCTCCGCTGCTGCTGGACGCGGCCGGAATGCTCGCGCGACCCAGCACCCTGTTCGTCTACCACCGCAGGGTGCCCCTCTACGACGTAGTGGCCGCCGGCCAGGTCCCCGGCCTCACCGTCGGGGCGGGCCACGCCCTGTCCGTGCTCACCGATGAGAGGAACGACCGTGGCAACGACGATCCCCGATGAACTGACCTGGCCCGACTCCTTCCCCACCCGCGGACACGGCCTGCCCCCCGAGATGTTCGACCTCCTGCGGCGCGAGCGGCCGGTGGCCCCGGTGACCTTCCCCTCCGGCCACCGCGCCTGGCTGGTGACCCGCCGCGACGACATCACCGCGATCGGATCGAGCCGCGGTTTCTCCCGCGACCTCACCTGCCCCGGCGGTCAGCGCATCGCCGGAGACGACTTCAACAGCGTGCCCGGCGGCATCTTCAACCTCGACCCGCCCGAGCACACCACCGTACGGCGCGTGGTCCAGCCGTTCTTCACCTCGGCCGCCGCGACGGCCCTCCGGCCGGCCGTCGCCCTGGCCGCCTCCGACCTGGCGACGACACTGCGCGACGGGCCCAATCCCGCGGACCTCCACCGCGCCTACGCACACCCTCTCGCGGCGACCCTGGCCTGCGACCTCATGCGGGTGGCCCCACGCCAGCGCCGCAAGATCGTGCCCCGGCTGCGCTCACAGGTCGACTACGCCACACCCGCCGCAAAGATCGACACGTCCACCCAGTGGATGCTCGACTTCGCCGACGAGGTCATCGAAGCCAAGAGGGCCGACTACCAGGACGAACGCGAACCGCGCGACCCGGTCGAGGCGCTGATCCGCTCTCACCGCCGCGGAGTCATCACCTCGGAGCACCTGCACGCCACGGTGATGTACCTGTTCGTCACCTCCGCGGAACCCGTGACCGGCCCGGTCACCACCGGCGTCTACACCCTGCTGCGGCACGGCGACCAACTCGCCCGAATACTGCGCGATCCCGGGCTGTGGCCCACCGCGGTGGCCGAACTGCTGCGACTGCATCACAACGGCATGACGTCCATGCCCCGCATGGCCCTGACCGACACCGAACTGCACGGGGTGCGCATCCGGGCCGGTGACGCTGTCGTCACCCCCTGGGTCGCCGCGACCTGGGACCCCGAGCACTACAAACAGCCGGAGCGATTCCGCCTCGACCGCAGCACACGGGAGGACCCGGCCATCACTTTCGGCACCGGCCCCCACTTCTGCCTCGGTGTCAACATCGCCCGCACCTACCTGCACACGGCGCTCTCGACCCTCTTCACCCACCTGCCGGACCTGGCACTGGCGGCCAAGCACGAGGACATCGCCTGGGAACCGGACACCTACCTGTTCACCCGGCCGACGGAACTGCCCGTCACCTGGTCCTGAGAGCCCCAGGACCGCACTCCGCGCAACCGGCCCCGGCCCGTGGGCGCTCGGCACGCGCCGGGCCTCACGGGCCGGGGCCGGCCCCCATGCGGCGGCGGAAGGCCGCCATGGACCGGCGCAGTTCCGCCACGTTCGTGTGGGTGGGCACGGAGGAGACGGCCCGTGCGGCGGCGAAGGCCTGGTGGGCGTGGGGGAGCGCCTGGTCCCACTGCCCTGTGTGGAGCAGGGCGAGCGCGATCCGGCTGTGCGTGATGGCCAGGGCCTTGTGATGGCCGACCGGTCGTGTCCTCAGGGATTCGAGAAGAGCCTGGAGGTGGTCGGGGCCTGCTCCCAGGGCCCCGAGAACGAGGGCGCGCTGGTATTGGAGGGAAGCCAGGGAGTAGGTGTCGAAGGGGCTCGTTGCCTGATGGCCCTCCGGATGTACCCGCACGGCGGTGGAGAGGGCGCGGAGCGCCCCGGGGCGGTCGCCGGCCCGGGCCAGGGCGAGGGCGCGACCGGAGTGGAGGAAGCTCTGGACCGCAGGGGCCGCGTTCGGTCCTGCGATCTCGATGGCGCGGCTGGTGAGTTTCAGGCCGAGGGCACTTTCGCCGACGCTGTCCGCCAGGGTGGCCAGAGCGCGCAGAGTGATGGCGAAGTCGGGCCGGGATCCGGCCCGTCGGGAAAGTCTCAGCGCGTGCTGGTAGTAGCCCTGGGCGAGCCCCGGGCGGCCGCTGTCGCCGGCTATGGCGGCTTGGACGTAGCTGAGCCGGGCGAGGGCCGTGAGGACTTCCGGTCTGTCGGTCTCGGTGCTGCGCACGAGGAGAAGGCGAGGTGTTTCATCGGCTATGTAGCGTGAAAGGGCGCTTCCGAGCGTGAGACCCCCATAGCGCTGGACGTGCTCGAAGAAGAAACTGCTGAGGTGTTCGAGGCGCTGAGCGGTGGACGAGCCGAGGCTGTCGGAGTTCCGTAGCCGGAGCCCCGCCGCTGTGCTGAGTTCGCTTTCGATCTCCTGTCCGGAGAAGAGGCGTTCAGGGTCGCCTTGTCGCCCGAAGTCGACGTGAGTGACGGCGAATTCAGCGAGTGCGAGGATCGGGTGTGTGATGGAGGAAGGGGTCGCGCGTCGGCGGGGGGACAAGCCGGTCCACTCGGAGGTCACCAGCCGTCCCAGGCGACGGCTGAGGACTTCGGCCACCAGCGCGGGTACGGGAGGGCGCGGGCGTGACCCGGACAGCCAGTGCGCGACCGCTGTCCGGTCGTAGGTCAGGTGCAGGCCATGGAGAGTGCCGAGCCGGTTGACCTCCCGGGCCAGCTCCCCGTTGGTCCACCGCGCCTCCTGCTGAAGAGCGGCCAGGCGAGTGTTACGCGTCCCCTTGGGCACGGCTTCCCCTGTCGGCCGGCCCCGGTGTGGCCCTGGCCGAGGGTGGAACGGCGGCCACGATGCCGGCGACTTCCACCCTAGGACCGTCGGCCATCCACGTCCCTGCGAATTCCGGTCAGGTCCGTGGAGTTCAGGAGGGCTTTGTCCGGTCCCTTCCTCGCGATCCCGAGCAGCGGAATCAATTCGGGCCCGTCACCAGTCCTCCCCGTTCCGGATCCTGACCTGGGTCAGCTCGATCGGCGACCGTTTCCCGGGCCTCGTGGGGGCGGAGCGCAGACGAAGAAGGCGAAGACGCCGGTAAAGCACACGGCACCGGGAGGGGGCAGAGCGCGAAAGGGTCTGTCATGGTCCATCGCTATCGCGTTCGTCCACGGTGGCGGGCTTCCTCGGCACGCGACGCGAGCCGTGACACGCAAGGGAACGATTCTGTAGCCCCCAACGGCCGACTGCGAACAGCCGCCACCGCCGCAGCCGGACCCCACGCCGCATCGGACCCCACGCCGCGTCGGTCGCAGCAAACCTCAGGTCGCCTCACGACAACCGACCACCCCGCGGACACCACCCACTGCCAGTCGGCGCGTCCGGCCAGGAGCGTCCCGCCCGGACGGTCGGCCCGGACGGTCGGCCCGGACGGCCGGCCCGGCTGCCGCGAACCGGCTGCCGGGGATCGGTCTACTGCGGACCGTACTTGCGCCCCGTCCGCGACGTGACCCCGCCGAGCAGTCCTCGCGGGGCGACCTTCACCAGCCCCATCAGCGCCTTGTAGCGCGGGTCCGGGATCGACACCGTCTTCCCCCGGGCCAGGTCCGTCAACGCGGACGCCACCAGCTTGTCCGCGTCGAGCCACATCCAGCCCGGGATGTTGTCCGTGCCCATCCCGGCCCGCTCGTGGAACTCCGTCCGCACGAACCCGGGGCACAGCACCATCAGCCGCACCCCCGAACCGGCCAGATCCCGTGCCGCGCCCTGCGTGAACTGCACGACCCACGCCTTGGACGCCCCGTACGTACCGCGCGGCACGAACGCCGCGACCGACGCCACGTTGACGACCCCGCCCCGGCCCCGCTCCCTCATCCCGGCGACGGCCGCCGAGGTCAGCCGCAGCACCGCCTCGCAGTGCACCTTCAGCATCGTCAGCTCATCGGCCATCGACACTTCCAGGAAGCGGCCCTTGTTGCCGAACCCGGCGTTGTTGACCAGCAGATCGACCGGGTGCGTGCGGTCCGCGAGCCGCTTCTCCACCGCTTCGATCCCGTCCTCCGCGGACAGGTCGGCGCTCAGGACCTCGGCCTCGATGCCGTGCCGGTCGTGCAGTTCGGTGGCCTGCTCGCGCAGCCGCGCGGTGTCCCGCGCCACCAGCACCAGGTTGTGCCCCTGGGCCGCGAGCCGCCGCGCGAACGCGGCCCCGATGCCCGCCGTCGCGCCCGTGATCAGTGCAGTCGTCATACGCGGCACGTTAGTGCCCCGCGTGATCCGGGACCTCACCCGCCCGCTGCCCCTTCTCCACCACCACGAACTGGCCCGTCATCCCCTCGTCCTCGTGGGACAGCAGATGGCAGTGGTACAGGTACGGGATGTCCGGATCGGACGGCCCGTCGAACCGCAGGGCGATCCGCACGGTCGAGCCCGTCGCCGCCGCCACCGTGTCCTTGCGGCCCCGCAGGGCCGGCTCCGGCCGCTTCCCGTCCACATCCAGGACCCGGGACTGCACGTCGTGCACATGGAAGTTGTGGGTCATGTCGCCGCCGTTGCGCAGCGTCCAGACCTCCGCCGTCCCCCGGGTGACCGTCTCGTCGACCCGGTCCATCGCCATCGGACGCCCGTCGATGCCCGACCTGAGCAGCTCGAAGTGGCGGCCGCGCACGGAGCCGTCGGCCTCCGGCAGCTCCAGCCCCGTGTCCTCGGCCAGCCGGGCGGGGACGGCGGGGGAGGGGCGCAGCCGCTCGGCCGCCCGCAACTGGAGTACGTCGAAGGAGTCGTCGCGCTCCGCCCGTAGTGTCGGGCCCAGGTGGCCGCCGTTGAACCCCCAGGTCGGGGTCGCCACGCCCTTCCGGAACTCCGTGCTCCCCGCCCGCATCCGCAGGTCGAAGACGCGTGTGCCGTCCCGGGGCGACCCCTTACTTCCCGTCGGGGTGGGGCGGGGCGGTCAGGGCGCGGCGGGGACGAAGGACAGCATGCGGGCCTCGCGCACGGGCTTGCGGTCCTCGTCGCCGCTCACGTGCGTCGACGTGAGGACGAGCCGCCCGTCGACGTAGGCCGTGTGCCCCATGGACATCTCGTACTCCCACGGCGCGGTCGCCACCGGGTGCTTCACGATGTCCTTCTCCGTGCCGGCGCCGCGCGGGCCCATGAGGAAGGTCCGGCCGGGGCGGCTCGACGTGGCGGCCTCGTAGACGAGCATCGACCTGCCGTCCTCCGCGCGCAGCGGATACAGCCTGCGCAACTCCTCGGACTTGATGCCCCACAGGAACTTCCCGGTCTTCAGGTCGTACGCGCCGACCTGTTCGGTGCCGCCCAGCATGATGAGGCCCTTGCCGACCCCGGTGCCCCGGCAGGGCTGGATGTTTCCGCCGGCCCCCTCGCCGCCGCAGTGCTCGAAGCCCTTGTCCCGGGCGTCGAAGGTGGTGCGGTGCTTGCCTTCGGGGTCCAGGACCGTGATCCGCCAGTCACGGGCGGTGTCCTCGTTGTTGTAGGTGGTGAAGACGACCGGGTCCATGGAGATCAGGCTGCCGAAGCTCCAGCCGGTCTTCATCCGGTAGCGCCACAGGACCTTGCCGGTACGCGGGTCGAGCTCACGCACCTGTCCGTAGTTCTTGCTCCGGTCGATGGCGATCATGCAGTCGGAGGTCACCAGGAGCCGGGCGACGCCGCCCGCCACGTCATCGGGGACGCACTTGTCCTTGTTCTCCCGGGGGATCTCGTAGAGCTTGCTCCCGTCGCCCATCCGGTAGGTGATGGCCTGCATGTTCCGGGCCACGGACAGGACGTCGCCGCTGATGGCGCTGTAGACGATGAACGTGTTGTCCCGGTCACCGGGCTCATCGAGCTCCTTGTGCCAGCCCTGCTTCCCGGTCCTCAGATCGATCATCCGCATCTGGTTGCACTGGTTGCCCCGCTCGTTGTCCGGCCGCTCGTGGTGGAAGACCACGACCTTGCCGTCGGGCGTCGGGTTGGCCGGTGTCTCGCACACGGAGGAGGGCAGGTCGACGTTCCAGACCTCGGCGCCGTCCGAGAGCCGGTAGGCCGTGACCTTCCGGTGCAGGGCCTGGACGGCGGTGTCACCGACGATCCACAGGTCGTGGACCTTGTTGATCTGCTGGGGCAGGTCGGTCCTGTCGTCGGCGATCCACGCCGCCGACTCGTCCGGCTTGCGGGCGGCGGCGACCTCCTTCGTCGTCGGAATGTGGCTCAGCTCCGGCCCGCCCGCCGCGGGGGCACGGGACGGGGACGCCGATCCGGAGGGGCCGGGCGACTCCTTCGCCACGGGCTTCGCGGGCTCGTCCCGCCACTGGTCGGAGAGCGCGTACACCCCTCCCGCCACGACCACGAGCACCAGCGCGACGACCGCGGCGACGACCGGCCCCCGGCCGAACCGGCGACGCGGCGGCGGTGTCGGCGCGATCGGCGGCCCGAACCCCTGCGGCCCGCCGCCGTCCGAGGCGTACGGGTTGCCGGGAACGGGCTGCTGCGGCGGGCCCGGGGTGTACCAGGGCTGCTGCGGGTCGGGCATGGTCGTCCCCCTGAGACGCGCTGCTCGGCTCGAAGACTCCTCCTCGGGCACAGGTCACTGGTGGTGGACGCGCCCCGCATCGATCCAGTTCCCGCCGCAACGCCCTCGGTTCGCGAGGCGCGTGACGCCGCGTCATCGGTCCGGGGCCGCCGCTCCCCCCGTACCGGACGGCCGGTCCCTCCGTGCGGGACCCTCCGCCCGGGTCTCGGCCCTGTCGCCCGTACGGGACCTTCCGCCCGGGTCTCAGTCCTGTCGGGCGGTGTACTCCCGCGCCTTGCGCAGCGCCTCGGGGTGCAGTGCCTCCCCGGCGGCCAGCAGCGCGGGCAGCAGGGTGCGTTCGGTCGTCACCGCCCGGAACTGCAGGGTGGCGGTGACCTCGTGGTCCGGGCGGTGCACGATCTCGATGGTGTCCCCGGCGCGGACGGATCCCGGCTCGATCACCCGCAGATACGCGCCGGTGGCGCCCTGCCGCGTGAACCGCCGGACCCACCCCCGCTCCCCGAGGTGGTGGGCGAAGGTGCGGCACGGGACGCGGCCCGAGGTCACCTCCAGCACGAGGTCCCTCCCCACCCGCCAGCGCTCGCCGATCCGTGCGCCGCTGACGTCGAGGCCGAGGGTCGTGAAGTTCTCGCCGAACACCCCGTTGGCCAGCTTCCGGCCGCCCAGCTCCCGCTCCCAGGCGTCCAGCTCCTCCCGGGCGAAGGCGTAGACCGCCTGGTCGCTGCCTCCGTGATGGCGCAGGTCGCACACCGCGTCCCCGGCCAGCCCGCTGCCGCCGTCGCCCTTGGGCCCGGGGTCGAGGACCTCGACCGGGCCGTCCACCGGCCGCTTGTCGATCCCGGTGACGCCACCCGGGCCGTCGGTCTGCGCGGAGGGGCGAGGTTGTCCGATGTTCACGGTCAGCAGCTTCATACGGTCACGCTAGCCTCCTTGATCCCAAAGGGTCCCCTCATGAATTCGCCCAGCCCCCAAGAATTTCTTATGATGGCGAGGTGATCGAAGCTCGCCACCTCCGTGTCCTGCGCGCCGTGTCCACCACCGGCTCGTTCTCCGCCGCAGCCCGCGAACTCGGCTGCACCCAGCCCGCCGTCAGCCAGCAGATGAAGGCCCTGGAGTCCTCCGCGGGCACCACGCTGCTGATCCGCACCGGACGCGAGATGCGCCTCACCCAGGCCGGTGAGGCGCTGGTGCGGCACGCCTCCGGCATCCTCGCGGGGCTGACCGCCGCCGAGGAGGAGGTCGCCGCCATCGCCGGACTGCGGGCCGGCCGGGTCCGGCTGGTCTCCTTCCCCAGCGGCAGCTCCACCCTGGTCCCGGGGGCCCTTGCCGCGCTGCGCGCCGAACACCCCGGCACCCGGGTGTCGCTCGTCGAGGCCGAGCCGCCGCGCTCGGTGGACCTGCTGCGCGAGGGCGACTGCGACATCGCGCTGGCGTTCCGTTACGGAAGCACCGGCGGCGAATGGGACGACCTGGTGGTCCGGCCGCTGCTCACCGACCGGCTGATCGGCCTGGTCCCGGAGGGGCACCGGCTGGCGGAGGCGTCGAGCGTGTCCATCGGCGAGCTGGCCGGCGAGTCGTGGATCGCGGGCTGCCCGCGCTGCCGCCGGCAGCTGGTCGAGGTCTGCGAGGAGTCCGGCTTCACCCCGCGCATCGACTTCGCCACGGACGACTACCCGGCGGTGATGGGGCTCGTCGGAGCCGGGCTCGGGGTGGCGGTGCTGCCGGAGCTGGCCGTCGAGTCGGTACGCCCCAAGGGGGCCAGGGCCGTGCCGGTCGAGCCCGCGATCGAGCGGGAGATCGTCGCGCTGACCCTGCCGGACCTGGCGCGGGTCCCGGCGGTGGCGGCCACCCTGGACCAGCTGTCGCGCACGGCCGCCCGCTGAGGCCGGGCGGGGCCGCGTCGCCCGCCGGGCCCCGCGGCCCGCGGGCGGTGAGGGGTCCGTCCCTGCTGCGGCCGGCTGCGCGCCGGATGGCTGAAGGTGACGAAGAAACGTTTCTGCGATCGGTTGCGACGTACGGGTGTCAGGTGGCGCCGGGGCCCGGTCCCGCGGTGGGCGCCGCGGTGATCAGCCGGGTTCTGGCCCGGCCCATCAGCTCCTCGCGCTCGTCCTCCGTCAGGCCGCCCCACACTCCGTAGGGCTCCCTCACGGCCAGGGCGTGCGCCGCGCACTCGGCACGTACCGGGCAGCGCATGCAGACCTCCTTGGCGGAGGTCTCGCGGGCACTCCGGGCCGCGCCGCGCTCGCCCTCGGGGTGGAAGAACAGGGAGCTGTCCACGCCTCGGCAGGCGGCGAGCAGCTGCCAGTCCCACAGGTCTGCGTTGGGTCCGGGAAGGCGGGAGAAATCTGCCATTGCTTGTCCCCTCGGAGCTGTGCTGCGTCGGAAGCGGCATCCTCGACCGTCTGTGATCGACGGCCTGCTGTGATCGGACCGTCTGTGATCGGTGTGACCGAAGTCTCGACCGTACATCTACGGTGCTAGTAGATGTAAATATGACTGATTGCGAATCTAGCCACAGACACCCCTAAAAGGGAAGAAATAGCGCCAAAAAGGGCATGCCAACGAGTGAAGATTCGGTTGACGGGTGAATCACCCGCGCCGTTCTCCTCCGTATGCGGCCCTTCACGTAGAGTGCCGAACCCGGCCGCCCGACCCGTAACTCTTTCGAGTGACCGTCGTTAAGGGAACGGATGCGGTTGACGGATATCCGGCTCGGGCACATGTCCGAGGGGGTCAACCGCACAGGTGACGACTTGTATCAGCCTGGAGGCTCAAGGTGACGCGCATCAGCTGCGGAGGACGGTCATGACATCCGTCCTCGTCTGCGACGACTCCCCGCTTGCCCGAGAAGCGCTCCGTCGCGCGGTGGCCACCGTGCCCGGCGTCGAGCGCGTGACGACGGCGGCCAACGGCGAGGAAGTCCTCCGCCGCTGGGGTGCCGATCGTTCGGATCTGATTCTGATGGACGTACGCATGCCCGGGCTGGGAGGTGTGGAGACGGTCCGGCGACTGCTCTCCGCCGACCCCGGCGCCCGGATCATCATGCTGACCGTCGCCGAGGACCTGGACGGCGTCGCTCTCGCGGTCGCCGCGGGCGCCCGCGGATATCTGCACAAGGACGCCTCGCGCGCCGAGCTGCGGGCCACCGTCACCCAGGCGCTGGCCGATCCGACCTGGCGGCTCGCCCCGCGCCGGCTGCGGTCCGCCGAGATGGGGGCGGCCCCCACGCTCACCGCGCGGGAGATCCAGGTCCTCGAAGGCATGAGCCACGGCCGCTCCAACGCGGAGATCGGCCGTGAGCTGTTTCTCTCCGAGGACACCGTCAAGACCCACGCCCGGCGCCTGTTCAAGAAGCTCGGGGCCTCGGACCGCGCCCACGCGGTGGCCCTCGGATTCCGCTGGGGCCTGGTCCGCTGACGACCGGCCCGGGCCGCGCCCCTTCCGCAGACCGGCGGACGGGGGCACGGAGCGGGCCGCCGGCTCCACACCTCGTATCCGGGCGCCCGCTCAGCGGTGCCATGTGACGCTTCCCGGCCGATGACGCATCCTTGAGTCGTGGAGTTCCTCAGGAACGATTCGGTCGAGCGGAAGGGGAGGGCGCAGGACATGACATCCGGCGCACCCGCTCATAACGCTTCGGTGCACAACTCGGGACGCGGTGGAGCGGACCGGGCGGCCGCAGGGCACCATGGTCCGATGCGTGACGACGAAACCACGGTGATCGGTGCCCTCGTGCACCGGGCCGTCGACGGCGACGCGCAGGCCACCCATGATCTGCTGGCCCATGTCCACCCCCTCGCCCTGCGCTACTGCCGCTCCCGGCTGAACCGTCTCCCCGGTGATGCTCGCCACTTCGTGGAGGACCTGGCGCAAGAGGTCTGCGTCGCGGTGCTGATGGCACTGCCGCGCTACAAGGACACCGGCAGGCCCTTCGAAGCCTTCGTCTTCGCGATCGCCGGACACAAGGTCGCCGACCTCCAGCGCGCCGCGATGCGCCACCCGGGGTCGACCGCCGTCCCCTCCGACGAGATGCCCGAGCGGCCCGACGACTCCCTCGGCCCCGAGGAGCGCGCCCTGCTCAGCAGCGATGCCGCCTGGGCCAAGAAGCTTCTCGCCAACCTCCCGGACAATCAGCGCGAGCTGCTGGTCCTGCGCGTCGCGGTCGGGCTGACCGCGGAGGAGACCGGCCAGATGCTCGGGATGTCCCCGGGGGCGGTCCGGGTCGCCCAGCACCGCGCGCTCAGCAGGCTCCGGGCGCTCGCCGAGCAGTAGGGCGCCCGCGCCGGCCCCCATCGGCGGCGCTGTAGGAAGCTACAGATCAGCCAAGTGATCTTGATCGTGGAATGAGACGCCCGTGGAGCCCGTTAGCATGGACATCCGCACCGATCAAGGCCATTTGGGGAAGGTGTCATGACTGCAAACGTCGACGGAGTGCCCGAGAAGTTCGCGACGCTCGGGCTGACCTACGACGACGTGCTGCTGTTGCCCGGCGCGTCCGAGGTCCTGCCCAACGCGGTCGACACCTCGTCGCTCATCTCGCGCAACGTACGGGTGAACATCCCCCTGCTGTCGGCCGCCATGGACAAGGTGACCGAGGCCCGGATGGCCATCGCCATGGCCCGCCAGGGCGGCGTCGGCGTGCTGCACCGCAACCTCTCCATCGAGGACCAGGTCAACCAGGTCGACCTGGTCAAGCGCTCCGAGTCGGGCATGGTCACCGACCCGATCACCGTGCACCCCGACGCCACGCTCGGCGAGGCGGACGCGCTCTGCGCGAAGTTCCGCATCAGCGGCGTGCCGGTCACCGACCCGGCGGGCAAGCTCCTCGGCATCGTCACCAACCGCGACATGGCCTTCGAGTCGGACCGGTCGCGCCAGGTGCGCGAGGTCATGACGCCGATGCCGCTCGTCACCGGGCGGGTCGGGATCTCCGGCGTCGAGGCCATGGAGCTGCTGCGCCGCCACAAGATCGAGAAGCTGCCGCTGGTCGACGAGGCGGGCATCCTCAAGGGCCTCATCACGGTCAAGGACTTCAAGAAGGCCGAGCAGTACCCGAACGCCGCCAAGGACGCCGAAGGCCGTCTGCTGGTCGGCGCGGCCGTCGGCGCCAGCCCCGAAGCGCTGGACCGCGCCCAGGCGCTCGCGTCCGCCGGGGTCGACTTCCTGATCGTCGACACCTCGCACGGCCACAACAGCAACGCCCTCGACTGGATGGCGAAGATCAAGTCGAGCGTCGGCGTCGACGTCATCGGCGGCAACGTCGCCACCCGCGACGGCGCCCAGGCACTGATCGACGCCGGAGTCGACGGCGTGAAGGTCGGCGTCGGACCCGGCTCGATCTGTACGACCCGCGTGGTCGCCGGCATCGGCGTCCCGCAGGTCACCGCGATCTACGAGGCCGCGCTCGCCGCCCGTGCCGCGGGTGTTCCCGTGATCGGCGACGGCGGCCTCCAGTACAGCGGCGACATCGGCAAGGCGCTGGCCGCCGGCGCCGACAGCGTGATGCTGGGCAGCCTCCTCGCGGGCTGCGAGGAGTCCCCGGGCGAGCTGATGTTCATCAACGGCAAGCAGTTCAAGTCCTACCGCGGCATGGGCTCGCTGGGCGCGATGCAGTCCCGTGGCCAGGGCCGGTCCTACTCCAAGGACCGCTACTTCCAGGCCGAGGTGTCCTCGGACGACAAGCTCGTCCCCGAGGGCATCGAGGGCCAGGTGCCCTACCGCGGCCCGCTGGCCAACGTCCTCCACCAGCTCGTCGGCGGCCTCCGCCAGACCATGGGCTACGTCGGCGCCGCGTCCGTCGACCAGATGGAGAGCAAGGGCCGGTTCGTCCGGATCACCTCGGCGGGTCTCAAGGAGAGCCACCCGCACGACATCCAGATGACGGTGGAAGCACCGAACTACAGCCGTAAGTAACGCAGGAAGCAACGCATCACCGCAGGTGAGGGGCGGACCGGAGTTCCCGGTACCGCCCCTCAGGCACGTGTCGGGGATACTGGTCAGCGCAGACGTAGAGGGAAAGGCCACACATCGTGACTGAGATCGAGATCGGGCGCGGCAAGCGCGGCCGCCGGGCTTACGCATTCGACGACATCGCCGTCGTTCCGAGCCGCCGCACCCGGGACCCGAAGGAGGTCTCGATCGCCTGGCAGATCGACGCCTACCGCTTCGAGCTGCCGTTCCTGGCCGCTCCCATGGACTCCGTGGTCTCCCCGCAGCACGCCATCCGCATCGGTGAGCTGGGCGGCCTGGGCGTGCTGAACCTGGAAGGCCTGTGGACCCGGCACGCCGACCCGCAGCCGCTGCTGGACGAGATCGCCGGGATGCCGGTCGAGTCCGCGACCCGTCGGCTCCAGGAGATCTACTCCGCCCCCATCCAGGAGGAGCTGATCGGGCAGCGCATCAAGGAGGTGCGCGACGCCGGCGTCGTCACCGCCGCCGCGCTCTCCCCGCAGCGCACCGCCCAGTTCTCCAAGGCGGTCGTCGACGCGGGGGTCGACATCTTCGTCATCCGCGGCACGACGGTCTCGGCCGAGCACGTGTCGGGCGCGGCCGAGCCGCTGAACCTGAAGCAGTTCATCTACGAGCTGGACGTCCCGGTCATCGTCGGCGGCTGTGCCACGTACACCGCGGCCCTGCACCTGATGCGGACCGGCGCGGCCGGTGTCCTCGTCGGCTTCGGCGGCGGCGCGGCGCACACCACGCGCAACGTCTTCGGCATCCAGGTCCCGATGGCCACCGCCGTCGCGGACGTCGCCGGGGCCCGCCGCGACTACATGGACGAGTCCGGCGGCCGGTACGTGCACGTCATCGCCGACGGCGGCGTCGGCTGGTCCGGCGACCTGCCGAAGGCCATCGCCTGCGGTGCGGACGCCGTGATGATGGGCTCCCCGCTGGCCCGTGCCACGGACGCGCCGGGCCGCGGCCGCCACTGGGGCATGGAGGCCGTGCACGAGGACGTGCCGCGCGGCAAGCTGGTCGACCTCGGTTCGGTCGGGACGACGGAGGAGGTCCTCACCGGTCCTTCGCACACCCCGGACGGTTCGATGAACATCTTCGGCGCCCTGCGCCGTGCGATGGCCACCACCGGCTACAGCGACCTCAAGGAGTTCCAGCGCGTCGAGGTGACGGTGGCGGACTCTCAGCACCGCCGCTGACCTCCCGTACGCACGCGGAAGGGCCCGGATCATTCGCACGTTCGAATGGTCCGGGCCCTTCCGTATGGGGCCTGCGGGGTGCTTTCAGCCGGCCTTCTTGGCGCCACCGACGGCGGCGATCGCGCCGAGTGCGAGGGAGAAGTAGGACATGAAGCCGGCCTTCTGCGACCAGGCCTCCGTCACGGTGCCGAAGTGGTCGCCGATGACCTCGGAGAAGGGGATCTGCGCCAGGTCGGCGAGCACCATCGAGATGCCGACGAGCTGCCCGAGGTAGACGGCGCCGATCGAGAAGACGGCCGCGGCGCCGATGACCGCCGGGTTGGAGCCGCCGACCTTGCTCGACGCGAAGCCGACCAGGAAGCCGACGCCGACCGCCGCGTAGCCGAACTCGCGCTCGATGGAGCCCGCGATCACGCCGTACAGGATGCCCGCGACGACGGCCGCGCCCAGGGCGACCAGCACGCCGAGCAGGATGTTGTCGCGGGCCGGCGGCGCCGGTGCGAAGGGCGCGCCGCCGCCGAACGGGGCGCTCTGGCCGGGCTGCCGGCCCGCGAACGGGTTGCCGGTCGAGGCCGGGGGCTGGCCGTACGGGTTGCCGGTCGGGGCCGTCGGGGGCTGCTGGCCGTACGGGTTGCCGGTCGGGGCGGCGGGGGTGGGCCGGCCGGTGTACGGGTTGCCGTCGACGGGCTGACCGCCGAAGGGCTGCTGGGGCTGGTTCGGCGGCTGCACGGGCTGACTCACGGTGGGGCTCCCCCTGGACGGCTGCGCACGAGTGTGCGGTTGCGCACATCTGTGCGCGCTGTGACGCCGCAGGGTAGCAGTACGTACCGGATCCGGTCACCGGCGATCCTTTCCGGCCTTCCGTACGTCCTCAGAGCCGGTGCGCGGCCCCCGCCGGAGTGGCTCCCCGGGTGTCCAGGAGCAGTTGGGCCTTGACCGCGAGGCCCTGGAGGTCGTAGGTGCGGTGCTGCTGGAGCAGTACGGTCAGGTCGGCCGCGGCCGCCGCCTCGTACAGCGAGTCGGCGCGCGGGACGGGGCGTTCGCGCACCCGCCAGTCCAGGACGTGCGGATCGTGGTAGCCGATCTGGGCGCCCATGTCCATCAGCCGGGTGGCGATCTCGCGGGCGGGGGCGGCCTCCTGGTCGGCGCTGTCCGGCTTGTAGGTGACGCCGAGCAGCAGCACGCGCGCGCCCCGGACGGACTTGCCGTGCTCGTTCAGGAGGGTCGCGCAGCGCTGGATGACGTAGCTGGGCATCCGGTCGTTGATCTCCTGCGCCAGCGAGACCATCCGCAGCGGGTTTCCGGGGGAGCGGGGGCTGTGGGGCAGGCAGCCGGGGTCCACCGGGACGCCGTGCCCGCCGACGCCGGGTCCCGGCCGGAAGGGCTGGAAGCCGAACGGCTTGGTCTCGGCGCACCGGATGACGTCCCAGAGGTCGACGCCGAGGTCGTGGCAGAGCACCGCCATCTCGTTGACCAGCGCGATGTTGACGTGCCGGAAGTTGGTCTCCAGCACCTTCGTCATCTCCGCCTCGCGCGGGCCCCGGGCCCGTACGACCTTGTCGGTGAGCCGTCCGTAGAAGGCGGCGGCCGACTCGGTGCAGGCGGGGGTGAGGCCGCCGATGACCTTGGGGGTGTTGGCCAGGACGTGGGTGCGGTTGCCGGGGTCGAGCCGGCTCGGCGAGCAGGCGAGGTGGAAGTCGCGTCCGGCGACGAGCCCGGAGCCCTCTTCGAGCAGGGGGCGCAGAACGTTCTCGGTGGTGCCGGGCGGCACGGCGGACTCCAGCAGGACGGTGGTGTGCGGGCGCAGCCGGGCCGCCAGCGCGCGGGCGGCGTCGCGGAGCGCGGTGAGGTCGATCCCCCGGTCGGGGCCGAGCGGGGTGGGGGAGCAGATCACGGCGGTACGGATCCGGCCCAGCTCGGCGGCGTTGGTGGTGGGCCGGAAGCCGCCGGAGAGCATGCGGCGGATCTCGGACGCGGTGAGGGTGCCCTCGACGGGGCTGCGGCCCGCTCTGAGTTCCGCGTAGGGCCGTGGGTCGGGGTCGTAGCCGACGGTGTCGATTCCGGCGGTCACGGCGGCCCGGGCGAGCGGCAGGCCGAGGTGACCGAGTCCGATGACGGCGAGGTCTGCGGGCATACAGGAAGACCCCCTAAGTGCGGAGAGCGAAGATCGCAACTGCTGTGGACAGCGCAATGTCAGACTAGGCGTAAATATGACCTATATGTCGCATTGTGGGGCTCCGGTTGCCCGGGTGTTGTCCACAGGCGGTGGCTGAACTCGGGGAGCGCGGACAGAATCGAGGGGTGGACACGGGCGACCGGCCCCTCGGCCGGGTGGCACTCCCGTGTCCGACCACCCCGATCCACCGGGAGGCAGCAGTGAGGACAGCGACACTGGGACCCGCCGAGCGCACCGTCGCGCTCGCTGCCATGGCCGAGCGCGAACTGGACGTGCTGGTCGTGGGGGCGGGCGTGGTCGGCGCGGGCACGGCGCTGGACGCCGCCACCAGAGGCCTCTCGACCGGCCTGGTCGAGGCGCGCGACTGGGCGTCCGGCACATCGAGCAGGTCGAGCAAGCTGATCCACGGCGGCCTGCGCTATCTGGAGATGCTCGACTTCGCCCTGGTCCGGGAGGCGCTCAAGGAGCGCGGACTGCTTCTGGAGCGGCTGGCCCCGCATCTGGTGAAGCCCGTGCCCTTCCTCTACCCCTTGCAGCACAAGGGGTGGGAGCGGCTCTACGCCGGCTCCGGCGTCGCGCTGTACGACGCGATGTCGGTCTCCTCCGGCCACGGCCGCGGCCTTCCCGTCCACCGCCACCTCTCCCGCAAGCGCGCCCTGCGGGTCGCCCCCGCACTGAAGAAGGACGCCCTGGTCGGCGCCCTCCAGTACTACGACGCCCAGATGGACGACGCCCGCTTCGTCACCGAGCTGGTGCGCACCGCGGCGTCCTACGGGGCCCACGTGGCGAACGCGGCCCGGGTGACCGGCTTCCTCCGTGAGGGCGAGCGGGTCGTGGGCGCGCTCGTCAGCGACGTCGAGGGCGGTGCGGAGTACGAGATCCGGGCCAAGCAGGTGGTCAACGCGACCGGCGTGTGGACCGACGACACCCAGGGCCTCATCGGCGAGCGCGGGCAGTTCCACGTCCGGGCCTCCAAGGGCATCCACCTGGTCGTCCCCAAGGACCGCATCCACTCCTCCACCGGCCTCATCCTGCGTACCGAGAAGTCGGTCCTCTTCGTCATCCCCTGGGGCCGGCACTGGATCATCGGCACCACGGACACCGACTGGGACCTGGACAAGGCGCACCCGGCCGCCTCCAGCGCCGACATCGACTACCTCCTCCAGCACGTCAACTCCGTCCTGAACACCCCACTGACCAGGGACGACGTCCAAGGCGTCTACGCCGGACTGCGACCGCTGCTGGCCGGCGAGTCGGACGCCACCAGCAAGCTGTCGCGCGAGCACACGGTGGCCCACCCCGCCCCCGGCCTGGTCGTCGTGGCGGGCGGCAAGTACACGACGTACCGGGTCATGGCCAAGGACGCGGTGGACGAGGCGGTGCACGGACTCGACCAGCGGGTCGCCGCCTGCGTCACCGAGGACACCCCGCTCCTGGGGGCCGAGGGATACAAGGCCCTGTGGAACGCGCGCGCCCGGATCGCGGCCCGGACCGGCCTCCATGTCGCCCGGGTGGAGCATCTGCTCAACCGGTACGGCTCAATGACGGAGGAAGTTCTGGAACTGATCCTCGCCGACCCCACCCTCGGCGAGGCCCTGCCCGCCGCCGACGACTATCTGCGCGCCGAGATCGTCTACGCGGCCTCCCACGAGGGCGCCCGCCATCTGGACGACGTGCTGACCCGGCGCACCCGCATCTCCATCGAGACCTTCGACCGGGGCACCCGCAGCGCCCGGCTCTGCGCGGAGCTGATGGCGCCGGTGCTGGGCTGGGACGAGGAGCGGATCGACCGGGAGGTCGAGCACTACGAGAAGCGGGTGGAGGCCGAGCGCGAATCGCAGCGGCAGCCCGACGACCTCACGGCCGACGCGGCCCGGCTCGGCGCACCGGACATTGTGCCGATCTAGGACACGTCCTCCCGGGCCCCGCGAGTCTCTGTGCCGCGGTCACCGCCCGCCTTCACCGGGCCAGTTGGGCTCCGCCCGCCCGGTGGAGCCGCGGCGGTGGCCCGGACCGGCCTGGACGGGAAGCCCGGGTTGGTAGGAGGCTGTGGGGGCTTCCCTCTTCACGCCGCGGCGCGGCGGACCCAGGACCCGGCACCAGGACCGGTCCCGGGGTGAGGGACAATGAACGCTCTGCCAGGGCGGGTTGATCGCAGAGGGGACGCATGTCGGAGGCGGAGCAGGCACGGGAGCCCCAACGGGACAAGAACGGTCGTCTCCTCGCGGGGCGCTACCGGCTCGGTGAGGTGCTCGGCCGAGGCGGCATGGGTACGGTCTGGCGCGCCGACGACGAGACGCTCGGCCGCACGGTCGCGGTCAAGGAACTGCGGTTCCCCGGAGCGATCGACGAGGACGAGAAGCGCCGGCTGATCACGCGCACCCTGCGTGAGGCCAAGGCGATCGCACGGATCCGCAACAACAGCGCGGTGACCGTCTACGACGTGGTCGACGAGGACGACCGCCCGTGGATCGTCATGGAGCTGATCGAGGGCAAGTCGCTCGCCGAGGCGATCCGCGAGGACGGCACGCTGACGCCGAGGCGGGCCGCCGAGGTCGGGCTCGCCATCCTCGACGTGCTGCGCTCGGCGCACCGCGAGGGCATCCTGCACCGCGACGTGAAGCCGTCCAACGTGCTGATCGCCGAGGACGGGCGCGTCGTGCTCACCGACTTCGGCATCGCCCAGGTCGAGGGCGACCCGTCGGTCACCTCCACCGGCATGCTCGTCGGCGCACCCTCGTACATCTCGCCGGAACGGGCCCGCGGCCACAAGCCGGGCCCGCCCGCGGACCTGTGGTCCCTCGGCGGACTGCTGTACGCGAGCGTCGAGGGCTGCCCGCCGTACGACAAGGGCTCGGCCATCGCCACCCTGACGGCCGTGATGACCGAACCGCTCGACCCGCCGAAGAACGCCGGCCCGCTCACCGAGGTCATCTACGGGCTGCTCGCCCGGGACCCCGACCAGCGCCTCGACGACGCCGGGGCACGGGCGTTGCTCAACGACGTCATCAACGCCCCCGACGTCCCCGCGCCGGCCCCCGCGGACTCCACCCAGATCATGGCGCTGCCGCCGACGCCCGCCGCCGACCCTCTCGTCAAGCGGACGCCGAAGCAGCCCAAGGCGCCCAAGCCGCCGAAGCAGTCCACCGGATCGGGCGAGTCCGGCGAGGGCGCCCGCGACCGGCTGCGCGGAGCCCTGCGCTCCGTGCGCAACGCGAAGACCCCTGCTGCGGCGGCGGGTGCCGCGGCGGGCGCGGCCGCGGCGTCGGCCGGCTCTCCGGCCGCCGCCGGCGGCCCGCCCGCCGCCCCGCCCAAGCCGCCGTCGCCGCCCGGGGCCCCCGCTCCCGGTGCGAAGTCCGCAGCGGGCGTCGCGTCCGCCCCGGCGACGGCGAAGGGAGCCGCCTCGGCCCCCGCCGGCTCCTCGAAGTCCGCAGCGGCGGCGCGTGCTTCCGTACCCGGGCAGCGCCCGCCGTCCTCGGTCGCGTCCACGCGCGCCTCGATCACCGACGTGGTCCCCCGCCGTACCCTCGCGATCATCGCGGCCGTCCTCGCGCTGGCCGTTCTCGGCACGGTCCTCGCGCTCACCCTCGGCGGCGATGACGCGGACAAGGGCGGCAAGGGCGACACGGCCGCCTCGGCCGGAGCCTCGTCCGGCGGCGCCGACGACAAGGGCGGCGACACCGGCGGCGGTTCGGCCGGTGAGAAGGGCGGCGGCCAGAAGGAGGGCCAGGGCACGGACGACGGCCGGGCCTCCGCCGACCCGTCCGCCGACGACGCGGACGACGCCGACGACTCCGGTTCCGGCGATTCCGAGGACGACGGGGCGGACCCCGGCGACGTGCTGCCCGCCGGGTACGAGGAGGTCACCGACACCCGGTTCCACTTCACCATGGCGATGCCCGAGGGCTTCAAGCGCACCGCCATCGCGGGCAGCAACTCCGGCGGCATCTACAACGCCGAGCGGGGCAGCTTCCCCCGTGTCCAGGTCGACTTCAACAGCTCGCCCAAGAACGACGCGGCGGCCGCCTGGCGCGGGGCGGTCGGGAGCGTCAAGGTCCTCAGCGACGGCTACAAGCACGGCAGCATAAAGAAGGTCGAGTACAACGGCTATCCGACCGTCGCGGACTGGACGTTCGAACGCGACCACAACGGCGTCCGGGTCAAGGTGCTCAACCGGGGCTTCAAGGTGGACGCCAAGCGCGGCTACTCGATCATGATCAGCTGCAAGGTGGACGAGTGGAAGGGCGACGAGTGCCGGACGCTGCGCGAAACGGCGTTCGCCACGTTCACGCCCACGGGCTGACCGTCCGGCACACGCCCAAGGGCTGACCGCCGGGCACGCCCGCATCGGCTCTCCGGCGGGCCCGCGGGCCGGTCGGGCGCCCGGGACCGGTCGATGGGAAACGTTTGTGCGGGCCGGGTTGGCGCGACCCGGCCCGTCGGCCCCTGTTGCCACGTATCGTAAGAGGCCGGAGACCGTACGCAGCCGGAACGGCGGGTCAATTACCCGCCGAACGACCGGGACTGACGGGTACGGGCATGTCCGATGGCCGGGAGAAGAGCGCGCTCTGGGGAGGCGTCGTGGACGACTACGCGGGTCGGGTGCTTGCCGACCGCTACCGCCTTCCGCTGCCCCCGTCCGATGGGTACGAACTGGCGGAGACCAGGGCGTTCGACACATATAGCGGACAGGAAGTCCTGGTTCGCCAGGTGCCGTTGCCGGAGATCGTGGACGCGGAGGTGCTCGACGCCGACGGGCACGCCTCGTCGTCCGGACGCGCCACCGGGCGAGCGGTCCGCCGCAGCACGGACCCCGCGGTCCGGAGGGCGATCGAGGCCGCGCAGGCCGCCGCACAGGTGCCCGACCACCCCCGGCTCGACCAGGTCTTCGACGTGTTCGCCGAAGCGGGCTCGTTGTGGATAGTGAGCGAGCTCGTCGCCGCCCGTCCGCTCGCCGCCCTTCTCGCCGAACGCCCCCTCAACCCCTACCGGGCGGCCGAGATCGGCTCCGACGTGCTCACCGCCCTGCGGGTGCTGCACGCCCACGGCTGGACCCACCGCAACATCACCGTGCGCACGGTGCTGGTGTGCGACGACGGCCGCGTCATGCTCACCGGTCTCGCGGCGGGCGCCGCCGAGGAGGCGCTCTGCGGTTACGCCCCCGGACCGGCGCCCGACACCGACCCGGTGTCCGGTCCCACGACGTACGGCATCCCGGCCGTCGAGCCCGCCGCGCCGAGGGAGCCGGGCGGCGCCTATGCGCTCCCGCCGGCCGGGGACGGGGCGGAGTACGCGGCCGTCGAGAGCTACGGATCCGTCGAGGACGGCGAGGGTTACGCGGACGTCGAGGGCGGCGAGGGCTACGGCGACGCCCAGGAGCACGCAGACGTCCAGGAGCACGCAGACGTCCAGGATTACGCAGACGTCCAGGAGTACACCGACGTCCAGGGTTACGCCGATGACGGCAGCGGCGCGGGCCGGGAGTTTTCCGTTCCGTCGCTGCCGCAGGGGTACGCACCGCGCCGGGACGACGACCGTGATGACGACCGTGATGACGACCGGCCCGGCGACCGGTCCGGCGAACAGCACGATGACCGATACGACCTGCCGCCGGGCTCGGAAGCCGAGCCCTTCGCGTCACACGGCGGGCAGGAGATCGTCCCGCGCCCCGCCGCCCCCGCCGTCCCGTACACCGCCGTGCCGCCCCCCGCCGAGCCGGGTGCCGCGAGCGCCGCCCAGCTGCGGGCCGCGCGCGCCGGAGCCATCGCCGCCTACCGGGCGGGTGCACGGGCCGCCGCCCGGGTCACCGAGGACCGGCAGCAGACCGACCGCGCGCCGGCCGATCGCACCCCGACCGACCGCGCCCCGGCCGACCTCACGAAGGCGCCGCCGGAAGGGCGCGTGCCCGCACCGGGCACCGGCGGCACCAACGGCCCCGGAGGCGGCCCCGGAACCGGAGTGGGCGCCGGAAACGACGAGGACGCCGACACCGGCGTCCTCCCGCCCCAACGTCCGGCGTCCGACGCCCCCGTGTCCCTCCGGCTGAGCTCGCCCTGGGGCATCCCCGCCGAGGCCTCCTACGACCCCTACGACGACGAGGACGACGAGGACGACGAGGACGACGAGGACGGCCCCCGGACGCCGGGCCGCCGTGTCCACCTCGCCGGGACCTGGGACGACGGGCCCGGTGCGCGGCCCGTCTCCGCGGGCGGCTCCGGCGAGGACGCGTTGCGCGCCGACTCCCGGCGGCCCGGCCAGTCGGCCCCGTCCTCCAGGCAGCTCGCCCGCACCGCGCCGCCCCGGGACGGGCGGACCGCCCCCCGGGCCTGGGAGGAGGCCGTCGCGGGCGGCGACGAGCCCGCCGTCTACCGGGGCCCCGCCACCCCGCTCGCCGCCGAACGCGCGCGCCAGGCACGGATCGCCGTCGTCGGAGCCGTCACCGAGCGATGGGCTCCCGAACAGGCGGGCCCGGTCCACGACAACTGGCAGCTCGCGCCCCCGATCGGCCCCTCCACCGACCTGTGGGCGCTCGGCGCTCTGCTCTACCGCGCCGTCCAGGGCCACGCCCCCTACCCCGAGGAGAACGCGGCCGAGCTCGTCCAGATGGTGTGCGGGGAGCCGCCCGCCTTCGCGGAGGAGTGCGGTCCGCTGCGGCCCGTCGTCGAGTCGCTGCTGCGCCAGGACCCCACGGAGCGGCCGGACTTCGAGGAGCTGCGCGGCTGGCTGCGCTCGCTGGTGCGCTCCGCGCCGGAGCCGGAGGCGGGCGCCGACGTCGTGCCGCTGCCCGCGCCCGACGCCGCCCGGCTCCCCATCGTGCGCCGCCGTGGCGAGCTCGTCCGCCGGCGCCGGGGCCGTTTCGGCGGCGGCTCGGCGCAGGGCAGGCACCGTCAGGGCAAGCGTCGGCAACCGCCGAAGCAGCGCGGTGGCGGCAACCAGTGGGACCGGCAGGAGTCGCTGCTGCCGCCGGACCGTTCCGTGCGGATACCCGTGGAGACCTGGGAGGAGGAGCCCCCGGCCCGCGCACCCCGTGCGCCCAAGGGGCCCCGGGTGCTGCGGGAACCACCGCGCCGGAGCGAGGAGTCCTCCTCCCCGCGCAGGCTCGGCCGACTGCTGCTCGTCCTCATCCTGCTGCTGATGGCCGCCGCCGTCGCGTACGCCGTGACGTTCCTGCCGAAGCAGGACCCGGGCAAGGACAGTGGAGCGCCGACGTCGCCCGCCGGCTCCGCCGCACCGCCCGCCGCCTCGGGGGAGCCCGGCCCTTCCGCATCGGCGGACGGGTCCACCGATGACCCCGGCTCCCAGCAGCCGCAGACCAGCCGGTCGGCCGTCGCGCTCGCCCCCGGCTACGCGCTCCGCGAGGACGCGGAGGGCTTCGAGGTCGGCGTACCGAAGGACTGGCAGCGCAGCCCCGCCAACGCGGACCGGCAGATCCGCTACGGCAGCGACGGGTTCACCCTGCTCGTGGTGCCCGGCCGGGACACGGTCAAGGCGGGTGGCGGCGATCCGCTGGACTACCAGCGGGACAAGGAGCCCGAGCTCCAGCCGTTCCGGGACTCCAGCTGGTCCTCCTCGTCCGGACTGCGCCGGGTCGACGTCGGGCGACAGGCCATGGCCGAGGGGCAGTTCACCTGGCAGGAGAGCGGCGGGCGCGAGGTGTACGTCCGTAATCTCGCCATGATCGTCGACGGCAGGTACCACGTCATCCAGGTCATCGGGCCCGAGAGCGACCGGGACAAGGTCACCGAGATCTACGAGCAGGCCATCGCCTCGTACCGGGTCACCTGACCGCCGGTCACACCCGACCACGCGCACGTGACGGTCCGTACCACCCGCGCCTGATCGCGCGTCATCGCCACCGCTCCGCCAGGGGCGTTGTGTGGTGCCGACAACCATCACAGTGCGGTCTCGTGGGCGATCCCCGGTTCCGCCTCCCCGCCGTGCCTCCGTAATCTGGCCATTCGAGGAACGGGGCGGGGACATCACGTGGATCGATCACAGGGCACGGACGCGGGACTGGTGCTGGCGGGGCGCTACCGGCTGGGCGACGTCCTCGGCCGGGGCGGCATGGGCAAGGTCTGGCGCGCCCACGACGAGGTGCTGCACCGCACGGTCGCCGTCAAGGAGTTGACCGCCGGGCTGTACGTCGCCGAGGCCGACCGGCTCGTCCTGCACGCCAGGACGCAGAAGGAGGCGCGGGCGGCGGCGCGCATCACGCACCCCGGCGTCGTCACCGTCCACGACGTGATCGAGTACGACAACCGCCCCTGGATCGTCATGCAGTACGTCGACGGGCCCTCGCTCGCCGACTCCGCCAAGGAGAGCGGCGAGGTCGCCCCGCGCGAGGCGGCCCGGATCGGTCTGCACGTGCTGAGCGCCCTGCGCGCCGCGCACGCGGCCGGGGTGCTGCACCGTGACGTCAAGCCCGGCAACGTCCTGCTGGCCCGCGACGGGCAGGTGCTGCTGACCGACTTCGGGATCGCCGCGATCGAGGGCGACTCCACCATCACCCGTACCGGCGAACTGGTCGGCTCCATCGACTACCTGGCCCCGGAACGGGTACGCGGCGGCGACCCCGGACCGGCCTCCGACCTCTGGTCCTTGGGCGCGACCCTGTACACGGCGGTCGAGGGGACCTCGCCGTTCCGCCGTACGTCCCCGATCTCCACCATGCAGGCCGTCGTCACCGAGGAGCCGCCCGCCCCCGTCAACGCCGGCCCGCTCGGCGCCGTGATCACCGCGCTGCTCCGCAAGGACCCGGACGACCGGCCCACGGCGGCCCGGACCGAGCAGATGCTGCTGGACGCGATGGACGGCCGCGAACCCCGCGCCGCCCAGGCGCACGTGCCGACCCAGCGCTTCCCCGAGGACGCCCGGTACGCCTACCAGGACGCGAACGGCCCCGGCGGCCCGAACGGCCCCGGCGGCCCGAACGGCCCGGGCAGCCCGAACGGTGCCGACGGTTCCGACGCCGCCACCGCCCGGCTGCCCGGCGCGGCCCTCTCCGCGACGGCGCCGCCCGCCCACGGCACGCCCGCCCCCGGCCCGGACGCCGCCGCCCCGGTCACCGGCCCCGCCTCCGCCCCGGTGACCCGGCGCGCCGGATCCCGCTGGCGCACCGTCCTCGTCGTGGTCGTCGCCGCCGCCGTCCTGGGGGGCGCGGCCGGGCTGTTCGCGATGAAGTACGGGGAGGGCTCGGACACCCCCGGCACTACGGGCGGAGGTACGGTCGCCGGCGGCACACCGTCCCCGGAGCGGACCTCCTCGGAGCAGGCCTCCCCGGATGCGGCCGCCTCCTCGGAGGGGACACCGGAGATACCCGACGGCTGGCACCGGGTCGACGACCCGGCGGGATTCAGCCTGGTGGTGCCGGAGGACTGGACCCGACAGGAACAGGACGGCCAGATCGACTACACGCCGGACGGCGGGGCCCACCGGATCCGCATCAGCGTCGACCCGGACCCGGACTTCGCCCATCCGTATCTGCACATGGAGAACATGGAGCAGCAGCTCTCCGAGCGGCTGCCGGGCTATCAGCGGATCGGGATGGAGAAGAACACCTTCCGCGACCGGCCGGGCGCCCGCTGGGAGTTCACCTGGAACGAGACCAAGGACCACCCGGGGCCCCGGCACGGGATCGACCAGATGTACTACGGCGGTCCCGGCGGCCCCGAGTACGCGCTGTATCTGACGGCCCCGCAGGAGGGCTGGGAGGCCAGCCGCGAGAAGTTCGACACCATGCTGCGCAGTTGGAGCGCCCCGAAACCCCAGCAGTGAGCGCGGCGCCCGGCGGGCGCCTGATGCTCCGGCGCGGTCGCGGGACGGTCACGGCTCCGCACTCGGTGGCCACCCCCGGTGGTGCCCGCCCCGGCGGGTGAACCAGGATGGGGTACATGACAGACCACGGGGGACGGGCGAACGAGCCCACCAGCTACGGAATCCGGCCGCCACAGCCACCGGGCGGCTTCGGCGCTCCGCATTCCGCGCCGTATCCCGCGCCTCCGGCGCACATTCCGTCCCCCACCGTCCACGCGGGCGTCCAGGACAGTGCGGTGAACCGGCTGATCGGCGGGCGCTATCGGCTCATCGCCCGGCTCGGGCACGGCGGTATGGGCACCGTGTGGCGGGCCCACGACGAGGTCGTCGACCGTGAGGTGGCCGTCAAGGAACCACGCGTACCGGAACACCTCGGCGAGCGCGAGCACAGCACGGTGCACCAGCGCATGCAGCGCGAGGCGCGCGCCGCCGCCCGGATCGACCACCCCTCCGTCGTGACCGTCCACGACGTGGCCGTCGAGGACGGCAAGCCGTGGATCGTCATGGAGCTGGTGCGCGGACCGTCGCTCGGCGACCGCCTCCAGGAAGGCACCCTGGACCCCCGCGAAGCGGCCAGGATCGGACTCGCCGTCCTCGACGCGCTGATGGCCGCCCACGCGATCGGCATCCTGCACCGGGACGTCAAGCCCGACAACGTCATGCTCGGCACCGGCGACCGGGTCGTCCTCACCGACTTCGGGATCGCCCAGGTCGAGGGCGAGCAGCAGCTCACGGAGACCGGCGCGTTCGTCGGTTCGCCCGAGTACATCTCACCGGAGCGGGTCCTCGGGCAGCGCCCCGGCCCGGAGTCGGACCTGTGGTCGCTGGGCGTCGTGCTGTACGCGGCGGTCGAGGGGATGTCCCCGTACCGCCGCTCGCACACCCCGGCCACCCTCCAGGCCGTGCTGTCCGCCGAGCCGCAGGTGCCCGCCCGCGGCACGGGCGCGTTCGGCACGCTCGTCATGCAGCTGCTCCGCAAGGACCCGGCCGCGCGCCCGCCGGCCGCCGAGGTCCGCCGGACGCTCCAGCAGCTGGCCTCCCCGGCGCCGGCGACCTCCGCGTACGGGACGGTCACCGCGGGCGGAGGAGGCGGCGGCAGCACGTGGGTGCCGCCCGTGCTGCACCGCAACCGGGTCGCCCGGTTCGCGCTCGGCGGCGCGGCCCTCGCGGTGGCGGTCTCGCTCGTCCTGCTCCTGCTGAACCCGTTCGCGGGCGACGGGCCGCCCGAGGGCTGGCAGGTCCGGCCGGAGAACGAGGTCCTGTCGGCGGACGTGGCCGTGCCGGAGGAGTACAAGCGGGTGCAGGAGGACGACGAGGGCGAACTGGTCTGGTACGCGGACCCCAGCGGCGTCTTCGAGATCGTCTTCTGGCACCGCCCCGTGGAGAGCGAGAACAGTTCGGACGACAATCCCGGCGTTGACCCGGCGGCCCGCAAGGCCTACTACGAGAAGGGCGGGAAGAGCACCACGGAGATGGAGGAGGCCTCCGTCACGTACAAGGACGCCACGCACGAGGGGCGGAAGGCGTACGAGATGACCACCGAGTTCGTGCCCTACGCCGCGTCCGGTGACGATCCGGTGCGCTACCGCTTCCGGGAGCTGCTGATCCCGGGCAAGAGGGAGAACGACCCCTACTGGCACGTGCGGGTGCGGATGCCCGCCGAGGGGGAGGCCGCCAGGGACGGCGACGCGATCTTCACCGAGGTCACCGAGGGGCTGAAGATTCACGCCTCCTGAGTGCCGCGGGTCGGCCGCCGGGGGCCGGCCGGTCGCATAGCCACTGATCAGCAGTTATGTCGCCAGCGATCACTGGCTGGTTCGAGGAGGGTGTCCGGCGGGGTGGCGGGTCCTGTGAAAAACTGTTACCCACGGGTACCCAAAGCCTCCGGCTGGACATACTCTCGGCCTCATGACGGACTCGCAGGCCCCTGACGCCCCTCTCGGTACGAACCCCGTGGCGGCCGCGCCCGCCGGTGTGCGCACCGCCGCCGACGTGGTCACCCCCGAGGTGATCGCCCAGCTGACCCGCGGTGTCGTCGGGTCGGGCCGCACGGCCAACCACACCCCCTTCACCGGGGAGAAGCTGGCCGACCTGCCCGAGTCCACCTCCGAGGACGTCGCCACCGCCTTCGACCGGGCCCGCGCCGCCCAGTCCGTCTGGGCCGCCGTCCCCGTACGGCAGCGGGCCGCCGTCCTGCTGCGCTTCCACGACCTCGTCCTCAGCCGCCAGTCCGAGGTCCTCGACCTCATCCAGCTGGAGACCGGCAAGGCCCGCCTGCACGCCCACGAGGAGGTGCAGGCCGTCGCCGTCGCCGCCCGCCACTACGGGCGCAAGGCCGTCTCCTACCTCAAGCCCCGCCGCCACACCGGCGTCGTCCCGACGCTCACCAAGGTCACCGAACTGCGCCAGCCGCGCGGCGTCGTCGGCCAGATCGCCCCCTGGAACTACCCGCTCGAACTCTCCGTGGGCGACGCGCTGCCCGCGTTCGTCTCCGGCAACGCCGTCGTGATGAAGCCCGACACGGAGACCGCGCTCACCGCCCTGTGGGCCCGCGACCTGCTGATCGAGGCCGGACTGCCCGCCGAGGTCTTCCAGGTCGTCCTCGGCGAGGGACCCGTCGTCGGCCCCGAGGTCGTCAGCCGCGCCGACTACGTCTCCTTCACCGGCTCCACCCGCACCGGCCGCGAGGTCGCCGTCGGCGCCGCGTCCCGGCTGGTCGGCGTCTCCCTGGAGCTCGGCGGCAAGAACGCCATGCTCGTGCTGGAGGACGCCGACGTCGAGAAGGCCGCCGCCGGCGCCGTCCGCGCCTGCTTCTCCTCCGCCGGACAGCTCTGCATCTCCATCGAGCGGCTGTACGTCCACGAGTCGATCGCCGACGACTTCGTGGAGCGCTTCGCCACCCGGACGAAGGCCATGCGGCTCGGCAGCGCCCTGGCGTACGGGGCCGACATGGGCTCCCTCGTCGGCGAACGCCAGCTGGAGACCGTGACGCAGCACGTCGACGAGGCCGTCGAGAAGGGCGCGAAGCTGGTCGCCGGCGGCGTCGCCCGCCCCGACATCGGCCCGCTGTTCTACGAGCCGACCATCCTCGACGGGGTGGAGGCGCCGATGACCGTCTGCACCGAGGAGACCTTCGGACCGGTCGTCTCGATCTACCGCTTCAGCGACGAGGACGAGGTGATCGCGCTGGCCAACGCCACCCCGTACGGCCTCAACTCCAGCGTCTGGACCACCGACTCCCGGCGCGGCCACCGGGTCGCCGCCCGGCTGCGCACCGGCACCGTCAACATCAACGAGGGGTACGCCCCCGCCTACGGCAGCGTCCAGTCCCCGATGGGCGGCATGAAGGAGTCCGGCCTCGGCCGGCGGCACGGCTCCGAGGGCATCCTCAAGTACACCGAGGCCCAGACCGTCGCCCAGCAGCGACTGATCCCGCTCGCGCCGTCCTTCGGGATGGACGACGAGAAGTACGCCGCGTTCATGACCCGCAGCCTCAAGGCGATGAAGGCGTTCCGGCTGCGCTGATCGCCCGGAGGCCGCAGCGGCGTCCGCCCTTTTCGTACCGATCCCGTTCCGAGGAGTGCCATGTCCCAGGACAGCCCTGCCCAGAAACAGGCCGTGAGCCCTGCGCCGGTGAGCCACGTTCCGGCCGAGGACGACGCCGCGTACGACTACGACGTCCTGGTCGTCGGATCGGGCTTCGGGGGAGCGGTGTCGGCGCTCCGGCTGACCGAGAAGGGATACCGGGTCGGGATCCTGGAGGCGGGCCGCCGCTTCACCCCCGGCACCCTCCCCAAGACGTCCTGGGACCTGAAGAACTACCTCTGGGCCCCCGCGCTGGGCCTCTTCGGCATCCAGCGCGTCCACCTCCTCGGCAACGTCATGGTGCTCGCCGGGGCCGGGGTCGGCGGCGGATCGCTCAACTACGCCAACACGCTGTACGTGCCGCCCGCCCCGTTCTTCGAAGACCGCCAGTGGGCCTCGATCACCGACTGGCAGGACGAGCTGAAGCCGTACTACGACCAGGCCCGCCGCATGCTCGGGGTCCGCCTCAACCCGACCATGACCCCCTCCGACGTCCACCTCAAGGCCGCCGCCGAGGCCATGGGCGTCGGCGACACCTTCCACCTGGCCCCGGTCGGCGTCTTCTTCGGCGACGGCAAGGACGCCGACGGCACCGCGAGGACCCGGCCAGGCTCCACCGTCCCCGACCCGTACTTCGGCGGCGCGGGCCCCGCCCGCAAGGCGTGCACCGAGTGCGGCGAGTGCATGACGGGCTGCCGCCACGGCGCCAAGAACACCCTCAACGAGAACTACCTCCACCTCGCCGAGAAGGCCGGAGCGGTCATCCACCCGATGACGTCCGTCGTCGCGGTCACCGACGACCCCGAGGGCGGCTACCGGGTCCTCACCGTCCCCACCGACCGCCGCCGCAGGGCCAGGCCCACGAAGCTGCGCGCCCGCAAGGTCGTCGTCGCCGCCGGCACGTACGGCACCCAGACCCTGCTGCACACCATGAAGGACCGGGGCCTGCTGCCCCGGCTCTCCGCGAGGCTCGGCGAGCTGACCCGTACCAACTCCGAGGCGCTGGTCGGCTCCCAGACCAGCGACCGCCGCTACCGCAGGAAGCACGGCACCGCGAAGGCCGACTTCTCGCAGGGCGTCGCGATCACCTCCTCGATCCACCCGGACGGCAACACCCACATCGAGCCCGTCCGCTACGGCAAGGGCTCCAACGCCATGGGCGCGATGTCGATCCTCCAGGTCCCCTACGGGGCCCACCGGGTACGCGGCTGGCTCGCCAACATGGTCAAGCACCCGACCCTCGCCGCCCGTTCGCTCTCCAACCACCACTGGTCGGAACGCACCATCATCGGCCTGGTCATGCAGTCGCTGGACAACTCCCTGACGACGTACCGCAAACCGGGCGGCATCGGCAAGGGCCTGCTCACCGCCCGCCAGGGCCACGGCGCGCCCAACCCGACCCAGATACCGGAGGCCACCCGCAGCGCCACCCTGCTGGCCGAGGAGATCAACGGCTTCGCCGGCTCCAACGTCGGCGAACTCATGGGCACCCCGCTCACCGCCCATTTCCTCGGCGGCTGCCCGATCGGCGCGAGCGCCGACGAGGGCGTCGTCGACCCGTACCACCGCCTCTACGGCCACCCCGGCATCAGCGTCGTCGACGGCTCCGCGGTCTCCGCCAACCTCGGCGTCAACCCCTCGCTGACCATCACCGCCCAGGCCGAACGCGCGATGTCCTTCTGGCCCAACAAGGGCGATGCGGACCCGCGCCCGGAGCAGGGCGAGTCCTACGAGCGGCTCACGCCCGTGGAGCCGCTCGCGCCGGCCGTGCCGAAGGAGGCGTTCGGCGCGCTGAAGCTGCCGTTCCTGGGCATCCCCGTGGTGCCGCCGAAGGGGACGGCGGAGGCCGGGGCGGGCATCGAGGGCGTCGGGAACACCCCCGTACCCAATCCGTGATCCACCTCCGGGCAACTCTTCGGTGAGCTGCGCGGTCGAACCCGTACCGCGATGACCGTCACAGCGGTCACCCAGCTTCCGCCGAGTCCCAGAGGTCCCCGATGACACCCTTCTCCCCGAGAGCAGCGCTGCGCCGTGCGGCGGTCTCTCTCGCCGCCGGCGGCCTGCTGGCCGCGGCCTCGCTCGCCGGGGCGGCCGCCCCGGCGGCAGCCGCCGACCGCCCGGTGTTCGCCCTCGGCGGCCCCGCCGAGACGGGGCTGAGCCCGTACCCGGAGAGCGGCGAGCCGCGGCACTCCACGGTCGGCATCACCATCGACAACCCGAGCCAGGACGAGGACGGCGGTTACGGGGGCGACTTCACCCTCACCTTCGACCTCATCGGCATCGACGGCGTTGCCGAGGTGGCGTTCGACGGCGAGTCCGGCAGTGCGGACTGCCAGGTCACCGGCGCAAAGGCGGTCTGCGAGGACTGGGGCGTCTGGCCGGGCAACCAGCCCGCCGCCGACCTCCTGGTCACCGCCGCCGAGGGCAGCCGGGCCGGGGCCACGGGCACGATCAGGGTGACCGGCGAGGCGCAGGGCGCGACCTTCACCCCGTTCACCACCCGGCTCACGGTCGGCGGCACCGACCTGGTCATGGAGGAACTCCCCTTCGACCAGGAGCTGGACCCGGGCGACGAGCAGCAGGCTCCGATCACCTTCTCCAACCGGGGCACCCGGGACGCCGACGGCGTCCTGCTCACCCTCATGTACACCCGCGGCCTCGACATTCCGCAGCGCTACGCCAACTGCGAGTACACGGTGGATGATCCGGATGATCCGGACGTCCCGGGCATCGGTTGGACCACGGCCCTCTGCTCCGTCGAGGGCGCCTTCGAGGCGGGCGGGACGTACACCCTGGCGACCCCGCTGACCATCGAGGCCACCACCCGCGCCTACTACGACACCTTCGTCTACCGCATCCACGAGGACGGCGCCGCCCAGCGCACCGCCCAGCGTGCGGGCGCCCCCTTCGCGCGGGGCGCGGGCCCCGTGCTGAAGGCGGTCCCGGCGAAGGCCTCCCAGCAGGGCGTGACCGCCCGGGGCGGCGACCTCAACCCGCAGGACAACCAGCAGGAGGCCGACTTCCGTACGAGGAACACGGCCGACTTCGCGGCGTACGGCGACGAGGCGTCCGGAGCCGCCGGGACCACGGTGAAGGCCGACATCGGCTTCCGCAACGAGGGCCCCGCCTGGATCGGCCACCTCCGCTCCGGCGAGCCCGTCGCCACTCTGGACTTCACCGTCCCGCAGGGCGCGTCGGTCACCGCGAAGCCGGACCGCTGCCGTGCGGTGACCGCCGGAGGGAAGTACCGCGAGGACCAGAAGAGCCCCGCGCCGCGTTACGTCTGCGACACCTCGATGACCGTGTGGGACGGGGCCGACCTCGGCCTGCCGTTCGAGCTGCGGATCGACAGGGCTCTGATCGGCGCGAGCGGCGAGGTGACCGTCCGCAGCACCTGGCCGCAGAACCCGGCGCTGCCGTTCGACCCGAAGACGGCCAACAACACCGCGTTGCTCGTCCTGAACGGGGAGGGCGGCGGCACGACGGGCGGCTCCGGGGGCTCGACGGGCTCCGACGGCGGCGGCTCCGGTGAACCGTCCACGCCGCCGACCTCGGCCCCGGACCCGGAGGAGAGCCCGTCCGGCACCTCCGGACCCTCGGCGTCCACCACGTCCGGCGGCTCGGCGGGGACGGCCGGGGGCTCCGGCGGCGGAGGCGGCCTCGCCTCGACGGGATCGGTCGCCCTGATCGCCTCGGGCACGGCGGCCGCGGCGCTGGCGGCGGGCCTGGTGCTGTTCACGGCGGCACGGCGACGGGCTGCGCGGCACGCCTGACCGGCGGAGGCCGACGAAGGAGAAGGCGGAGGGCCAGGGAGAAGGCGGAGGGTCGGGAAGAAGGCGGAGGAGGGAGCCGGCCTCCGCCCGGATACGTTCCGATGCGGCCGACCCGGGCGTCCCCGGGTCCGGCCGCATATGGGGTGACCGGGCTGCTGTCCCCTGCGGACCGGTCACTTACGCCGGGACGTGGTCCCACGACGTACCTGCAGTACGTCACACGTCCCGGCGGAGCCACGCGTGGTTTCCTACCGGTGCCGCCCCTGGTTGGCACGGACATCAGGCTCAACGAAGGCACCGCGCTCCCGGTCACGCGCCGTACGGGTGAGACGGGTCCCGAACGCAGATACGGCCCCTGTCCGGCAAGCGGAGAACCGTTCCGTCCGGGGGCGCCCACCAGGTCTCACACCCGGCCGCGGCACAGCTCCAGGAGCGTCATCGCCAGAGCGGTGCCCGGCTTGCCCAGCGCGTCCCTGTAGTGGCCGAGCACGGCGGTCTCCCGGGAGAGGTTGACCCGCCGGCCGCCGGAGGTGATCCGGGCCTCCTGGATCACCGCCGAGACGGCCATCCGTTCCTGGACGAGGCCGATGATCTGGTCGTCGAGCGCGTCGATGCGCTCCCGGGCGCCGCCGATCAGGGCCGCGGCCTCGTCGGTGCGGGCGCCGGTCCGCTCGGCGGGGGTGACGGCGGGGGTGCCGGTGGTGGTGCCGGTGGTGCTGCTCATGGTGGTGACTCCCGGTGGGGTGACGGCCCCCCGGGGCGAGAAGGCCCGGACACGCGAGACGCCCCGGGCCTGCTGGCCCGGGGCGCCTGGAACGTTGCTTGTCAGTAGCTCAAGCAGCACGACCATGGCAGCCGGCGGGCCGGATGCCATAGGTAAAGACGAAGGTCGTGTGCTGACGCATGGGGGACAGTATGGCCCCGGCCCGGCGGCCCCCACAAAACGGGGCCCGGATCCTGAGACGCGACGGGCACCGGTCCCGGGGCGTCGGCCCCGTCCCCCGGCCCGGCGGAGGGCTCGCGCACGGCCGGTAGAATCGGAAGAACCGACCCCCTTCACCACCGCCGGAAGGCCGCTCCCGTGCCAGCAGCACCCCCCGCCGCCCCCGACGCCACGGCCGACGTGGTCCTCGTCGTCGACTTCGGCGCGCAGTACGCCCAGCTCATCGCCCGCCGTGTCCGTGAGGCCCGGGTCTACAGCGAGATCGTCCCGTCCTCCATGCCGGTGGCCGAGATGCTGGCGAAGAACCCGCGCGCGATCATCCTCTCCGGCGGCCCGTCGTCGGTGTACGCCGAGGGCGCGCCGTCCCTGGACCGCTCGCTCTTCGAGGCCGGGGTGCCCGTCTTCGGCATGTGCTACGGCTTCCAGCTGATGGCCACCACGCTCGGCGGCACGGTCGACGACAACGGGGCCCGTGAGTACGGCCGTACCCCGCTGCACGTCAGCAAGGCGGGCTCGACGCTCTTCGAGGGCACGCCCACCGAGCAGCCGGTGTGGATGTCGCACGGCGACGCCTGCTCGGCGGCCCCCGAGGGCTTCACCGTCACCGCGTCCACCGACGTCGTACCGGTCGCCGCCTTCGAGAACGACGAGAAGAAGCTCTACGGCGTCCAGTACCACCCGGAGGTCATGCACTCGACCCACGGCCAGCAGGTCCTGGAGCACTTCCTCTACCGCGGCGCGGGCATCGAGCCGAACTGGACCACGACCAACGTGGTCGAGGAGCAGACCGCGCTCATCCGCGAGCAGGTCGGCGACAAGCGCGCCATCTGCGCCCTTTCCGGCGGCGTGGACTCCGCGGTCGCCGCGGCCCTCGTCCAGAAGGCCATCGGCTCCCAGCTCACCTGCGTGTACGTCGACCACGGCCTGATGCGCAAGGGCGAGACCGAGCAGGTCGAGAAGGACTTCGTGGCCGCGACCGGCGCGAAGCTCAAGGTCGTCGACGCGAAGAAGCGCTTCCTCGACGCCCTGGCCGGGGTCTCCGACCCCGAGCAGAAGAGGAAGATCATCGGCCGCGAGTTCATCCGTGTCTTCGAGCAGGCCCAGTTGGAGATCCTCCAGGAGGACGGCCCGGAGGTCGCCTTCCTCGTCCAGGGCACGCTCTACCCGGACGTCGTCGAGTCCGGCGGCGGCACCGGCACCGCCAACATCAAGTCCCACCACAACGTCGGCGGACTCCCCGACGACATCGAGTTCCAGCTCGTCGAGCCGCTGCGCCAGCTGTTCAAGGACGAGGTCCGCATGGTCGGCCAGGAGCTGGGCCTCCCCGAGGAGATCGTCCAGCGCCAGCCCTTCCCCGGCCCCGGCCTCGGCATCCGCATCGTCGGCGAGGTCACCGAGGAGCGCCTGGACCTGCTCCGCGAGGCCGACGCGATCGCCCGCGAGGAGCTGACGGCGGCCGGCCTGGACCGCGACATCTGGCAGTGCCCGGTGGTCCTCCTCGCCGACGTCCGCTCGGTCGGCGTCCAGGGCGACGGCCGCACCTACGGCCACCCGATCGTGCTGCGCCCGGTCTCCTCCGAGGACGCCATGACGGCCGACTGGTCGCGGCTGCCGTACGAGACGCTGGCGAAGATCTCCACCCGCATCACCAACGAGGTCGCCGAGGTCAACCGCGTCGTCCTCGACGTGACGAGCAAGCCGCCGGGGACCATCGAGTGGGAGTGACCCCTCCCGCCTCCTGAGAGGCCTCAGGTCAACGCCGGTGCCGTCGCTCATTCGTCTGGGCGGCGGCATTGTCGTATCGGGTGGGTACGCTGAGTGAGGAGACGAGACTTCGGCGTAGGGGAGCAATGATGAGCACCGCTCCCGAGCGTGGGCTTGAGCAGCAGCCGAACCGGTGGCCCGTTCCGCCGGAGGGCGGCTGGACGGCGGACGACCTCGACCGGATTCCGGGCCTCCCGCCCCACACCGAGCTGATCGACGGGAGCCTCGTCTTCCTGAGTCCGCAGCGCAAGTTCCACACGCGAGCCATGTGGTTGCTGGAGACGGCACTGCTCACGCACGTGCCGGCGGATCTGGACGTGGACCGGGAGATGACGATCAGGCTGGACCGCAGAAATCGTCCGGAGCCCGATCTGCTGGTGTGCCGCGCCGAGGCGGACACCGGTGCGGACCAGACCTGGTACGCACCGGAGGACGTGGTCCTGGCCGTCGAGGTCGTGTCGCCCGACTCCGAGGACCGGGACCGGGGGGTCAAACCACGCAAGTACGCGGAGGCGGGGGTCAGGCACTTCTGGCGGGTCGAGCAGGGAGCCGACGATCTGCCCGTCGTGTACGTCTACGAGCTCGACCCGGCGACCGGCACCTGCACGCCCACCGGAATCCACCGCAAGAAGATGAACCTCGACGTCCCGTTCCCGGTCGACATCGACCTCACGGATATCTACCGCCGAGGCCGCTCCTAGAAACCGCTGGCACGGGCGCCGCCCCCCGTGCCAGGCTCCCTCCTCATGTCCGCCGAAGAAGTCCGCGCCATCGTGTCCGCCGCCGGTAACGACCGCCTCACCTGGAACACCCCGCTCTCCGAGGCGCACGCGGACCGGCTGATCGCCGCCTGCGCCCCCGATCCAGGATCACGGATCGTCGATCTCGGCTCCGGCTGGGGCGAGTTGCTGATGCGGCTCGTCGAGGCCGCGCCCGGGGCCACCGGGGACGGCGTCGAGACCGACCCCGACGCCGTGGCGCGCGGGCGGAAGCTCGCCGGGCAGCGGCGGCTCGGTGACCGCGTGCGGTTCCACGGGGTGCCCGCCGCCGAGTGGACCGAGCGCGGATACGACCTCGCCGTCTCCATCGGCTCCTCGCACGCCTGGCCCGGCACGACCCGGGAGGCCCTCACCGCCCTCGCCGCCGCCGTGCGCCCCGGCGGCCGGGTCCTGTTCGGCGAGGGGATCTGGCTGAAGGAACCGACCTCCGCCGCACTGGAGGGCATCGGCGCCGAGCCCGGCGACTTCGGGTCGCTGCTGGAGCTGATCCGGCTGGCGGAGTCCGTCGGGCTGCGCGCGCTCCAGGTCACCGTCGCCGACGAGCGCGAATGGGACCTCTTCGAGTCCGAGGGGCCGATCGGCCGCGGGCAGCGCTGGGCCCTGGAACACCCGGACCATCCGCTGCACGCCGAGGTGACCGCCGAGATCGACGCCCGCCGCACCGGCTACTACGGCGGCTACCGTTCGTATCTCACGCTCGCCTACCTGGTGCTCAGCACCTGACAGACGCCCGGGAGGCCTCGTCGCACCTCTGGCCACCTGACCCACCCGGCGGTAGCTTCCGGTCCCGTACGCCCAGGGAACCCGAGGAGCCGCCATGTCCGAGCCGGTCGCCGTGCCCGCCCCCGCCCCGATCCCCGTCGAGCAGCTCCAGTTCGCGATGCCGCCCGTGCACGCCTCGCCGGACGAGGAGCGCGCGTACCGCAGGGAGCGGCTGGCGGGCGCGCTGCGGCTGTTCGGGCAGCTCGGGTACGAGGACGGGGTATCCGGGCACATCAGCGCCCGCGACCCCGAGCTGGCGGACTGCTTCTGGGTCAACCCGTTCGGCGCGCCCTTCGCCGACCTCGCCCCGCAGGACCTGATCCTCGTCAACGGCGACGGCCAGGTGCTCCGGGGCCGCTTCCACGTCAACCAGGCCGCGTTCGCCGTGCACGCGGCGGTGCACCGGGCCCGCCCGGACACCGTGGCCGTCGCGCACACCCACTCCACGCACGGGCGGGCGCTCGCCGCGCTCGGGGAGCCGATCGAGCCGATCACCCAGGAATCCTGCGTCTTCTACGAGGACCACGCGCTGTACGAGGCCTACTCCGGGGTCGTCGTGGACGAGGGCGAGGGGCGGCGCATCGCCGCCGCGCTCGGGCCGCACAAGGCGGTGATCCTGCGCAACCACGGGCTGCTGACCGTCGGCGGCTCGGTGGACGCGGCGGCCTGGTGGTTCCTCACCATGGAGCGCGCCTGCCAGGTGCAGCTGCTGGCGCGGGCCGCCGGGAAGCCCGTGCTCATCTCGCACCGGGACGCCGTCACCACCCGCGATCACCTCGGCGGCGACCTGGTGGCCTGGATCAACTACCAGCCCTTGTGGCAGCGGGTCGCTCGAACATTCTGACGATCCCCGCCCGCCGTCCGCCCCGATGCGGGCAACGCCCGCCCGGTACGGCACAATTCGCAGATATCGCAAGTGAGTTGGCTGTACCGGGGCGGGAAAGGGCGTAAACCTCCGTGGCGTTGGACGAATCCAGGACGAGCGGCACGCACAGCGGCGGCTGTACGTGCGGCGACTGCCCGCACGGAGCCCGCCACGGACACCGGCGCGCCGTCGCCGCGTTCCTGGCCAAACGGGACGAACTGGCGGCGGGCAAAGGCCTTCCCGCCGGGGTCGCCCAGTCGCCGTCCGCGTCCCGGCAGTGGGTGTCCGACGAGCTGACCGGGTCCGCCCGCACCGTCGCCGAGCGGGCCCGGGAAGCCGGCGACGCCTGGCTCCACCAGGTCTGGCGGGGGACGCTGTTCGCCGTCTGGGGGGCGGCCGGGGCCCTTCTCGTCGGCGCGAGCCTGACCGCGATCGGGGCCGGCTGGTCCACCGCCCGTACCGCCGGACTGATCGCCGCCCTCCTCACGGCCGGGCTCCTCACCGCCGCCGCCCGCCTCCACCGCGCCCGGGGCGGCCTCCTCGCCCCGCTGATCGGGGAGGACAACCGGCTCTCCACCTCCCGTACGGTCGCCGGAGTCTGGGTGCTGCTCGCCGTCTTCGCCGTCCTCGTCCTCGCGCTGCAACTGGCCGGGGCCTCCGACCCGGCCGAGCGGGACGCGCTGATCGAGGGGCTCGACCTCGTGCGTTCCGCCGGGGTCGTGGCCGTGCTGGCGCTCGTGTGCGCGGTCGCCGTCGTCGTACGCCGCGTGGTGACCGTACGGGTGCTGGGCCAGCGGCTCCAGAAGCTGCGCGCGGACCGGCCGCGCGCCGCCGACCTGCTCACCGACGACTCGGGGCGCGGCTCCTTCACCGATGTGCAGTACGTGCTGGTCAGCGCCGTCGCCGTGCTGTTCGCCGCGGTCCGCCTGGCCCGCCGCCCCGAGCAGCTGCCCGATCTGCCGTGGGGGCTCGCGCTGCTGGTGGCGGTCTCGGCGGCGACCTACTTCGCCGGGAAGTACGCGGAGGGCGGCCGGCCCGTCGTGCTGTCCGTCGTGCGGGCCCGCGAGGCCGGGGACCTGGACGCCCCGATCCGGACCGGCGACGACATCGAGATCCGGGGCGCGGGCTTCGTACCACCCGGCGCGGGCGGCCCCGACCGGCTGGCCCGGCTCGTCGTACGGATCGGCACGGTCCACGTCCACGTACCGCTGATCCCGGTCGCCGGAGGCTTCGCCAACCCGACCGACACCGTCCTGACCGTGCCCGTCCCGGTCGAGGTCGAGCCGGGGACCGTGGACGTCCAGGTCGTCACCGCCGCCGGGGTGGAGACCAACCGCTGCCCGATCGACGTCACGGACTGACCGGCACCGGGCCCCGGGCGAATTTCCGCCGCCGATCGCGTCCCAGCCCTGGTGAGCAGCGCGCCGAGGGCGTACGTATGGTCGAGGTGTCGGGACTTCGGGAAGCAGGGCAGCGGTGATGAACGATTACGGCGGCGGATCGTACGGTCTGGGCGAGCGCAGGACACTGAAGGAGCAGGCGGGCGCGTACGCCCTGCTGCCGCTGCGGATCTTCCTCGGCGTCACCTTCGTCTACGCGGGACTCGACAAGCTCACGGACAGCGGGTTCCTGTCCGCGACCGGCACCGGCTCCATCGGCGAGATGATGCGCGGGGTGCGCGACTCCTCCGCGATCCCCGCCCTCGTCGACCTGGCGCTGAAGAGCCCCGAGGGCTTCGGCTACGCCATCGCGATCGGGGAACTGCTCGTCGGCCTCGGCACCCTCATCGGGCTCTGGGCCCGGCTCGCGGCGCTGGGCGGCGCGCTCATCTCACTGAGCCTCTGGCTGACCGTGAGCTGGCAGGCCACCCCCTACTACTACGGCAACGACCTGCCCTACCTGATGGCGTGGCTGCCGCTGGTGCTCGCGGGCGCCACCGTGTTCTCCGCGGACGCCTTCCTCGCCTCGCGCCGCCGCCGCAGCATGTAGGCGGCCCACGTCACCGTCGCGGCCAGCCACAGCCCGCCGAGGAACAGCGGCAGGAAGAACGTCCACGGGACCTCCCAGGCCCCGGCGGCATCGGCCGCGTACCCCCAGGCCAGGCCCAGCATCGTCAGGCCCGCCACCGCGCGGCCGGGTCGGAACTCATGACGCAGCACGGGTGACCTCCACCTGTCCGATGCCGACTTCCAGCATCAGTTCGATCGTTCCGGCGGGCTTCGTGCCCGCGGGCGGCGGCAGCGTCCGCTGCTTCGCCTCGTCGCTGTTGATCCGGACCTGGACCCGCTGCCCCTCCTCCAGCCGGATCTCCCCGAGACCCGCCTCGGCGCGCACCTTCACCGTCACGTTCTCCGGGACGACGACGGCCGCCCGCCCCGCCGCCACGTCGAGCCCCGTGCGCACGGTCTCGCCCCTGGCCACCTTCAGTCCGGACAGGTCCAGCCGGGCGTCGCCCGTACGCAGCTCGTAGCGCGGCGCGACGGCGGACACCGAGGCGGGCCGCCACTCCTGGCGCGCCCACGAGGTGTCGATGTCCTTCGGGAGCACCGCCGCGCCCGCCAGCAGGCCCGCCGTGACCATCGCCATCAGGACCGTGCCGAAACCGGTCCGCCCCAGCAACGAGGCGACCAGCAGGCCGAGCCCGAAGACGGCGAGAGCGGCGACCAGGCCGATCTGGAGGGCGGTGCCCAGCGGCTGCTGCTCCCAGCTCAGCCCGGTGCCCAGACCGCCCGCCACCAGCGCCGCCACGAGGACCGGACCGCCGATGGAACGCGGCCCGCGCTCCACGGGCGACGGCTGCGGCCTCAGGAACGGGGCGTCCGGAGTGGGCCGCCCGGCCTTCGCCCCGGCGCGCGCCGCGCCGGCGTCGCTGTCCGGCGGGCCCCACAGATAGCCGGGCCCGGCCGGCCCCGTGGTCCCGTCCTTGACGATCGGGTCCCGCCACCACGACGGCCCGCCCGGCGTCGGCGGGGCCTTCACCTCCGGCGGCGGCGTGCCGAGCCCACCGGTGTGCACGGGGCCGGGCGGGGCCGCCGGTGCGCCGGGCGCGGCCGTCGGGTCCTCCGGGGCCCCCGCCGTCCGCCGGGACTGCGTCCACACGGAGAACCCGACGACGGCCAGCGTCAGCAGCGCGGCGAACGCCAGCATGCCCCGGTTGTGCAGCATCGACAGGAACAGTCCGCAGCCGATCAGCGCCAGCAGCAGCGCCACCAGGGACGCTCCGTCGACCCGTCCCGACAGCAGTTTGCGCGCCTCGTTCTCGTCGTCGCCGTCGGCGGGCAGCAGCAGCCAGGCGAAGCCGTAGAAGATCAGCCCGATGCCTCCGGTCGCCGACAGCACACCGAGCACGATCCGGAAGATCACCGGATCCACGTCGCAGTACCGGCCGAGTCCGCCGCACACCCCGGCGACGACCTTCTGTCGCGGGGCGCGCCGCAGCGTCGGCTTCGGCGCTTCGGGGGGCGCGACGCCGGGCGTGGCGTCCGAGGGAGCGGTCATGCCTCCATGGTGACGGTCCGGACCGCCCACCGGGACCCGCGCCGACCCTGGACGGTCCCTGATATTGCCCGGTGACGCCCCTGAAGGGCCGGGGCGCACGCGCCGGGAGGAGCGGGGAGGGGAGCTGCCACCAGGACGTGCGCGGGGGAGAGCATCAGGGTCACTTCGGGGGCCTACCCTGATGCCGCCCCGCGGCCGCGCGTGTGACGATCGGGGTATGCCAGCCGCCACCGCCCGAGCCGCCAGCTCCCTCGCCGCCGACCCGGAGGAGCCCGCACCGCGCAAGCTCTACCGCAGCGCCGACGGCCGGCTGCTCGGCGGCGTCGCGCGCGGCCTCGCCGGACACCTCGGGCTGCCCGTCGCGTGGGTGCGGTTCTTCTTCCTCGGGCTGTTCTTCACCGACGGCCTCGGCGCCGTGCTCTACGCGGTGTTCTGGATCGTCGTGCCGCTCGGCGTCGGCGGCGTCGAGGCCCCGCGCTCCGTGTTCGAGACGTCGGCGGACGGCCGCCGCAAGCTCCGCAAGCCGGACAGGGGCCAGGTCTTCGCACTGGTCGCCCTGACCGTCGGGGCCGTCGCGTTCGTGGTCAACGTCGACATGGGCAGCGGGGCCGACCGCTACATCTGGCCCACCCTCCTGATCGGCGCGGGCTCCGTCCTGGTCTGGCGACAGGCGGACAACGCCCGCCGAGCCCGGTGGATGGAGACCGGCCGCAACCGCAAGCTGCTGCACCTGGCCCGCGGCCTCGCCGGAGTGGCCCTCGTCGGCCTCGGCCTCGCCGTGTTCATGGTGGTGCGCGGCTCGGCCGCCCAGCTCGGCAACGTGCTCACCGCGGCCATCGCCGTACTCACCGGCATCGCCCTGCTCGCCGGCCCCTACCTGGTGCGGATGACCCAGGACCTCTCCGAGGAGCGCCTGATGCGCATCCGTGCCCAGGAACGGGCCGAGGTCGCCGCCCACGTCCACGACTCCGTGCTGCACACCCTCACGCTGATCCAGCGCAACGCCGACGACGGCGGCGAGGTCAGACGCCTCGCCCGCGCCCAGGAACGCGAGCTGCGCAACTGGCTCTACAACCCCGAGGGCACCGGCAAGGACGAGGACGACGAGCCGGAGACCCTGGCCGAGGCGGTCAAGCGGGCCGCCGCCGAGGTCGAGGACAAGCACGGCGTCCCGCTGGAGGTCGTCGTGGTCGGCGACTGCCCCCTCGACGACAAGCTGACCGCGCAGATGCAGGCCGCGCGCGAGGCGATGGTCAACGCCGCCAAGTACGGTGGCGAGGGCGGCGCCGTCCAGGTCTTCGCGGAGGTCGAGGGCCGCACGGTCTTCGTGTCCGTACGGGACCGGGGTCCGGGATTCGACCTCGACGAGGTTCCCGGGGACAGGATGGGCGTACGAGAATCAATCATCGGCCGCATGCAGCGCAACGGCGGCAGCGCCCGGCTGCGTTCGGTGCCCGGCGGGGGCACCGAGGTCGAGCTGGAGATGGAGAGGGCGAGCGAATGACCGAGAACACCGAAGCCACCGGGGGCCCGGAGCGACGGGTACGGGTCGTGCTCGTCGACGACCACCGGATGTTCCGCACCGGGGTGCAGGCCGAGATCGGCCGCACCGAGGAGACCGGCGTCGAGGTGGTCGGCGAGGCCGCCGACGTCGACCAGGCGGTCACCGTCATCACGGCGACCCGCCCCGAGGTCGTCCTCCTCGACGTCCACCTCCCCGGCGGCGGCGGCGTCGAGGTGCTCCGCCGCTGCGCCCCCATGATGGGCACGGCCGAGAATCCGGTCCGCTTCCTCGCGCTGTCCGTCTCGGACGCCGCGGAGGACGTCATCGGCGTCATCCGGGGCGGTGCGCGCGGCTACGTCACCAAGACGATCACCGGCACCGACCTGGTGAACTCGGTCTTCCGCGTCCAGGAGGGCGACGCGGTCTTCTCGCCGCGGCTGGCCGGCTTCGTCCTGGACGCCTTCGCCTCCACGGACGCCCCGCCGGTCGACGAGGACCTGGACCGCCTCACCCAGCGCGAGCGCGAGGTGCTGCGGCTGATCGCCCGCGGTTACGCGTACAAGGAGATCGCCAAGCAGCTGTTCATCTCGGTGAAGACGGTCGAGTCGCACGTCTCGGCGGTCCTCAGGAAGCTCCAGCTCTCCAACCGGCACGAGCTGACCCGGTGGGCGACGGCTCGACGGCTGGTCTGAGACCGTTGCTCATCTGTCGGCCGACTCCAGCGAGATGTTGACCTTCTCGCCGATCCGGCGGTAGCCGATGCCCGCGTAGACCCGCTCGACGTCGGGGTCGCCCGGCTCCAGCCAGACCGCCCGGCACCCCTGGTCGAAGGCCCGTTCCGTCAGCCAGGCGGAGAGCGCGGCGCCCACACCCCGGCGGCGGCAGCGGGCGGCGACGGCGAGTCCGGCCAGCTCGCTCAGGCCGTCGATCGCGGCCGAGCAGCCGCCCGCCCCGGCCGGCGTACCGTCGAGGACGGCCAGTGCGGCGACCCCGTCGCCGGAGGCCGCCGCCCGCAGCCAGTCGGTCGTTCCCTGCTCGGGCTCGCCCTCGCCGCCGAAGCCGTGGTGCTGGACGCGGGCGGCCTCGGTGAACTCCGCCTCGGTGGACGGTGTGTCGACGCTCAGACCGTCGACCGGCTTCGGCGGCCGGAGGTCCTCGCGGCCGCAGGCGAGCAGCGGGGCGCGGTTCTCCACGGTGAAACCGGCGGCCAGCAGGGCCGGTTCGACGGCCGGGGCCCAGGCCGGCAGGAACTCCAGACGGGGAAGCCGTTCGTGCTTCCCGAACGCGTCGACCAGGGCCGTCACATCGTCCGCCGTGGGTTCCGCGCCCCGGTCGGGGATGGCGTAGTTGGCGTACTTCAGCTCCCAGCCCGGATTGTGCCGGACGGTGAACGGTCCCACCCGGTAGTGGTCCGGGGAGCGCAGCGCGAGCGCCCGGGCGTAGTCCTGGACGGCGTTCGCCATCGACGTCATACGGGAGTTCCTTCGGTGGGGGATCGGGACCGGCTGCGGGTGCCGATGTCAGTTGTCGGCCGGTGTCCGTATTACCTGGGGCTTCTGTATTACCTGGGGCTTCTGTGTGTTGTCCAGGTTCTCTGTCGGGGCCTTGTCCGGGTGAACAGTCCGTTCTCCGGCGAGTCGTGTTGATGATGTCCTGGCAGTAGCGGCGGACGTGAGGCGCTTGAAGAAGGCCGGAGACGCGGTGCTTTTCATACCGGCAGCACGACGTGATGCGGCGCTGGTCTCACCCGACGATTTCGCCGGCCTGCGGGACATCGCTCTGGCCGAGAGCGCCGCGGCATCGGGGACGTTGAAGGGCCTGGAGGCCGGCCCCGGCAGGATAAGAACCGACCTCTCGTCACAGCGACGGGTCTTGCTGGTCACGGATGCACCCAACGTGGCCCGGCCGGTGTCGGCGGCGCGGGACGAGGCGAAGGTGTCGGTGCTGCGGGCGTCCTTCACGGCGGTGGCGGACCGGCAGGTTCTCGGACGACGAGTGACGGTGTACGAACGGCGCTTGTAGCGCGTCACGTGGACGTATGGGTACAGCGTCCCGGCGCTGTGCCGAGCGGATACCCAGCCGGGCCATTCGTACGTCACGTTGATGACAAGTCACCCGGAGGGCGACATCTCCACTCGGCACCCGAACCTGCGCGGCGGACTATGCCACCCGGGTCGCTCCGGCGAAAGGCATCTGATCGACGGGCGCGATGCGGACCGGCGCTCCGGGGCGCGGGGCGTGAATCATTTGGCCGCCGCCGATGTAGAGGCCGACATGGCTGATCCCGGAGTAGAAGAACACCAGGTCGCCGGGGGCCAGTTCGGAGCGGGGGACCCGGGCTCCGGCGTTGATCTGGGTGTAGGTGGTGCGCGGCAGGCTCACGCCCGCCGCCTTCCAGGCCGCCTGGGTCAGGCCCGAGCAGTCGAAGGCGTTCGGGCCCGTCGCGCCCCAGACGTACGGCTTGCCGATCGCGCCGTTTGCGAAGGCGATGGCCCGGGCGGCGCGGGAGTTGGGCGCGGCGACCGGGACGCGGTTGGCGGCGCGGTCGGCGTGGTCCGGGCCGCCGCCGTGCCGGGCGTCGGCGGCGCGTTCGTACGCGGCGCGCTCGTCGGCGGTCAGGGTGTCCAGCAGCCTGCGGGCGTCGGCCAGTTTGGCGCGGATCGCGGTGCGGTGTTCGCGCAGCTCGGCGCGCCGGGCGGCGAGGCGTTCGGTCTCCTGGTCGGCGCGGGCCTTGACGCGGGTGATCCGGGAGACCTGCCGCCGGATGCCGTGCAGCAGGCCGCTCTGCCGGTCGCCCACCCGGTCGAGGTAGGAGGCGCGTTGCAGAAAGGCGTCGGGGTCGGAGGAGAGCGCCAGTCGCAGGGTCGGGTCCAGGGTGCCGCTGCGGTACTGCGCGGTGGCCAGTGAACCGAGGGCGTGCCGGGCGGTGTTGAGGCGGGCGGTGCGGCGGGCTGCCTCGTCGGTCAGGGAGTCGACGGCGCGGGTGGCGGCGGCCGCCTCCTCCTTCGCCCCGTTGTACTTCTCGGTGGCGACCTCGGCGTCGTGGTAGAGCCGGTCGACCTTCACCCGGACCTGCGCGGCGGTGGGGGCCGGTTCGGCGGGGGCCGCGCCCGCTCCGGTGACCGAGCCGGCGGTGGCGGCCCCGGCGAGCGCCAGGGTGGCGGCGGTGCGGGCAGCAGAGCCGGTGAGCGGGCGCTGCTTGGGTTTTCGGTGGGTTGACCTGCGGTGCGCTGCCACGGGGGTGGCATCCTTCCTGTCGGCTGCCCGCCGGGGGATACCGGAGGGTCCGTGAAGGACGCTAATCCTGGTGCGGGGAAAAGAGTCGCCATGACTGCTATTGCCCTGATGTGACGTTTCACCGGCCATGGTTGATCACCGATACTCCCGCACACCTGGGCAACGCGGTCAATTCCTGAGGAGGTGCACGAGGAGGCACACAAGGGGGCACATAAGGAAGGCTTGCCTCACTGAAAGGTAAAACCTTGGCCATGGTTAGGCTCCGGAGCCATGGACGTACTCATCAATGTCTTCGTCGCCCTGCACATCATCGGCATCGCCTCCCTGCTGGGCGGCTTCCTGACGCAGATGAAGGCCATGGGAGCGGGCACCGCCCGCTTCACCCCCGCCATGCTGCACGGCGCGCTGACCATGCTCGTCACCGGCATCGCCCTGGTCGGACTCAACCAGGCCGACGACCAGACCGTGAACAACGTCAAGATCGGCATCAAGCTCGCGCTGCTGGTCGTGATCCTCGCCCTCGTCTACGTCAAGCGGGACGACGAGACGGTGGACAAGGGGGCGTTCGCCGCCGTCGGCGGGCTGACGGCCGCCAACATCTTCATCGCCACGGTCTGGACCTGAGGCTTTCCGGGGGCGGCCGCCGAGAAGCCGTCCCCGACGCGTACTACGCCGGGCGCACGCTCCCGTAGATCGGCATGGAGTAGATCGACTCCTCGCGCACGTTCGCACCCGGCTTCGGGGCGTGGATCATCATCCCGTCGCCCTTGTAGATGCCGACGTGGCTGATGTCGTCGTAGAAGAAGACCAGGTCCCCCGGCTTCAGGTCGGACGTGGCGACCCGGGTCCCGACCTCCACCTGGTCCCAGGTGGTCCGGGGCAGGGTCACGCCCGCCTCCCGCCACGCCGCCTGCGTCAGTCCCGAGCAGTCGTAACTGGAAGGGCCCGACGCGCCCCACACGTACGGCTTCCCGATCTGTGCGCGGGCGAAGGCGAGCACCTTCTCCGCCTTGGCGGCGTAGCCGGTGCCCGTACCGGTGCCCGTACCGTTACCGGAGCCGGGGTCCGTGCCCGTACCGGAACCGGAACCCGTGCCCGAGCCGCCGCCGGACTCCTTCGCGGCCTCCTCGCGGGCCTTCTCCTCGGCCTCGGCCCTCTCCTTCGCCTCGGCGGCCTGCCGGGCGGCCAGCTTCGCCGCCTTCTCCTTCGCCTCGGCCTCCTGTCTGCGCTCCAGCTCCGCCAGCCGCGCCTTCTCCTCGGCGGTCAGCCTCGACAGCAGGCCCCGGGCCTCGGTGAGCCTGGTCTGCACGTCCTTCTTGCTGGAGGCGAGCGTGGCCTGCGTCTCGGTGAGGGTCTCCAGGCTCTTCACCGCCTCCGCGCGCTTCTTCGCCGCCGAGGCCTGCTGCGTACGGAAATCGCTGACGGCCTTCTGCTGCCGCTCCGTCGCCCGGTCCATCATCCGGCTCTGGTCGAAGTACCCCTGCGGGTTCTCCGCCAGGAAGAACGTCGCCATGGGCGTGATGCCGCCACTGCGGTACTGGGCCGCCGCGTAGGAGCCCAGCGCCCGACGCGCCTCGTTGATCTTCTCGGTCCGCTTCGCCACGTCGGAGAGCAGCGTGTCGACCTTCGTCCGCTGGGACGCGGAGGCTGCCTTGGCCCGGTTGTACTCCTGGGTCGCGGTGCCCGCCTGCCGGTACAGGGCGTCGACCTTCTTCTGGACTTCCTCGATGCCGGGCTTCGGCTCCGCGGGCGCGGCCGTGGCGCTCTGCGTGGAGAGCAGCGTCACGGAGGCCAGCGCGACCGTCGTCAGCCCGACGGCGGGGGTGGTGGTGCGCACCTTCGTGCGCGGCTTGCGGTGCGATGCCAAGACCGGCATCTCCTTCCGTGGACCGCCTACCGGGTTAGCTGTCGGGTTCGGACGGAACGGAAGGCTGTCCTACGGTCCGGCTGCGAGGGCACGGACCGATTCACCCCGGTGTCGCGTGTGGGTCCCCGGTTCCGAACCGCCAGGGCGGCAGGACGGATTCGGCAGAGGCGCCCGTCAGGCGTGGTTCGCCTCAGGGAGGTACGGGCCACCTGACCGAGCACGCTAGCCAACCGGCCCCACCGCTGGGAAGGACGATGAGCGATATGCCCGATACATTTTCGTGACCTTTCCGGTTCAGGGCTCCGGCACCCCTTCCGACCGGGCGATCCTTCACGGAACGTCGACGTCCGGTCTCCGTGCGTACGGGTGGCGGCGTGGTGCGAGCGGCCCCTTCTCGCCTTCGGCCGAAGGTTGTCGGTCCGGCCGCCTAGACTCGGGAGGCGATGAGCAGCCTCTTTGACGACAGTTTCCTGACCGGCCTCCAGTCCGCGGAGGACGGCCCCCCGCCGCCCCCCGAGGACCACGCGCCCGAAGCGGTGCCGGAGGGACTCTTCGAGGGCGTCTACGACGCGCCTCCGCCGCCCCGGGACGGGTATTACCGGGACGGTCACCCCCGCCCGGCGATCGACCCCGCCGCGCTGCTCGACGGGCTGAACACCGAGCAGCGCGCCGCCGTCGTGCACGCCGGGTCCCCGCTGCTCATCGTCGCCGGGGCCGGCTCCGGCAAGACCCGGGTCCTCACCCACCGCATCGCCCATCTGCTGGCCGAGCGCGGGACGCATCCCGGGCAGATCCTCGCGATCACCTTCACCAACAAGGCCGCGGGCGAGATGAAGGAGCGCGTCGAGCAGCTCGTCGGCCCCCGCGCCAACGCCATGTGGGTCATGACCTTCCACAGCGCGTGCGTCCGCATCCTGCGCCGCGAGTCGAAGAAGCTCGGCTTCACCTCGTCGTTCTCGATCTACGACGCCGCCGACTCCAAGCGCCTGATGGCCCTGGTCTGCCGCGACCTCGACCTGGACCCGAAGCAGTTCCCGCCGAAGTCCTTCACCGCCAAGGTCTCCAACCTCAAGAACGAGCTCATCGACGAGGAGACCTTCGCCGGGCAGGCCGCGGACGGTTTCGAGAAGACCCTGGCCCAGGCGTACGCGCTCTACCAGGCCCGCCTGCGCGAGGCCAACGCCCTGGACTTCGACGACATCATCATGACGACGGTCCACCTGCTCCAGGCCTTCCCGGACGTCGCCGAGCACTACCGCCGCCGCTTCCGCCACGTCCTCGTCGACGAGTACCAGGACACCAACCACGCCCAGTACACCCTGGTACGGGAGCTGGTCGGCCCGGCCGGGGAGGCCGACGCACCCGCCGAGCTGTGCGTGGTGGGCGACGCGGACCAGTCGATCTACGCCTTCCGGGGCGCGACCATCCGCAACATCCTCCAGTTCGAGGAGGACTACCCGAGCGCCACGACGATCCTGCTGGAGCAGAACTACCGCTCCACACAGACGATCCTCTCCGCCGCCAACGCCGTCATCGAGCGCAACGAGAGCCGCCGCCCCAAGAACCTCTGGACCAACGCCGGCAGCGGCGCCCGCATCACCGGCTACGTCGCCGACACCGAGCACGACGAGGCGCAGTTCGTCGCCGACGAGATCGACCGGCTCACCGACGCGGGCGACGCCAAGGCGGGCGACGTCGCCGTCTTCTACCGGACCAACGCCCAGTCCCGCGTCTTCGAAGAGATCTTCATCCGCGTCGGCCTGCCCTACAAGGTCGTCGGCGGTGTGCGCTTCTACGAGCGCAAGGAGGTCCGCGACGTCCTGGCCTACCTCCGGGTCCTCGCCAACCCCGAGGACACCGTCCCGCTGCGCCGCATCCTCAACGTCCCCAAGCGCGGCATCGGCGACCGCGCCGAAGCGATGATCGACGCCCTGTCGATGCGCGAGAAGATCTCCTTCCCGCAGGCGCTGCGCCGCGTCGACGAGGCGTACGGCATGGCCGCCCGCTCGTCCAACGCCGTCAAGCGCTTCAACACGCTGATGGAGGAGCTCCGCACGATCGTCGAGTCCGGCGCCGGGCCCGCCGTCGTGCTGGAGGCGGTCCTGGAGCGCACGGGCTATCTCGCCGAGCTCCAGGCCTCCACCGACCCGCAGGACGAGACCCGCATCGAGAACCTCCAGGAACTGGCCGCCGTCGCCCTCGAATTCGAGCAGGAGCGCGGCGACGAGGAAGGCGCGGGCACGCTCGCGGAGTTCCTGGAGAAGGTCGCGCTCGTCGCCGACTCCGACCAGATCCCCGACGAGGACGAGGACGGCTCCGGCGTCATCACACTGATGACCCTGCACACGGCGAAGGGCCTGGAGTTCCCGGTCGTCTTCCTCACCGGCATGGAGGACGGCGTCTTCCCGCACATGCGGGCCCTCGGCCAGACCAAGGAGCTGGAGGAGGAGCGCCGCCTCGCGTACGTCGGCATCACCCGCGCCCGCGAACGGCTCTATCTGACCCGGGCCGCGATGCGCAGCGCCTGGGGCCAGCCCTCGTACAACCCGCCCTCGCGGTTCCTGGAGGAGATCCCGGAAGCGCATCTGGACTGGCGGCGCAAGGGCCCGATGGCCGCCCCCGCCGGGCCCACCTCCGGCATCACGTCCTCGCTGTCCTCCTCCCGCTCCCGCTCCGGCCCCTCGGGCTTCGCGACCCGGCGAGGCGGCGCGGAGAAGCCGACGGTCACCCTGGTGGCCGGGGACCGGGTCACGCACGACCAGTTCGGGCTCGGCACGGTGACGGCCGTCGAGGGCTTCGGCGACCAGGCCAAGGCGACGGTCGACTTCGGCGACGAACGCCCGAAGAAGCTGCTGCTGCGGTACGCGCCGGTCGAGAAGCTGTAGTCGGGCGGGACCGGGGGGGGGGGGGGGGGGGGGGGGGGGGGGGGGGGGGGGGGGGGGGGGGGGGGGCGCGGGGGCGCCCGCGCGGGGGGGGGGGGCGGGC
>NZ_JBIWLQ010000001.1:512460-620781 GCF_044766265.1 Streptomyces sp. NPDC102283
TCCCCTTGGCCTGGGGGGTGGGTTCGTGGGCGTCCCAGTCGATGCCGGGGGTTGCATCGCGGCCCACCCGCGCGCCTGTTTGGGGGGGGGGCCCCCCCCCCCCCCCCCCGGCGCGCCCGGGCCGGTGATTCCGTCTCAGCTCGGGTCGATGCCCTTGCTGCGCAGCCACGCCAGCGGGTCGATCGCCGAGCCGCCGCCGGGCCGGACCTCGAAGTGCAGGTGCGGACCGGTGGAGTTGCCCGAGTTCCCGGAGTACGCGATGACGTCACCGGCCTTCACCGGGCCCGAGCGGATCTTGGTGCTGCTGAGGTGGCAGTACCAGGTCTCGGTGCCGTCGGCCGCGGTCACGATGGCCATGACACCGTAGGCGCTGTTCAGCTGGGTGCGCACGGTGCCATCGGTCGCGGCCATCACGGGAGTGCCGTACGAGACGGGGAAGTCGATGCCCGAGTGCACGGACATCCAGTTGACGCCCGCCTGGCCGTAGTAGGCGCTGAGCCCGTGCTGCTTGACCGGCAGGACGAACTTGGGGCGCAGCGCCTCGCGGCGTGCGGCCTCCTCCTCGCGCTTCTTCTTCTCCGCCGCCTGCCGCTCCCGCAGGTCGATGCGCTCCTGGGTGCGGCTCGCGCGCTCACGGAAGTCGTCGCTGCCCGCGGAGAGCTGCTCCAGCTGGCTGTCCAACCGGTTGTTCGCGGCGACCGGCTTGACTGTGCTGGGGTCGGCGACCGCCAGTGAGGTGGTCGTCTCCTCCTGCTTATCCTCGCCGCCGGGCATCCCGCCGACCGAGGCGGCGGCGATGCCCGCGACGCTCATCACGCAGGCGGACGGCACCGCGACGGTGAGCAGGGCGGAACGTTTGGCGGGAGTACGCCGACGGGCGCGGTTGCGGGGAGCGGGAGGGCGGACCGCGGTGCGGTTCACGGAGTACGGGGCGGGGGAGTCGTCCCCGGCGTCCGGCTCCGGCGCGGCGTCCGGTGCGAGGGCGGCGAACTCGGCGGTGGTGTGGTGGCCGGTCTCCGGCTCCCCGGCCGGAACGTCCGGTTCGGCTGCCGCCCCGGGAGCGGTCGCGTCGGCCGACTGCTGTTCGTACAGCGGGTGCGACGTCTGTTCGGGTTCGTATGCGGTGTCCCCGGGCGTGGCGCCGGAGTTCCACGCGGTGGCGTCGTAGGCGCCCGTGTCGTACGCGGCCGCGGTGTAGGCACCGGTTTCGTGGGCGCCGAGGTCGTAGGTGCCGAGGTCGTACGACCCGCTGTCGTGCGATCCGTTGCCGTGCGCCCCGAAGTCATGCGCCCCGGTGTCATGTGCGCCCGTGTCGAACGTGCCGGTGGTGAAGGCGGTGGTGGCGTACGTCCCGGTGTCGGCGGCGACGGCCGCCGTGCCGTACGCGCCGGTCGGATACGAACCGGTCTCGTAGGCGTCGGCGCCGTGGACGCCGCCGGTTCCGTACGCGGTGCCGGCCGGATACGCACCGGTGTCGTCCGGGTACGAACCGGTGTCGTAGGTGGTCGTCCCGTAGGCCCCGGTGCCGTACGCCTCCGTGGCGTACGCGGTGTCCGTGCCGTACGGGGCGGCGGGGAAGCCGGTGGTGGGGAACGCGCCGGTGTCGGCGGTCGCCCACTGGCCGGTCAGGTCCTGTTCGACGACCTGTTGCCAGGCCCCGGAGGTGTCCCACTGCTGCGGGGACTGCTCCTGGGCGGCGTAGCCGTCGTAGGCGGGCGTCTGTTGGGCACCGGTGTCGGTGTTCCACGCGGAGGCGTCGTACTGGCCGCTGTGGTCCGGCTGCCCGGTCGCGTATGTCGTGTCGTATCCGGCGCCGTAGGTGCTGTCGCCGTATCCGGCGGCGGGGTGACCCGCGGCGTAGCCGGTTTCGTGGCCGCCCGGAAGGGAGCCGAAGAGCGGGTCGGTGTCGAAGCCGCCGGTCGATCGGTCGTCGTACCCGACGTGCCCGGCGTGGGGGTGCTGGTCGTTCACCAACTTCTCTCTCGCCTCGGCAGCAGGACTGTTCTGGGTCCCGGTCAGGGGAGTCCCAGGGGGAAGCAGTGGCCGCGACTGTACCCGGCGGTATGTGAGGACGACAATCTTCGACAGGTTTTACGTTCGCAGGAAACGGGCAATCGGCCGTCTTTCGGTGGACGGCAGGCGCAGCCTTGGCCCTACGTTCGAGTGGTGTTCTATTTCAGGCCGCGGAAGTCGCTCCGGTGGAGGATCCGGTGGCGGTGGCGGTGTCCTCCGCGGTCTCCGGCGCCTCGAGAGCCTCACGGATCGCGGCGGCCACCGTCGGGTGCACGGGCAGTGCGAGGTGTCCGATGCCGGTGACGCGCACGTTCACCGCGTCGAGATCGGGATGGTCGACGCACGCGGTTCTGACGGGGACCATCACCTGGTCCAACTCGCTCCAGAAGCTCACGAACCGGGTCCGACAGCCGGGAGCGGGGCCGCGCAGTTCCTCGATCACGGAGGAACCGCCACGCATCTGACGCACGATGGGGTGAACGCCCGCCCCGGGGGCGACGGCAGTGCCCCCGTGCGGGGTTCCGAGCGTGACCAGGGTGCGCACCCGTCGGTCACCACCTAGTCGCTGTACGTAGTACCGGGCGATCAGGCCGCCCAGGCTGTGCCCGACGACGTCGACCCGGCTGTGCCCGGTGCGCGAGCAGATCTCCTCCACATGCCGCCCGAGCAGTTCGGCGGCGGTGCGGATGTCGCGTGTCAGCGGCGAGTAGTTGAGGGATTCCAGGTGGCGATGGCCGCGCCGGGTCAGTGCGCGACGCAGGACGACGAACACGGAACGGTTGTCGATGAAGCCGTGCAGCAGGACGACGGGTGGCGCGACGGTGGGTGCGACCGGCAGGGCGGTGGTCGCAGTCGCCTCGCCCCGGGCGGTGGCCGCGTGGGCGGCTGCCTCGCCCTCGTCGGGGTCGCCCTCGTCGGGACCGCCGGCGCCGGTGCTCGTCGGCGGGGCCGGCGGACGGGGCGAAGGGCGGCGCTCCGGGGTGAGGCCGAAGGGGTAGGCGATCAGGTGCCCGGCGAGGACAACCAGCTCCAGCGCGGTGGCGGCGAGCAACGCGGACGACATCCGGGGGCCCGGCAGGCGGGGCAGCGGGGGAAGGGGAGGGAGGAGCTTCACGGCCGACCTCCTGCACTGGCGTACGGGAAGGCGGCTCCCGTGCCCGCACGCCCTCACGGGGTGTCGGCACGAGGGCCGCGCGGCCGGTGGCGGCCGGGCGGCGACGGGTGCCGTACCACCGTGCCGTGCGGCTGGCGGCGCGGTGGTACGGCAACCTCGTAGCGGCTCCCCTTGCGCCGGACCCCGCGCGGCCGGAACACCGCGTGGAACGGGGGGCGACGCCTGGCGAACATGTCCCACATGTGATTTCCCCCTCCCCGCCTGCCGCGAAACAGCGCCTTGCGGGATGCTGTGGATAACGTTCGTTCACATCCCCGGCCCTTCAGGCGCGGGAGACCAGGTGGAGGCAGTGATGGGTGTGACCGGTCCGATCCGTGTGGTGGTGGCCAAGCCGGGACTCGACGGCCACGACCGCGGGGCCAAAGTCATCGCGCGGGCGTTGCGGGACGCCGGCATGGAGGTGATCTACACGGGGCTCCACCAGACCCCCGAGCAGATCGTCGACACGGCGATCCAGGAGGACGCCGACGCCATCGGCCTCTCGATCCTCTCCGGGGCGCACAACACGCTGTTCGCCAAGGTGATCGAGCTGCTGAAGGACCGGGAGGCGGAGGACATCAAGGTGTTCGGCGGCGGCATCATCCCGGAGGACGACATCGCGCCCCTGAAGGAGCTGGGCGTCGCGGAGCTGTTCACCCCGGGGGCGACGACGACCGAGATCGTCACGTGGGTCAACGCCAACGTCCGGCAGGCCGCCCAGGCCTGAACACCGACCCCGGAGCGGGCCCGCTGCGCACGGGGCCCGCGCGGGCGGCGGCGGGTCCGTCGCCGCCGCAGGCCGTCAGTCCCCGTCCTGCCTTGCCCCCCTCGCGGCGGACGGACCCAGCTCCCTGGGCGGCGTCATGACATCGGCTCTGCTGTCATGACATGGGCTTCGCCGTCAGGAACTCGGCTTCACCGTCACGACATCGGCCCCGCCTCCTTCGCGGCATCAGGCCATCAGTTCCGCCTCCATCGTGGCGCGCAGCCGCAGGGTGGAGACCAGGCGCTGGAAGGCCTCCGACCAGTAGCCGCCCGCCCCGGGCGACGCTCCCTCCTGCTCGTCCTGTGCGGCCGTCAGGACTTCCAGCCGGTCCGCCTCGGCAGGATCCAGGCAGCGTTCCGCGAGGCCCATCACTCCGCTGAAGCTCCACGGATAACTCCCGCCGTCCCGCGCGATGTCGAGAGCGTCGACCACCGCCCGACCGAGCGGCCCGGCCCAGGGGACCGTGCAGACCCCGAGCAGCTGGAACGCCTCCGAGAGGCCGTGCGCCGCTATGAACTCGGCCACCCAGGACGCGCGTTCGGACTGGTCCAGGATGGCGAGGAGCTTCGAACGCTCGGCGATCGAGGCCGTCCCGGGACCGCTCGCCGGGGGTGCCGAGGGGTGCCCGAGCAGGGCCCGGGCCCACTGCGGATTCTGCTGCCGCACGGACGCCCGGCACCAGGCGGCGTGCAGCTCGCCGGCCCAGTCGTCGGCGACGGGCAGGGCCACGATCTCCTCGGCGGACCGTCCGCCGAACCGCTCCTCCCAGACGCCCAGGGGGGTGGCCTCCACCAACTGCCCGAGCCACCACGAGCGTTCGCCTCGGCCGGTCGGCGGGACCGCTGTGACGCCGTCGCGCTGCATCGCCGCGTCGCACTCGTGCGGCGCCTCCACGGCTATGGAGGCGATGTCCCTCGTACGGTCCGGGTTCACGCAGGATGACGCGCGGGCCGCCATCCGTCCGGCGAGCGCCGACTCGGGCAGCGCTGACAGCAGCTCGGCGGCGGTGGCGCGGACGTTGCGGCTGCGGTCGGACAGGGCCTGCTCCAGGAACGGCTCGTCGTCGGCCCCGAGCCCGGATCTCAGGGAGTCCAGGAACATCAGCCGGTCCTCGGCCCGTTCGGCCGACCAGGTGGTGGCGAGCAGGGTGAGCGCGGCGGGGGGATCCTGCGCCCGTACGGCGTCGAGCAACGCGACCCGTTCCGCGAACAGTCCCTCCTCCCACAGCAGGCCCACCGCTTCCGGGTCCGTGATGTCGGGGTGGAGCGCGCCGCTCGCCCCGCCCCGCAGGGCGAACTTCCAGTCGGGATTCAGCCCGGCCAGCCACAGACCGCGCGGCCCGGCGAACGCGAGCGCCTGCGGGCGCAGGTCCGTGCGGGCGCGGGCAGCGTCCAGCAGCGGCGGCAACAGGGCCGCCGGGGCGCGGAAACCCTGCCGGTTGGCGGTGGCCAGCCACTGCGGGATCAGCTCGGTGAGGTCGGGGGCGGCCCCGCGCCGACCGCCGCCCGAGGGCGCGGCACGGTCGGCCAGCAGGTGGGCGAGCCGGTGCCTGGCGGCGTCGGGGAGCGCCGGGCGGGGATCCGGGGCGGCGGGCTCGGGCCGGGCCACCGGCACGGCCGGCAGCAGTCCGGCCCGCTGCCGCACGGTATGCAGCGCGGCGGCGTCCAGCAGGGCCGCGGGCGCATCGGCCGGCACGGAGCCGCCGCGTGGCGTCGGGGGGCGGCGGTCGGTGCCCAGGAGCGCCGAGGTGACCAACTCCTCCCAGGGGAGGCAGTCGACGGAGGCGCGAGCGGTGGCAGCGGTGCTATCGGTACCGGCGGTGGTAGCGGACGCGGCAGTGGCAGTGGCAGTGGTGATGGCGGTACCGGCGGTGACGGTATCGGCGGTGACGGCGGTGGGGCTGGTCGTGCGAGGCATCTTTCCCCTCCAGCGGCAGGAATGCGCGGATGTCGTACTGGGACGGCGGATCGGGGCGGGGAGGGACGGTACTGAGGTGGCGGCGGAGGGGCGGCGGGCAGTGAGCGGGCGGGGCGACGGGCCGGAGTTCGCGGCGGACGGACGGGCGGACGGACGAGCAGACGGCCGGGCGGGCAGGCGGACGGACGGGCGGGAAGGGGGACGGACGAGCGGGAAGGGGGACGGGCAGGCGGACGGACGGGCAGGTGGGGCGGGGCGTCGGCCGGTCGTGCGGGTCAGACCAGTTGGACGACAGAACCGCCCGTAGTGCGTCCGCCCTCCTCCGCCTCGCTCGGGTCCCAGGCCGCCAGCGGGTCGAAGCCGCGGTGGCCGATCTCGCCGAACACGGTGACCGGGCCGCCGCCGGACAGGGCGACGAGCTTCCACAGACCCGGCCGGGACAGCGCTGCCGGGGCGATCGGCACGGCGGAGTCGGCGTGCGCGTCCACGACCTGCCAGCCGTCCTTGGCCGGCACGGGTATGACGTCGCGCAGGGTGACCGGCCAGGCGTCCAGCCAGGGGTCCTCCCGCAGGGCTTCGCCGTAGACGGCCGGCGCGGCCGCCGCGGCGATTCCCGGTGGAGGCCCGGCCGGGGCCAAGGCGCCGAACTGCTCGCCCAGATCCGCACGGAGCTGCCCGCCGCCCGGATACGGCGTCAGCTCGGCATCGACCGTCGCGCCCACCGGCAGCGCCTGCGCCGGGGCCCGGCCCGCCGCGCCGAACGAGAGCAGCAGAGCCGTACGGCCCGACTCCCGCCCGTACAGCCAGATCCGACGGGCGACGATCTTGCCGTCCGGGGTGTCGTACTGCGCGAGGACCAGCCAGTGGTCGCGGACCGGGGGGCCCTCGGCGGACACGGGCAGCCCCATTCTCGTGCGCACGGTCGCGGCCAGCGGGTCCGGCAGCCGCTGCCGGCCGAGCCAGGCCGTGTCCAGCAGGTGGAGCAGAGCGCACTCCTCCAGCAGGCGGACCGGCCAGCCCGGACCGGATCCGCTGATCGCGCCCAGCTCCCTCACGCGGGCCGCGAGCCCGGGGGCCTGGGCGTCGACCATGCGGGCGGCGGTCTCCTCCCACAGGCCGTACCCCGAGCGGTCGGTCGCGGCGAGTCCGCCGCGCAGCAGGTCGGCCAGTCGCTGTTCCAGCTCCTGTGCCCCGCCCGTGACGCGCTCGGCACGGCGCTCCGCCCGCTTCCTGGCGGCAGCGGTGTCGGCGGGGCCCCGCGCGGTGTCGCCGCCCGCGGCGGGCCCGCCCTTCTGCACCGCGCGTCCATGCCGGGCCTCGATCCACGCCACGGCCCAGTCGGCAGGCTCGCCCGGCCGGAACGCGGCGTCGTCGGACGCCCGGAGCAGCAACAGACCCAGTGCGTGCTTGCACGGGAACTTCCGGCTCGGGCAACTGCAGGAGTAGGCGGGGCCGGTGGTGTCGACCACCGTCCGGTACGGCGTGCTCCCGCTCCCCTTGCACAGGCCCCACAGCGCGCCCGCGGCATCGCGGCCCGTGCCCGTCCACGGGCCGACCGCGCCGAGCCGCGTACCCGCCTTGCGTGAAGCGTCGTCAGGAGCCAGCGCCAGCACCTGTTCCACCGACCAGCGCGCCACCGGTCCACCGGTGGGCGAGGGCTCTCCCCCGTGAGATAGCAGCATGTCCCCGACGGTAGGGGGCACCACTGACAATCCCCTCCGACCTGCGAAGCAGCCGTCCCGACCGGGATTTGACTTTGCCATTCCCTTGCGTTTCTCTGCGATCTCCGCGTACGGAACAGATCCGTGCCCGGTCCGATCCAGGGGGGATCCCGGAATGAACCGCACCATCCGCACCGCACGCACCACCAGAACCACCCGCCCCGTAGGCGCCGCTGCCCACGCCCTCGCCGTCGCCGGTCTCGTGCTCGGTCTCGGCGCCTGCTCGGCCGAGTCGGTCGACGAGGCGGTCGGGAAGGCGGTCGACACGACCGTGGACGAGAAGTACGAGGTCACGTACGAGGTCACCGGCAAGAGCGTCGACGAGATCACGTACCACGGGGGTGGCGGGGAGGCCATGGAGCCCAAGCTGGAGACCGTCACCTCGCCGACCCTGCCGTGGAAGAAGACCGTCGAGCTGCGCGGCATCATGCCGCCCGCCGTCATGCCGATGGCCCTGGACGCGGGCGGCGCCGACGTCACCTGCACCATCACGTACAAGGGCAAGGTCATCAAGGAGGCGAAGGGGGAGGGCATGCTCACGGCAGGCGGCTGCGTCGCGGTATCGCCGATCGTGGGCTGACCGGCTGACCGGCTGACCGGCTGAGCGGGGCTCGGCTGAGCGGGGCTCGGCGGGGGGCGGCCGGGCCCGGTCCCGCGAGCCGACGGACGGGTCCTGACCTGGGGTCAGGGCCCGTTGTCAGTGGCATGGTGCACGGTGGGAACCACATCAGGTCGACCGATCTGGAGGGGGACCCATGACCGTGTCCGAAACCATCGCCGCCGTCGCACCGGAGGCGGGCGCCGAGGTGCTGCGCCCGCACGCCGAGGACGCGTTCGCCGACGAGCTGAAGGCGCTCGAAGCCGCCGACGACCGCCCGAGGCCCGCCCGTTGGCGGCTCTCGCCCTGGGCCGTCGCCACCTATCTGCAGGGCGGGACCCTGCCGGACGGCACCGTGATCACACCGAAGTACGTGGGCCCGCGCCGCCTGGTCGAGGTGGCCGTGACCACGCTTGCCACCGACCGGGCCCTGCTCCTGCTGGGCGTCCCCGGCACGGCCAAGACCTGGGTGTCCGAGCATCTCGCCGCCGCCGTCAGCGGTGACTCGACGCTGCTCGTGCAGGGCACGGCGGGGACGCCCGAGGAAGCCGTCCGCTACGGGTGGAACTACGCTCAGCTGCTCGCCCACGGCCCCAGCCGCGACGCCCTGGTGCCCAGTCCGCTGATGCGGGCGATGTCCGAAGGCATGACCGCCCGGGTCGAGGAGTTGACCCGCATCCCGGCCGACGTGCAGGACTCGCTCATCACGATCCTGTCCGAGAAGACGCTTCCCGTTCCCGAGCTGGGACAGGAGGTCCAGGCCGTCCGCGGCTTCAATCTCATCGCCACGGCCAACGACCGGGACCGCGGCGTCAACGAGCTGTCCAGCGCGCTGCGCCGCCGGTTCAACACCGTCGTGCTGCCCCTGCCCGCCACCCCGGAGGCCGAGGTCGACATCGTGTCCCGGCGGGTCGACCAGATCGGCCGCTCGCTCGACCTGCCCGCGGCGCCGGAGGGCCTGACCGAGATCCGGCGCGTGGTGACGGTCTTCCGCGAACTGCGCGACGGGGTGACCACCGACGGGCGCACCAAGCTCAAGTCACCTTCCGGCACACTCTCCACCGCGGAGGCGATCTCCGTCGTCACGAACGGTCTCGCGCTCGCCGCCCACTTCGGCGACGGCGTCCTGCGCCCCGGCGACGTCGCGGCCGGCATCCTCGGCGCGGTCGTCCGGGACCCGGCGGCGGACCGGGTGGTCTGGCAGGAGTATCTGGAGACCGTGGTCCGCGAGCGGGACGGCTGGAAGGACTTCTACCGCGCCTGCCGCGAGGTATCCGCATGACGAGCCCCGCCGGGACGACGAGCCCCGCCGGGACGACGAGCCCCGCCGGGATGGCAGCGGCGACCGGGGCAGCGGCCACGATCCGGACAGCGGCTGGGACCGGGACGGCCCCGATGACCGGCACCGTGACGGCGGCTACGACGGGCGGAGCCGCCAGGCCGGGGTCCCGCGCGGCTGCCGGGCCCTGGCTCCTGGGGGTGCGGCACCACGGCCCCGGGTCGGCCCGCGCGGTCCTCGCCGCGCTCACGGCGGCCCACCCGGCCGCTGTCCTCATCGAAGGACCGCCCGAGGGCGACGCGCTGCTGGCCCTCGCCGCCGACCCGCGGATGCGTCCCCCCGTCGCACTGCTCGCGCACGCCGTGGACGACCCGGGGCTTGCCTCCTTCTGGCCGATGGCCGCGTTCTCGCCCGAGTGGGTGGCCATCCGCTGGGCTCTCGACCACGACGTCCCGGTCCGCTTCATCGATCTGCCCGCCGCCCACTCCCTCGCGCTCAAGGAACCCGCGCCGGGCGTGGGGAGCGAGGAGGCGGCGGCGGGTGAGGGGGCCGGGGAAGAGGCCACACCGGTCGTCGACCCGATCCGGGTGCTCGCCGAGACCGCCGGATACGACGACCCCGAACGCTGGTGGGAGGACGTCGTCGAGCACCGTTCACCCACCGGCGCGACGCCCACCGGCGGCTCATCCGGAACCACGGTGGACGAGAGCGACGGGGGCGACGAGAGCGACGGGGGCGACGCGCTCGCGCCGTTCGTCGCGCTGGCGGAAGCCATGAGCGCGCTGCGCGAGGCGTACGGCGACGGCGGACAGCCCCGGGACGCGGTGCGCGAGGCATACATGCGGATCCAGCTCCGTACCGCTCGCAAGGAGTTCGGTGACGGCGTCGCCGTCGTGTGCGGCGCCTGGCACGTTCCGGCCCTCGCGGCGCGGACCACTCTCGCCGCCGACCGCGCCCTGCTCAAGGGCCTCCCGAAGGTCAAGGCCGACCTGACCTGGGTGCCGTGGACCCACCGCCGGCTCGCCCGGCACAGCGGATACGGCGCGGGGATCGACTCGCCGGGCTGGTACGGGCACCTCTTCGACGCCGCCGACCGGCCGATCGAGCGTTGGATGATCAAGGTCGCCGGACTGCTGCGCGAGGAGGGCTGGTTCGTCTCCACCGCCCACGTCATCGAGGCCGTCCGGCTCGCCGAGACCCTCGCCGCCCTCCGCGGCCGCCCGCTGGCCGGGCAGGGTGAGACGACCGACGCGGTGCGGGCCGTCATGTGCGAGGGGTCCGATATCCCGCTCGCCCTCGTCCGGGATCGGCTGATCGTCGGCGAGACCCTCGGCGAGGTGCCGGACGCGGCCCCGGCCGTCCCGCTGCAACGGGACCTGACCCGCAGCCAGCGCACCCTCCGGCTCAAGCCGGAGGCGTCGGAACGCGAGGTGGACCTCGACCTGCGCAAGGAGACCGACGCCGCCCGCAGCCGCCTCCTGCACCGGCTGCGCCTCCTCGGCGTCGGCTGGGGCGACCCGGTCGCGGGCCGGGGCAGCACCGGCACCTTCCGGGAGAGCTGGCGGCTGAGCTGGGAACCGGAGCTGCACGTCCGGGTCGCGGAGGCGGGTGTGTGGGGCACCACCGTCCTCACCGCCGCCACCGCGAAGGCCGAGTCGGGGGCCGTGGCGGCGAGCGCGCTGGCCGACGTCACCGCACTCGCCGAACACTGCCTCCTGGCCGGGCTGCCCGACGCGCTGCCCGTCGTGATGAAGGCCCTCGCCGACCGGGCCGCACTCGACGCGGACGTCGGCCACCTAGCGGACGCGCTGCCCGCCCTGGCCCGCTCCCTGCGGTACGGGGACGTGCGCTCCACGGGCACGGCGGCGCTCGCGGAGGTCGCCGCCGGACTCGCCGAGCGGATCTGTGTCGGCCTTCCGCCTGCCTGCACCGGCCTCGACGGGGACGGGGCCGAGGCGCTGCGCCGTCAGATCGAGGCCGTGCACGGCGCGATCGGGCTCCTGCTCGCCGGAGCGGCCCCGGCCGAAGGGCTGCGGGAGCGCTGGGACGCCGTCCTGCGCAAGCTGGCGGCCCGGGACACGGTCGCCGGGATCATCCGGGGCCGGGCCACTCGGCTGCTCCTGGACGAGGGGCGGCTGGCGGAGGACGAGGCGGCCCGCCTGATGGGCCTGGCGCTCTCGCCCGGAACCCCGCCCGCCGACGCCGCCGCCTGGATCGAGGGGTTCGTCGGCGGTGCGTCGGGGGGCGGCATGCTGCTGGTCCATGACGAGCGGCTGCTCGGGCTCGTCGACGCCTGGTTGACGGGTGTCCCTGGCGAGATGTTCACCGATGTGCTGCCGCTCCTGCGCCGCACGTTCTCCGCGTACGAACCGGGCGTACGGCGCACTCTGGGCGAGCTGGTCCGGCGCGGGCCTGTGCCCGAGGGCACCCGCCGGGACGACGCAGGCCGGGCGACCGGGGGCTTCGGACCCGGCCTGGACCTGGCCAGGGCCGACGCGGTGGAGTCGGTGCTGCGCCTGCTGATCGGCCGCCGGTCGGAGCCCGAGGAGGCGGCCGGATGACGACGACCACGACGGACCCGTCCACGACCGATCCGTCCACGACGGACCCGGGTGCGTCGGGCTCGACAGGGGAGACGGACCTGGGCACGACGGACCCGACAGGGGAGACGGAGACGATGGAACGGACGACGGCACAGGCCTCGGGGACCGCGCGCCCCACCGCCCCGCACTTGCCCGACGCCGAACGGCTGCGGCGCTGGCGGATGGTGCTCGGCGCGGACAGCGCCGACAGCACCGGGCGCACCCTCACCGGTCAGGACGCGGCCATGGACGGTGCGTTGGACGCGCTGTACGGCGGGGGCGCGGGGAAGAAGCCCGGCGGCCGGGGCTCCGGTGGCCGTTCGGCGGGCCTCGGCGCGTCGGCGCCCTCCGTCGCCCGCTGGCTCGGCGACATCCGGACCTATTTCCCCAGCTCCGTGGTCCAGGTCATGCAGCGCGACGCGATCGACCGGCTCGGCCTGGCGGCCCTGCTCCTCGAACCGGAGATGCTGGAGGCCGTCGAGGCGGACGTCCACCTCGTCGGCACCCTGCTCTCCCTCAACAAGGCGATGCCCGAGGCGACGAAGGAGACCGCACGCGCTGTGGTCCGCAAGGTCGTCGAGGACCTGGAGAAGCGGCTGGAGAGCCGCACCAGAGCCACCCTGGCCGGCGCCCTGGACCGCTCGGCGCGCGTCAGTCGGCCCCGCCACCGGGACATCGACTGGAACCGCACCATCCGGGCCAACCTCAAGAACTACCTCCCCGTCCCGGGGGCCGACGGCGCGCAGCCGACGGGCACGATCGTCCCCGAGCGCCTCATCGGCTACGGGCGCGCCTCCCGGTCCGCCAAGAAGGACATCGTCCTGTGCATCGACCAGTCGGGCTCGATGGCCGCTTCGGTCGTCTACGCCTCGGTCTTCGGGGCGGTCCTCGCCTCCATGCGCACCGTCTCGACCCGGCTCGTCGTCTTCGACACGGCGGTCGTCGACCTCACGGACCAGCTCGACGACCCGGTCGACGTCCTCTTCGGCACCCAGCTCGGCGGCGGCACCGACATCAACCGGGCGCTCGCCTATTGCCAGTCGAAGATCACCCGCCCCGCTGACACCGTCGTCGTCCTCATCAGCGACCTCTACGAGGGCGGCATACGCGACGAGATGCTCAAGCGGGTCGCCGCGATGAAGGCCTCCGGCGTGCAGTTCGTGGCGCTGCTCGCGCTCTCCGACGAGGGCGCGCCCGTGTACGACCACGAGCACGCGGCGGCGCTCGGGGCGCTGGGCGCACCTGCGTTCGCCTGTACGCCGGATCTCTTCCCGGACGTCATGGCGGCGGCGATCGAGAAGAGGCCACTGCCCATACCGGACAAGGAGGCCCAAGAATAGCCAGCGAGGTGACCGCGACCGCCGCTGCCCGCGCGGCCGTCGACCCGCGCCCGGCGCGGGGTACGGCGGGGCGTCGCGCGGTACAGGTGGTGCTGTTCCTCGGCGGGATGCTGGCCCTGGGCCTCCTCGTGGGCGGACGCGCGGGAGCGCCCCGACCCGGGCCTGCTCGCCGTCTCCGCGGCGGACCCGCGTCGGAAGGCGCGGTCACCGAGGCCGCCGCACGCACGGCAGTCGAGTCTTCGGCCCGGCGGGTCTCGGAGCGGGAAGCGGAGCCCGTCGCCCGGCCGGTGGTCCAGCCAGTGGTCGAGCAGATCGACCGGGCCGCTCGACAACAGGCCGCTCGGCACCAGGTCGCTCGGCACCAGACCGCACAGCAGCGGGCCGTACGGGAAGCCCCTGCGGAACCCGTTGTGGAATGCGCCGCGGAACTGACCGCCGAACCCGCAGCCCCCGCAGACGCCCTTGCCTCCACTCCTTCCACGACACCCGCCGCTTCCACGACTTCCACTGCTCCCACCGCTCCCAGGCCCGCTCGCATCCGCGACGCCGTGGTCGCGGGTGCGGGAGACACCGTGGACCGGGTCGCCGGGGTGGTGCGGCCGTTGGTGCCGTCCCTGCCGGGGCTTCCCCCGCTCTTCTCCTTGCTCCCCTTGCCGAGTGTGCCCGGCGGCGAGCCGGACGTACCCGGTGCTCCGTCACCTTCCGTGCCGAACACCGGCCGTGGCGCCGGGACCGGCCCGGGGGCGCCGGGCGATGCCGGGGCGGATGTCGCTGCCGAGCCTGCGGTCGGCCATGACCGAGGCAGGGGAACACCGGCCTCCGCGTCGGCCGTGCCGGACGGCCCCGGAGCGCCGGACGCCGGGCACGCACAGGTCTCCGAGCCCATGCCGGCGCCGGCCCGCACGCCGTTCGGCCCCTGTAGCGAACTCGTGCGTACGGCGGTGGCCGATGTCCAGGGGCCGCGCGGCGGCGACCTGCACGCGGTCCGGGCCCCGGGGGGTCCGTACACCGCGCTCGTCCGGGGAGCGGGCCTCCCCGCGACCGCCTCCCCGGCGCCCGGCAGATCCGGCGAGATCCTCGAATTCCCCGGCTAGGGCAGGCCGTTCCCCCGCCTCGACCTGCCGCGCGGGGGCGGAACAGGTCTGCCCGCGTCCGGAGCTCTCCGGACTGCCGAACATCTTCGAAGGATCTGACACACCCATGCACAAGAACATGCGCCGATCCATAGCCGTCGCCGCCACCGCCACCGGTATGTGGGCGCTCGGCACCGCTGCGGCGAGCGCGGACGAACTGCCTGTGTCCGTACCGCTCTCCACCCCGGACCTGGCGGCCGAGGCCCCCGACGTGACGGAGACCGTCAAGGACGTCACCGACGCCAAGGGACTCAGGGAGCCCACGCGCATCGACGGCATCGACGGCATCGATGGCGTCAAGGACACGCTGACGGAGGTCGGGAGCAAGGCCGCCGGTGCGGCCGACGTACGGGACGGCCTCCCGTCGGACGGGCTCCCGTCACAGGTGCGCGCGCAGCAGGTCCCGCAGGTCCCGAAGGCCCCGGAGGTCCCGGACCTCGGCGACGTACAGCAGGCGCCCGGGGCCGTGCGGCTTCCCGCTGCGCCGGTAGTCGACGAGATCGACTACCTCTTCGGGCCGATCGAGATCCCCGGCTACGCGCAGAACGAGGCGCCTGCCGCCGTCCGGGGGGCGCTGGCGGAGGCCGGAGCCGTGGTCGGGCAGACCTCCGACTCCGTGCTGCCGCCGCTCGCTGCGGGTGCGGTCGGCGCCGCCGTCCCGGTCGTCGGGCAGGCGGTCGGCGACGTCGGCACGCTCGCCCGGGGAGTCGTCGGTGAGGTCGCGCCGTTCGCCCGGGGAATCGTCGGCGACGCCGCCGCGCCGTTCGTCCAGGGCGTCACGACCGAGGTCCAGCCGCTGGCGGCGGGCGTCACGGGTGCTGCCGTGCCGTTCGCCGAGGGGCTGACCGGCGACGCGGTCGCGCCGTTCGCCCAGGGGGTCGCCACCCGGGCGCAGCCGCTGGCCGAGGGCGTCGGGGCGCAGACCCGGCCGTTCGCGGGCGGTCTGGCGGACACGGTCCGCGAGGACGCCCGTCCCGTCGTCGCTCATGCGGGCGCCGGTGTCCAGGAGGCCACCTCGGTCGCCCCGTCCTTCGCCCCGTCCTTCGCGACGGACGCGCTGCCCACGCTCTAGAGGAGCGAAGCGCTCACGCGTTGAGCCGGGCGCGGTGCTCGCGCCCTCAGCCGGACGGACCGCGCAGGCTGAGAGGCGGCGCGGTTCACCGCATCGGAGTACCCGGTCCCAGGGGACCCGGGCCGGGTACTCCGGGCCCGGTCAGCCTCCTCCGGCTCCCGGCGATCCCCGCCCGGGAGCCGGAGGGGCCACCCTCTGTGACCGTTATCACCGCTCAGGTGTGATCTGCGATTTAGGGTCACACCGAGCGCGGGGATAACCTGCCGGATGGACATGCCGCGTACTCGGACACCGTGTACGCCTCCCTAGTGACAGCGCAGTCACGTTGCCCATCGCGGCACGCCCACGCAGAAGAACGAACCGCGATACCACTAAAAGGGACGGACGCGCGTGGACCTGTTCGAGTACCAGGCGAGGGACCTCTTCGCCAAGCACGGTGTACCGGTGCTGGCCGGTGAAGTCATCGACACGCCTGAGGCAGCCCGCGAGGCGACCGAGAAGCTGGGCGGCAAGTCTGTCGTCAAGGCGCAGGTGAAGGTCGGCGGCCGCGGCAAGGCCGGCGGCGTCAAGCTGGCGGCCGACCCCGACGAGGCGGTCGCCCGGGCGACCGACATTCTCGGCATGGACATCAAGGGCCACACGGTCCACAAGGTGATGATCGCCGAGCTGTCGCCGGAGATCGAGGCGGAGTACTACGTCTCGTACCTCCTCGACCGCACCAACCGCACCTTCCTGGCCATGGCCTCGGTGCAGGGCGGCATGGACATCGAGGAGGTCGCGGAGAAGACCCCCGAGGCCCTCGCGAAGGTCCCGGTCAACGCCGTCGACGGGGTCGACATCGTCAAGGCCCGCGAGATCGTGGCCCAGGCGAAGTTCCCGGACGACGTGGCCGAGGGTGTCGCCGAGGCCATGGTGACCCTGTGGGACACCTTCGTCGCCGAGGACGCCCTCCTCGTCGAGGTCAACCCGCTGGTCAAGACCAAGGACGGCCGGATCCTGGCCCTGGACGGCAAGGTGTCTCTCGACGAGAACGCCGACTTCCGTCAGCCGGATCACGAGGCGCTCGAGGACAAGGCCGCAGCCAACCCGCTCGAGGCTGCCGCCAAGGCCAAGAACCTCAACTACGTCAAGCTCGACGGCGAGGTCGGCATCATCGGCAACGGTGCCGGTCTGGTCATGTCGACCCTGGACGTCGTCGCGTACGCCGGTGAGAACCACGGCAACGTGAAGCCCGCCAACTTCCTCGACATCGGTGGCGGCGCCTCCGCAGAGGTCATGGCGAACGGCCTGGAGATCATCCTCGGCGACCCGGACGTCAAGTCCGTCTTCGTCAACGTCTTCGGTGGCATCACCGCCTGCGACGAGGTCGCCAACGGCATCGTGCAGGCGCTCGCGCTGCTGGAGTCCAAGGGCGAGAAGGTCGAGAAGCCGCTGGTCGTGCGTCTCGACGGCAACAACGCGGAGCTGGGTCGCAAGATCCTTTCCGACGCCAACCACCCGCTCGTGCAGCGCGTGGACACCATGGACGGCGCGGCCGACAAGGCCGCCGAGCTCGCCGCGGCTGCGAAGTAAGGAAGAGGGACTCAGACCACCATGGCTATCTTCCTCACCAAGGACAGCAAGGTCATCGTCCAGGGGATGACCGGCGCGACGGGCATGAAGCACACCAAGCTCATGCTCGCCGACGGCACCAACATCGTCGGCGGCGTGAACCCGCGCAAGGCCGGCACCTCCGTCGACTTCGACGGCACCGAGGTACCGGTCTTCGGCTCCGTCGCCGAGGCGATGGAGAAGACCGGCGCGAACGTGTCCGTCCTCTTCGTGCCGCCGGCCTTCTCGAAGGCCGCCGTCGTCGAGGCGATCGACGCCGAGATCCCGCTCGCCGTCGTGATCACCGAGGGCATCGCCGTCCACGACTCGGCCGCCTTCTGGGCGTACGCCGGCGCGAAGGGCAACAAGACCCGGATCATCGGTCCGAACTGCCCGGGTCTCATCACCCCCGGCCAGTCCAATGCCGGCATCATCCCGGGCGACATCACCAAGCCCGGCCGCATCGGTCTCGTGTCGAAGTCCGGCACGTTGACCTACCAGATGATGTACGAGCTCCGTGACATCGGCTTCTCCTCCGCCGTCGGCATCGGTGGCGACCCGGTCATCGGCACCACGCACATCGACGCCCTCGCGGCGTTCGAGGCGGACCCGGAGACCGACCTCATCGTGATGATCGGCGAGATCGGCGGCGACGCCGAGGAGCGTGCCGCCGACTTCATCGCGAAGAACGTCACGAAGCCGGTCGTCGGTTACGTCGCGGGCTTCACCGCCCCGGAGGGCAAGACCATGGGCCACGCCGGCGCCATCGTCTCCGGCTCCTCGGGCACCGCCCAGGCGAAGAAGGAGGCCCTTGAGGCCGCCGGCGTCAAGGTCGGCAAGACGCCGACCGAGACCGCCAAGCTGGCGCGCGAGATCCTCGGCGCCTGACGCGTTCGGTCCGGCAGCAGAGACACGCTGCGAACGGCGCGGGCCCGCGCCCCTGCATCACCGGGGGTGCGGGCCCGCGCCGTTCGCGTACGCGGCCGGCAGCCGGTGGGCGACGAGCGCCCGACGGCTCAACGGAGCTGCGGGATCAGCCGCTCCGGGCCGCGCGCCAGCTGTTCGCGCAGCGACTTCTGGAGCTTCAGGTCCTGCGCGGTGAGCTTCTGCGGACCACCGCGGGGCGGTACGCCCCCGACCCGCTCGGCGGGGGAGATCGGCTGCTCGTAGTGGGTGGGCGCGGTGTGCAGGGTCAGTCCGGTCACGGCGATGAGGACCGCGACGCCCGCGATGGCGGCCCGGGTCCACAGCCTGGCCCTGTCCTCGCTGCCGGTGCGCACGGCACGGGCGGGCCGCGGTACGGGGACGTGCTCGGCGAGCGCGAGCCCACCGAGCCGGTCGTGCAGCAGGGCCGACTGCTCGGCGGGCGAGTCGGCGGCCGCCAGTTCGGGGAGCCGCTCGGCGACGGCGGCGCGGGCGGTCATCAGACGGCCCGCCGCCGCCGGCGTGCTGGCCTCCGTCTCGGCCGCGGTCTCCGGGAGGTCCAGGCCGACCCCGTCGTACAGGAGCAGCGTGCGCCGGTAGGCCGGGGGCAGCTCCAGCAGCGCGTCGAACAGCGCCTGCTTCCCCGGCTCCGTGGGCGGGGCGTCGGGGTGCCGGTGCGCACGGCGCAGCCGGTGCCAGGGGGACATCGCGTACTCGTACGCCGCCGCGCGCACCCAGCCCGCCGGATCGCGGTCGACGGCCACCTCGGGCCAGCGGTGCCAGGCCAGTTGGAAGGCTCGCTCGACGGACTCGCGGGCCAGTGCGCGGCGGCCGGTCAGGAGATAGCTCTGCCGAACGAGGCCGGGGGCGGTGCGGGTGTACAGCTCGTCGAATGCCTCGGCGGGTGAGAGACGCCGCTCGCCTACCGCCTCGGTAGCGCTGCCCGAGCCCGCCTCCGCCACCGTCGACGGGGCCTCCGCCACCACTGCCTTCACCTCCGGAGCGGCCTCGGGAATCGCTTCCGGGGCGGCTTCCGCAGCGGTTTCCGGGATAAGTTCCGGAGCCGCCGAAGCCGTTGGAGTCGCCGGAGTCGCCGGAGTGACCGGAGTGACCGGAGTGACCGGAGTAACCGGCGTGGCTGGAGTCGGCGGCTCCGTCGCAGCTGTCGGCGGCGTCGGGGTGAGCGTCTCCGGTTCGGGAGCGATGAGCTTCGCGTACAGCGCGCGCTTGCGCCCGCGCGGGCTCGTGCGCCCCGTCTCCCAGGAGCGCACGGTGGCGCGCGTGACGCCGACGGCCGCCGCCACCTGCTCCTCGCTCAGTGATTTCGCCTCGCGCAGTCTGCGGCGCTCCTTGGGGGAGGGCAGCTGCGGCGCGGCGGCCTCGTCGGTCGCGCTCCGGGTCATGGACGACCCCCGGCAGCGCCGCACTGGGTGAAAAAGTACATAAACGTATATTGGGCGACACGGCGGCTGTTCGCGCGTTACGCGAAATAAGCGCGTGTCGTTGGCAGCATGGGCCGCGTGACCCAAATGACGCAACGCAACCCGAAGGCGACGGCCGAGCGGAGCCGCACGCTCGCCCTGGCCTCCGCCCTGGTGCGGGGTGCCGTCGCCGCCGGGCTCGGCCTCGGGGCCCTGACGGTGCTGGTCATGGTGGTGTGGATCAGCTCGCCGTACCCCGACAGCGGACCGGGCGGGGCGCTGCGTACGGCCGCCGGGGTCTGGCTGCTCGCGCACGGTGCGGGACTCGTGCGGCCCGACACCCTGAGCGGCGTTCCCGCACCCGTCGGAGTGGTGCCGCTGCTGCTCGTGGTGGGCCCGGTCTGGCTGGCACACCGCGCGGCGCGCGATGCGGCGGAGCCGGAGGAGGGGCGGCCCAGGCCTTCGCAGGCAGGCGTGTTCTGTGCGGTGACCGCGGGATACCTGCTGGTCGTGGCGGGGGCGGCGGCCTGTGCCCGGGGCCGTTCGCTGCGCCCGGACCCGGACACGCTGGTGTTCCCGGTGGCGCTGGTGGTGGCCGGTGCGGCGGCGGCCGGGGTGTGGACGGCGGCCGGGCGGCCACTGGGGCCCCTGCCGTCCTGGTCGCCGCTGGCGCTGCACGAGGCGATCGCCCGGACGCTCTTCCGCGACCGGGCCGAGGCGGTGTGCCGGTCGGCGGCGATGGGCGTGACCGTGCTGCTCGGAGGCGGTGCGCTGCTGGTCGCGGTGGCGCTGGGCCGGAACGCGGGGGCGGCGCACGACGCTTTCCTGGGGCTCGCGGGCGACTGGTCGGGACGGTTCGCCGTGCTCCTGCTGGCCGCCTCGCTCGCGCCGAACGCCGCGCTGTGGGGAGCGTCGTACGGGCTCGGCCCCGGTTTCTCGCTCGGTACGGGAGCCACCGTCACCCCGCTGGGCCTGGACGGGACCCCGGTGGCACCCCCCTTCCCCCTGCTGGCGGCCGTGCCGGACCAGGGGCCGGGCTCCCCGTTGAACTGGGCGGCCCTGGCGGTGCCGGTGACGGCGGCGCTGGCGGTCGCCTGGTTCACCGCCCGCAGGGCAGCGCCCGCCGACGCGCCCCGCGCTCAGGTGTGGAGCCGGCGCGAGACGGTGCGGGTGCTGCTGCTCGCCGCGCTGGCGTGCGGTGCCGTGACGGGGCTGCTCACGGCGGTGGCCGGCGGGTCGCTCGGCACCGGGGCGCTGAGGGAGTTCGGCCCGGTGTGGTGGCTGGCCGGTCCGGCGGCACTGGCGTGGATCGCGGGCATCGGCGTACCGGTGGTCCTGCTGCTGCGTCTGTGGCGCCTGCGCACGCCGGGCTGGGCCTGGCGCAGGGACGTGCCGGAAGCGGACGAGGTCCCGGTGACAGTGCCGGCGCCGACGCCGACGAAAGCGACGACGCCCGAGGAGAAGGAAGAGGTGGCGGCGGAGGCGGAGGCCGTCGTCGGGCGTCCGCGCCGCTGGTGGGCGCCGTGGCGTGGGCGGGGCCGGGCGGCGGGCGCGTCCGGCGATGCGGCACGGGCCGCTTCCTCCGTTCCGGTCCCGGGGGCGGCCCTCGAAGCGGCCCCCGGCGCGGTCGGCGCGGGGGCGGGGCGGGGCGACGCGGGGTTCGAGCCGTACGACTTCCTGCCGACCGACCCGTGGCACGAGAAAGACTTCAGGGAGGCCCGTTGGGCCTCCCTGAAGCGGAATTCCGGCGGACTGATGGCCGACTTCGCCGCAGAACCCGCCGCCGATCCGGCCGATCCGGCCGCTTCCACCGATCGCGCCGATCCCGCTGATCCCGCCGGCTTCGCCGATCCCGCCGATCCCGCCGCGGGCCGCCCCGCGCCGGGGCCGGACCGTCCGGGGCCTACTCCTTGACGCCGAAGAACGGCTCCAGCGGCTTCGGCAGTTGGTCGTTGCAGGCCAGCGCGCCGGTCTTGGTCAGGGCGTCGTTGACGCAGGTGTAGTAGTCGCGATAGACGAGCTGCACGGTGAACGTGGTCGCCACGATGAGCAGCGCCAGCAGGCCGGTCACCAGGCCGCTCACCGCCGCCGTGGTCTGCTGCCTGCTGCTGACGCTCGGCGGCGCGGGGGGCGCGGGCGCGGTGCGCGAGGCTCCGGAGACGTCGGCCGCCGTGGCTCCCGTGCCGGTCCCGGCCCCCGTGGCGGGCCCGGCCGCCCGGGTGTCGCCCGCCGAGGCGCGGTCCGTGGCGGAGGCGCCCTTCATCGGGGTGCGGAGCGCGCTGATCGCCCAGTACGTCGAGAGCGCGCCCAGCAGCAGCGCGAGCTCGGAGAGGTCGAAGAGGGCGAAGAAGAAGGCCCACATGCCGCCGAGCACCGCGTAACGGGCGCGCCGCTGTGCGGGGTCGGTGGGATCCCAGCGCAGTCCGCCCGGACCGCCGCGTTCGGAACCGCCCTTGCCTCCCTGGCCGCCGGAGCCGTTCCCGCCGGAGTGGCCGCCGAAGCCGCCGTTGCCCCGGCCGGGCTGCTCGTTGCTCCACTGGCTGCCCCACGACGGGCGGTCCCCGGAGCCGTTCCCTTCGGACCCACCGTTCCCGTCCGAAGCGTCCGAACCGTTCGACCCCTGCGAGCCGTCCGACCCGGCGGGGCGCCGCGGCTGCCACGGCCGGTCCGGACGGTCCGCGGGCGGCGCGGCGAACGGGTTGTCCTTCTGGGGCTTCCCGCCGGAGCCGGAGCCCGGTGCGGAGCCCGAGGAGGAGGAACCCGAGGAAGCGGGATCCGACGAGGAGGGTCCCGGCGACGAGGGTTTCGAAGACGAGGGTCCTGGAGACGAGGACCCCGGCGAGGAGGGGTCCGGCGAGGAGGACTGGCGTTCCCGCATCAGCGGAGCGGGCCGCTCGGTCAGGGGGAGGCGGAAGGCGGTGCGACGGCGTCGGTCCGGCATGTGGTGAACGTCTTCCCCATCTCGTCATGTCCGCCCGTAGGACGGTTCGTCCGCCCGGTGGACGGCTCGCTGTCCCCTGACGCTACCTCCCGGTCACGCCCCCGTCCCGTGGGGGCCGTCGGGTGTGCCGGTATCGTTGCTGACGGTCGGCCCGTTCGTAGGGTTCCCCGTATCGGGCGAAGCGATTCTTTCGTACGACCCTACAAAGAGCATGCCGCGCCTGCGTCACCATGCGGTCATCACGTGAGAAAGGGCCCCGACGTGGCCTCCCCGCCCCCCTCCGCCTCTCCTGCCCGGCTGGTCGTCCTGGTCTCCGGATCGGGTACGAATCTCCAGGCGCTGCTCGACGCCATCGGCGACGACCCGGCGGCGTACGGGGCGCGGATCGTCGCGGTCGGCGCGGACCGTGACGGGACCGGCGGCGTGGAGCGCGCGGAACGGGCCGGAATCCCCACGTTCGTGTGCCGGCTCAAGGACCACGCGACCCGCGCGGAGTGGGACGGGGCGCTCGCCGCGCAGGTCGCCGCGCACCGCCCGGACCTCGTGGTCTCCGCCGGTTTCATGAAGATCGTCGGCCCGGCGTTCCTCGCCGCCTTCGGCGGCCGGACCGTCAACACCCACCCGGCCCTGCTGCCCAGCTTTCCCGGTGCCCACGGAGTGCGCGACGCACTCGCGTACGGCGTGAAGGCCACCGGCTGCACCGTCCACTTCGTCGACGACGGCGTCGACACCGGTCCGATCATCGCGCAGGGCGTGGTCGAGGTGACCGAGGAGGACACCCCGGAGGGTGAAGCCGCCCTCCACGAACGGATCAAGGAAGTCGAGCGCTCGCTGCTCGTCGAGGCCGTGGGGCGGATCGCCCGTGACGGCTATCGCATTGAGGGACGAAAGGTTCATCTCGGTCATGTCGGTGAATAAGCCCATCCGCCGCGCCCTGGTCAGTGTCTACGACAAGACGGGGCTCGAAGACCTCGCCCGCGGTCTGCACGAGGCGGGCGTCGAACTCGTCTCCACCGGCTCCACCGCCGGGAGGATCGCCGCCGCCGGCGTGCCGGTCACCAAGGTCGAGGAGCTCACCGGCTTCCCCGAGTGCCTGGACGGCCGCGTCAAGACACTGCATCCCCGCGTCCACGCCGGCATCCTCGCCGACCTGCGTCTCGACGCCCACCGCGAGCAGCTCGCCGAGCTGGGCGTCGAGCCCTTCGACCTGGTCGTGGTGAACCTCTACCCGTTCAAGGAGACCGTCGCCTCCGGCGCCTCCGACGACGAGTGCGTCGAGCAGATCGACATCGGCGGCCCCTCGATGGTCCGCGCCGCCGCCAAGAACCACCCCTCCGTCGCCGTCGTCACCAGCCCCGAGCGGTACGCCGACGTCCTCGCCGCCGTCAAGGCCGGCGGCTTCGACCTCACCGCCCGCGCGCGGCTCGCCGGCGAGGCCTTCCAGCACACCGCCGCCTACGACGTGGCCGTCGCCTCCTGGTTCGCGGACGACTACGCCGCCGCCGACGCCTCGGGCCTCCCCGAGTTCCTCGGCGACACCTACACGCGCAAGAACGTCCTGCGCTACGGCGAGAACCCGCACCAGCCCGCCGCGCTCTACACCTCCGGCGACGGCGGTCTCGCCGAGGCCGAGCAGCTGCACGGCAAGGAGATGTCCTACAACAACTACACGGACACCGACGCCGCCCGCCGCGCCGCCTACGACCACGCCGAGCCGTGCGTCGCGATCATCAAGCACGCCAACCCGTGCGGCATCGCCATCGCCGACGACGTCGCCACCGCGCACCGCAACGCGCACGCCTGCGACCCGCTCTCCGCGTTCGGCGGCGTCATCGCCGTCAACCGCCCGGTGACCGTCGAGATGGCCGAGCAGGTCGCGGAGATCTTCACCGAGGTCATCGTCGCCCCGGCCTACGAGGACGGCGCCGTCGAGGTGCTGGCCCGCAAGAAGAACATCCGCGTGCTGCGCGCTCCCGAGGCCCCGACCGCCGCGTTCGAGGTGAAGCCGATCGACGGTGGCGCGCTGCTCCAGGTCGCCGACCGCCTCCAGGCCGACGGCGACGACCCGGCCAACTGGACGCTCGCCACCGGCGACGCGCTCTCCGAGGCCGAGCTGAAGGAGCTGGCCTTCGCCTGGAAGGCGAGCCGCGCCGTCAAGTCCAACGCGATCCTGCTCGCCAAGGGCGGCGCCTCGGTCGGCGTCGGCATGGGCCAGGTCAACCGGGTCGACTCCGCGAAGCTCGCCGTCGAGCGGGCGGGCGAGGAGCGGGCGCGCGGGGCCTACGCCGCCTCCGACGCCTTCTTCCCGTTCCCCGACGGCCTGGAGATCCTCACGGCCGCCGGCGTCAAGGCCGTCGTCCAGCCCGGCGGGTCCGTCCGCGACGAGCTGGTGATCGAGGCCGCGAAGAAGGCCGGCGTGACCATGTACTTCACGGGCACGCGCCACTTCTTCCACTGACCGGGACCACCGACCCGGACCTCTTCCACCGGCTCGCCGACCCGGCCCCACCGGCTCGCCGACCCGACCCGAGGCCGCACCCCGACACGGGTGCGGCCTCGGCCGTGTCCGTCGTACGGAATCGGCTCGCCGCTCTGTTCTAATGAACGGCCGTGGAAATCCCTAGCGGGGGCAGTCACCGTGCTTGAGCTGAACAAGAGTGGAACGGACCGGTCGGGGCCGGGACGCCTGCCCGCCCAGGGCCCGGGGCCGGACGGCCGTCCGGCCGGCGACGCGCCGCGTACGGGCGACGGCGACGCCGCCGAACGCGTACCCCTGCGCCCGTACCTCGTCGCCGGCGCGATCCTGTGCGCGCTCTACTTCCTCTACGCGTACTTCCAGTACAGCCGCTTCGGCTCGCCCTCCTGGGACCTCGGGATCTTCGAGCAGGAGGTCCGGGCGTACGCCGGCTTCAACGCCCCGGTCGTCGACATCAAGGGCCCCGGCTATCTGATCCTCGGCGACCACTTCTCGCCGATCGTGGCGCTGCTGGCCCCGCTGTACTGGCTCTGGCCGTCGGCCGAGTCCCTGTTGTTCGCGCAGGCCGCGCTGTTCGCACTGGGCGCGGTCATCGTCGGCCGCACCACCCAGCAACTCCTCGGCGGGCGTTCCGGGCTCTGCGTCACCGTCGCGTACGGACTCTCCTGGGGGATCCAGGAAGCGGTGAAGGCCGACTTCCACGAGATCGCGTTCGCCGTACCGCTGCTGGCCCTCGTCTGCCGGGCCCTGCTCCTGAAGCGGTACACGGCCGCTCTCCTGTGGTCGCTCCCCCTGGTCCTGGTCAAGGAGGACCTGGGCGCCACCGTGGCGGTCGTCGGCTTCCTGCTCTTCGTGTACGGCCGCCGCCTCCAGGGCGCGCTGCTCGCCGCCTTCGGGGTCGCCGCCTTCGTCGTCACGCTCATGGTCCTCATCCCGGCGGCCAGCAGCGCGGGCACCTACGACTACTGGCAGAAGATCGACAAGAACGGTGAGCAGGACGTCTCGATGCTGGACTCCGTCCTCGGCGTCCTCAACTCCTCCGTCAAGATCGAGATGATGGTCTTCCTGATCGGCATCACCGCGTTCATGGCGCTGCGTTCACCGCTGACACTGCTGATCGTTCCCACGCTCGGCTGGCGGCTGCTCTCGCAGGACAGCAACCACTGGGGCATGGTCTGGCACTACAGCGCGATCCTCATGCCGGTGCTCTTCCTCGCGCTGGCCGACGGCGTCCGCCGCAGCCGCGACTCGCACCGGCCCTGGCTCGCCTCGTACGCGAAGGTCGCCGTGCCCGTCGCCGCCGCGATCGCGGTCGCGATGACCCAGCACCTGCCGCTGCGCGACCTGCTGCGCCCGGAGACCTACCGCACCGGCGACGCCCGCAGCCAGGCGGCCCGGGCGGCGCTCGACGCCATTCCGGCCGGGGCGCGGGTCGAGACGGACATCACGCTGATGGCCCACCTCACCTCCGACCGCACCGTCTACTGGGTCGGCGGAGCCCCCGGCACCGCCCCCGACATCGTCGCCATCAACCTGGACTTCGGCTGGTCCCGTCCGATCCAGGACCCGGTGGCCTACGCCCAGCAGCTGCACCCCGAGGCGTCCTACCGGCTCAAGCACCGGGGCGGCAGCTTCGTGGTGATGGAGCGCACGTCACCGGAGCCGGCGGAGATCCCGGGCGTCCGGGGCGACTGACCGGGCTGTCGTCGCCGGACACGCCGCGAGGGCCGCACCCGATCACGGGGTGCGGCCCTCGCGGCGTGTCCGGAAGGGAGCGTCAGCCGGCCTTGACGACCACCGTCGAGCAGACCTTGTCCGCGAACGTCTGCTTCTTCGCGTCCCACAGCGGCCACAGGAAGCCGATGTAGCACGGCGAGTCGAGGATGTGGGCCAGACGGCGCACGAAGGCCATGCCGAAGCCCAGCGGGCGGCCGTCGGCCTCGCGCAGCAGGCGGATGCCCACGGCCTTCTTGCCGATCGTCTGACCGGTGGTGCCCTCCTGGTACACCTGCCAGATACCGAGACCGAGAGCCAGGAGCGCGCCGATCATGACCATCACGCCGCCGGCCGAGTCGCCCATGGCGCCGCCGATGGCGATGAAGACGATGTACGGGATGAAGATGATGATCCCGTCGATGATGGTCCCGCCGAACCGCAGCCCCCAGTGGGCCAGCTCCGGCATGCCGCCCTGGCCGGGCTGCTGCGGGTAGCCGCCGCCGTAGGGCTGGCCGGGCTGCTGGGGGTAACCGGGCTGCTGGGGCTGGCCCGGCTGCTGCTGCGGGTAGCCGTAGCCCTGCGGCGGGACACCCTGCGGAGCCTGCTGCGGGTAGCCGTAACCGGGCTGTCCCTGGGGCGGCTGGCCGGGCTGCTGCCCGTACGGGTTGTTCGGGTCGCCGAAGCTCATAAGGGGTGTTCCTTCAACAGGCGTGTGGGGACGAAATGGCCACACGGAGGAAGGACATCGATCAGCGGCCCGCCCCCCGTACAACCGCGGCCCTCATCGTTATAAGCGGAACATATGTTTGTCCAGTCCGGAGCCCCGGATGTTGTGCAAGTGCAATGTGCGGTACGGGGGCGGCACCGGCAATTGGTATGCGGGCGGGGTCATCCGCGAGGATGGGCGCATGACTGCCCAGATTCTCGATGGCAAGGCCACCGCTGCCGCGATCAAATCCGATCTGACCGTCCGTGTGGCGGCCCTCAAGGCCCAGGGGATCACTCCCGGCCTCGGAACCCTGCTCGTCGGGGACGACCCGGGCAGCCGGTGGTACGTCAACGGCAAGCACCGTGACTGCGCCCAGGTCGGCATCGGCTCCATCCAGCGCGAACTTCCCGACACCGCCTCGCAGGAGGAGATCGAGGACGTCGTCCGGGAGCTCAACGCCAATCCCGAGTGCACCGGTTACATCGTTCAGCTGCCGCTGCCCAAGGGCATCGACACCAACCGGGTCCTGGAGCTGATGGACCCGGAGAAGGACGCCGACGGGCTGCACCCGATGAGCCTCGGCCGCCTCGTCCTCAACGAGAGCGGCCCGCTGCCCTGCACCCCGCAGGGCGTCGTCCAGCTGCTGCGCGCGCACGGCGTGGAGATCAACGGGGCGCACGTCGTGGTCGTCGGACGCGGTGTCACCATCGGCCGGTCGATCCCGCTGCTGCTGACCCGCAAGTCGGAGAACGCAACGGTGACCCAGTGCCACACCGGCACCCGGGACCTCTCCTCCCACCTGCGGCAGGCCGACATCATCGTCGCCGCCGCCGGGGTGCAGCACCTGATCAAGCCGGAGGACGTGAAGCCGGGCGCCGCCGTGCTCGACGTCGGCGTCAGCCGGGACGCGGACGGCAAGATCGTCGGCGATGTGCACCCGGGGGTCCGCGAGGTGGCCGCCTGGGTCGCCCCGAACCCCGGGGGCGTCGGCCCGATGACCCGCGCGCAGCTGCTGGTCAACGTGGTCGAGGCCGCCGAGCGGGCCGCCGCCGAGGCCGCCGACGCCGCCGCAACGGGCTGACGGCCGGATCCGGAGGGAACCTCATGGGTGCTGGTACGAGTCCGACCGACCCCGCTCCGGCCGGCCGGGCGGCGGCAGCGGACGAGCCGCGCGAACCGGACGGGCGGGACGAGGTGGACGGGGCCGCAGAGCCCACCGGGTCCGCCGGGTCCACCGGACCGGACCCGACGACGTCCACGGACCCGTCCACGGACGGGGTCGCGGCCGGCGGGCGGCCCCGCCGGTCGCGGCGGTTCCCGCGGTTCACCCGGGACACCGCCCGGCCCGAGGGCGGTGGCAGGGCGGCGTCCGGCGACGCACCCGCCCCGGCGCGGCAGTGGCCGCTGCTCACCGTGCTCGGCGCGGCGGGACTCGGACTGCTGATCGTGGTGCTCGACCCGTTCGACCAGGCGTTCCGCATCGGCACGATCCTGATCGGCGGCGCGCTGATCACCGGGGCCGTGCTGCGCTGGATGGTGCCGTCGGTCGGGATGCTGGCGGTGCGTTCCCGCTTCACCGACCTGGTCACGTACGGGCTGATGGGCACGCTGATCGTGCTGCTCGCGCTGGTCGCACAGCCCAGGCCCTGGCTCGACGTCCCGGTCCTGGAGGACGCGGTCCGCTTCACGATCCGCTAGCGGGCGTCCCGTCCGGATCCGGTCCGTGGTGTCCGTCCCTACCCCCGAGGAGGGACGGACACCACGGCGGAACGGGGCGACCGGGCAAGGGGCCCGGTACGCGGCGGGACGGGCCGCCTTGCCCCGTCCCGACTCCAGCGTCACGGACACGAAAGACTCGAACAAGCGCTCACTGTGGCCTGTGGCACGGAAGTGACCATTCCGGCACGGTGTGATCGCCGCGCAACGATGGCAGACTGGTCCGGCGCACAGAGCGGCACGGAGCAGGCGGAGCAGTGGCCGGCGGGTGTTCGGCGCGGTGTTCGGGGCGCGTGAGGACACGCACCCCGTACCGAATGCTCCCGTGCGCCTCCTCGTCAGGAACTGACACCCTGGCTCCGCGCATCCTCGTGGGTAGTCCAGCTGCCGGTCCGGACCGGACGGCCGGCGGACGGACCGGGGGATGTACGGGCCGGGGGCCGGCCGCAGCGGGGCTCAGCAAGTACGTCCGGGGGACATGAGGGGGGAGAAGCGATGCCTCGTTGGAAGGCACTGCCCGAAGAGCTCGACCCGCAGATCAGGGAGTTCGCCAGCCAGCTGCGCAGGCTCGTCGACCGCAGTGGGCTGAACATCAACGCGATAGCCGACCGCACGGGTTACAGCAAGACGTCCTGGGAGCGGTATCTCAACGGGCGACTGCTCGCACCGCGCGGGGCCGTCGTGGCCCTCGCCGAGGTGACGGGCACCCCGCAGCACCACCTCACGACCATGTGGGAGCTGGCGGAGCGGGCCTGGAGCCGGGCCGAGATGCGCCACGACATGACGATGGAGGCCATCCGCATCACGCAGGCCCGTGCCGCGCTCGGCGAGCTCGGCACGCCGTCTTCCGGCGGCCCCGCGGGCGGCCGGTCCGGCCGGTCCTCCTCCGGCGGCCGGCACAGCGCGTCCGGCGCCGGTGCGCGGGTTCCCGCCGCCGCGGGCCCGGCCGGCACGGACGCCCCGCCCCGCGACGTCCACGGCAAGGACCCCTACGGCGGCGGAGCCCACGAGCCCGGCGACGACGACACCCGCCAACTCCTCGTCCCCACCCAGCGCGGCACCGCACCGCATCCCGCCCGCCACCAGGACCGACCGTACGACGGCGGGCGGAACCAGGGCGGGCAGCGGCCGCAGCGCGACACGGCGGAGCATTCCAGCCGCGGCTCCGGCCCCGGCTCCGGCCGGGACAGGCGCGGCATCCGACCGGGCACGGCCCCCGGCGGCCGCGGGACGGGCGCCGCCATGCTCGCCGTCGGGGCCGTCGGCGCCCTGATCGTCGTGGTCGGCGCGGTGCTGCTCGCACCGGGCGACGACGCGGCCAAGGCCGCACCCTCCCCGTCAGCGGCCCCCACCAAGGCCGCCACGGAGCTGCCCGTGGGCGTCGAGTGCAGTGGCGCGGACTGCGCCGGGCAGGACCCCGAGGCGATGGGCTGCGGCGGCGAGTTCGCCCGTACGGTGGCCGGCGCCGTGGTCGGCGGCAGCAAGATCGAGGTCCGCTACAGCGAGGTCTGCTCCGCCTCCTGGGCCCGGCTCACCGAGGCGGCCATCGGCGACACCGTGCGGATCACCGCCGGCGGGGGAGCGCAGAACGGCGAGGTCATGGGGGACACCGACGCGTACACCCCGATGGTCGCGGTGAAGAAGGCGGCCGACGCGAAGGCCTGCGCGACGCTCACCTCGGGCACGAAGGGGTGCACCGAACCGGGCGGGTGACGGCGGGCCCGGGGCGGCGGCGGTCTGGAGGCCCGTCGCCCGCGCGTGCGGTGTGTGACCGGTTGTGCGCGGTGCCACAGGGGGCCGGGCGGCCCGGCCCGGCCGGGTCCGATAGCCTGACCGCTGGATATCTCTTCACGTCAAGATTCGTCGGGGCGCGGAGGGTGTCCAGCACCAGGGTCCGGCACCAGGGGCCGGGACCCCCACCGCCAGCTGTCTAAACGGAGACCGCCATGACCCGCACTCCCGTGAATGTCACCGTGACCGGCGCAGCCGGCCAGATCGGCTACGCGCTGCTCTTCCGCATCGCCTCCGGCCACCTGCTCGGCCCGGACGTGCCGGTCAACCTGCGCCTCCTGGAGATCCCGCAGGGCCTCAAGGCCGCCGAGGGCACCGCGATGGAGCTCGACGACTGCGCCTTCCCGCTGCTGCGCGGCATCGAGATCACCGACGACCCGAACGTCGGCTTCGCCGGTGCGAACGTCGCCCTGCTCGTCGGCGCCCGCCCGCGCACCAAGGGCATGGAGCGCGGTGACCTGCTCGCCGCCAACGGCGGCATCTTCAAGCCGCAGGGCAAGGCCATCAACGACAACGCCGCGGACGACATCAAGGTCCTCGTCGTCGGCAACCCGGCCAACACCAACGCGCTCATCGCGCAGGCCGCCGCCCCGGACGTACCGGCGGAGCGCTTCACCGCGATGACCCGTCTGGACCACAACCGCGCGATCTCGCAGCTGGCCGCCAGGACCGGCGCCGCCGTCTCCGACATCAAGAAGCTGACGATCTGGGGCAACCACTCGGCCACCCAGTACCCGGACATCTTCCACGCGGAGATCGCCGGCAAGAACGCGGCCGAGGTCGTCAACGACGAGGTGTGGCTGGCCGACACCTTCATCCCGACCGTCGCCAAGCGCGGCGCCGCGATCATCGAGGCCCGTGGCGCGTCCTCGGCCGCCTCGGCCGCCAACGCCGCCATCGACCACGTGCACACCTGGGTCAACGGCACCGCCGCCGGCGACTGGACCTCGATGGGCATCCCGTCGGACGGCTCCTACGGCGTCCCCGAGGGCATCATCTCCTCCTTCCCGGTCACCACGAAGGACGGGAAGTACGAGATCGTCCAGGGCCTGGACATCAACGAGTTCTCCCGTAAGCGCATCGACGCGTCGGTCAAGGAGCTCACCGAGGAGCGCGACGCGGTCCGCGAGCTCGGCCTCATCTGAGACCCGCACCCGCACCACGCGAAAGCGCCCCCGGCAGCACAGGCCGCCGGGGGCGCTTTCGCGTTCTCCGCCGCCGTGAACGCGGTCAGCTCTTGAAGTCGCCGGGCGTGTAGTGCCCGGGAGCCAGCCGGCCGGACACGCCGAAGCGGTTCCAGACGTTGATCACGCTGATCGAGGCGATCAGCTGGGCCAGCTCGGTCTCCTCGAAGTGCTTGGCGGCCTCCTCGTACACCTCGTCCGGGACGAAGCCGTCGGTCAGGACGGTGACCGCCTCGGTCAGGGCGAGCGCCGCCAGCTCCTTCGCGGTGTAGAAGTGCTGCGACTCCTGCCAGGCGCTGAGCTGGACGATCCGCTCGACGGACTCGCCCGCCGCGAGCGCGTCCTTGCTGTGCATGTCCAGGCAGAACGCGCAGTGGTTGAGCTGCGAGGCCCGGATCTTCACCAGCTCGACCAGGACGGGGTCCAGGTCTTTGCGAGCGGCGATGTCGAGCCGGACCATCGCCTTGTAGACGTCCGGGAGGAGCTGGGAGACGGAGAGCCGGGGCGGGTGCTCGGGGGAGGGGTCGGCCGGGGCGTGGTGGTGCTCGTGCGTCGAGGTCATGAGGACGACGCTACGGCCCCGATGGCACCCCGGTATGGTCCATTGGCATGATGGATTCCTGGGCCACTTTCGGCGCGGACCTGCATCTGGAACCGGTCGGCCAGGGGCTCCGCAGCGGGCTGATGGAGGCGCTGCGGGAGGCGGTGCGCACCGGCCGCCTGACCCCCGGCACCCGGCTGCCGTCCTCCCGGGTGCTCGCCGCAGACCTGGGCGTGGCCCGCAACACGGTCGCCGACGCCTACACCGAACTGGTCGCCGAGGGCTGGCTCACCGCCCGGCAGGGCTCGGGGACCCGGGTCGCCCAGCGGTCCGCGCCGCGCCGGACCGACCCCGCGGCGGCCCGGTCCCGGCCGGTACGGCCTGGGGCCGGGTACAACCTGAGGCCCGGCTTGCCGGATCTCTCCGCCTTTCCGCGCACCGCCTGGCTCAAGGCCGCCCGCAAGGCGCTCACCGCCGCACCCGACGAGGCCTTCGGCTACGGCGACCCGCACGGCCGCGTCGAACTGCGCACCGTGCTGGCCGAATACCTGGCGCGGGCGCGCGGGGTGTACGCCGACCCGGAGCGCATCGTGATCTGCTCCGGCTTCGCGCACGGGCTGACGCTGCTGGGCCGGGTGCTGCGGCAGCGCCGGGTCCGGGAGATCGCCGTCGAGTCGTACCACCTCGACCTCCACACGAACCTCCTCACCGACGCCGGGCTGCGCACCCCGTGCCTGCCCCTGGACGAGCACGGGTCCCGGACCGGCGAGCCGGCCGCGATGCGCGGCGCGGGCGCGGTCCTGCTGACCCCGGCGCACCAGTTCCCCACCGGCGTACCGCTGCACCCGGACCGGCGGGCCGCCGCCGTCGACTGGGCCCGGTCCACCGGCGGGCTGATCCTGGAGGACGACTACGACGGGGAGTTCCGGTACGACCGGCAGCCGGTGGGGGCGCTCCAGGGCCTCGATCCGGAGCGGGTGGTGTATCTCGGCACCGCCAGCAAGTCGCTCGCCCCGGGGCTGCGCCTGGGCTGGATGGTGCTGCCCCGGAGCCTGGTGGGGGAGGTGGTGGCGGCGAAGGGCGTGTCCGACTGGATGTCCGGCTCGCCCGACCAGCTGACGCTCGCGGAGTTCATCGCCTCGGGGGCGTACGACCGGCATGTGCGCTCCATGCGGCTGCGCTACCGCCGTCGCCGCGACCAGCTCGTCGCGGCGCTCGCCGAGCGCGCGCCGGGCATCGAGGTCAGCGGGATCGCGGCCGGGCTGCACGCCGTCCTCGAACTCCCGCCGGGCGCCGAGCGTTCGGTGATCCAGGCGGCTGCGTTCCAGGGCCTGGCGCTGGACGGCCTCGCGCGCTACCGCCACCCGGACGCCCCGGCCGCCCGGGACGCCCTGGTGATCGGCTACGGCTCTCCGTCGGAGAGCGCCTGGACGGGCGCCCTCGACGCCCTGTGCCGGGTGCTCCCTTGACGGCCAGGTTCCGAACAACAATCCCCTCCCACTAATCTGACAAGAGGTCCGGTGGTGAAAAAGGACGCCGGATCCGATCGCGTACCACGGGGGAGAACCGAACATGGCCACACGAAGGCTGAGGTCGAGCACGGTCGTGCTCGGCGGCATGGGGCTGCTCGCCCTGACGATCACGTCCTGCGGCTCGGAGCCGGACAAGCGCTGCGCCGACCGCACGACGCAGAAGTCCCTGCCGAGCTCCGAGTGCCGCAGCGGCGGCAACGGTTCGTACTACTACGGGGGCAAGAGCGACAGCGGCAAGGTGCAGGGCGGCAGCTTCGACAAGTCGGCCGTGGACCGCGGCGGCTTCGGCTGCTCCGGCTCCGGCGGCGGCTGACCGCCGTGGAACGCCGCACGATCGAGCCGCGCCCCGGCTGGCAGGAGACCGTCGAGGCGCAGGGCGTCGTCTACCCGCTCACCCGCTACCCGGACGACTCGCTGCGCCCGTACTGGGACGAGAGCGCCTACTACGTCTTCTCGCTGCCCGAGGTCGAGGCGCTGGAGGAGGTCGTCGAGGAACTGCACACGATGTGCCTGGCCGCCGCGGCGCACATCGTCGAGCGAGACCGCTTCGCCGACCTCGGCATCACCGACCCCCGCCTCGCCGGACTGGTCGCCGAGTCCTGGCGCCGCCGGGACGAACTGCCGTCCGTGTACGGGCGGTTCGACCTGTGCTACGACGGGAACGGCCCGGCGAAGATGCTGGAGTACAACGCCGACACCCCGACCTCGCTGGTGGAGGCCGCGAGCGCGCAGTGGTTCTGGATGGAGGACCGGTTCCCCGGGGCCGACCAGTGGAACTCCCTGCACGAGAGGCTGGTCGACGCCTGGAAGCGGCAGGCGCCCCTGCTGCCGCCCGGACCGCTGCACTTCGTCCACTCCGACGGCGACGAGCTGGGCGAGGACCTGATGACGGTCGCGTATCTGCGCGAGACCGCCCAGCAGGCCGGGCTCGCCACCCACGCGCTGTCCGTCGAGGAGATCGGCTGGGACCGGCTGTCGGGCCGGTTCGTCGACGAACGGCTCAGGTTCATCCGCAGCTGCTTCAAGCTCTACCCCTGGGAGTGGCTGGCCACCGACCGCTTCGGCCCGCAGGTGCTGGACACCCTCGACAACGGCGGCGGCTCCGGCACCACCTGCTGGATCGAGCCCGCCTGGAAGATGCTCCTCTCCAACAAGGCGCTGCTCGCGATCCTCTGGGAGCTGTACCCCGGCCACCCCAACCTGCTCCCCGCCTACCTCGACGGTCCGCGCGAGCTGGCCGGACCCGGCGGGGCCGGATACGTGTCCAAGCCGCTGCTCGGCCGCGAGGGCGCAGGCGTCGAGCTGTACGGCCCCGGCTCGCCGCCCGTGTCGCGCGACGAGCCGTGCTGCTACCAGGAGGTGGCCCCGCTGCCCGACTTCGACGGCAACCGGGCGGTGCTCGGCGCGTGGGTCGTCGAGGACGAGGCGGCGGGGCTCGGCATCCGGGAGTCGGCCGGGCCGGTCACGGACGAGTACGCCCGCTTCCTGCCCCACGTCATCCTCTGAGACCCCGGGGCCGGCCCCGGCCCGGTCCGGCCCCTGGATCTCCGGCGCTCAGGCGCTCAGCACCGACCGCAGCCGGTCCAGGCCCCAGTCCAGGTCCTCCTTGCTGATCACCAGCGGCGGGGCGATCCGGATCGTGGAGCCGTGGGTGTCCTTCACCAGCACCCCCAGCGCCATCAGCTTCTCGGAGATCTCCCGGCCGGTGCCCAGCGCCGGAGCGATGTCGACGCCCGCCCACAGCCCCCGGCCGCGCACCGCCTCCACCGCGCCACCGCCCGTCAACAGGCCCAGCTCCCGGTGCAGATGATCGCCCAGCTCGGCCGCCCGCTGCTGGTACTCGCCGGTCCGCAGCATCGCGATCACCTCCAGCGCCACCGCGCAGGCCAGCGGGTTCCCGCCGAACGTGGAGCCGTGCTCGCCGGGCCGGAACACGCCGAGGACGTCCGCCGAGGAGACGACCGCCGACACCGGCACCACCCCGCCGCCCAGCGCCTTGCCCAGCAGGTACACGTCCGGCACGACGCCCTCGTGCTCCAGCGCGAACGTCTTCCCGGTACGCCCCAGCCCCGACTGGATCTCGTCCGCGATGAACAGGACGTTCCGCTCGCGGGTCAGCTCCCGTACGCCGGGGAGATAGCCGGCCGGCGGCACCAGCACCCCGGCCTCGCCCTGGATCGGCTCGATCAGCACCGCCACGGTGTTCTCGGTCATCGCCTCCCGCATCGCGGTGAGGTCCCCGTACGGCACGATCTCGAAGCCGGGGGTGTACGGGGAGAAGTCGGCCCGTGCCTCCGGGTCGGTGGAGAAGCTGACGATCGTGGTCGTGCGGCCGTGGAAGTTGTCCGAGGCCACGATGATCTTCGCCATGCCGTCCGGCACGCCCTTGACCCGGTAGCCCCACTTGCGGGCGGTCTTCACCGCGGTCTCCACGGCCTCCGCCCCGGTGTTCATCGGCAGCACCGTCTCCATGCCGCACAGCGCCGCCAGCTCCGTACAGAAGTCGGCGAACCGGTCGTGGTGGAAAGCCCGGGACGTCAGCGTCACCCGATCCAGCTGGGCCTTGGCCGCGTCGATGAGCCGGCGGTTGCCGTGGCCGAAATTGAGCGCCGAGTACCCGGCGAGCAGATCGAGGTACCGGCGGCCGTCGACATCGGTCATCCAGGCGCCCTCCGCCGAGGCCACGACGACCGGCAACGGGTGGTAGTTGTGCGCGCTGTGCGCCTCGGCGGAGGCGATGGCAGTTTCCGTGGTCGACACGGGATCTCCGTTCGTCGTGCGGCGTGGGCGGGGGTGGTGCCCACTTTGTATCGTCGGTCGGAACCCACGCCGGGAAACCTCCGTCGCCCGGCGCGCCCGCCGTCGCACGCCGGGCGGCCGAAATGTGGGGTTCGTCTCTGGCGTGCGCTCCCGTGCTCCGGACTCCTACGAGTACGCGCCCTCTCCGCCCCGCACCGGCTGCCGGAGATCGCCCCCGTACCTGAGACAATGGGGCCATGGCCTCTGATCGCCCTTCGCTCCCCACCGACCAGCCGCAGACGGGCCGCACCGGTGCGGCCGCCCGTCCGCGCGTGCTCTCCGGGATCCAGCCCACCGCGGGCTCGTTCCACCTCGGCAACTACCTGGGCGCGGTGCGCCAGTGGGTGGCGCTGCAGGAGAGCCACGACGCCTTCTACATGGTCGTGGACCTGCACGCGATCACGATCCCCCAGGACCCCGCCGAGCTGCGGGCCAACACCCGGCTCGCCGTGGCGCAGTTGCTGGCGGCCGGTGTGGACCCGGAGCGCTGCACGCTCTTCGTCCAGAGCCATGTGCCCGAGCACGCCCAGCTCGGCTGGGTGATGAACTGCCTCACCGGCTTCGGCGAGGCCTCCCGGATGACGCAGTTCAAGGACAAGTCCGCCAAGCAGGGCGCCGACCGGGCCACCGTCGGCCTCTTCACCTACCCGGTGCTCCAGGTCGCGGACATCCTGCTCTACCAGGCCAACCAGGTCCCGGTGGGCGAGGACCAGCGCCAGCACATCGAGCTGACCCGGGACCTCGCCGAGCGGTTCAACGGCCGGTACGGCCAGACGTTCACCGTCCCCGCGCCGTACATCCTCAAGGAGACGGCGAAGATCTACGACCTCCAGGACCCGGCGGTCAAGATGAGCAAGTCGGCCTCGACGCCGAAGGGCCTCATCAACCTGCTCGACGACCCGAAGGTCACGGCGAAGAAGGTGAAGAGCGCGGTCACCGACACCGACACGGTGATCCGCTTCGACGCCGAGAAGAAGCCGGGCGTCAGCAATCTGCTCACGATCCTCTCCACCCTCTCCGGCAGCCCCGTCGAGAACCTGGAACGGAGTTACGAGGGCAAGGGCTACGGTGCGCTGAAGACGGATCTGGCCGAGGCCATGGTGGAATTCGTCACTCCCTTCCGGGCCCGCACCCAGCAGTATCTGGACGACCCGGAGACGCTGGATGCCATCCTGGCCAAGGGAGCGGAGAAGGCCAGGGCCGTCGCCGCGGAGACGTTGGCACAGACGTACGACCGGATGGGCCTCCTGCCCGCGAAGCACTGAGTCCAAGGACCCTGGCGAGATCATGGCCGCAGGGGTCACACTTGCGGCGACGGAACGCGTGGGCCGGAGACCCGGCCCACGCGGCATGACCGGAAATCGACCATCGACGGTGGAGGAGAACGACGTGGGGACCGTAACGCTCGGCGTTTCGATCGCGGTCCCGGAGCCCTACGGCAGCCTGCTCCAGGATCGCCGCGCGAGCTTCGGGGACCCTGCCGCCTTCGGCATTCCCACCCACGTCACCCTCATGCCGCCGACCGAGGCGCAGTCGGCGGACCTGCCGGCGATCGAGGCGCACCTCGACAGGATCGCCGCGGCCGGCCGGCCGTTCCCGATGCGGCTGTCCGGCACCGGCACCTTCCGCCCGCTGTCGCCGGTCGTCTTCGTCCAGGTCGTCGAGGGCGCCTCGGCCTGCTCCTGGCTCCAGAAGCGGGTCCGGGACGCCTCGGGCCCCCTGGTGCGCGAGCTCCAGTTCCCGTACCACCCGCACGTCACCGTGGCCCACGGCATCGCCGAGGAGGCCATGGACCGGGCCTACGAGGAGCTCGCGGACTACGAGGCCGCCTGGACCTGCGGATCCTTCTCGCTGTACGAGCAGGGCCCGGACGCCGTCTGGCGCAAGCTCCGGGACTTCCCGTTCGGAGCGGGCGGCGGCACGCCCGCCGTCCCTGCCCAGGGCGGCTACACGATCGACGCGCAGCCGACCCCGTCGCTGCGGCCCTGAGCACCCGGGGCGAGCAGGCGGGACGTTCGAAGCACTCCCTAGACCGGCAGCCGACGGAACAGCGGGCGCGGTACGTGCCGCAGCGCCGCCATCACCACCCGGAGCGAACCGGGCACCCACACGGTCTCCGAGCGCCGTCGCAGCCCCGTGACGATCGCCAGCGCGACCTCCTCCGGGCCGGTCGCGAACGGCTGCTCCGGCCGTCCCGCCGTGGCCCGGGTCCGGACGAAGCCGGGGCGGACGACCATCACCTGCACCCCGGTCCCCTGGAGCGCGTCGCCGAGCCCCTGCGCGAAGGCGTCGAGGCCCGCCTTGCTGGAGCCGTAGATGAAGTCCGCGCGCCGGGCGCGCTCCCCGGCCACCGAGGACAGCACCACCAGCGAACCGTGCCCCTGCGCCTGTAGTGCGCCGGCGCACACCAGCCCGGCGGAGACGGCACCCGTGTAGTTGGTCTGGGCGACCCGGACCGCGGCCATCGGCTCCTCCTCGTCCCGCGCCTGGTCGCCGAGGACCCCGAACGCCATCAGCACCACGTCGATGTCGCCCTCCGCGAAGACCTTGCCGAGGACGACCTCGTGGGAGGCGGGGTCGAGTGCGTCGAAGTCGACGGTCCGCACGTCCGCACCCCGGCCGCGCAGCTCGGCGGCGGCCGACTCCAGGGCCGGGGAGGGGCGCCCGGCCAGCCAGACCCGGCGGGTGCGCAGGGCGATCAGCCGGCGCGCGGCGGCCAGGGCGATCTCGGAGGCGCCGCCGAGGACGAGCAGGGACTGCGGGGCGCCGAAGGCATCCTTCACGGAAATCTCCTGATCAGAGGGGGAGGTGGGGAACACGCGGCCACCGGCGGGTCCTACAGGCCGAGGCGGCGCGACAGATCGGAGCGGAACGCCTCCGTCGGGTCCAGCCGTGCCCGCAGCTCCCGGAAGTCGGCCAGCCCCGGGTACATCGAGGCCGCCGTCTCCGGCCGCATCCGGGAGTCCTTCGCCAGGCAGACCCGGCCCCCCGCGGCGGCCACCTCCTCGTCGACGTCGTCGAGGAAGCGGGCCAGACCGGGCAGGGCCGCGGGCAGATCCAGGGCCAGGGACCAGCCGGGCGCGGCGAACGCCAGCCCTCCGGGGTCCGCCGCCCCGAACCGCTGGAGCACGGCCCGCACGGCGGGGCTCCGGCGCGCCGAGATCCGCCGCACGACCCGATGCAGGGTCTCCTCCTGGCCGTACCCGACGGCGAACCGGTAGCGCACCAGGCCGCCCCGGCCGTACAGCAGGTTCGCGTCCGGAAAGGCGTCCGCGGCATGGAAGAAGGCGTGGACCGGCCGGAGCCCACCGGTCCGCGCGCGGGGTGCGCTCCGGTAGCGGACCTCGTTGTACAGGGCGGCCGATGCCGGGCCCAGCAGCCCTCCCGGCGCCGGCGGAAAGCCGGGGAGCCGGAACCGCTCCCGAGGTCCTCCGGAACGCGAGGAGAGCAGAGTGCGCCCCGCGTGCGCCGGGCGCATATCAGGGGTCGCGTGCTCCCCCCGGGTGAGGATCCCGCGTCCGGTCGCCCGGCCCCGGGCCATCAGGTCGATCCAGGCGGAGGCGTACGGCAGCCGGTCGCCGCCCGCGGTGAAGCGGGCCAGCAGGTCGTCCAGATCCCCGGCGCGCTCGGTGGAGACGGACATCAGCCCGGTGCTCACGCGCCGCAGGCGCAGGGTGGCGCCCAGGATCACCCCGGTCAGTCCCAGGCCCCCGGCGGTCGCGTCGAAGAGGGCGGTGCCCGGCAGCACCGTACGCACCTCGCCGTCGGCGGTGAGCAGCTCCAGGGCGCTCACGTGCCGGGCGAACGAGCCCGAGCGGCGGTGGTCGAGGCCGGACAGATCGGAGCCGATCGCCCCGCCGACCGTCACCCTGCCGGTCCCGGGCACGACCGGCGGGAGCCAGCCGAGCGGCAGCAGGACCCGCAGCAGCCGCTCCAGGCTCACCCCGGCGTCGCAGCGCACCACGCCGGCCGCGGCGTCGACACCGCCGACCCGGGCCAGCCCCGTCAGGTCGAGCACCGAGCCGCCCGCGTTCTGCGCCGCGTCCCCGGGCGACCGTCCCAGCCCGCGCGCGATGACACCCCGCGGCCCGCGCCCCCGGACGACGGCGGCCGCCTCCTCGTGGGTACGGGGGCGAAACCGCACGGCGGTCGTCGGGGCGGTGCGGCCCCAGCCGGTCAAGGACACCAGGTCGACGGACATGAGGGTGACCGTATCGTCCGGGAAATCCCCTTCGCGGCATTGGTGAATTCGCTCACCGGAACGGGTGATGGAGCGAGTGTCAGCGAAGCGTGACGGCGTTCCGCCGGACGCGTCCGGGAGAGTCCTGGGGCGGGCCGTCGATGTTCCGGGCCCAGGAGGGTACGCGTGACGTCATGGACTGGCTGAAGAAACTCCCGGTGATCGGGCCCCTGGTCGCCCGGCTGATGGAAACGCACGTGTGGCGTTCCTACGAGCGGCTGGACCGGGTCCACTGGGCCAGGCTCGCGGCGGCGATCACCTTCATCAGCTTCCTGGCCCTCTTCCCGCTGATCGCGGTCGGCGCGGCCGTCGCCGCCGCCCTGCTGAGCGACCAGCAGGTCGACACCGTCAAGGACAGGCTCGCCGACCAGGTGCCGGGCATCTCCGACCAGCTGGGCATCGACGGGCTGATCGCCAACGCGGGCACGGTCGGCCTGGTGGCCGGTGCGCTGCTGCTGTTCACCGGTGTCGGCTGGGTCGGCTCGATGCGGGAGTGCCTGCGCGCGGTCTGGGAGCTGGACGAGGTCCAGGAGGCCAACCCCGTCGTCGCCAAGGTGAAGGACGCCGTGCTGCTCGTCGGCCTCGGCGGCGCGGCGCTCGCCACCCTGGCGGTCTCCACCATCGGTTCGACGGCGGTCGGCTGGACCGCCGACCTGATCGGCATCCCCGAGGACGGGGCCGGCGGCATCCTGCTGAGGGTGGCCGCCCTGGCGGTCGCGGTCGCCGCCGACTTCCTGCTGCTGCTCTACCTGCTGACGCTGCTGCCCGGGGTGGAGCCGCCGCGCCGGCGGCTGGTGGTCGCGGCCCTGCTCGGGGCGGTCGGCTTCGAACTCCTCAAGCTGCTGCTCGGCAGCTACATGCGGGAGGTCGCGGGCAAGAGCATGTACGGCGCGTTCGGCGTGCCGATCGCGCTGCTCCTGTGGATCAACTTCACCGCGAAGCTGCTGCTGTTCTGCGCCGCCTGGACGGCCACCGGCAGCAAGGACGAGGAGGCGAACAGGGCGGAGGACGCGCCGGGGACGGGGACGGGGGATGCCGCCGGGACCGCGGCGCCCGGCGGCTCCACCCGCGTCTAGGACTTGTCGGTCGGGGCGGCCGAGGCGGTCGGCTCGACGGGTCCGTCCGTGCCGGCGGATCCGTCCGTGCCCGCGGGTTCGGCCGGGTCGGCCGTCGGCGGTGTGCGGCGGGTCAGGCCGGCCAGCGGCCAGCGGCGGTTGACGAGGAACACTCCGCCGGCCAGGAGCACCAGCAGACCGCCGATGATGGCCAGGGCGATGCCGACCCCGCTGGAACCGTCCGAGGCCGCCGACGCGTGCGTGGCCTCCTCCCGGCCCCCCGAGCCCTGGTCGGCTCCGGCGGCGGGTGCCGCGCCCTTGCCGCCGGTCGCGGTGCCGACGCCGGTGTCGACGGACTTCGGCGGCACCAGCTCGCCGACCGGGGTCACCTTGCCGCTCGCGGCGAAGCCCCAGTCGAGCAGGTGGGCGGCCTCCTTGTAGACGGCGTGGCTCTCCTCCGCCGACGGGTTCATGACCGTGACCAGCAGGACCTTGCCGTTGCGCTCGGCGACGCCGGTGAAGGTGTTGCCCGCGTGGGTGGTGTAGCCGTTCTTGACGCCCGCGATGCCCTGGTACGGGTCCACGCCGATGTCCCCGGTGATCAGCCGGTTGGTGTTCTGGATCTCGAAGGAGTCGCGCTTCTTCCCCTTCTTCTCCTCGCCGGGGAAGTCGGCCGACGCGGTCGCCGCGTACTCCCGGAAGTCCTTCTTCTGGAGACCGCTGCGGGCGATCAGGGTCAGGTCGTAGGCGCTGGAGACCTGGCCCGGCGCGTCGTACCCGTCCGGCGAGACCACCCGGGTGTCCAGGGCCTGGAGCTCCTCGGCGTGCTTCTGCATCGCCGACACCGTCTGCGGGACGCCGCCGTACATCTCCGACAGGACGTGTACCGCGTCGTTGCCCGACCGCAGGAACACCCCGAGCCACAGGTCGTGGACCGTGTAGGTGTGGTCCTCCTTGATTCCGACCAGGCTGCTGCCCTCGCCGACCCCGGACAGCTCACCTTCCGTCACCTTGTGGGTCAGGCTGGTGGGCTGGAGCGTGGGCAGGACGGTGTCCGCGAAGAGCATCTTCAGGGTGGACGCGGGGGGCAGCCGCCAGTGCGAGTTGTGCGCCGCCAGGACATCGCCGTTCTCCGCGTCCGCGACGATCCAGGACCGGCCGGTCAGCTCCTTGGGCAGCACCGGCGCCCCCGCGCCCAGATTGACCTGGGTGCCGGCCCTGGCCAGCTGCTCCCCGCCGAGGCTGGACATCGTGCTCGGCGGCTTCGGCTGTTTGCCGTCGCTCTTGTCCTTGTCGGCCGCAACGGCGGGACTCAGGACGAAACCGGACAACAAGGCGGCGGTGGTGACCGTGATGGCGATCTTTTTCAGAGCAGGCACGGTCGGAAACGTACAGGGCGAAGGTGTGGATGCGGACCCGGACCGGCTGACCCGCCGCAGGGAACGCCGGGACGGCCCCGTTCGGACGCCACCCCGGAGGAGGGGGCCGGGAGGCGGCGGCGATACTGGACCCATGAAGCTCAGCCGCCGCGTGTCCTGGTTCCTGCTCGCGTTCGGGGTGTGGAGCTGGTTCATCTGGATCACTTTCGTCAAGAACCTGTGGCAGGACGGCAGCGGGCTCGCCTTCGACGACGCGGGCGAGCCGACCGGGTACTTCTGGGTGCACCTGCTGCTCGCCGTCACGTCCTTGTCTCTGGGGACGGCGGTCGGCGTGATCGGGTTGCGCGGAGTGAGAGCTTTGCGCGACGACCGCGCATGACGACGGGAACATGGGGAAGCTCGGATGGCAGCAGTGGTCTTCGCTCTGGTGGGGCTCGTGGTGCTGGCGCTGCTCGGCGCCGTGCACCGGTATCTGTGGCGCCGGTTCGTCGGTGACACGACGGCGCCGGGCAGCCCGCTGCGCCGGGCGGGCACCGTCGCGGCCTTCGTCCTGCCGCTGCTGAGCGTCGGCGCCATGACGTCCGGCCGGGTGGGAGCGCCCTTCTGGCTCCAGCAGGTGCTGGCCTGGCCGGGCTTCCTGTGGCTTGCCTGCCTGCTCTACCTGACGCTGGCGCTGCTCGTGGGCGAGGTCGTACGTCCCCTTCTCCTGCGGGTCCTCGCCCGGCGCGACGGAAGGCCGGACACGGCGGAAAGCGGAACGGCTCCCGGCGCTCTCGCCGACGTCCCGGGCGAGACCCGTCCGCGTACCGAAGAGCTGGTCCCGTCCCGCTCGGGCAGCGCCCCCGCCGGCTCGGAGGCCGTGGCGCGTACGGCCCCGGAGCCCGTGACGGAACCGGAAGCGGAACCCGCTTACGAAGCCCCGGACGCCACTGCCGCCACCCTCGCCCCCGGCCCCTCCCGGCGGCTCTTCGTCTCCCGGGTCGTCGGCGGCGCCGCGGCCGCCGCCGGACTCGCCACCGTCGGCTACGGCACGTACGGCGTGCTGCGCGGACCCAGCGTCCGACGGATCACCGTGCCGCTGGCCAGACTGCCCCGCGCCGCCCACGGCTTTCGCATCGCCGTGGTCAGCGACATCCACATCGGGCCGATCCTCGGCCGCGCCCACACCCGCCGGATCGTCGACACGATCAACGCGACCTCGCCCGACCTGGTCGCCGTCGTCGGCGACCTCGTCGACGGGTCCGTCGCGGACCTGGGTTCCGCCGCCGAACCGCTGGCCGCCCTGCGCGCCCGGCACGGCAGCTACTTCGTCACCGGCAACCACGAGTACTTCTCCGGCGCCGAGCAGTGGGTCGACCACGTCCGTGAACTGGGCCTGGTCCCGCTGGAGAACGCCCGGGTCGAGATCGAGGGCTTCGACCTCGCCGGCGTCAACGACATCGCGGGCGAGACCGAGGGCCAGGGCCCCGACTTCGCCCGTGCGCTGGGCGACCGGGACCGCGGCCGGGCCGCCGTCCTCCTCGCCCACCAGCCCGTCGTCATCCACGACGCCGTCGAGCACGGTGTCGACCTCCAGCTCTCCGGCCACACCCACGGCGGACAGCTCTGGCCCGGCAACCTCCTCGCCGGGCTGGCCAACCCCACCGTCGCCGGGCTCGAACGCTACGGCGACACCCAGCTCTTCGTCTCGCGCGGCGCGGGCGCCTGGGGCCCGCCGGTCCGGGTGGGCGCCCCCTCCGACATCACCGTCGTGGAGCTGGCCTCCCGTCAGGCCTAGTTACGTTGCGGGTGCGACGGTCCGGGAGCCCCGGAATCCGCGTCATGAAATCCACACCGAAGAGTCACCGTCAGCTACGGAAACTCGCAGGTAGGAGGCGCGAAACAGCCTTTTCGGACAGAGGTTCGGGCGCGTGTCCAATAAAAGGCTGTGAGTACCCCATTTACTCTTCCAGATGTGAAAATCGTGTGATTGGGTAAGCGCGAACATGCGGCGATGTGCGCGTCACAAACGCGACCGCCGAGGTGGGGCTGGTAAGGGAGAGCACGGCAATGCGGTCGGTCCGGGTACGGATTCTCGCGATTCTCGCGGTATTGGTGATAGCGGGCGTCGGTGCCTGGCAACTGCTCCCGTCGGGGGAGGCGAAGTCCGATGCGATCACTGTCGGGACATCGGACGTCGTCACCTCGCTCGACCCGGCCGGTGCGTACGACGCGGGTTCCTGGGCGATCTACAGCAACATCTACCAGTCGCTGCTGACCTTCAAGCCCGGTGCGGTCACACCGGAACCGGACGCCGCCGAGAGCTGCGGATTCGTCGGGCAGAAGCTCCAGACGTACCAGTGCAAGCTCCGCGACGACCTGACCTTCTCCAACGGCCGCAAGATCACCGCCGAGGACGTCAAGCACTCCTTCGACCGGATCTTCACGATCAAGTCGGACGTCGGTCCCGCGGGTCTCTTCCCCACGCTCGACTCGGTCTCGACCGAGGGCCGCACGATCACGTTCAACCTGTCCGGCAAGGACGCGACCTTCCCGCAGAAGATCGCCACCGGCGCGGCCGCGATCGTCGACCCGACCGCCTACCCGAAGGACAAGCTCCGCGAGGGCAACCAGGTCGACGGCTCCGGACCGTACGTCCTCAAGTCGTACACGTCGGGGAACAGCGCCGAGCTGGTGCCGAACCTGAAGTACAAGGGCGCGCTCAAGAAGACCGGTGAGGCGGTGAACATCCGCTACTTCAAGACCTCCGAGGAGCTTCAGACGTCCTGGGACGCCGGCGACGTGGACGTCGCCCACCGTCAGCTGCCGTCCGAGACGCTCGCCGAACTGAACGTGAACGATCCGGACGTGCGGGTCACCGAGGCGGCCAGTGCCGAGATCCGCAACATCATCTTCAACGTCCGCGCGGAGTCGCCGTTCGCGGACAAGAAGGTCCGCCAGGCCGTCGCCGCACTCCTCGACCGGGGCCCTCTGGTCCGGAAGGTCTACCAGGGCACGGTCGACCCGCTGTACTCGCTGATCCCCACCGGCTACATCGGGCACAGCACGCCCTTCTTCGACGCCTACCCCTCCTCCGACCCGAAGCGTGCCGCGCAACTGCTGGAGCAGGCCGGGGTGGAGACGCCGGTCTCCGTCAAGTTCGCCTACCGCGAGGGCGACATGTACACCAAGGAGACCGCCGAGCTGCGGCGTCAGATGGAGAAGGACGGGCTGTTCAAGGTCTCGGTCGAGGCCGTGGAGTGGACGAAGTACCAGAAGGGGTACGCGGCCGGTAAGTACGAGATGTACACCGTCGGCTGGTTCCCCGACTTCCCGGACCCCGACACCTTCGGCCAGCCGCTCGTCGGCACCGGGAACGTCCTGCACAGCGGCTACTCCAGCAAGAAGATGGACCAGCTGATCGCCGCCACGCAGCAGTTCAGCGACCGCAGCCGGACCTCGAACGACTTCAAGGACATGCAGTCGCTGGTCGGCGAGGACGTCCCCCTGCTGCCGCTGTGGCAGAAGAAGGACTACGTCGTCGCCAAGTCCGAGGTCGCCGGCTCCCAGTACCTCTCCGACGGCACCGGCACCTGGCGCCTGTGGGAACTCAGCTGGATCTGATCCGAACGGATCAGTCGCCCGGCCGGGCCTCGGGGGTGTTCCGCCCCTGGGGCCCGGCCGTCGCCGTACCCGGCAGGAACTCCACCAGCAGCGCGTGGATCTGCCGCACCAGGGGTCGCAGCACCCGGAACCGGGAGAGGGCGATGGCCCGTGCGGCGATCGGCGCGGTGCGCTCGACCAGCCTGCGGCTGCGCTCGGCGCTCTCGCTGCGGTCGTACACCCAGAACAGCACCAGCCCCATCTGCATCAGCCACATCAACTGCGGCAGCAGCGGCGCCAGTTCCGGGTCGCTCTTGACGTCCGCCCCGGCGATGCAGCGCTCGTGGATGGAGATCGCCGCGTCGCGGGCGGCCACCGAGTCCTCGGAGAACGGGGAGAGCGGGCTGTCCGGATCGGCGGCGTTCTTGAAGAACTGGGCGGCGAAGCGGTGGTACGGCTCCGCCACGTCCAGCCAGCCGAGCAGCACGCCCCTGATGCGTACGGTCAGATCCCCGTCGCCCTCCAGCACGGGCCGGACCGCCGCCGCGTGTTCGTCGGCGATCCGGTCGTAGAAGCCCTGGACCAGGTGCTCCTTCGAGGAGAAGTAGTAGTAGGCGTTCCCGACCGAGACGCCCGCCTCCTGGGCGATGGCCCGCATGGTCGTCCGGTCGTAGCCGCGCTCCGCGAAGAGCCGGAGCGCCGTTTCGAGAATCAGCGTGCGGGTCTGCTCGCTCTTCGCGGCCTTGGCCGGCTTGTTCGCCTGCGCGTTCTTCTCTTCCTTCACCACGGGGCCAAGGTTATCGGGGACCCCACGGTGCTCCGGCCGGGGCGGCGCACTCACGGGCCCCGGGTGCGCAGGGCGGAAGGGCCAGGGAGCGGTAGCGGGCGGCGGCCAGGACGGTGCCCCGGGCGAAGGGGCGCCCCGCCGGGGTGGTCAGCCAGTGGGCTCTGGAACGGTACTTGGCCGGCGCCCACAGGCAGACGATCCAGGCGGAGGCCTCCCGGTAGACCTGGCCCAGGTCGCCGACGACGGTGATCTCCGCCGCCGTCGCCGCGTGGTCCAGCTCCGGGAACCGCCGCCGCGCCTCGGCCGACCCGGCCGGTACGAGGTCGAGCGGTACGAGCTGCCGCTGCCGCTGGAGCCAGTGCCGCAGGTGGACGCAGAGCGGACAGTGCGCGTCGTAGAGCACGGTGAGCCGGTGTACGGGCGCGGGCCGGGCCGCGGCGTACGAGGCCGGTCCCGGCGACGCCGCGGGCGCGGATCCGGTCACCGGGCTCACCGCCCCGGCGCGGGCGCTGCCCACGGGCCCCGGTCGCCCGGGTGCGTCCAGCCGTGCGGCGGCACGGGCGGGGTCTGTTCGCGCTCCAGGGCGCTGCGGCGGCGGATGCGGCTGAGCACCCACACATTGCCCAGGTGCATGACGCCGAGCACCAGCAGGACCACGCCCACCTTCACCGAGAGGGCCTCGAACAGCTCGCGGGTGTCGGCGACCCCGTCGGCGTGTCTCAGGTAGAGCGTGACGAACCCGAGGTTGACCAGATAGAAGCCGACCACCAGCAGGTGGTTGACGGCGTCGGCGAGCTTCTCGTTCCCGTGCAGCACGTCGGCGAGGAAGATCCGCCCGTTGCGGCTGAGGGTGCGCGCGACCCAGACGGTGAGCGCCACGGTGATCAGCAGGTAGAGGACGTACGCGACAACAGTGAGGTCCATGCCCCACCCTCCCTTGAACGCGTTCAAAAATGCTTCCGGGCATAACGATAGACCCCTTCTTGAACATGTTCAAGAAGGGGTCCTGGGGGAGGTGGGCAGAGCGCCCCGGGCGTCAGGCGCTCATGGAGCGGGCCTGGTTGAGCTGGCCCATGACCGCCGGGAAGGTGTACGGGCCCATGGCCGGGATCATCGTCGCGTGGTGCCGGCCACCGCTGGTGACCGTGACCTGGACGAAACCGGTGGTCCGCTTCTCCTTCATCAGCAGGAACAGCAGACCGATCAGGCAGAACAGCGCGAAGACGATCGCCAGCACGACCGCGTGCGTCGGGATCTTCTCCTCCGTGCGCGACATGTCCGTGGCCGTCCAGACCGCGCCCCTGAGCGGCATCGACCCGGACGGGGTGACGATCGCGTCGCTCATCACGGTGATGTCGCCGATCGACAGCATCGGCACGCCGCCCTGGCCGGGCGCTCCCTGCGGCACCGGGAGGTACTGCCCGGGCATCGTCGGCTGCGCCGCGCCGGGGTACCCGTAACCGGGGCCGGGCTGGGCGGCGGAATCCGGCAGCGGCTGCGGATAGCCGTACGCGGGCGGGGCGCCCGCCGCCGGGTAGCCGTACCCCTGGCCGTCGGCGACGGTGGGCTGGTGGCCCGGCTGCTGCTGGGGCGGGCCCCACTTGTACGCGTCGTCCGCGTACGGATTCGGCTCGCTCACGACGATCCCCGTTCTCTTCGGTCTTCAGCTCCGCTGAACCGTACCGCCCGTGCGGCCCCGGCGCAGCAACAGGCCCCGCCCCCGGCAGGGTCGAGACTGCGGGGACGGGGCCTGTCGACGTAACGGGTGCTGCGGGAGGGTCAGAAGCGACGCGTGATGAGCGCGCGCTTCACCTCCTGGATCGCCTTGGTGACCTCGATGCCACGCGGGCAGGCGTCCGTGCAGTTGAACGTGGTGCGGCAACGCCACACGCCGTCACGGTCGTTGAGGATCTCCAGCCGCTGCTCGCCGGCCTCGTCGCGCGAGTCGAAGATGAAGCGGTGCGCGGCGACGATCGCCGCCGGGCCGAAGTACTGGCCGTCGTTCCAGAACACCGGGCACGAGGACGTGCACGCGGCGCACAGGATGCACTTGGTGGTGTCGTCGAACCGCTCGCGGTCCTCGGCGGACTGCAGACGCTCACGGGTCGGCTCGTTCCCCTTGGTGACGAGGAAGGGCATGACGTCGCGGAACGCCTGGAAGAACGGGTCCATGTCGACCACGAGGTCCTTGAGGACCGTGAGGCCCTTGATGGCCTCGACCGTGATCGGCTTGTCCGGGTTGATGTCCTTGATCAGCGTCTTGCAGGCGAGCCTGTTCTTGCCGTTGATCCGCATCGCGTCGGAGCCGCAGATGCCGTGCGCGCAGGAACGGCGGAACGTCAGGGTTCCGTCGAGCTCCCACTTGATCTTGTGAAGGGCGTCGAGGACACGCTCCTTCGGGTCGATCTCGATCTGGAAGTCCTGCCACTGGACCTCGTCGGAGACCTCCGGGTTGAAGCGGCGGATCCGGAACGTGGCGGTGATGAACGGGGAGTCGGCGAAGCCGGCCTCGGGCTTCGCGGTCCCGTCGGTCTTGTCCAGGGTCGGGGTAGCCATCAGTACTTACGCTCCATCGGCTGGTAGCGGGTCGTCACGACCGGCTTGTAGTCGAGCCGGATCGACTCGGCGCCGTCGGCGGCCACCTCGCGGTACGCCATGGTGTGGCGCATGAAGTTGACGTCGTCGCGGTTCGGGTAGTCCTCGCGGTAGTGACCGCCGCGGGACTCCTTGCGGGCGAGCGCGGAGACCGCCATGACCTCGGCCAGGTCGAGCAGGTTGCCCAGCTCGATGGCCTCCAGCAGGTCGGTGTTGAACCGCTTGCCCTTGTCCTGGATGGACACGTTGAGATACCGCTCGCGCAGCTCGGCGATCTTGTCGACCGCCGTCTTGATCGTCTGCTCGGTGCGGAACACCATCACGTTGGCGTCCATGCACTCCTGGAGCTCCAGGCGCAGGGTCGCGACACGCTCGGTGCCGGTGGAGCTCCGCAGCCGCTCGACCTGGTCGGCGACCAGCTGGGCGGGGTTCTCGGGCAGCTCGACGAAGTCGGTCTTCACCGCGTACTCGGCGGCGGCGATGCCCGAGCGCTTCCCGAAGACGTTGATGTCGAGCAGCGAGTTGGTGCCGAGGCGGTTGGCGCCGTGCACGGAGACGCAGGCGACCTCGCCGGCGGCGTACAGGCCCGGGACGACGGTGGTGTTGTCGGCCAGCACCTCGCCCTCGACGTTGGTCGGGATGCCGCCCATGGCGTAGTGCGCGGTCGGCTGGATCGGGATCGGGTCCGTGTAGGGCTCGATGCCGAGGTACGTCCGCGCGAACTCGGTGATGTCCGGGAGCTTGGCGTCCAGCTGCTCCGGCGGCAGGTGCGTCAGGTCCAGGTAGACGTGGTCACCGGCCGGACCGCAGCCGCGGCCCTCACGGATCTCCGTGTAGATGGAGCGCGAGACGACGTCACGGGACGCGAGGTCCTTCATGACCGGCGCGTACTTCTCCATGAAGCGCTCGCCGTCCTTGTTGCGGAGGATGCCGCCCTCACCGCGGGCGCCCTCCGTCAGCAGGATGCCCATGCGCCAGATGCCCGTCGGGTGGAACTGGAAGAACTCCATGTCCTCCAGCGGCAGGCCGCGCCGGTAGCAGGCGGCCTGGCCGTCACCGGTCAACGTGTGGGCGTTGGAGGTCACCTTGAAGAACTTGCCGGTGCCGCCGGAGGCGTAGATGACCGACTTCGCCTGGAAGACGTGGATCTCGCCGGTCGCCAGCTCGTACGCGACGACGCCGGAGGACTTCTTGACCCCGTCGACCTCGGTGATCAGCTGGTCCAGGACGTAGAACTCGTTGAAGAACTCCACACCCTCCTTGACGCAGTTCTGGTACAGCGTCTGGAGGATCATGTGGCCGGTGCGGTCCGCGGCGTAGCAGGACCGGCGGACCGGGGCCTCACCGTGGCTGCGGGTGTGACCGCCGAAGCGGCGCTGGTCGATGCGGCCCTCGGGCGTCCGGTTGAACGGCAGGCCCATCTTCTCCAGGTCGAGGACGGCGTCGATGGCCTCCTTCGCCAGGATCTCGGCGGCGTCCTGGTCGACCAGGTAGTCACCGCCCTTGACCGTGTCGAAGGTGTGCCACTCCCAGTTGTCCTCCTCCACGTTGGCGAGCGCGGCGGCCATGCCGCCCTGCGCCGCACCGGTGTGGGAGCGGGTGGGGTAGAGCTTCGTCAGCACGGCGGTACGGCTGCGCTTGGTCGACTCGATGGCCGCGCGCATGCCGGCGCCGCCGGCGCCGACGATGACGGTGTCGTACTTGTGGATCTGCATGGTTTTCCTCTGGTCCCTCTGTCCCGGCGCCTAGCGGATGTTCGGGTCGAAGGTGAAGATCACCAGCGTGCCCAGCAGGACGGTGAACACCGTGGCGGTGTACAGGAGCATCTTCAGCCAGAAGCGGGTGTTGTCCCGTTCGGCGTAGTCGTTGATGACCGTACGCAGGCCGTTGCCGCCGTGGAGCATGGCGAGCCACAGCATGATGAGGTCCCAGGCCTGCCAGAACGGCGAGGCCCAGCGGCCCGCCACGAAGGCGAAGCCGATCTTGGAGACGCCGCCGTCGAGCACCAGCTGGATCAGCAGGTGGCCGATGACGAGGACGACCAGGACGACGCCCGAGAGGCGCATGAAGAGCCACGCGTACATCTCGAAGTTGCCGCGCGAAGCCTTGGGTGTCTTGCCCGTGCGCTTGCGCGGGGGCTCGATCACCGGGGCCGGGTGGTCGACGTCGTACAGGCTCACGCCCTCGACATCGCCGATCGCGGCTGCGGAAGAGGTCTCGCTGGACATGGGCGTCAGCTCCCGAACATCTCGCGTACGGCGTGACCGAGGACGGGGTACAGGGCCCCGACCATCAGCACGATCCAGATGCCCACCACGGTCCAGAGCATCTGCTTCTGCAAGCGCGGGCCCTTGGCCCAGAAGTCCACGGCGATGATCCGGAGACCGTTGAGCGCGTGGAAGAGAATCGCGGCCACGAGGCCGTATTCGAGGAACGCGACAGGCCACGTCTTGTAGGTGGCCACGACGTCGTCGTAGGCCTCCGGGGAGACGCGGACGAGTGCGGTGTCCAGGACATGTACGAACAGGAAGAAGAAAATGAGGACACCGGTGACTCGATGAGCCACCCACGACCACATGCCTTCCCGGCCGCGGTACAGCGTTCCAGCCGGCACGGAAGAACCCTCCGGGAGCGGGGATTGGGGTCGGCCGGCTTGACTGTCGGTCTGACCCGGCCGGGTACGGTCCACCGGCCCCGGCCATCGTAGCGACGCATTGTCGGTTCGCGTTCGCCGGGGCCTCTGGTGTGATCAAAGTGGCAATCAAACAGGCACGTACGGGCTAGAGCGACCCCTGCCGCAAGGGGTCCGGCGTCACCAGCTCGACGATCCGGCTCCGGGCGAGTCGCCGCAGCTCCTCGGCGGTCACGGCCCGCTCCTCGTCCGTGTCGTGCGCCAGCCGGACCCGGATCCCGGCCAGCACCTGGTCCACGTGCTGGGAGGGCTGACAGGCGTCCAGGCAGATGACGAAGGCATGGCCGAACCGGCTCTCGTACGCCGCGTGCGCGGCCCGCAGCGCCAGATGGGCGGCGCGCGGCGCGTCGTGGTGCAGGCAGGGGGCCGGCTCCGAGGCCAGGGCCTCCGCGATGTCCCGGGGCGCGAGGTCGTAGCCCGCCTCGTCGGACGCGGCCAGTAGAGCGCCGAGATCCGGGTAGGGGCGGTGGGCGGCCATCCGGTGGGCCCAGCGGAGACTGCCGCAGCACTCCAGGAAGGCCGCTTCGGCGGCGGCGAAGGGCAGGTTGTTGAAATGGGCCAGGCCGACGGCATGATCGACCGGCGCGGCGCCGGTGGGCGGCGCTCCCGGGCCTCCCGGGCCGTCGGCCGGAACCGGGTGGTGCGGCTGCGCGGGCACGGTCGGACGGCCGGCCGGGGGCGCGGGTCGCTTCGGCAGGCCGGCGGGGGACTCGCTGGACCTGGACAGCGTGGACTCCTCGTCATCAACGACAGCTATGACTCCGTGGCCCCGAAAGGAACCCTCTGCCCTGGGAAGACAGACCAGGACGTACCGAGGTTGCCCGGCGTGGGAGTGAGTTCCGCCGGGGCGGGAGTGAAGGGAGGGACGAATGTGCCGCAACGCTAGCGAGATCGGTCGGCGGCCGTCCGGAGGACCGCAGAAGAATCACCCGAACGGGAGGGTTTCGGAACCGGTGATGGACGTCTGACCTGCGTCGACCGGGGTTCTGTCCGGTTCCGGATAGCCCCCGATGGGCGAGGCCCCGGCAAAAATGCCAACCTTGCACCCTATTCACCCGTTTCCTCGCCTATTCACCCTTTTCAACCGTCCCTGCCCCCTTCAACGGAGGAATCTGTCCGATGTCGCCCACGCGTGGTGCCCTCGTCACCGGCGCGGCTGTCACGGCCGCGGCCGCCGTCGCCCTCACCGTCGTCGTCTGGCCGGAGGGGTCCGGCGGCGGATCGTCCGGCGACACGGCGTCGCCCTCCGGCACCTCCGCCGAGGCCGTCGCCCCGTCGCCCTCCCGCAGCTATCCGATGTCCAGCACACCGAGCACGATCCCCGCGGTGCGCGAGCACACCCCGGCCCGGGGCCCCGGCTGGCAGCCGGGCAAGGACAGCACCGTCGTCATCGCCAAGGGCAGCGGGGTGCTCGCCGACGAGGCGGAGCTGCTCGCCAAGGAGTTGAAGATCCGCTACCGGGGCGCCGAGCCGGCGCGGACCGGAGACGTCGAGCTGGCGCTCGGCGACAAGGACGCGGGCCCCACCGAGTCGTACACGCTCACCGTGCGCGACCGGAAGGCGAAGATCACCGGACCCGACGAGTCGGGCGTCTTCTACGGCACCCGCACCCTGAAGCAGTCGGTCAAGGCGGACGGCACGCTCCCCGAGGGCGTCGTCAACGACCGGCCGGACCGCCCGCAGCGCGGACTCAACCTCGACATCGCGCGCAAGCACTACAGCGCGGAGTGGATAGAGGACCGCATACGTGAGATGGGCGACCTCAAGCTCAACCAGCTCGGCCTGCACTTCTCCGACGACCAGGCCTTCCGGATCGAGTCGAAGTCGCACCCCGAGGTGGTCTCCGACGAGGCCCTCACCCAGGACGAGGTCCGCCGCATCGTCGCCCTCGCCAACAGCCGGCACATCGAGGTCGTCCCCGAGATCGACTCGCCCGGACACCTCGGGGCGGTGCTGGCCGCCCACCCCGACCTCCAGCTGCGCAACACCGCGGGCGTCGAGTCGAAGGGCTCCATCGACATCTCGAAGCCGGGCGCGGCCAAGCTGATCGACGAACTCCTCGACGAGTACACCGAGCTGTTCCCCGGGCGCTTCTGGCACCTGGGCGCGGACGAGTACCAGGCGCTGACCGTCCAGAACCCGGCCGCCTCCTATCCGCAGCTCCAGCGCGCGGCGGAGGAGAAGCACGGCGCCGGAGCCTCGATCGAGGACCTGGCCACCGGCTGGCTGAACGACCGCGCGGCCGTCGTCGTCCCGAAGGGCCGGACCGCCAAGGCCTGGAACGACGGGCTCTTCCGGGACACGAAGGTCAAGGCCGACGAGAACATCGAGATCGAGTACTGGACCGGCAAGGAGATCGGCGCCCGCCCGCCGCAGGAGTACCTCGCCGCGGGCTACAAGATGCTGAACCTCAACGACGAGTTCCTCTACTACGTGCTCGGCGAGCCCAACGACTTCGTCTACCCGACCGGCGAGCGGATCTACGAGCAGTGGACCCCGCTGGTGCTTCGCGGCACCGAACCCGTGGCCGAGCGCTACTCGAAGCAGATCCTCGGCGGCCGGTTCGCCGTCTGGGGCGACCTGGCGAACGCACAGACCACCCAGCAGGTGGCGGACGGCATCCGGATGCCGCTCGTGGCGACCTCCCAGAAGCTGTGGGACCCGCGGAAGCCCGCGCTGAGCTGGGCGCGTTTCCAGGAACTGGCGGAGCGGACCGGCAGCGCGGGGTGAGGCGAGGGGCGTTACCCGGCCGCGCGTGAGCCCGTGGACAGCGACACCGTCCACGGGCTACGGTCCGCCGACCGCGCGCTTCTGGGGAGGGACGCGAGGTCACACCGATGGCCCGTCCTTGGGGGGACTTTTTCATGTCCATGCTCTGTACTCGTTGTCGCATCAGAACGGCCGTGACCGACGAGGGGCTGTGCACCTTCTGCTCGGGCACCCGGCCGCCGATGCCCGGCGGCCCGACGGCCCCGGTCGTCGCGGACGCGCCCCTTCCCGGACCCGTGCCCGGAGGCTGGGGCGCCGGCACCTGGCCGCGTTCGCCGGTCGGTCTGTCGCGGGCGGTGATCGCCCTGCTGGGCTGCGTCATCGCGAGCGACCTGTTCGTCATCGGCGCCGGTCTGCACCTGCGCGGCCTGTGGGAGGGGCTGGCGGCGGACGAGTCCCTCAACATCTACTCCGGGCCGGGCCTGCGGGCGCAGGAGCTGTACGACCTCGCCGGGACGGTCCAGACGGCGGCGTTCCTGGCCACCGGCGTCCTCTTCGTCATCTGGTTCCATCGCACCCGCCGGAACGCCGAGGTCTTCGAGTTCCGCGTGCAGCGGATGGGACCGGGCTGGGCGGTGGGCGGCTGGTTCGTCCCGGTCGCCAACCTCTGGTTCCCCTACCGCGTCGCCAGCGGCATCTGGGAGGCGAGCGTCCTGCCCCACCCCGACGGCAGTTGGCGCACGGCTCCCAAAACGGTGCTGAACCTGTGGTGGGGCGGCTGGATCGTCTCCGTCCTCGCCTCCCGGATCGCCGTGAGCCAGTGGAACCGGGGCCGGGAGCCGGAGGAGATCGCCGACGCGGCGGCCCTCGTCGCGGCCGCCGACGCGCTGGACCTGGTGGCGGCGGTGCTCGCCGTCCTCTTCGTGCGTGCGGTGACCCGGATGCAGGTGGAGCGCGCCGCGCACCGCCTGGCTCCCGCCCCGGCGGTCCCGGGTGCTCACCGGTGACGGGCGCACGGGCGGGCGCCCGCCGCGACGATCACCTCGTAGTGACGATCACCCCCGTAGTGACGATTTCCAGCCATTCGGCGCAGTATCCGGTAGACCGAGGGAGACGTCGATGAGTCTGCTGGAACTGATCGAACGAGCCGACGAGCGAGCACTGGCCGCCGGTGCGCTGGCATGCCTTGACCGATGTCTGCCGCTGCTCGCCGGGCCGGAGACGGAGCCTCTGCGCCCGCTCTGGGCGAGCTGCGAGAACGGGCAGGATTGGGACATCCGGCTCGCGGCGGTGCGGACGGGGATGGAGCACGCGTCCGTCCCCGACGGTCCGGCCGCGCTCGTGCGGACCATGCTCGGCGCCGCCCCCTCCGACTTCGCCGCCGGACCACTGCGGGAGTGGGCGGACGCCTGTTCGCTGGTCGCGCTCCGGATCCACGGGCGGCTCGACACCCCGGCCGGGGACGTGGCGCCGGACGAGGAGCAGCTGCTCAAGGCGGCCCGCGGCGGCGAACCGGCCGCCGTGGGCCCGCTGGTCGCCGGGGAGCTGGAACGGCAGGTCCGCATCCTGGAGATCCTGGCGGAGACCACCGGCACGGCGGGCAGCGGCGCCGGACTCCGCAAGGCACTGGACCTGTCCACGGAGGGCCGCCGGGTCCTGCGCGCGGTGATGTCACGACGGGCCCGCGGCCTGGGCTGACCGGGCCGCGCCTCACGAGGAGGCGGTCGAGACGAGGAGGCGGTCGAGGGCGCGCACCGCTCAGCGCTCTCGCTCCCCGGTCATGGGCGGCAGGGTCCAGGAACCGCCGTGTGCGGCGGCGAGTTCGGCTTCCAGCGGGTTCGGGGGGACCGTGAGAACGGGGCAGGCCGCGTGCGTCAGGCAGTAGCGGGCCACCGACGGGCGCAGCGCCGGCAGCCATCCGCCACGTGAACCCGCGCCCACGACCAGGAGGCCGTCAGCCGACCCGGCCGCCTCGACGAGGACCGCCCCGGGCTCGCCGCGCACGGCGAGCCCGGACAGGGCGACGCCCGGCCTCCTGACGGCGAACGCACCGTCAAGGACGGTGCGCAGGTTTTCGACAGCGGCCTCCCGGCACTCCCGGAGCACGGCGGTGCCGTAGGTGGCGCGGCCGCCCAGTCCGCCGCCGGGCAACTGCCAGGCCAGCACGGCGTACAGCTCCGCGTTGCGTTCCCGCGCCTCGGCGGCGGCCCGGTGCAGGGCTGCCAGGCTCCCCGGGGAGCCGCTCACGCCGACCACGATTCTCTGCCGCACCGTCCGGCCTCCCGACTCGTCCTGTTCCGGAGTTCCTGTTCCGGAGTTCCTGTTCGGAGTTCCATTGAAGGACGGGCGAGGGGCGGTGAGCGTCAGCGATCCGTATGAACCGGTCGACGCCCGTCAATATCGCGTCAGGCGAGCGGGCCCTCCGTGCCGGGGCGGGCATAGCTTCGGCGTCATGCGGCCCGACGGCGGCCGCGTCACGGCTCCATCCGGAGGAAACCCCATGTGCCTCTTCTCGTACGACGACGACCCCGACCCCGATGAACAGGCCCGGGCCGGGCTCCTGTACGTGCCCGTCCGGCCGGAAGCCGCCGGCCCCGCGCTGCGGATGTTCCGTACTCCGCTGGGCGAGCGCACGGCCGTCGGCTTCACCGGCCTCGCCCTGCTGACCGCGACGCTCGGCGCCGGCCAGCCCGCGATCAGGCTCGCCGAGCCCGCCCTGCGCTCCCTGACGGAGCCTCTCGGCGTCGACCGGCTCGTCGTCGACCCGGTTCTCTCCGCCCCGGCCGTCACCGCCGTACGGGCGGGCGCGGCCGAAGAGCCCGCGCGCGCCCTGTGACCCGCGCTTCGTCACACGCCTTCCGAGGAGACGCCGCCATGTCAGCTCCCGTTCTCACCGAGCCCCCGGCCGGACTGGACGATCTGTCCGTCTTCCCTGCATCCGCCGTCCGGCTCCCGCACGGCGACCTGAGCGTCGGAGGGGTCTCGCTCGCCGACCTCGCCGACCGGTTCGGCACCCCCGCGTACGTCCTGGACGAGGACGAGGTGCGGTCACGCTGCCGGACCTACCGGGCCGCCTTTCCCGAAGCCCAGGTGCTGTACGCGGCCAAGGCGTTCCTGTCCCGGGCGATGGCACGGTGGATCGACGAGGAGGGGCTGGGGCTGGACGTCTGTTCCGTGGGCGAACTCGAACTCGCCCACGCCGCCGGGTTCCCGCCGGAGCGGATGGTGCTCCACGGCAACGCGAAGACACCGCGCGACATCGAGACGGCGCTACGGCTCGGAGTCGGGCGGATCGTTGTCGACAGCCCTTCGGAGATCGCCCGGATCGCCGCGCTGACCGGCCCCGCCGGGCGGCGACGCGTCATGGTGCGGGTGGTGCCCGGTGTAGCGGCGGGCGGCCACGAGAAGATCCGTACCGGTACCGACGGCCAGAAGTTCGGCCTGTCCCTCACCGATGGATCCGCCCAGCACGCCATCGCCCGGGTGCTCGGTCAGCCGCAGCTCGAACTGACCGGCCTGCACTGTCACATCGGCTCCCAGATCACCGACGTCAAGCCGTATCTCGTGGCCGTGCGGCGCATGGTCGGACTGATGGCCCGGATCAAGGACAGCCACGGCGTCACGTTCCCCGAGCTCGACATGGGGGGCGGGCACGGGGTCGCCCACCGGCCCGGGGAGGCCGCCCTCGACCCGACCGCCCTCGCGCGCCGTCTGGGCGCGGAACTCGCCACCGGTTGCGCGGCGGCGGGCCTGCCCGTGCCGAGGCTGGCCATCGAACCGGGCCGGGCGATCGTGGCCCCGGCCGGGGTGGCGCTCTACCGCGTCCTCTCCGTCAAGCACACCGGCCCGAACACGTTCGTGGCCGTCGACGGGGGCATGAGCGACAACCCCCGGCCCGCCCTGTACGGGGCCCGCTACGCGCCCCGCCTGATCGGCCGCGCCGCCACCGCCGGACCGGTCGCGGCCACGGTGGTGGGCCGGCACTGCGAGGCCGGCGACATCCTCGCGAACGACGTCCTCCTGCCTGCCGACATCCGCACCGGCGACCTGCTCGCGGTGCCCGTGGCAGGGGCCTACCAGGTCTCCATGGCCTCCGCCTACAACCTCGTCGGCCGGCCGCCGGTCGTCGCGGTGCACGAAGGCACGGCCCGCCTGCTGATACGGCGCGAGACGCAGGAGGACCTCCTGCGGCGCGACATCGGCGGCTGAGCGCTGTCCCGTCGGCACGCGGCCGGTACCCGGAAAGGCTCGCGGCAGCGTGCCGAACGGAACGACCGGGCCGCGGCCCGGTCGGCCGTGTCAGATCGGCGTCAAGGGTTCCCCGGTATTCGTATGGACCTCGTCAAGGTGGCTTATCGCCGGGATGAAGTCGGGGTTTGCTCGTATTGGCCGAACGGCCGATTCCCTTCCTCACGTCAATCAGGAGCTCGCGATGGCCGACCTGGCCTTCGTCGCCACCACGATCGCGGTATTCGCGCTGGTGGCTCTTATCGCCCGGGGGGTGACCAAGCTGTGACCGTCGAAAATGTCGTCGGCCTCGTCGTGGCCGTGTCCCTGCTCGGATATCTCATCCTCGCTCTCCTTTACCCGGAGAGGTTCTGAGTAAGGAAATGAGTTCCCAGGTCGCTGGTCTGCTCCAGCTCATAGCCCTGATCGCCGCCCTCGCCCTCGCGTACCGCCCGCTGGGCGACTACATGGCCAGGGTCTACTCCTCCGAGAAGAACTACCGGCCGGAGAAGTGGATATACAAGGCCATCGGCGCCAACCCGGCCGCCGAGATGCGCTGGCCCGCCTATCTGCGCGGAGTGCTCGCCTTCTCCGCGGTGAGCGTTCTCTTCCTGTACCTGATGCAACGGGTGCAGGGCTCACTGCCCGGTTCACCGGCCTTCTCCTCGATCGACCCGGACCAGGCGTTCAACACCGCCGCGTCCTTCGTCGCCAACACCAACTGGCAGTCGTACTCCGGCGAACAGGCCATGGGCCACGTCGTGCAGACCGGCGGCCTCGCCGTGCAGAACTTCCTGTCCGCCGCGGTCGGCATGGCCGTGGCGGTGGCACTCGTACGCGGCTTCGCCCGGTCGCGTACCGGTGAACTCGGCAACTTCTGGGCCGACCTGGTGCGCGGAACCGTCCGCATCCTGATCCCGATCTCGGTGATCGGCGCGATCGTCCTGGTCGCCTGCGGGGCGATCCAGAACTTCTCCGGCATCCACCGGGTCGGACAGTTCATGGGCGGTACGCAGGAGTGGAACGGCGGCGCGGTCGCCTCCCAGGAAGTCATCAAGGAGCTGGGCACCAACGGCGGCGGCTACTTCAACGCCAACTCCGCCCACCCCTTCGAGAACCCCAACCCCCTGTCGAACCTGTTCGAGGTCTTCCTCATCCTGCTGATCCCGTTCGCGCTGACGCGGACCTTCGGCCGGATGGTCGGATCGCTGAAGCAGGGGTACGCGATCCTCGGGGCGATGGCCATCATCTGGATCGGCTTCACGGTGCTGATGATGTGGACCGAATTCGCCCACCGCGGACCGGCCTTCGAGATCGCGGGCGGGGCCATGGAGGGCAAGGAGAACCGCTTCGGGATCGCCGGCTCGTCGATCTTCGCGGTCGCCACGACGCTGACCTCGACCGGCGCGGTGAACTCCTTCCACTCCTCGTACACCGGCTTCGGCGGCGGCATCACCATGCTCGGCATGCAGCTCGGCGAGATCGCTCCCGGCGGTGTCGGCTCCGGCCTCTACGGCATGCTGATCATGGCGATCATCGCGGTGTTCATCGCCGGGCTGATGGTCGGACGCACCCCGGAGTACCTCGGCAAGAAGATCGGCACCGGCCAGATCAAGCTCGCGGCCTGCTACATCCTCGTCACCCCGGCCCTCGTGCTCGGCTTCACCGCCGTCGCCATGGCCCTGCCGACCCCCGCCGACTCGATGACGAACTCGGGTGCGCACGGCTTCTCCGAGATCCTGTACGCCTACACCTCCGGCGCCAACAACAACGGCTCCGCCTTCGCCGGGCTGGGCGCCGACACCCAGTGGTTCAACACGACCATCGGCATCGCGATGCTGCTCGGCCGGTTCCTCCCGATGGTGTTCGTCCTGGCCCTGGCCGGCTCGCTCGCCGAGCAGAAGCCGGTGCCCGAGACCGCGGGCACGCTGCGCACCGACAAGCCCCTCTACACGGGGCTGCTCGTCGGCACGATCCTCATCATCACCGGACTCACCTACTTCCCGGCCCTGGCGCTGGGTCCGCTTGCCGAAGGGCTCGCCTCATGAGCACCGTCACCCCCACTCGCGCTCCGCACGGAGACATACCGCCGGCCGCCGGCCACGGGGCCGCCAACCGGGTCGGCAGCGGGCTGTTCGACCCCCAGCAGTTGCTGAAGTCGTTCCCGGACGCGCTGCGCAAGCTCGATCCGCGCGTGATGGTCAAGTCGCCCGTGATGTTCGTCGTGCTGGTCGGCTCGGTGGTCACCACCCTGCTGGCGCTCACCGACCCGACCGACCGGTTCGGCTGGGCGATCACCGGCTGGCTCTGGCTGACCACGGTCTTCGCCAACCTCGCCGAGGCGGTCGCCGAAGGCCGGGGCAAGGCCCAGGCCGACACCCTGCGCAAGGCCAGGACCGGCACCGTCGCCCGCCGGGTCATCGGTCCCCACGAGGAGCGGGTCGCGGGGACGGACCTGCGCATCGGGGACCTGGTGGTCTGCGAGGCCGGAGACGTCATCCCCGGCGACGGGGACGTGGTCGAGGGTGTCGCCTCCGTCGACGAATCCGCGATCACCGGCGAATCGGCTCCGGTCATCCGCGAGTCCGGCGGCGACCGCAGCGCGGTGACCGGCGGTACGAAGGTGCTGTCCGACCGCGTCGTCATCAGGATCACGACGAAGCCCGGCGAGACCTTCATCGACCGCATGATCAACCTGGTGGAGGGCGCCTCCCGGCAGAAGACGCCCAACGAGATCGCCCTGAACATCCTGCTGGCGTCCCTCACGATCGTCTTCCTGCTGGCCGTGGTCACCCTGAAGCCCTTCGCGATCTACGCCGGCGCGGACGACCAGACGTCGCTGATCGTGCTCGCCGCGCTGCTGGTGTGCCTGATCCCCACCACGATCGGGGCCCTGCTGTCGGCGATCGGCATCGCGGGCATGGACCGCCTGGTGCAGCGCAACGTCCTGGCCATGTCGGGGCGCGCGGTCGAGGCGGCGGGCGACGTGTCCACCCTGCTGCTCGACAAGACCGGAACCATCACCCTGGGCAACCGGCAGGCCGCCGAGTTCCTCGCGGTCCGGGGCGTCACCGAGGGCACGCTGGCGGACGCCGCGCAGCTCTCCTCGCTCGCCGACGAGACCCCGGAGGGCCGGTCGATCGTCGTGCTCGCCAAGGAGAAGTACGGGCTGCGGGAGCGCACCCAGGGGGAGCTGACGGACGCCGCGTGGGTGGAGTTCACCGCGCAGACCCGGATGTCGGGCGTCGACCTGGACGGGCGGAAGGTCCGCAAGGGCGCGACCGGTTCCGTCATCGCGTGGGTGAGGGAGCACAACGGCAGTGTCTCCGAGGACGCGGAGGCGCTCACGGACCGGATTTCCCAGGCTGGTGGCACGCCGCTGCTGGTGGCTGTGGAAGACGCTGACGGCGCTCGGGTCCTCGGGGTCGTCCACCTGAAGGACGTGGTGAAGGAGGGGATGCGGGAGCGGTTCGACGAGTTGCGGCGCATGGGCATCCGTACGGTCATGATCACGGGTGACAACCCGCTGACCGCGAAGGCGATCGCCGAGGAGGCGGGGGTCGACGACTTCCTGGCCGAGGCGACGCCCGAGGACAAGATGGCCCTCATCAAGCGGGAGCAGGCGGGGGGCAAACTCGTCGCGATGACCGGCGACGGCACCAACGACGCACCCGCCCTGGCCCAGGCCGACGTCGGCGTCGCGATGAACACCGGAACCTCGGCCGCCAAGGAGGCCGGGAACATGGTGGACCTCGACTCCAACCCCACCAAACTCATCGAGATCGTCGAGATCGGCAAACAACTCCTCATCACCCGGGGAGCCCTGACCACCTTCTCCATCGCCAACGACGTGGCGAAGTACTTCGCGATCATCCCCGCCATGTTCGCCGTGGCGTACCCGTCGCTGGACGAGCTCAACGTCATGGGGCTCGCCTCACCCGAGTCCGCGATCCTGTCCGCGGTCATCTTCAACGCCCTGATCATCGTCGCGCTGGTGCCCCTGGCCCTCAAGGGCGTGCGCTACCGGCCCGCCGGCGCCGACCGGATGCTCCGCCGCAACCTGGGCGTCTACGGACTCGGCGGCATCGTCGCCCCGTTCATCGGCATCAAGATCATCGACATGCTCCTCTCCCTCATTCCCGGAATCGGCTGATCCGCCATGACCAACAACTCCGTCAGCAGCACCGTGCGCGTGCTCGGGGCCGGACTCCGCGCCCTGCTCGTCCTCACCCTGGTCTGCGGGGTCCTCTACCCGCTCGCCGTCACCGGCGTCGCCCAGGCCCTGTTCAATGACAGGGCCAACGGTTCCGAGATCAAGGACGGGAGCGGCCGGGTCGTCGGCTCCTCCCTCATCGGACAGCGGTACGACCTCCCGATCGAGGACGGCGAGGAGTCACCCGCCCCGGACCTGAAGTGGTTCCAGCCGCGCCCCTCCAACGGGCTCGGCAGCAACAGCGTCAACACGCGGTACTCCCTGATCCTCTCCGGAGCCACCAACCGATCCGGTGACAACGAGGAACTGATCCAGTGGGTGACCGACGCCAAGGTGGCCGTGGTCAAGGACAACTCCACCTCCACGTACAAGGTGAAGCCCGCGGACGTGCCCGCCGACGCCGTCACCTCCTCCGGCTCCGGCCTGGACCCCGACATCTCACCCGCGTACGCCGAACTCCAGGTCCACCGGGTAGCCGAGCGGAACAGCCTCGACGTCAAGGAGGTCGAGGGCCTCGTCGCCGACCACACCAGCGGCCGGCTGCTCGGCTTCATGGGGGAGCCCCGGGTGAACGTCCTGGAGCTGAACACCGCGCTCAGGAACCTGACCCAGGGTTGATGGAACCGCTTCGGACACCGGACACCGGTGGGGTACGGAACCTGCGCACCCCACCGGTGTCCGGTCGGCCCTGCTGGAGAGGGTCCGCGAGACCTTCGCCATGGACTCCGTCGCCCTCCTGGAGCGGACGGCCGAGGTCGAGCCCTGGTCCTGTACGGCGGCTGTCGGCGCCCGCCCCGTCGAACGTCCCGGGGACGCCGACGTCGACATACCCGTGGGGGAGAACCCGGCGCTGGTCCTGAGCGGCCGGGCGCTGCCCGCCGAGGACCGCCGGGTCCTGGGAGCCTTCGCCGCCCAGGCAGCGGTGGCGCTGGACCGCCGGCGCCCGGCCGACCGGGCCGAGGAGGCGCGCACTTTCGCCGAGGGCAACCGCTTCCGCACCGCCCTCCTCGCCGCCGTCAGCCACGACCTGCGCGCCCAATACGCGGCGCGTTGGTCACGCCGTTGGTCACGGAGGAGGTAGGCGGCCCACAGAGCGCCAGGTCGAGCGAGCACGTGTTGGAGCGACGACCGGGGCCGCCACCCCCCACAGGAGAGGCCCCGGCCGTCTTCCACGGGGTCGCAGCACGACCCCGTACTCATCTCAGCGCCATGACTGCGTTTTCTGTCACACCGGAGGACGGGGCGGCGAATTGTTGCGGGTTGTACAAGTCATGGACGTGGCCCCCGCCGAGCACGTAGCGTGCTGGTTCGCGCAGGGTTGCGCAGCAGTTGACCAGCTGCGATCGAGGACGGCAGAGCGGGTTGAGGGAGTGCTGGGGGACGACGCGGAGCTGACTGCCGCGGTGCTCGCGGCACAGGACGGGGACGAGGACGCCTTCCGTGCTGTGTACCGCGCGGTGCAGCCAAGGTTGTTGGGCTACATACGGACGCTGGTCGGGGAGCCGGACGCCGAGGACGTGGCGTCCGAGGCGTGGCTGCAGATCGCGCGCGACCTCGACCGTTTCAGCGGTGACGCCGACCGGTTCCGGGGCTGGGCCGCGCGGATCGCGCGCAACCGCTCGCTGGACCACCTGCGGATGCGCAGCCGCCGCCCCGCGATCGGCGGCGACGAGACCGAGCTGACCACGCGGGCCGCCGAGTCCGACACCGCGGGCGACGCCATCGAGGCGCTGGACACCGACCGCACCATGTCCCTCATCGCCCAGCTGCCGCAGGACCAGGCCGAGGCCGTCGTGCTCCGGGTGGTCGTCGGGCTCGACGCGAAGAGCGCGGCGCAGACCCTGGGCAAGCGGCCCGGTGCCGTACGCACCGCCGCCCACCGCGGCCTCAAGCGACTGGCCGAACTCCTCGGCGCGGAGCATCCCGGGACGAACCGGGCCGACGGCGGGTTCCCCGCGGACGGCGCCTCCTCGGACGGCACCCCTGCCCTGGCTTCTGCCCCTGCCCTGGCTCCGGCCCCGGCCCCGGTTCCTGTTCCGGCTCCGGACCAGGACCCGGCTCAGGGCGCCGACGGCGGCGCTGGACAGGAGACGGGCGGTGGCGCCGGGCTCGGTGCCGTGCCCGCGCAGCGCCCCGGGCGGGGCGGTCCGGCCGCGCCCGCCGGAGTCACTCCCGGTGTGACGCATTTGCGACCGTGGACGCAGAAGGACATGTGATGGCCGACGAGCACTACGAGTGGCTTGACAAGGACGCGGCGGAGAGATTGCTCCGCGGCGAACCGGTCGTCCCCGTCGGCGACGAGGCCCGCACCGACGCCATCCGGCTCGCCGAAGCGCTCGGCGCCGCTCGTGCGGAGCTGCGGCCTCCGGCAGGTGAACTCCCCGGCGAGGACGCGGTCCTGGCCGCGTTCCGGCAGGCCGGCCACGGCAACGGCGTGGACCGGCTCGCCGGCCGTGCCGCGGGCGCCGCCGTCCCCGGCCGGCCCGGTCTGCTGCACGCCGTCCACATCGGTGCCGCCCCCGACGCCCCGGCCCGCCGCCCGCGCTGGAGCCGACCGGTCCGCTTCGGCCTGGTCGCCTCGCTGGCGGGATGCGCGCTCGGCGGGGTGGCGGTCGCCGCCGGCACGGGCGTGTTCACCGGAGCCTTCGGCGGACAGGGCTCGCCCACGCCCGCCACCTCCGTATCGGCCGCCGTGACCCCGGGGCCGCTGATCTCCGGCGGGGCCGCCGAGGACCCGCCGTCCCCGGCGGACCCGTCCTCGCCCGACGAGCCGGAGGAACACTCCTCGCCCGCCACCCGGGAGTCCGACGGGCCCGAGGAGCCCGACGGCGCGCGAACCGGCGACACCGGCCAGGAGCCCGGCGGGGACCGCCCGGGCAGCCCGCACCAGCCGGGCGGCGAGGGTCGCGAGGAGATGTCCGGGGGCGGTGACGGCCAGGACGAACGGCCCGGCGGCTCGGGCGACGACACGGAGTCCGGCAACTGGTACGAGCAGTCCGTCAAGGCCTGCAAGGCCTTCCGCGACGGGACTCTGGACGACCGGAGCCGACAGCGGCTGATCCGCTTCGCGAAGGGCGAGAAGAACCTGGAGCGCTTCTGCGACCGCCTCCTCGACGAGGACGGCGGAAGTGGCGGCAGTGGCGGAAACGGTGGGAACGGCGGCTCCGGTGGCGGTGGGGACGACGACGATGACGACGACGATCAGAGCGGGCCGGGCAACGGCAACGGCGGCTCGCTGCCGCCCGTCTCCTTCCACCCCGTACCGCGCTCCGGCATGGCCCCGGAGGCGAAGGCAGGGACGGACACCGGGGCCCCGCCGCTCCCGAAGACCTCCGACGAGGCCTCCGCACTCGCCCGCTGACGGTCCGGCTCGGGCCTGCTGACGGGTCGGCTCTCCTATGGATGGCCAGAACCGCCTGCTGATGACCTGAACCGCCCGCTGGTGACCTGAACCGCCCGCTGGTGAGCTGAACCTCTCGCTGACCTGCGGTTCCAGGCTCCCCGTGCGCGGCCCGGGCGGTCAGGTGTGACGTTTTTCGGAGGCCGGGCGCAGTAGAGAGTGAGCCGACTGGTCATCGGCCGCGCAATGAGCCGGGGTTCCCCCCGTACCTTCGGCTCAGCGCATCGGCGCGGGCGGGACACGTTCCCCCGGTCCCGCCCGCGCCCTCTCCTCCCTCGCCCGCCGGCCCGCCGTACGCCGGATCAGCGGCAGGCGGCGGCAGGCAGCGGACCATCCGTTCCGGATCACCAGGAGACGACGACCTTGTCGCCGTTCTTCACCTGGTCGAACAGGGCCGCGACCTTCTTCTTGTCCCGCACGTTGACGCAGCCGTGCGAGGCGCCGCCGTATCCGTTGGCCGCGAAGTCGGCGGAGTAGTGGACCGCCTGGCCGCCGCTGAAGAACAGGGCGTACGGCATCGGGGTGTCGTAGAGCGTCGACACGTGGTCCCGGGACTTCCAGAACACCTCGAACACGCCCTCCCGGGTGGGCGTGTACTCCGAGCCGAACCGCACGTCCATCGCGGAGACGACCTTGCCGTCGTTCATCCACGCCAGGGTCCGGCTCTTCTTGCTGATGCACAGGACCCGGCCCTTCAGACACCGTTCGTCCGGCGCGGCCACCGGCCGCTCGGTCGGCGGGTCCAGCTCGGCGGCCGTCGGCACCCGGGTCATGGCCAGCAGCCGCTGCCAGGTGACCGTGTCGGTGCTTCCGGTGACCGGCAGCCCCCGCTTGGCCTGAAAGGACCGTACGGAGTCGGCGGTGACGGAGCCGTAGTAGCCGGTGGGATTGCGCCCGAAGTGGCCGATCTGGCGGAGCCGGGCCTGGAGTTCCCGCACCTGGTCGCTCTCGGCCCCCGTACGCATCAGGACGCGCGGCGGCGGTGCGGTGCTCGGCTCCGGCCGGGCCGTCGTCGGGGCCGGGGCGGCGGTGGACGCCGGCGGGCTGGGCGGCGGTGCGGTGCTGGGCTTCGCGTCCTCGGTCACGGGGGCCGGGGCGGTGAGGAAGGGGCTCGGGGTCGGCGCGGCGGCCTGCGTGGCCCGCACCGGCGGCGGCACGTCCTGCGCCCCTTCGGCGGTCCCGGGCTCGCATCCCGTCGCGAGGGCGGCCAGCGCGACGAGGGAAGCGGCGGCGACACGACGCCCCTGGCCCCTGCCGCCCGCACGCCGCCCGGCGTCCGCACCAGGCCACTGCTGCGGCCCCGGTCCCTGCCCCGGTCCAGGTCCCGGCCCCTGCCGCGGTCCAGGCCCCGGTCCCTGCCCCGGTGTCGCTTCAGTGGCCCGCGCCCCGCACGTGTCCCTCGCTCCCCGGCCGCCCCACCCGCTGTCCGTGCCCGTCATGCCCGGTCCCCCCGACTCGCCCGCCTGCCCGGTGCCTCCGGTACGGAATTCCCGTACGGCCCGGTCCCCGAATACTCCGCCGGACGCAAGGCGCGCGTCCAGCCCCCCGAGGGGGCGCACGGTGGATCATGGCTGGGTCCGGACTGCCGGGCCCGCCCCTCTCCCGCGCGGCGCCGGAGCACCGATACCGCCTGGTGAAGCCCCCTGGACGACACCCCGTACGGGCGTGCGAGACTCCGTCCATGCTGGGTGTCACCGATCTTCCGACTTATCTCGCCGGTCTGGCGCTGATCGTTCTTCTGCCGGGGCCGAACTCGCTGTACGTGCTCTCCGTCGCCGCCCGGCGCGGCGTGCGCACCGGCTATACGGCCGCCGCGGGCGTCTGGACCGGGGACGCCATCTTGATGACGCTCTCCGCGCTCGGCGCCGCGTCCCTGCTCCAGACGACGCCCCTGCTCTTCGCGATCGTCAAGTACGCGGGTGCGGCCTATCTGACCTGGATGGCCATCGGGATGCTGCGGGCCGCCGTGTCCCTGTGGCGCGAGCGGCACCGGCGTACCGCCGAACTGGTGGAGACGGTGGACGCCGGGACGGCCGGGACGGCTGGGGCAGCCGGGACTCCCGGGACTCCCGGGGCGACGGCCCCCGTGGAGAGGCCCTACCGCCGGGCCCTGGTGGTCAGCCTGATCAACCCGAAGGCGATCCTGTTCCTGATCTCCTTCTTCGTCCAGTTCGTCGACCCGAGCTATGCCTACCCGGCGCTGTCGTTCCTGGTGCTCGGCACGCTGCTCCAGCTCGCCAGCTTCGCGTACCTCTCGGTGCTGATCTTCGGCGGCACCCGCCTGGCCGCCGCCTTCCGACGCCGTAAGCGACTGTCGGCGGGGGCCACTTCCGCGGCGGGTGTGCTGTTCCTCGGGTTCGCGGCCAAGCTCTCGTTCAGCAGCGTGTAGGCGCGCACGGGCGGGGAGCCGGGCGCCCTCAGTGGTGCCAGGCCTTTCCCCCGACGTTGTGGATCATCCGCTGGAGCACCTTCAGCGCGGCGACGAACTCCGCCTCGGGGATGCCCTCGTGGATCTCCGCGCTCGCCCGCGCGACCCGGGCGTACGCCTTCTCGCGCAGCGCCCGCCCCTCGGGGGTGGTCCGCAGCCGGGTCCCGGAGTCCTCGGTGACCAGTCCCCGTTCGAGGAGGCTCTCGACGGCCTCCTCCATGCCGTCCGCCCCGGTGTGGAGGTAGCCGCTGAGCATGGTGACCAGCTCGGCCCGGTCCCGCCCCTCCTCGTCCGCACCGTCCAGTTGATTGAGCACCCACCAGGGAGGCTGGGTGAGTCCGTGTTCGGCCAGCGCGGACCGGATGTGGGTGACCGTCGCCTCGTGCGCGGCCCAGCTCCAGTAGCCGATCGGCTGGCGGGCGAGTCCTGCGTCGTCGTGTGAGTAGTTCATGCCTCAGAACGTAGGACCTCAAGCAAGGTTGAGGTCAAGCGTCCCTCGTGGGACGTTCTCCGGCGCGCGTGCCCGGTCATGCGGCGGACGCGCAGAGTTCACCCGCTGTCGTGGCGGGCGTCACCCGATCCTCCCGCCGTCTCACTAGGTTGTCGGGACCATGATCGAAGGCGAGGGCACGCGTGCCGAAACTGTCCGTTGTCGTACCGCTCCACAATGTCGCGCCCTACGCTCCGACCACGCTGGGCAGCCTGGCCCGCAACGCGGACCCGGACATCGAGTTCCTGCTGGTCGATGACGCGTCCACCGACGGCACGCAGGACATCGTCGACCACTGGGCCGAGCGGCTGCCGCGCGCCCGGGTGATCAGACACGGTACGAACGTCGGCATCGCGGCCGCCCGCAACAGCGGCATCGACGCCGCCGAGGGCGACTACCTCACCTTCCTCGACGGCGACGACTGGTACGCCCCCGGGCATCTGGACCGGCTGGTGCGCGCCGCCCAGGACCTCGACTGCGACTTCGCCCGCACCGACCACGTCCAGTCCACCGGCACCACCCGGGTCGTGCGCCGCGCCCCCGCGCCCCTCCGGGACACCCTGCTGGACCCCCGCGACGGGATCGGGGTGCCCGAGCGCGAGACCATGGTCGACTACCCGTTCGTCTGGGCCGGGATCTACCACCGGCGGCTCTTCGCCGACGGCGCCCAGCGCTTCACCACCGAACTGCGCACCGCCGAGGACCGGCTGTGGATCTGGCAGCTCCATCTGCGCGCCCGCACCTACGCGGCGCTCGGGCTGTACGGCATCTTCTACCGGCGCGGGGTCACCACCTCCCTGACCCAGATCAAGGACTCCCGGCAGCTCGACTTCTTCCCCGCCTACGACACGCTGCTCGACCAGCTGCGCGCGGACCGGGACGCGGACGTCCTGCTGCCGAAGGCCGTCCGCACCTACTGCGCGATGATCGCCTTCCACAACGAGAAGGCCGACGACTACGAGCCCGCCACCGCCCGGCGGCTGCGCTCCGAGTCGGCCGCCGCGCTGGGCCGGATGCCGCAGGACGTGCTCGACCGCACCCTGACGATGATCGACGACAAGCGCGGCACGCTCCTCAGCCGTCTGCGCACCAAGCAGAAGGCCGCCTGACCGATGTCCGTACCCACGCCCGTACCCGCCTCCGTACGTACGCCCCCGCGCACCCAGATCTTCCAGGTGTCCACCCTGTACGGGGCGGCCACCCTCGCCGCCGCGCTCGACGCCGGACAGTTCGGCCGCGCCCTCGACAGCCACCGCATCCTGCTGGTCTCCAACAACGCGGCCGTCCCCGAGACGGCCCTGCGGCTGGAGGAGATGCGCGGTTACGGCTCCCTCGCCGCCCGCTTCGACGCCGTCGTCGACTGGAACGAGGCGATCAGCCCGCACCACCCCAGCGGCTGGGGCCCCCGCTCCGAGGAGACCGTCCTGTGGCAGCGGGCCTTCCGCCTGGCCTGGGACATCGCCCCCGACGCACCCGTCGACCTGGCCGTCGAGTCCATCCAGGTCAACCCGGCCCGCGCGCTGGCCGCGATCTTCTCCGAGAGTGCCGTCCACGTGTACGCCGACGGCCTGATGAGCTACGGCCCCACCCGCAACAGGCTGCCCCAGTCCATCGCCTGCCGCATCCGGCGCGTCCTCCACCTCGACCTGGTCACCGGGCTGCGCCCGCTGCTCCTCGCCGAGGCCGGCGTCGAACCGGAACTCGTCCCCGACGACGCCTTCCGCGCCGTCCTCTCCGAGATCGCCGCCGCGGCCGACGGGGACAAGCAGCTCGCCGCCGCCGAGGCCGCCGCCCCCACCGCGATGCTGCTCGGCCAGTACCTCGCCGCCCTCAACATCCTCACCCCGGAGGAGGAAGAGGACCTGCACGTGCGGATGGTGCGCGGTGCCGCCCGCGCCGGGCACACCTCCATCCTCTTCAAGCCGCACCCCACCGCCCCGGCCGGCTACTCCCGCGCCCTGGACGAGGCCGCCGCCGAGGCCGGCGTACGGCTCACCACCCTGGACGGCCCGCTGCTCGCGGAGACGCTGTACGAGCGGTGCTCGCCCACCCTGGTCGTCGGCTGCTTCTCCACCGCGATGTTCACCGCCGCGGCCTACTACGGCATCCCCGTCGCCCGCGTCGGCACCCGCCTGGTCCTCGACCGCATCACCCCGTACGAGAACAGCAACCGCGTCCCGCTGACGATCACCGACCACCTCGTGCCCGACCTGGACGCGCACGGTGCCGGGGCCGTCCCCCTGTTGCCGCGCACCGCGCCGGACACCCTCGCCCCGCTGGTGCGGACCGTCGGCTACTGCATGCAGGCCAAGCTCAACCCCGGGCTGCGCCCCGACGCCGAGGCATGGCTGCGGGAGCGGCTCGACCCCACGACCCAGCACTACTTCAAGCGCCGCCGCCTGCAGAGCCTCACCCTGCCCGGCGGCGGCCCCCGGGGAGCGGCGGTCCGGCTGCGCCGCACCGTACGGCGCACCCGCAGCACCCTGGGCCTCTGACCCGGGGCCGGGGCGCGGACCCGGGTCGGCGTCCGACCCACTGCCCGACCCACTGTCCGACCCACTGCCCGACCCGCAGCCCGACCCACAGCCCGACTCACAGAACGGCGGAACGAGCATGGGCCAGACCCTCACCGGGCTGCTCACGTCAGTACGTGCGATGGCGGGACGGCCGGGAACACCGGCCCAGGGGCGCCCCGGCGGCGGACCGGACCCGGCGCTCCTGGCCGCCCTGCGGCTCTGTGGCGACCACCTCGCCGCCCTCGCCGCCGCCGGCCCCCTCACCGACGTCCGCCGCACCCGGCTCATCGCCTCGATCGGCGCCCTGACCACCGCGTGCTCCACGCCGGGCGCCGACGCGTTCGACGCGCTGCTGCGGACCGGACACCAGGCCCTGGACAGCGGGGGCGAGGACGAGGCCCGCCTCGCCCTGGGCCTCGCCGACGAGGCCACCTCCCTGCGCGCCCGCTCCAAGGGCGCCTGGCGGCTGCGCGGCAACGCCCTGGACGCGCTCGGCCGGGGCGAGGAGGCGATCACCGCGTACGGACGCCACCTCGCGCTCCAGCAGAACACCGCCGCCTCGCACGACGTCGAACGCCGGATCGCCACCCTCCGCGCCGCCGGGGACCGCATCGACGAGGCGCTGGCGCTGTTCCGGGAGACGGCGGGGGCCGGCCCGGAGGCTTCCGGCGCCGCGGCCCGGCTCTCGCGCCACCTGCCCGCCGCCGAGGCCCGCGCCGCCTTCACCGACCTCGTCCGGCTCCGGACCGCCGAGCACGGGGCCGGGGACCCGGCGGTGCGCCGGCTCGCCGCTCTCTACGCCGAGCACCGCCGCCTCTCGGACCGCGACCCGATGGGCGACCCGCTGCTGGGCGGGGCCGAGCCCCTCGGCGTACCCGGGCTGCGCCGGCTCGTCGCGGGCCGCACGGTGTGCCTGGTCGCCGACACCCCGCGCACCGCCGAGCAGGAGCGGCGGCCCGGCAGCCCGCTGGCCGCCCTGATCGAGGGCTACGACCTCGTCGTGCGCTGCGACGAGCCGCGCCACACCGCCCCCGCCGCCCGCACCGACCTGCACGCCTGCACCCTGCGCGGCGACACCCCGTGGAAGGGCCCCCGCTGGGACCGGCGGGCGGGCGCCCGGCTGGTCTTCGGCGACCCGCTCCCGCACTGGCGGCTCGCCCTGCGCAGCCGCCTGGTCCCCGGCGCCCAGGGCCGCGTCGGCGACGCGACGCTGCGCCGCCCGCTGCACGACCCGGCACTGCTCGGCGAGAAGCCCGGCGAGGAGCCCGGCGGCGCGGGACCCGCGAGCACCGCGTACACCGTGCTGCGGCTCCTCGACTTCCTGGGCACCCCCGCCCGGGTGGACCTCATCGGGTTCGAAGGCCCGGCGGCCCTGTCCCCGCGCGAACGGGAATGGATCGGGACACGGACCGCGAACACGGACGACACCGCGGTGAGGATCACCCTGAGATGACGACGAACGACTCCACGCCCGATTCCGCGACCGGACCCACAACGGGCCCTGTGCCCGCGGCGACCACCGCCGCCGACGACCGCCGTGCCGTCACCGGAAAGCGCCGCATCGCCTTCGCCGCGCACCTCACCGGCGCGGACGAACTGCCCGGGCTCCACACCCTCCTGCGCAGCCTCGCGCTGAGCGACCCGGCCCTCTGCGAGGACGTCGTCGTCCTGCACCCCGGCCTGCCGGACGCAGCCTTCGACGCCGCCCGCCGGCTGCACCCCCGGCTGGTCCCGCGCCCGGCCGGCGGACGCGACGACGTGTTCCGCCTCGACGGGTACGACACCGTGGTCGCCCTCACCCCCGCCATGGTCGTCCTCGGCCGGCTCGACGCCCTGCTGAGACTGCGTACGGGCGTGGCCGCCGTGCCGCGCCCCGGACCCGACGGCGCCCCAAACCCGCGCGGCGGCGTCCCCGGCGACGGGCTGCTGGTCATCCAGCGCCGGGACCTCGGCCCGGTGCCGCCCGTCGCCGGGGACATCCCGGAAGACCTCCTCGTACCCCTGGACCCCCGCGACGACTTCCGGGCGCGGCGGCTGACCGACGACCTGCCGGTCCCCGAGGACGTCGTCGTCCTGAACTTCGCGGGCGTTTCCGCGACCCGTACCGGCCTCGCCCCCGCCCAGGCCGCCAGGGACCGTTTCGACCTGGACGACGAGGCGTTCCGGGCCGCCTTCCTCGCCCTCCCCGGTGCCAAACACCCCGACCTGCTGCTGCACCTCGCGCTCCCGTTCCCCGACCGGCGCCGGCCGCCGATCGACCTGGTCCGGCAGCTCGCCGAGATCCACCGGGGGCGCGGCCACCACGACCGGGCCGTCGCCCTGCTGAGCGAGGCCGTCGCGGGCCGCCCCGACCTGCCGCGCTGCCACGAGACGCTCGGCGTCTGCCTGATGGCGCTGTCCCGGTACGAGGAGGCCGAGACGCACCTGCTGCTGGCGACCGCCTCGCCGGACTTCGCCCCCCGCGCCTTCGGCCAACTGGCCCGGCTGGCCTGGCTGCTCGGCCGCACCGAGGACGCCCGCGGCTATGCGCTCGCGGGCCTGGAGACCGACCCGACCGACGCCAACTGCCGTGCCTGGTACGCCCGTACGTCCGAGCTGACCACAGCCGAGCGGAAACCCGTCAGCGTCCGGCCCGAGGAACAGCTGGCCCATGTCGCCCTGTTCGCGGACGGCGAGGAGAACGCGGGCGACAAGGTGCTGCCCGAAGCGGTCCGCGCCTGCTTCACGGCCGACACCGGCCCGGACCGCTGGCACGAGCAGCACGCGCACCTGCTGGTCGACGAGGCCTCCCTCGAACGCCTCAACGCCCGGCGGGCGGTGATCGTGGGCGGCGGCGGGCTCTTCCTCCCCGACACCGCGCCCAACGGCAACAGCGGCTGGCAGTGGAACATCCCCGACGACGTCCTCGCCCGCATCACCGCCCCGCTGGCGGTCTTCGCCGTCGGCTACAACGTCTTCGACGGCCAGCGCTACCGCCGCGAGCGGTTCGCCGCCTCCCTGCGGGCCCTGGTCGAGCGGTCCGCGTTCTTCGGGCTGCGCAACCACGGCTCCGTCGCACGGGTCAGGGAACTGCTGCCCGAGTCGCTGCGCGAGAAGGTGCGCTACCAGCCCTGCCCCACCACGGTCGCCCGCCACCTCGACCCCCGCCTCGCCGAACCGGCGGAGCGCGAGGACACCGTGCTCGTCAACTGCGCCTACGACCGGGCCGGGCTCCGCTTCGGCCACGACTACGGCCACTTCCTCGCGGAGATGGCCGCGGCGATCCGGGCCGTGTCCGCGTCGGCGGAGGTCCGTTACGCCGCGCACATGCCCGCCGACGAACGCTTCGTCGACGACCTGCGCCGGGAGCACGGCCTCACCCTCCCCGTGGAGCCCCTGTACCTGCTCTCCAACGACGCCGTTCGGGACCTCTACCGGCGCACCCGGCTGGTGATCGGGATGCGCGGGCACGCCGGGATGATCCCCTTCGGCTGCGGCACCCCCGTCATCAGCCTGGTCTCGCACCCCAAACTGGCCTACTTCCTGGCCGACATCGACCGCCCCGACTGGGGCGTCTCCGTCCACGAGCGCGCCCTCGGCGCCCGGCTCGCGGAACGGGCCCGCACGGTCCTCGCCGACCATCCGGCGGCGGTGGCCGACGTCCACGACCGGCAGGACCTGCTCTGGTCGGTGACCCGTGACAACCTCGCGCGACTGCGTGAACTCACCGGCCTGCCCGACCCGTTCGGAGGTCCGGGCGCGGGCCGCGCGGTCCCCGCGCCCCGGTCCGCCGCCGAGGACCACGTCACCCGCCCCCGGGACCGCGCGTGACGCCCGGACCCAGCCCGTCCGCATTCGCGCTGTGCGCCCCGCCCACCCCCTGAGGACCATGCCGACCACACCCCCCGCCCCCGCCGCCGATGCGCCGACGGTCCCCAAGGCGCCCCGTCCCGTCCGCGAACACCGCTACGACATCGACCTGATCCGGCTGCTCTGCTCGGTCGGCGTGATCGGCCTGCACGCCGGATCGGCCTTCGTGAACGCCGTGGGCCGGACGGCCTCGCAGGGGCCCGGCACCTACTGGGCCGGGCTGACCGCCGACTCCGTCGGCCGCTTCGCCGTGCCCCTCTTCTTCGCCATCGCCGGCTGGGTGGTCCTGGTCGGGGCCCCGCCGAAGGACGGCGCGCGGCTGCGGCGGCGCATCGTGCGGATCGTGGTGCCCCTCGCCGTCTGGACCGTGCTCCACCTCGCCTGGGGCAGGCTGCGCGGAACCAACGACGACCCGGTGGGCGAGCTGGCGCTGGACTCCGTGTTCGCCTCGGTCCGCCCCGCCTACCACCTCTGGTACCTCTACGCCTACCTCCCCGTGATCATGGTCCTGGGGCTGGTGGTGCTGGTCAGGTCGGGCAGGCGGCCGTGGGGGCTCGGCGCGGTGCTGCTGGTCCTGGCGTCCGCGCCGTCGCTCTTCGGCGACCTGGCCGAGGCCACCGGCCGCGAACTGCCCCGCTTCGGCTGGGCGTTCGGTCCGTACCAGTTGATCTACGCGGTGCTCGGGGCGCTGCTGCTCGCCGCCCCGGCCGGGACGTTCGGCCGCAGGCGGCTTCCGTGGCTGCTGCTCGCGGCGGGCGGACTGGCCGGGGTGATCGCGTACCAGCACGAGGTGCACTACGCGATCCCGTACGCCCATGTCCTGGTGGCCCTGTTCGGCTGCGGCGTCCTGATCTCCCTGCACGGCCTGCGTGTCCCGGAGCGGATGCGCCCGGCGCTCACCCGGCTGGCCGACGCGTCGTTCGGGGCCTACCTGGTGCACGTGCTCGTGCTCGGCGTCCTCACCGACGCCTTCGTCCGGGCGGACCTGAGCGGCCCGGCCGCCGCGGCGCTCGTGGTCGGGATCACGGTGACCACGACGGCCCTGTCGTTCGGCGCGGCCATGCTGTGGGGCCGGGCGGGCGCGAGCAAGGTGCTGGGCTGACCGCCCCGCGCGTCTGCCGTGCCCACCGGGGCGCGGGCGCCTCGGCCCCCGGCCCCCCTCCTCGGCCGCTCCTCAGCCCCGGCGGCCCCGCAACGCCCTGGCCCGCCGGGCCACCCGGCGCAGGGTCGGGCTGGAGCGCAGGAACGCCAGCCGGGCCGGGACCACTCCGGGGAGCGCGAGCGAGGCCAGGCGACGGCGCTTGAAGTAGCGCCAGGTGCGGTCGTCCAGGTGCGCGGACAGATAGCGCTCGGCGGCCGGGCGCAGGTCGGGGCGGACCCTCGGCCGCATCGCGAAGCCGACGGCCGTGAGCAGACCGTCCAACTCCACCCCGGCGTACGGCGGCTGCGCGACGACCGCCTCCGCGTCACCGATCCCCGGCAGCAGGGCGTCGGCGAGCGTCGCCGGTATCCGCTCGGCGTTCTCGTACGGGGTCAGACGCTCCAGGAGGAGCCCCGTGCCGACGGTCGCCACCGGGAGGCCGTGGAACCGGGCCGCCCCGAACAGTGCGGCCGAGGTGCAGCCGACGACCAGCGCGGGCCGCAGTCGATGCAGCAGCACTTCGGCAGGTACCGGCAACGGGAGCTCCAGTACGGTCAGTTCGACGCCCAGCCGGTCAGCCTCGGCGCGCAGCGCCGCCGGATCCTCCCACGGCGCGTACGGATCCGGCGCGAACACCAGCCGCCGGTGGCCGAGGGCCGCGGCCCCGCGCACCATCTCCAGCCGCAGCCCCGCCTCCTCGGCCGCCGGGATCATCCCGGCCCCCGCGAGAGCCTGCCCGAGCAGCAGCGCGGGCGCCTCGACGGCGGGCAACTCCCCAACTGCGTCCGCCAGTTCGCCGATGACCCTGGTGATCGCCTCGGCGGGAACGGTCCGCGGCTCCACCCCGTACTCGCCCAGCAACAACGGGCGCGCCCCCGGGATCAGGTCCGGATGGAGCAGCTGCCGCACCCGGACCCCGGTCAGCGCGGGGATCTTCTCCCCGGTCGGGCCGTAGCCGCCGGGCCCCTCCGCGTACACATCGACCGGGGTGCCGGCGAAGACCTGGGTGAGGGCGCGTGCGGGACCGGCGTGCGGGGAGTCCACGACCAGCTCCAGCGCCTCGTCGCCGAGACCCCAGGCGCGCCGGAAGTGGCGTTCCCACAAGGGGGCGTCGTCGGCCCGGGGTGTCCAGCCCGCCGGGTGGAAGGGGAAGATCGCGTCGTTCCACGAGAGGACCTCGTCGAACCGGGCGCGCAGCCGCTCGAAACCGGCGGTCTCCGCGACGTCGGCGACCGCCTCCGGGGCCGCCCCCGTCCGGGACAGCAGCAGGATCCGGCGGTCGGGTTCGGTGAAGCAGCCCGCGTCGATCGCCGCGGCGAGCAGCACCGTCGCGGCGGGCGAGGAGGCGTGGAAGATCCGGATGGTCATGCGGCCGAGGCCCCCTTCGCGGCGACCGGACGGCGGCGCAGCCTGCGCACCCGGGTCGCTCGTGTCACGTCCATGGCGTCGAGAGCCTCGTCCAGCAGCCCCTGCGGCAGGCGTCCCAGGGCCGCCGCGCCGCGCGACTTCAGTTCGCCGGCCACGGCCGGTTCGAATTTGTCGAGGGAGCCCAGATGGTGGGCGATGACCGCGCAATACGTGCGTACGGCCTTCGGCAACAGGGCGTCCGCGTCACGGTCGGCGGCCGTCTCGGCGATCACCTGGTCGAAAGCGCGCAGGAAATCGAGCTGGCGCACATCGCCGATCTGGGTCAGCGACGTGGCCACCCCCCGCCGGTAGAAATGGCTGAGCGTGCCCAGGGCGGCGAAGGAATCCGCTTCCCGGTGCAGCCGCCAGATCCACGGCCGGTCCTCGGCCGTGCGCAGCCCGTCGGTGAAGTGCAGCAGCCCCCGGTCCAGCAGCCGCCGGTGGTAGAGGCCCGCCCAGGCGAACGCGTAGTCCACCGACGTGGTGCGGTGGGCGGGCAGGATCGCGGCCCGGGGGTCGCTCACCACCCCGTGCGGCCCGTGCGGCACCCGGCGCACCGTCCGCGACTTGCCGTTCGCCCGGACGTGGTCGGTGCGCACGAAGTCGCAGCCCAGCGCCTCGGTCCGGGCCACCAGCCGCTCGTAGTGCCCGGGGGCCAGCCAGTCGTCGCCGTCCAGGAAGGCGATGTACTCGCCGCGGGCGGCCTCCAGACCGGTGTTGCGGGCGGTCGCCAGACCGCCGTTCACCTCGTGCCGCAGAGCTACGGCCCCCGGGATCTCGTCGGCGGCCCGGCGCAGCAGCCGGGGTGTCCCGTCGGTCGAACAGTCGTCGACGAGAAGGAACTCGAAGTCCTCGCGGGCATTGGCCCGCAGACTTCTGAGGGTGTCGGGCGCGTAGGCCTGCACGTTGAAGAACGGCACGATGACGGAGAGCTTAACCACGCGCATCACGTTAGGTGCGGCTCCGGATCATTCCTTTTCCGCAATGCGCCCAGCAGGTGAACAACGCCCGTCGTCCAGGTGAATCACCTTTTCCCCGGGGGGAATTGAGGGCGCATTCGGGCCCGCCCCCAATCGTCGGCTCGCTGTTAACCATCTGTTGCCATCACGTTGGGCCGCGCATCGAAATGCCTTCCTAACTTCTAGGACGTGCCCCCACGTACCAGCAACGAGGCCGAACCGGCCGAAACCCCCGCCGCGCTCCGACCGGCGCTGCGGGTCGCCGTCCTCGCCGACTCCGACACCCGGTGGAAATGGGGCGCGCTCACCGCGCGCCGCCTGACCGCCGGGGCGGACGGCCCGGACACGCGGCCCGTCGAGGTCAGCGGGCTGCTGCTGCGCGGCCGGGCCACCCCGACGCCCCGCCAGCTCGCGGAGGTCGGCGAGGTCGGGATCGACGCCGGGCGGGTCCGCGAGGTCACCGCCGTCGAGTTCCTGCACACCGTGCGCGACGAGGGGTACGACCTCGTCGTCCTCGCCCTCGTCGGCGGCGGCGTCCAGGCCATGCTGCACGGCCTCGCCGCCCTCGGCCTGCCGCGCCGGCCCGTCGTCGTCACCGGATACGTCGGGGTCGTCTACGAGAAGCTCGCCGACGGACTCCTCCTGCGCCACGGCGCCGACGTCGTCCTCGCCAACTCGGCCCACGACGCGGAGCGTTTCCGCGCGGTGTACGAGGGGGTGGGCGCCGACGCCTCGGCCGTGACGGAGGCCGCCCTGCCCTTCCTGGGCGGAGCCCCGTACCGCCCCGAAGAGGGCCGCGACACGGTGGTGTTCGCCGCCCAGCCCTCCGTGCCGGCCTCCCGCGCCGACCGTACGTACCTGCTGCGCAGGCTCGTCGAGCACGCCCGGCTGCACCCGCGCCGCGAGGTGCTGCTGAAGCTGCGCTCCAAGCCGGGCGAGCACACCACGCACATCGAGGAGTTGCCCTACCAGAAGCTCGCGCAGCGGCTGCCCGGCGGTCTGCCGCCCAACTTCCGCCTGGTGTACGGGCACATGGGCGAGGTGCTGGACCGCACCGACCTCCTGGTCACGGTCTCCTCGACGGCCGCGCTGGAGTCCCTGCACCGCCGCATCCCGACCGCGGTCCTCACCGACCTCGGTGTCCGCGAGACGCTCGGCAACCACCACTTCGTCGGCTCCGGACTCCTCACCTCCTGGGACCGGCTCGACGGCGGGATCCGGCCCCGGCCCGACGGCCAGTGGCTGGCCGGCCAGGGCGTCGCCGCCGACGGCTCGTACGCCACTGCCTACGACACGGCCCGGGCCAAGGTCACCGCCCTCCTCTCCGCCGGCCAACTCCCGCCACTGGACCCCTACTACACACCCGCCACCGCCCCCGGCTACCTCCCCGGCATCCTCGGCCGCCACCACCTGGCCCCCGACGGCACGCCCCTGCCCGGCGCGGCCGCACCGCAGGAGCCCGGCCGGGTCCGGGGCGCGGTGCGCGAAACCGTCCGCAACGCGGCCCGGGGCGCCTACCGCCAGGGCGTCCAACGCGTCGCCCCCGTGATCCGCCGGATGGGGGAGCTGTGACCACCACTCCAGGAGCAGTCACCATGACCCCAGGGACAACGATGCAACCGCCCCCGACCGTCCTCGCCGTGATCCCCGCCCGCGGCGGATCCAAGGGCGTCCCCGCCAAGAACCTCGCCGAGGTCGGCGGCATCCCCCTGGTCGCCCGCGCCGTCCGCGCCGCGCTCGCCGCCCCCGAGGTCACCGACGTCGCCGTCACCACCGACGACGGGGCGATCGCCGAGGCCGCCCGCACCGCCGCCGCCGACCTCGGGGCCGCCCACCGGCTGCACGTCGTCGAGCGCCCCGCCGCCATCGCGGGCGACACCGCCACCAGCGAAGCGGCCGTGCTGCACGCGATGGACGTCTACGAGGCCGAGCGCGCCAAGAGCGTCGACGTGGTCCTCCTCGTCCAGTGCACCAGCCCGTTCGTCTCCCGCGAGGACATCGACGGCGTCGCCAGGGCGGTGGCCCACGAGGGCGCGGACACGGCCGTCACGGTCGCCCCGTTCCACGGCTTCGTCTGGCGCGACGGGCACGCGGTCGAGGAGGGAACGTACGGCGTCAACCACGACAAGTCCGTACGTCCCCGCCGCCAGGACCGCCCCCAGGACCACCTGGAGACCGGCGCCGCCTACGCGATGGACGCGGCGGGCTTCCGCACCCACCGCCACCGCTTCTTCGGCCACACCGCCCTCGTGCCCACCGACCCGGCGCGGGTGCTGGAGATCGACGACCCGCACGACCTGGCCCGCGCCCGCGCGCTCGCCCCGCTCCTGGACCCCTCCCCGCTGCCCTCCCTCGCGGACGTGGACGCGGTCGTCCTGGACTTCGACGGCACGCAGACCGACGACCGGGTCATGATCGACTCCGAGGGCCGCGAGACGGTCGCCGTGCACCGGGGCGACGGACTCGGCATCGCCGCCCTGCGCAAGGCCGGGATGCCCCTGCTGATCCTCTCCACCGAGCAGAACCCGGTCGTCGCGGCCAGGGCCCGCAAGCTCAAGATCCCCGTCCTGCACGGCATCGACCGCAAGGACGAGGCGCTGAAGCGGTGGTGCGACGAACAGTCCATCGCCCCCGACCGGGTCCTCTACGTCGGCAACGACGTCAACGACCTGCCCTGTTTCTCGCTGGCCGGCTGGCCCGTCGCCGTCGCGAGCGCCCACGACTCGGTACGCGCCGCGGCGCGCGCCGTCACGACCACCCCCGGCGGCTACGGCGCCATCCGCGAGATCGCGGCCTGGCTGCTGGGCCCCACCCTCACCACCACCCACACCCCTGCTGTCCCCACCACGTAAGGAAGCACCACCATGAGCACCTCCCGCCTGCGCACCTTCGGCACCCGCACCGCCGGCCCCGGCAACCCCGTCTACATCACGGGCGAGATCGGCATCAACCACAACGGCGACCTCGACAACGCCATCGCGCTGATCGACGCGGCGGCCGAAGCCGGCTGCGACGCCGTCAAGTTCCAGAAGCGCACCCCGGAGATCTGCACCCCGCGCGACCAGTGGGACATCGAGCGCGACACCCCCTGGGGCCGGATGACGTACATCGACTACCGCCACCGCGTCGAGTTCGGCGAGGCCGAGTACACCGCCATCGCCGAGCACTGCGCCAAGCGCGGCATCGACTGGTTCGCCTCCCCGTGGGACACCGAGGCCGTCGCCTTCCTGGAGAAGTTCGACGTCCCCGCCCACAAGGTGGCCTCCGCCTCCCTCACCGACGACGAGCTGCTGCGCGCCCTGCGCGCCACCGGCCGCACGGTGATCCTCTCCACCGGCATGTCGACCCCGAAGCAGATCCGCCACGCGGTCGAGGTCCTCGGCAGCGACAACATCCTGCTCTGCCACGCCACTTCCACCTACCCGGCGAAGGCCGAGGAGCTGAACCTGCGGGTCATCAACACCCTCCAGCAGGAGTTCCCGAACGTCCCGATCGGCTACTCCGGCCACGAGACCGGCCTCCAGACCACCCTCGCGGCCGTCGCGCTCGGCGCCACGTTCGTCGAGCGCCACATCACCCTGGACCGCGCCATGTGGGGCTCCGACCAGGCCGCCTCCGTCGAGCCGCAGGGCCTGACCCGCCTGGTCCGCGACATCCGCACCATCGAGGCCTCCCTCGGTGACGGCGTCAAGAAGGTGTACGAGTCCGAGCTCGGCCCGATGAAGAAGCTCCGCCGGGTCGCGGGCGTCGTCGCCGAGACCGAGAACGCGGCGGCCCCCGAGCCGGTCGCGGTCTGAGCGCCGACCGGTGAACCTCGCCTTCGTCGAGAGCCCGGTCCAGCTCCTGAACGTCCTGGAGTGGGTTCACACCCAGGGGGGAGACGATCCGGCCGACACCACGGTCGTCGTCCTCCCCCCGGTCGACCCGATGTCGCGCGGTCAGCTGCGCCGGATGGCGGAGCTGGCCCGCGACGAGGGCATCGCGGTCCGCTGGCAGGAGGCGCGCGGCGAGTCCGGCGCGCCCCTGAAGGCCCTGCGCGCCCTGGCCGGCCTGGTCCGGCGCGCGGACCACATAGTGATCGGCGACCCGTTCTCCCGCTATGTGCAGCTCCTGCTGACCCTGGTCCGCGCCGATCACCTCACGGTGGTCGACGACGGCACGGCCACCATGGAGTTCGTCGCCCAGCTGGCCCGGGGCGAGCGCCTGACCCGCTGGCACCGCCGGGGCCGCACCGGACCGCGCGAACTGGTCCTGGCCCCGGTGACGGCGACGGCCCGCCGCCGCTTCACCCCGACGGCGAACCACACGGTCCAGGTGTTCACCGCGATGCCGGTCGAGGCTCCGCCCGGCATCGCGGTCACCCCGAACACCTTCGCCTGGACCCGCGCCCGCTTCGGCCCGCCCAGCATCGGCAAGGGCGCGGACCTGGTCGGCACCTCCCTGGTCGAGACGGGCGTCGTCGACCCCGTCCCGTACCAGGAGGCGGTCACGGCCCTGGCCCGCGCCCACGGCGCCACCCGCTACTTCGCCCACCGCCGCGAGTCCGCCGAGAAACTCCACGCCCTGGAAGCCGCCACCGGCCTGGAGATCGTCCGCCCGGACCTCCCCCTGGAGCTCATCGCCCGCCGCGGCCCCATCGGCCGCACGATCGTCAGCTTCCCCTCCACGGTCGTCCACACCCTCCCGCTGGCCCTGGCCGGCACGGGCGTGAACGTCGCGGTCTGCGACATCGCCCCGGAATGGCTCCGCGCCACGGCCTCGCCCCGCGCCCAGGGCTTCCTGAGCGGGGTCACGGAGACGGCACGGGGGGTGCAGAGGCTGTCGTCGACGGCCCACGCGTAGGGACGAGCCCCCGCCGCGGACGGCGGACGGAGCCCCCGGGGGCCTGGAGCAGCCGACGGGCCGCGCGCCCGCCGGGAATCGCGGGACAGCCCTCAGCCGCGCGGCTCCAGCATCTTCTCCACCAGGTTCCGGGTGGCCCTCTGGACCAGGGGGTTGAGGTGGTCGGGCTCGTTCAGCGCGAGCGGCCAGTGGAACGTCCCCGCGACGAAGACGAGCGTTCCCTCGGCGTTCTCGCACAGGCTGGTGTTCTGCTCACGGCGGCCGCGGCCCCAGCTGTCCTTGTACGGGGAGGCAGCCAGGAGTGTCTGCTCGCTGTCCGCCGGGCGGGGCATCGTGGGATCGAACCCGTCGGCCTCCACCCCCACCAGATCCGGGATGGCGTCACCGTCCCGCAGTCCGGTCCCCTTCCAGAACCAGTGGTCGCTCGCCTTGACCACGAGCGGTGCGGGCTCCGCGAGGATGCCGTTGTACTGCACGCCCAGCAGGCCCTGTTCGGCCTTCCGCCGCTTCTTGGCCAGCTTGCGCCAGCGCACGGTGGGGCCCGCCGTACCCGGTTCCGGGTCCGGAGCCTCCTTGTAGCACGTGACCACCCGGCCCTCGCGGCCGTCGGCGGAGGGCTCCACGCGGATGTGGAAGTAGATGTTGTTCGAGGCCAGGAAGGCGAGGTGGGTCCCGGCCGCCACCGCGTCCTCGGCGCAGTCGCGCATCTCCTTGGACCAGTACTCGTCGTGCCCGGAGAAGACGACCGCCGTGTAGGCGCCCGGGTCGATCCTCCCCTCGTGGAGGTCCACGCTGCTCGCGTAGGTGATGTCGTACCCGGCCTCCTCGGCCCACCGGGCCGTGGCGGTGTCCATCTCGAACCACCGGGGCGCTCCGGTGTTCACGTACGGCCTGTCGAAGGAGACCCGGAAGGCCCGCTCCTCGTTGCCGCCGATCTCGCCCGCGGGGGTGTGGCCCTTGTACAGGTTCTTGCCGGTGCGCCCGTCGAAGGGCCAGATGTTGTACGCCTGGTAGGTGGTGAAGGGCACCACCATCAGCAGGTCGGACCGGCGCTCGGTGTCGCGCACGACGAACGGCGTGTGGCTCCGGAAGCCGTTGCCCGAGGTGAAGACGGCCAGGTAGATCCCCGATATCCAGGCTTCCGGAACGTCCAGGGTCCAGGCCACCGGCCAGTCGCAGGCTATGAGCCCGGTGTCCGGATCGGGAACCGGCCGCTCCTGGGGCTCCACCCGGACCGGGTCGCTGGTCAGCAGGTGCCGGGCGCCGTCACCGCCGTAGTGGCCCACCCGGTAGATCGCCACGGTGCATTCCTGCGCGCGGTGCGCCGACAGGTGAAAGCCGATCGACTCGCCGTGGCCCACCGAAGTGGCCGAGGCGTACCCCTGTATCTGTATGTCCTTGTCGTCGGCGGCCTGGGTGCCCCCCTGCCCGACGCGCCACTCCTGGGAACCCGCGGAGCGGTTCTCGCGGGAGACGGGGTTCTTCCCCGTACTCGCTGCGGGGCGTCTCGGCAACGACTCCGCCTCGCCCCGCAGTTGGTAGCCGGCCACCGCTATGGCTCCGACCCCGATGGTCCCCAGGGCGACACGGCGGGACACTTTCGACACAGCACACACTCCGGGGCCCGGACGCCGGGCCTCTCGCCGCATGCGTCGACACGTAGGCGACGGGTGGAGTGCACAGGAGTGTGCGTCACCTGTCGACGATCGTTCATCGTATGAGTCGGTGGGGAGCAAGATACAGATGTGGCGGATGTGTGACCGGACACACCACTGCTCCCGTCTGCCTCCGTCTGCTTGCCTCGGAGTGTTCGACCCAAAGCAGACGGGCATACCCGGAACTGTCCGCTTCCACACGTCCTCACGTGAACTTTGTTCGCCTGTGCGGCTGAAGTTTTGTTGATCTGTGGCCAGTTGAGGGGGCAAGGGGCCTACGCTTCCTAAGGTGAACCAGTTGAAGTCCCGCGCCTCCCGCCCCCACCACCCGGCCGGCCAGTCCGGGGGAGGTGCGCTGCCCGGCAGGCTCTCCGACGAACTCCGTGCCGAGCTGATCGCCTTCCGCCGGGATCTGCACATGCATCCCGAGCTGGGCAACCAGGAGTTCCGCACCACCGCGGCCATCAAGGACCGGCTGGAGAAGGCCGGGCTGAAGCCGAAGGTCCTCGCCGTGGGGACCGGGGTCATGTGCGACGTGGGGGAGTGGGACGGGGTGACGCCCATGCTGGCGTTGCGGGCGGACATCGACGCGCTGCCGATCCCGGACACCAAGGCGGGCGTGCCCTACCGGTCCACCGTCCCCGACCGGGCGCACGCCTGCGGGCACGACGTGCACACCACCACCGTGCTCGGCGCGGGGCTCGTGCTCGCCGATCTCGACCGGGAGGGGCTGCTGCCCCACGCCGTGCGGCTGATCTTCCAGCCCGCCGAGGAGGTCCTGCCCGGGGGCGCGGTCGACGCCATCGAGTCCGGGGTGCTGGAGGGCGTCGGGCGGATCATCGGCGTGCACTGCGACCCGAAGGTGGACGTCGGGCGGATCGGGCTGCGGATCGGGGCCATCACCTCGGCCTGCGACCGGCTGGAGGTCACGCTCGACGGGCCCGGCGGGCACACCGCCCGGCCGCACCTGACCACCGACCTGGTGACCGCCGCCGCCCGGATCGCCCTCGACGTGCCCGCGCTGCTCGCCCGCCGGGTCGACGCCCGCTCCGGGCTCGCGCTGACCTGGGGGCGGCTGGAGACCGGGCACGCCCCCAATGTCATCCCGCAGCACGCCGAGCTGTCCGGCACCGTCCGCTGCCTGGACCTGGACGCCTGGCGCGCGGCCCCCGACCTGGTGCACACCGCCATCGACGAGGTGGCCGGAATGCATCGGGCCAAGACCGTCATCAACTACGTGCGCGGTGTGCCGCCCGTGGTGAACGACGCCGAGTCCATCGGCCTGCTGGACGCCGCGATGACCGAGCGCCGCGGATCGTACGCGATCGAGGACACCGAGCAGAGCCTGGGCGGCGAGGACTTCTCCTGGTACCTGGAACGGGTCCCCGGCGCGATGGCCCGCCTCGGCGTCCGGACCCCGGGCGACACGCGCGGGCTCGACCTGCACCGCGGCGACTTCGACGTGGACGAGGAAGCCGTCACCGTGGGGGTCGAGCTGTTCACCGCCGCGGCACTGTTCGACGGGAACCGTTAGCGGAGCGTTGACACGGTCTTCGCGGGCCGTTCGTGGACCTGCGGGAGGCCTTCTGTTCACGACGATCCGATAACGGCTTCCGTACGTGCTCTTATCTGACATCTACGCGCGTTACGATCGCCGCGAAACCAGCGCCGGAAGAGGCGCTTCGGTCAGGTTTGAAGGAGCCTTCCCTTGCGCCGGATCACCAGGATCACCACCGTGGGCATTGCGTCCGCGGCGCTTGCTCTCAGTGTCACCGCCTGTGGCGGAAAATCGTCGTCGGACGCCGGTTCCGACTCGGGCGGCGAAAAGGCCGCCATCGCGTACGACATCGGCGGCCGCGGCGACCAGTCGTTCAACGACGCCGCCTACGCCGGACTCGCCAAGGCGGAGAAGGAACTCGACGTCAAGGGCAGCGAGGCCGAGCCCTCCGACGGTGAGGGCGACGCGGACAAGGTCCAGCGCCTCACCGAGCTGGCCCGCTCCGGCAACAACCCGGTGATCGGCGTCGGCTTCGCCTACGCGCCCGCCATCAAGAAGGTCGCGCCGAAGTTCCCGAAGACCACCTTCGGCATCATCGACGACGCCTCGGTGACCGGCGACAACATCGCCAACATCGTCTTCAACGAGGAGCAGGGCTCCTACCTCGCCGGCGTCGCCGCCGCCAAGGTCACCAAGACGAAGACGATCGGCTTCATCGGCGGTGTCGAGACGCCGCTGATCAAGAAGTTCGAGGCGGGCTTCATCCAGGGCGCCAAGGACACCGACCCCGCGGTCAAGGTCCTCCCGCAGTACCTGACGCAGCCGCCGAACTTCGACGGCTTCTCCAAGCCCGACCTCGGCAAGGCCGCGGCCCAGGGCCAGCTCGACAAGAAGGCCGACGTGATCTACTCGGCCGCCGGTCTGGCCGGTTCCGGTGCCATCGAGGCCGCCTCCAAGGCCGGCAAGTGGAACATCGGCGTCGACTCCGACCAGTACAAGCAGAAGGGCCTCGCGGCCTACAAGGAGTCCATCCTGACCTCGGTCACCAAGGACGTCGAGGACTCGGTGTTCAACCTGATCAAGTCGGTCCAGGACGGCAAGCCGACCACCGGTGAGATCCGCTACGGCCTGGACAAGGACGGCGTCGGCCTGTCGATGTCCAACCCGGCGTTCGCCGAGATGACCGATGTCATCGCGGCTGTCGACAAGGCCAAGCAGGAGATCATCGACGGCAAGATCACCGTCAAGACCGCTCCGTAGGCAGCTCGAAGCCTCCTGCCGTACAGCTGGTTTCCCCAAGGCCCTGTCCGTCCCCGTGCCGCACGCCGGCCGGTGGACGGGCAGGGCCGCGGGCCCATTCCCGCCGGACGGACAGGTCTCCCGCCGCGGAACGCGAACGTCCCGAGGCACCCCCGAGCTCGCCCCGCCCCACCCGAAGAAGATCCGCCTCTCGCAGTGCTCTCCCATCCGGCCGGACCCCGCGTCCGGACCGTGACGTGCACCTGTGTTTCACGATTCGGCAGCGCTACGCGTGTAGACAGCCCTCCGGCGCGATAACTTCACCCCGCCCCCCAGGGGGTCCCCGACACCCCCAGCCCCTCCGCCCCCGCTCCTGTCCGGCCAAGGAGAGTGCGTCATCAACGCGTCCAGCAGTCCCCCTGCCGTAGAACTGCACGGCATCACCAAGCGCTTCCCCGGCGTCGTCGCCAACCACGACATCGACATCACGATCGGCAAGGGCACGGTCCATGCCCTCGTCGGTGAGAACGGCGCCGGCAAGTCCACCCTGATGAAGATCCTCTACGGCATGCAGAAGCCGGACGAGGGCACCATCGCGATCAACGGCGAGCAGGTCTCGTTCTCCAATCCGGGCGACGCCATCGAGCGGGGCATCGGCATGGTGCACCAGCACTTCATGCTCGCCGACAACTTCACCGTCCTGGAGAACGTCGTCCTCGGCGGCGAGAAGCTGTACGGCATCGGCTCCGGCGCCCGGAAGAAGATCAAGGAGATCTCCGACGCGTACGGGCTCGGCATCCGGCCCGACGCGCTCGTGGAGGACCTCGGGGTCGCCGACCGGCAGCGCGTGGAGATCCTCAAGGTGCTCTACCGGGGCGCCCGCATCCTGATCCTGGACGAGCCGACCGCGGTCCTCGTCCCGCAGGAGGTCGACGCGCTCTTCGCCAACCTCCGCGAGCTCAAGGCCGAGGGCCTGACCGTCATCTTCATCTCGCACAAGCTCGGCGAGGTGCTCTCCGTCGCCGACGACATCACCGTGATCCGCCGGGGCACGACCGTGGGCACCGCCGACCCGGCGTCCACCACGACCAAGCAGCTCGCCGAGCTGATGGTCGGCAGCGAGCTGCCCTCGCCGGAGACCCGCGAGTCCACCGTCACCGATGTGCCGATGCTGCGCGTGCGGGACCTGGCGCTCACGGTCACCGACCCCGACGGCACCGTCCGCGACGTGCTCGCCGGCATCGACCTCACCATCCACCAGGGCGAGGTCCTCGGCATCGCCGGGGTCGAGGGCAACGGGCAGACCGAGCTGATCGAAGCGCTGATCGGCATGCGCATCCCGGACGGCGGGGTGATCACCCTCGACCAGGACGACATCTCGCAGGTCCCCACCCGCAAGCGGCGCGAGGCCGGCATCGGGTACATCCCCGAGGACCGCCACCGCCACGGCGTCCTGCTGGACGCCCCGCTGTGGGAGAACCGCATCCTCGGCCACGTCACCGAGAAGCCCAACAGCCGCGGCTGGCTGCTGGACAACAAGGCGGCCCGCGCCGACACCGAGCGGATCGTGCGCGAGTACGACGTGCGCACCCCCGGCATCGAGGTCACCGCGGCCTCCCTCTCCGGCGGCAACCAGCAGAAGCTGATCGTCGGCCGCGAGATGAGCCACGCGCCCAAGCTCCTGATCGCCGCCCACCCCACCCGTGGCGTGGACGTCGGCGCGCAGGCGCAGATCTGGGACCAGATCCGCGAGGCCCGCCGCGAAGGGCTGGCCGTCCTGCTGATCTCGGCCGACCTGGACGAGCTGATCGGGCTCTCCGACACCCTGCGCGTCATGTACCGCGGCCGACTGGTCGCCGACGCCGACCCGGCCACCATCACCCCGGAGGAACTGGGCTCGGCCATGACCGGCGCCGCCACCGGTCACCTCGAAAGCCCGGAGGACGAGGCCCGATGAAGAAACTCGACAAGGACCGGCTGATCCTGGGCTTCGCCGGCCCGGTGCTCGCCCTGGTCGTCGCCCTCGCGCTGACGACCGTGGTGCTGCTCGCCTCCGGCCGGAACCCCTTCGAGCCGTACCGGATCATGTTCGAGTCGGCGAGTTACGTCGACGTACAGGTCCTGATCGTCAACCAGGCCGGTACGTACTACCTCGCCGCACTCGCCGTGGCCGTCGGCTTCCGGATGAACCTCTTCAACATCGGCGTCGACGGGCAGTACCGCCTCGCCGCGATGATGGCCGCGCTGGTCGGCGCGAGCGTCAGCCTGCCGGGGCCGCTGCACATCGCGCTGATCGTGATCGTCGCGATGCTGGTCGGCGCGTTCTGGGCGGGCATCGCGGGCTTCCTCAAGACCACCCGCGGGGTGAGCGAGGTCGTCTCGACGATCATGCTCAACTCGATCGCCACCGCCCTGGTCGCCTGGCTGATCCTGCCGAAGAACTTCGGCGAGCAGCCCGCCGGCTCCAACAACCTGACCACCGGTGAGATCCCCGAGTCCGGCTGGTTCCCGGGGCTGCCGATGGGCGACCAGGCCGGGGAGATCTACGGCTTCACGTTCGTCGCCGCGGGCTGCGGCCTCCTGTACTGGTTCGTGCTGAACCGCACCCGGTTCGGCTTCGACCTGCGCGCCACCGGCGCCAGCGAGAGCGCCGCCCAGGCGTCCGGTGTGGACGCCAAGAAGATGATCCTCACCTCGATGCTGATCTCCGGCGCGGTCGCGGGCCTGGCCGGCATGCCGACCCTGCTCGGCGACACCCACACCTACAGCCTCGACTTCCCCACCGGCATCGGCTTCACCGGCATCACCATCGCGCTGCTGGGCCGCAACAACCCGCTCGGCATCGCCTTCAGCGCCCTGCTGATCGCCTTCCTGGACAAGTCGTCGGCCTCGCTCGACCAGTACGGGTACGAGAAGGAGATCGCCACGATCATGCAGGGCCTGATCGTGATCTCGGTCGTCGTCTCCTACGAGCTGGTCCGCCGGTACGGCATCCGCCGCCAGCAGCAGAAGGTCGGCGAGGAGCTCGCCGCCGGCCATGCCATCAAGACCGAGAAGGAGGCGGCCCTGTGAGCACGAGCAAAGTCACCGCCGCACGCCCCGCCCCGCCGAAGGGCGGCCGCCGCAAGCTCACCCTGCCCGTCGTCCTCCTGATCATCGCGGGCGCGCTCGCCCTGGTCTCGCTGGTACGCCTCATCAGCGGCGCCAACGACGTCACCTCGGTCGGCCAGGTCGCCGGCGCCCTGGAGCTCGCCGTCCCGATCGGCCTCGCCGGGCTCGGCGGCCTGTGGGCCGAGCGCGCGGGCGTCGTCAACATCGGCCTCGAAGGCATGATGGTCCTGGGCACCTGGTTCGGCGCCTGGGCCGGGTTCCAGTGGGGCCCGTGGGTGGGCGTCCTCTTCGGCATCCTCGGCGGCTGCCTCGGCGGCCTGCTGCACGCGGTCATCACGGTCACCTTCGGCGTGAACCACATCGTCTCCGGTGTGGCGATCAACATCCTCGCCGTCGGCGTCACCCGCTACCTCTCCAACTTCGCCTTCGACGGCATCCAGGGCGGCTCCTCCAAGCAGTCCCCGCGCATCGATCCGATCGACAAGATCACCATCCCAGGGCTCTCGGACTGGTTGCAGGACCTGCAACAGCAGCACTGGTTCCTGATCTCCGACATCGCGGGCATCCTCGGCGGCCTGGTCACCGGGCTCTCCCTGCTGACCGTCGTCGCCCTGCTGCTGATCCCCGCCACCTGGTGGATCCTGTGGCGCACGCCGTTCGGCCTGCGGCTGCGCTCCTGCGGCGAGTCCCCGGTGGCCGCCGAGACCCTCGGCGTCAATGTCTACAAGTACAAGTACATCGCCGTCACCATCTCCGGCGGTCTGGCGGGCCTGGGCGGCGCGTTCCTCGCGATCGTCGCCACCGGCATCTACCAGGAGGGCCAGACCGGCGGCCGCGGCTACATCGGCCTCGCCGCGATGATCTTCGGCAACTGGATGCCGGGCGGTATGGCGCTGGGCGCCGGGCTCTTCGGCTTCACCGACAGCCTCAAGCTGCGCGGCGGCGCGGAGAACGTCCACGCGATGCTGCTCCTGCTGGCGATCCTGCTGGTCATCGCGGTGTTCTGGCAGCTGTACCGGAAGAAGTACGTCGCCGCGGTGATCTCGGCGGCCGTCTCGGCGCTGCTGTTCACCTGGTACCTCCTGACCGACCAGGTGCCGAGCCAGTTCGTCGACGCCGCCCCGTACGTCACGACGCTGCTGGTCCTCTCGCTCTCCGCGCAACGGCTGCGGATGCCCAAGGCGGACGGCGTGCCGTACCGCAAGGGCGAGGGCAAGTGACGCCGCCCGCCGCCGGAGGCCCGCCCGCCGAGGCGTTCGGCGAGGCCGACTGGGAGGCCCTGCGGGCCGCGGCCCGGGACGCCATGTCCCGGGCGTACGCCCCCTACTCGGGCTTCCCGGTCGGTGTCGCCGCCCGGGTGGACGACGGCCGCACGATCACCGGCTGCAACGTGGAGAACGCCAGCTACGGCCTCTCGCTCTGCGCCGAGTGCGGTCTGGTCTCCACGCTCCAGGCCACCGGCGGCGGCCGGCTGACCCACTTCACCTGCGTGGACGGCACCGGGGCGATCCTGGTGCCGTGCGGCAGGTGCCGGCAGCTGCTGTACGAGTTCGGCGGCCCGGAGCTGCTCCTGGAGACGCCCGACGGGCGTCGGACACTGGACGAGATGCTGCCCCAGTCGTTCGGCCCGCAGCACCTCGGCTGAACCCCGCACTTCTCGGCGGTGGCCCTTCCCCTTCACGGAAGGGCCACCGCTCTTCCCCCTCTCTATGCGCGTAGAGTCACTTCGGACTCTTGCGTACGCACCCGGCCGGAAGGATTCCCATGGACCCCATCTCCGTCATCCGCACCAAGCGGGACCGAGGCGAGCTGACCCCCGAGCAGATCGACTGGGTCATCGACGCCTACACCCGCGGCGAGGTCGCCGACGAGCAGATGTCCGCCCTGGCCATGGCGATCCTGCTCAACGGGATGAACCGCGCCGAGATCGCCCGCTGGACCGCCGCGATGATCGCCTCCGGCGAGCGGATGAGCTTCGACGCGCTGTCCCGCCCCACCACGGACAAGCACTCCACCGGCGGCGTCGGCGACAAGATCACCCTGCCGCTCGCCCCGCTGGTCGCCGCCTGCGGCGCGGCCGTGCCGCAGCTGAGCGGCCGGGGTCTCGGCCACACCGGCGGCACCCTGGACAAGCTGGAGTCCATCCCCGGCTGGCGGGCCCACATCTCCAACGCGCAGATGCGACACGTCCTCGACACCACCGGCGCGGTCATCTGCGCGGCCGGGGACGGTCTCGCCCCCGCCGACAAGAAGCTGTACGCGCTGCGCGACGTCACCGGCACCGTCGAGGCGATCCCGCTGATCGCCAGCTCCATCATGTCCAAGAAGATCGCCGAGGGCACCGGGGCGCTCGTCCTGGACGTCAAGGTCGGCTCGGGCGCCTTCATGAAGACCATCGAGGACGCCCGCGAACTGGCCTCCACCATGGTCGCGCTCGGCACCGACAGCGGTGTGCGCACGGTCGCGCTGCTCACCGACATGTCCACCCCGCTCGGCCTCACCGCGGGCAATGCCCTGGAGGTCCGCGAGTCGGTCGAGGTGCTGGCCGGCGGCGGCCCGAGGGACGTCGTCGACCTCACCCTCGCCCTCGCCCGCGAGATGCTGGACGCGGCGGGCCTCAAGGACGCCGACCCGGAGAAGGCACTCGCCGACGGCTCCGCGATGGACGTCTGGCGCCGGATGATCTCCGCCCAGGGCGGCGACCCGGACGCCGAGCTCCCCACCTCCCGCGAGCAGCACGTGGTCACCGCCCCCGCCTCCGGCGTCCTGACCCGCCTGGACGCCTACGACGTCGGCGTCGCCGCCTGGCGCCTCGGCGCGGGCCGGGCCCGCAAGGAGGACCCGGTGCAGGCGGGCGCGGGCGTCGAGCTGCACGCGAAGCCCGGCGACACCGTCACCGAGGGCCAGCCCCTGATGACGCTGCACACGGACACCCCCGAGAAGTTCGACTACGCGCTGAAGGCGCTGCCGGAGGCGTACGACATCGCCCCGGCCGGCACGTCGTTCTCGCCGCTGCCGGTGGTGCGGGAACGTATCGCCTGACCTGCGGTTTCCCCATATGGGTGAACGGGATCGGTGGACTGCCACCGGTCCCGTTCGGCATGCTGGACTCGGTGACGTACCGATAGAGGAGACCGCCATGAGCGCACTCACCGTCGAGCCCGTTCCGGGCCCCGGCCAGGACTGGGACGACCTGGTCCGGATCTGGGAGGAGACGGACGCGCCCGAGGGCTGCAAGGTGGAGATCATCGAGGAGATCGTCACCGTGTCGCCGCCGCCGTCCAAGGACCACAACACCACCGCTGAGCTGCTCCAGCGCAGGCTCTTCACCGTCATCCCGGAGCGCTGGGGTGTCTACCAGACCCTCGGCCTCTCGCTGCCCGGGCGGGGCGGCATCTACATTCCCGACCTCGTGGTCATGGACCGAGCGCTGCTTGTCGGGCCCGGTCACACCGTGCCCGCCTCCGAGGCCCTGCTCGTCGTCGAGATCACCTCCCGCGCCGACGCCAACCACGACCGCGTCAGCAAGGTGAACGGCTACGCCAAGGCCGGGGTGGAGCTGTTCCTGCTCCTCGACCCCTGGCACTCCGGCCGTCCGACCGCGACGCTGTACGGCGATCCCGAGGGCGGTACGTACCGCGTGCTGGAAACGGTCGAGTACGGACGGAAGCTGACCCTCCCCGATCCGTTCGGGCTGGTCCTGGACACGGGCGTCCTCCCCATCAGCTGACATGCGGACGGCCCGCCGCACGGAGAGGATCCGTGCGACGGGCCGTCGTCATGCGAGCGTGAACTACCGGACGTATCGGGTCACTTGCCGAAGTACGCGCTGTAGATCGTCACCGACGAGGTGTTGCCCTTCTTGTCGGAGACCTTGGCGGCGAACGAGATGGCCTTGCCCTTCGCCGGGTTCTTGACGGCGATCTTCCCCTTCTTGACGGTGACCTTCTTCCAGGTCTTGCCGCCGTTGTAACTGACGTACGTCTTCAGCGACTTCAGGTTCTTGCCCGCGGCCGCGCCGTGGACCTTCACGGGCACCGAGACGGTCTTGCCCGCCTTGACCCGGCCGTCCGTGCCCACGACCGGGGTGAACCGGACGGTGGAGACGGGCAGCATCGTGAACGCGGTCTTCTTCGAGCGGAACGTCCAGGCCGCGTCCACCCGGGTGGAGAGCGGGTTGATCTTCGCGCTGTGCTTGACCGTGGTCGTCAGCTTGTAGTCGGCCGAGCCCGCCGGGACCCGGAAGGGCTCGCCGCCGCCCAGCGGGTCGCCGTTCTGGCCGAGCTTCTTGCCGTTGCGGTACAGCACGGTCTTGGCCGACGAGAACAGCATCCCGCCCGCGTTGCCCTGGCCGTCGGCCAGCAGCGGGAGGGTGCCGGTGATCTCGTTGCCCTCACGGACGATGCCGTAGTCCTTGTTCACCAGCGGGCCGAAGACCGCGGTGTTCACGGACTTCGTGTACGTCTTGCCCGCCTTGTACGTCGCGTCCTTGGCCGCCTGGTAGTTGGCCTCGTACGTCGGCCAGCCGCTCGCGTCGGCCGGGCCCTGCTGGTCGAAGTCGAAGCTCCAGCTCACCTTGTCCGCGGTGGAGACGTACATCGTGCGAGTGCCGGGCAGCTTCTGGTCGATCGAGGTCACCCAGCCGCCGCCCTGTGTGGGCAGGAAGGGGAAGGCGGTGATCGAACCCTTCTTCTTCGGCGCGGCCGAGCCCATGGCGATCTTCACCTTGGCCAGCTGCGCCGTGGTGAACTTCCGGTTGTAGCCGGTGGCGAGCTGCTTGACCGTGCCGCCGACCGCGATGTCGTACTCGGTCGAGGCGCCCTTGCTCCAGGTGCCCGCCCAGTGCTGGGCGAGGGAACCGTCGGTGATCTGCGGGCCGACGTGGAGCGTGCGGATGCCGGCCGGCGAATCCGTCAGCCAGCCGAAGGAGACCGCGTCCTCTCCCGACTCCACCACGTAGTCCGGTGCGAACAGCTCGCCCTTCGCCTTCGCGTCCGGCACCGTGACGTTCACCGGCTTCGCCTTGCGGGCGTCGAACGTCAGCGAGGTGTTCTTGGTGATCGCGACCTTGGGCTGCACGATCCAGTCGGCGCCCTTGGTGACGTCGTCCGGGTCGTCGTAGACCGTGGAGTTGACCACGTACGTGCCCTTGGGCACCCGGATCTTCGCGGTGCCGTCGACGACACGCGGGTTCAGGAACGGGTCGCCGGACTCCGTACCGAAGCGGAAGAGCGTGCTGTCCGCGTAGGCCGCCGGACGGCCGTCCCGCCCGAGGTGCTTGACCGTGAGCTCGTAGCTCTCCACCTCACGCTCGACCGCGGCGGCCGTGCGCACGGTCTGCCCGCCGCCGGTGGCCACCAGATACGCGGAGTACGTGCCGTCGGTGGTGCCGCCGAGCCGGGTGTCGGCGGTCAGCGCCACCTCCGCCGTGCCGCCCGCCGGGACGGTGACCCGGTCCGCGCCGAGCGTGAAGAAGCCGGCCGGAGCGGGCTTGCCCGCCGGGCCGGTGCCCGTCACCTTCAGATCGAGGGTGACGTCGCTCGTGCCGAGGTTGCGGTACGTGACCTTCTCGGTGGCCGGCTCGTCGTCGGTGTGGGGCCACTGCTGCACCCCGAAGCTCACCGAGACCGGGTCGGCGACGACGGTCTGGGCGATCGCCCGGTCCACCGCGATCCGGCCGGAGCCCTGCTGGAACGGGTTGTACGCGCCGGGCTTCGTGGACGCGGTCAGCGCGCCCTTCAGCTCGGTGTACGCCCAGTCGGGGTGCTGCTGCTTGAGGAGGGCGGCCGCGCCCGCGACATGCGGGGTGGCCATCGACGTACCCGAGATCGTCGCGTAGCCGGCGGGGTTCTCGCCCACCTCCTTCGCGATCAGCGAGCCGGACGGGATCGCCGCCGTGGTGTCCACGCCGGGGGCCGTCACGTCGGGCTTGACCGCCCCGTCCCCGACCCGCGGGCCGCGGCTGGAGAAGCCCGCCAGCTTGTCCTGGTCGTCGACCGCGCCCACGGTCAGCGCGGCGTCCGCGCTGCCCGGTGAGCCCACCGTGCCCGCGCCGGACCCCTCGTTGCCCGCGGCGATCGCGAACAGGACGCCCTTCTCGGCCGACAGCTTGTCGACCGCGGCCTCCAGCGGGTCCACCTCCGGGGTGTCCGTCCCGCCGAGGCTCAGGTTGACGATGTCGGCGCCCTGGGCGACCGCCCACTCCATTCCGGCCAGGATGCCGGAGTCATCGCCGTAGCCGTCGTCGTCGAGCACCTTGCCCGCGAGCAGCTTGGCGTCCGGGGCCACGCCCTTGAACTTCCCGCCCGACTTGGCGCCGGTGCCCGCCGCGATCGAGGCGACGTGCGTGCCGTGGCCCACCCGGTCCTTGGTGTCCTTGGCGGCGCTGAAGTTCTTCTCCGCGAGGATCTGGCCCTTGAGGTCGGGGTGGGTGGCGTCCGTCCCGGTGTCCAGGACCGCGATCTTGACGCCCTTGCCGGTGAACCCGGCCTTCCACGCCGCCGGGGCGCCGATCTGCGGGACGCTCTTGTCGAGACTCGCCCGGCGCACCCCGTCCAGCCAGACCCGGTCGATGCCGGCCGCGGTGGTGACCCGCTCACCGTCCGCCCGCCGGTCGGTGAGCGCCTTCCAGATGGCCGGCGCGTCGGCGGTCGGCGTGGTCACCGACTCGGCGTTCAGCGACGTCAGGCTCCGGCCCACCTCGGTGGAGCCCGCGTCGCGGACCTGTGCCTTCGCGGAGGCGGCCTGCTTGCCCCGGTAGCCGACGATCAGCTTCAGGCCGTCCCGCTGCGCCCGGAGGTTCTCCGGGCGGCTCAGCTCGGTGACGTCGAACAGCCGCCGGTCGAGCTTGCCGGAGACGACCAGCCGGTGGGCGTCGGCCGGGACGACGAGCGTGTGCCCCTCGTCGCTCATCCGCTGCACCGGGATGTTCTCCCGGCCCTTCGCGGGCCGGAAGGCGACCGGCTTGCCCTGGGCGTCGACGGTGACCCGGTCGCCGGTGACGAGGGTCAGCTGACGCAGCTCCCTCTGCTGGTCACGGTCCTGGGCGCCGGACGCCCCCCTCGGATCCGGCTGGGCGACGGCGGACGAGGTCATGCCCGCCGCCAGTGCCACGGCCACGGCAACGGCGACCGCCGGTATGCACGCGTTTCTCACGTGTCTGCGCAACTCTCCCCCTGGAGAACTCGATGGCTTCTCGGTCCGTCGGTCCGCAGAGACGCAGGAACGACGACTGCGGCCCGTCGGTTCATCGAACTAGAGTGAATACTGGGAGAGTTGGTTCACGGAAGAGGTGCAGGGGATTCACAGTTGTCGCAAAACGGCCCCTCCGTGGCGGGGGTCGTGCGGCGGGGGCCGATGAATTTCGCCCGCCGGTCAGGTCTGCCTGGTGTGGATGCCGAGAATCCGATCGCCCTGACTGTGACCGGCCGGGTCAGCCGTGCCGCCGTACCCGACCTCTGCGCCGAGCTGGAGCGTGCTCTCGCCGAACCCCGCGGAGCCGCCCTCGCCCCGGGCGCGGCCGTGGACTGCGATGTGGGCGGCGTGATCCGGCCCGATCTCACCCTGGTGGAGGCGGTGGCCCGGTTGGGGCTTGTCGCCCGCCGGTCCGGACGCACGCTGCGGCTGCGCCGTGTGCCCCCCGAACTCCGGTCACTGCTGGACCTGGTGGGGCTGGCCGATGTGGTGACCCTGGAGGAGGGCCCGGAGGAGTGGGTGCCGGGCCCGCGCTGACGCCGGGCCCGTACCGATGCCGGGCCCGGCGCCCCGTTCGCGCGCCTCGGGGTGCCGGGCCCGGCCGGTGACTCCTACGCGTCGGCCGGGAGCCGGTCCGGCAGGCCGAACAGCGGGAACCAGCGCGGGACGTCCAGGAAGCAGTGCATGCCGGTGATCGCCCCGTCCTGGATGTCGATGACCTGGACCGCCCACGGCACGAACCCGTCCCCGTCCTCGGCGGGCTTGTAGTGCGCGAAGCCGGGGGAGCCGTTGGCCGCGACGGGCACCAGCCTGGAGCCCGCGCACGCCGCGCCGATGGAGGTCATGAACCCCGTGATGTCCCCGGTGCCCCGGAGCCACAGGTCGAACGGCGGCATCGTCATCACCGCGTCCTCGTGGAGCAGCGCGGTCAGGGCGGCCATGTCATATCCCTCGAACGCCTTCACATAGCGCTCCAGGAGTTTCTGCTGCTCCTCGTCGAGGGGGTCCGCCGCATCGCCCGCCCGGCCCTCCGTCTCGGTCAGCGTGGCGCGGGCCCGCTGGAGGGCGCTGTTGACCGAGGCGACGGAGGTCTCCAGCAGCTCGGCCACCTCCGCGGCCTTCCAGGCGAGGACCTCGCGCAGGATCAGCACGGCGCGCTGCTTGGGCGGCAGGTGCTGGAGAGCGGCGACGAACGCGAGCCGCACCGACTCGCGCGCCACGGCCGCCTCCGCCGGATCCTGGACCGAGGGCAGGATCCGGCCGTCGGGCATCGGCTCCAGCCAGACGTTCTCCGGGCGGGGGCTGAGCGCTGCCTGGGCGAGCGGTGTCGGGCCCGTCAGGTCGACCGGGCGGGCCCGCTTGTTGCCCGCGTTCAGCATGTCCAGGCAGACGTTGGTGGCGATCCGGTAGAGCCAGGAGCGCAGCGAGGATCGGCCCTCGAACTTGTCGAAGTTGCGCCAGGCCCGGACCAGGGTGTCCTGCACCGCGTCCTCGGCCTCGAAGGCGGAGCCGAGCATCCGGTAGCAGTATCCCGTCAGCTCGATCCGGTGCCCTTCCAGGCGGCTGTCGATCCCGGAGGCGTCGCCCCCGCCGTCCGCCGCCGCTCCTGTGGCCGTCGTCGTGGTCAGATCGCTCATCGCTCCACCCCTGTCGCGCGCAGCCGCGCTGTGGCATCCGTCACCCGGTACGTCGGAAGCTACCGCAGGCCACTGACAGTCGGGGGCGGAAAGAGGACAAGGGGTGCCCGGCGGCCGTGGCAGCGGCCACGGTCCGCCCGGCGCCCCTCCGGGTGTCCCGCCTGTACCGAGCGTGTCGCTCAGGTCCCGGGCTTGCGCCCGTACACGTACACGTCGTCGCCGTTCTTCAGCAGTTTCCAGTATGCCTTCGCGTCGGCGGGGCGCATGTTGACGCAGCCGCCGGAGCCCGGGGGGTTGTACATGGACTTGGTGACCGAGTGGAACGCCTGGCCGCCGTCGAAGAACTGGGAGTACGGCATCCAGACCTTGTAGATGGTCGACCAGTGCTTGATGTTGCGCCAGTAGACCTTCTTGGACCCGGTCCGGGTCTCGACGCCGTTCCGGCCGGTCCGCACCGGCACCGGTCCGTAGGTGAGCTTCTTGCCGTCCTGGATCCAGCTCAGCTGCCGCGTCAGGTCGACACAGGCGATGCGTCCCTTGTTGGTGGGGCACTTCTTCGCCTTGTTGGGGTTCTTCCCGGCCGCCTTCTGGGCGAGCATCGTGTTCATCGTGCGCCAGGTCAGCGGGCCGGCGTAGCCGATGGTGGGGGTGATCCCGTGCTTCTTCTGGAACTTCTGGATCGCCTTGCAGTCGGCCGCCGACTGCTTGCCGTCCACGGGCCGCTTCAGAAACTTCTCGACCTGCTTCTGGTGCGGTCCCACCGACGTGGTGCAGGACGCCGCGTGGGCGGCGGTGCCGGTGCCCAGGACCAGCGCCGGAGCGGCCACCAGTCCGGCGACGGACAGTGCCACCCCTCGTCGCAGAGGTCTTCCGGATATCTTCGCCGTGACTCCCATGCGCGCCAACTCCCCTTCGCCCAAAGTGCTTTGTTGGTTACGCCTGGTAGACGTGCGAAGAGGTGCGGTGGTTGCGCGCCGGTATGTCTCGGTTGCGTCCCGGTCCGGCGCGACCCGGTCACGGTCCCGGTCCGGCAGGGCCTCCCGCGCTCCCGTGCGACGAGCCGGGAAAACCGGTGGAGCGGCCGACCGGAAAGCCCTACGGTCACCGGGTTCCAGCTCCACGCGCTCACGACGAGGTGTTCTCGATGACGGTCCGAGCAACGGCGGCCGACTCCGGCCGGCCGTCCCCCGTAGCTGCCATGACCTCATCGAACGTAAGGAACACCGCTCGTGGATCTTCCCCGCGTCTTCACCCTCCGCGAAAGCAGCCACCGCATCCACAACCCGTTCACCCCGGGCAAGCTCGCCGATCTCGGCCGGGCGCTGCGCCTGGCGCCCGGTACGCGGGTGCTCGACCTCGTCGGCGGATCGGGCGAGATGCTCTGCACCTGGGCCCGTGACCACGGGGTCACCGGGACCGGCTACGCGCGCTACCACCGGGAGTACCTCGGCTGGGGGGTCTTCGCCCTGATGGCACGCTGATGGCCCGCTGAGGGCCTGACGGTCCGACGAATGGCGCGGGTCCGGGCAGCGCGTGCCGCCCGGACCCGCGCTCGCCGCTCGGGCGGTTCAGCGGGCCGCGGGGACGAGCGCCCGCCGCTCCGCACGCGCCACCCGGGTCCCGTACAGGGTGATCGAGACGACCCCGAGGACCGCGAGCAGCCCCAGCGCCACCGTCGCCGCCCAGCCCCCGGCGTGGAAGGCGACCGCGCCCAGCGTGCCGCCCGCGCTGGAGCCCAGGTAGTACGCCGACTGGTAGAGCGCCGAGGCCTGCGCCCGGCCCGTCGTCGCGGTGCGGCTCACCGACGACGAGGCGACCGCGTGCCCGGCGAAGAAGCCGGCCGTGATCAGCACCAGGCCCAGCAGCACAGCGGCCAGCCGGTCGGCCAGCGAGAGCAGCAGCCCGGCGGCCGTGGTGGAGACCGCCAGATAGAGCGCGCCCCGGCGGCCGAGGCGGGCCACCAGGCGTCCGGCGGCGGCCGAGGAGACCGTGCCGACCAGGTAGACCAGGAAGATCGAGCCGATGACGCCCTGCGGCAGGCTGAACGGCTCCTCGACCAGCCGGTAGCCGATCACCGTGTAGACCGCGCCGAACACCGTCATGAACAGCGCGCCGATCGCGTACAGCCGGACCAGCAGCGGGTCCGCCAGATGCGTGGCGACGGTCTTCGCGAGGGCCTTCGGGTTCAGCGAACCGGGACGGAAGTTCCGGGCCTTCGGGATGAGGAAGTGGAACGCGACGGCGCACGCCAGCGCGAGCAGCCCGACCGCCGCCAGCGCGGCCCGCCAGCCCCAGGCCTGGGCGACCCACCCGGTGAGGATGCGCCCGCTCATGCCGCCGATGCTGTTGCCCGCGACGAACAGTCCGATCGCGGCGATCAGCGCCTTGGGCCGCACCTCCTCCGCGAGATACGCCATCGCCGAGGCCGGAAGTCCGGCGAGCGCCGCACCCTGGACGGCGCGCAGCGCGATCAGCGCGCCCATCGACGGGGCGAAGGGCACCAGCAGTCCGACCAGCACCGCGATCGCCAGCGACGCCGTCATCATCTGCCGCCGCCCGAACCGCTCCGAGAGCGCGCTCAGCGGCAGTACGAACAGGGCCAGCGCCCCGGTCGCCGCCGAGACCGTCCAGCTCGCCTGTCCGGCACTCGCGTCGAACGACGCGGAGAGCGCGGGCAGCAGTGCCTGCGTGGAGTAGAGGAGCGCGAAGGCCGCGACACCGGCGGCGAAGAGGGCGAGGCTCATCCGGCGGTAGCCGGGGCGGCCGGGCTCCAGACGCTCATGGGCGGCTGCGGGCTCGGCGGTGGTGGTGACGGGGGACTGCGGGGCAGAGGCATCCACGACGATGGTGGATGCCCCGGTACTGGCGGGAGGCATACGTCGAAAGTAGAGCGGGACGTTTCATGCGTCCAATGCACAGAACTGCGATAATCAATCCCATGGCGCATGAACGCAGCTCAGGGCCGTGGCTGTCACCGAGCAGTTACGAAGAAGACATCCGCGCCGTGCTCGCGCCTCGCCTCGCGTACTTCGAGGCGGTCGCCCGGCACGAGCATGTGACCCGCGCCGCACAGGAACTGGGCGTCCCGCAGTCCACGCTCTCGCGGGCCATGGTCCGGCTCGAAGCCGACCTGGGCGTCGCCCTGTTCGCCCGCAGGGGCCGCACCGTCTCGCTCACCCCGGCGGGCCGCACCTTCCTCGGCTCGGCGGAACGGGCCCTGGCCGAGGTGGAGAAGGCCGCCGACTCGGTCCGGGCGGACGCCGACCCGACGGCGGGCCGGGTCTCCTTCGGCTTCCTGCACACCATGGGCTCGGAGACCGTGCCCGCCCTGATCCGCGCCTTCCGGGTCGACCACCCCAGGGTCCGCTTCCAGCTCGTGCAGAACTACGGCGAGGCGATGATCGAACGACTGCGCGCGGGCGGCCTCGACCTCTGCCTCACCTCACCCGTGCCCGACGCCCCCGACCTGGTCGCCCGCCGCCTCGACGAACAGCGGCTGCGCCTCGTGGTCCCCGACGACCACCGCCTCGCCTCCCGCCGCCGCATCCGGCTCGCGGAGGCCGCCGACGAAACGTTCGTCACCCTGGAGCCCGGTTACGGGCTGCGCCGGATCACCGACGACCTGTGCGCCGAGGCGGGCTTCACGCCCCGGGTCGCCTTCGAGGGCGAGGAGGCGGAGACCCTGCGCGGACTGGTCGCCGCCGGGCTCGGGGTGGCCCTGCTGCCACCGCCCGCGGTCGCCCGCCCCGGCGTCGTCGAGCTGACGGTCACCGCACCGCGCGCCGCCCGCGAGATCGGGGTCGCCTGGCTGGACGGGCACCCCGACACCCCGCCGGTCGCCGCCTTCAAGCGCTTCCTGCTCTCGCGCCGGGGCCATCTGCTGCCGGACTGAGCGGGCACCCGGCGGGGTGGGCGTTCAGTGCCGCAGCGACCGGCCGAACCCGGCGGCCAACGGCATCCGCAGCCCCAGCGGCGGCGGAGCGGCGAGCGCGTCCGCGACCGGACGGGCGTAGGACCGGGCGAAGAGCGAGCCGCGCACGAAGTCGGCGGCCAGCGCCACCACTTCGGACCGGTGCTGACGCAACGCGTGTCCGTCGGAGTGGACCTCGAAGCGACAGGTGTCCCGGTTGGACTTCTTCGCCCGCTCGGCCAGCCGGTAGGACAGCTCCGGATCGGTGCGCTCGTCGTTGGTGCCGTGCACGATCAGCACCCGCCGTCCCGCCAGTTGCTTCACCGGCTCCGGTTCGGCCGACGCCTGCTCCGGCAGCCACGGGGCCATCGCCAGGACGGAGGTGACCGCGCCGTGCCCGGCGGCCCGCAGCGCGGCCCGCCCGCCCATCCCGTGGCCGGCCAGGCAGACCGGTACGTCGCCGTACCGGCGCTGCACCTCGTCGGCCGCCCACGCGGCGTCCTCGGCGGGATGCGCGTCGTCCGCGTTCCAGCCCCGGCAGCGGTAGCGCAGCACGTGCACCGCGAGCCCGTCGCCCACCCCGGCGCGGGCCAGGGAACGGGCGAACGGCAGCTGTGCCGCGTACGACAGGGTGGAGGGGCGACGGAGCGAGTCGGCCCGACCGTCAGGAAGCAACAGCACCACGCCGCTGACCTCGTCCGTTCCTCCGGCCGTCTGAACGGCCCTTCCCAGCCTGGGGTCAGACAGGGGGAGTGCGCGCTGTCCCATGACAGAACAGTGTCAGAAGGAGAGGTGTACTCCACCCGACTTCGCGGTCACTGTTACGCATCGACACCAGGCGCTCTACGCGCGTAGGCGCTAGAGTGCCAAGATGACGAGCCAGACCCCGAATGTCCCTGATTCCGACCAGATCCTGCGCGCCCCCAAGGTGCTGCTCCACGACCACCTCGACGGCGGCCTGCGGCCGGGCACCATCGTCGAGCTGGCCCGCGCGCAGGGATACGACTCCCTCCCCGAGACCGAGGCCGACAAGCTCGGCATCTGGTTCCGCGAGGCCGCCGACTCCGGTTCGCTGGAGCGCTACCTGGAGACGTTCGCCCACACCTGCGCCGTCATGCAGACCCGTGACGCCCTGTTCCGGGTGGCCGCCGAGTGTGCCGAGGACCTCGCCCAGGACGGCGTCGTCTACGCCGAGATCCGCTACGCCCCCGAGCAGCACCTGGAGGGCGGCCTGACCCTCGAAGAGGTCGTCGAGGCCGTCAACGAGGGCTTCCGTGAGGGCGAGCGCATCGCTCGCGCGGGCGGCCACCGCATCCGCGTCGGCGCCCTCCTCACCGCGATGCGGCACGCCGCCCGCGCGCTGGAGATCGCCGAACTCGCCAACAGCTACCGCGACCAGGGCGTCGTCGGTTTCGACATCGCGGGCGCCGAGGCCGGATTCCCGCCCACCCGCCACCTCGACGCGTTCGAGTACCTCAAGCGTGAGAACAACCACTTCACGATCCACGCGGGCGAGGCCTTCGGCCTGCCGTCGATCTGGCAGGCCCTCCAGTGGTGCGGCGCCGACCGCCTCGGCCACGGGGTGCGGATCATCGACGACATCGAGGTCGCCGAGGACGGCTCGGTCACCCTCGGCCGCCTCGCCTCCTACGTACGGGACAAGCGCATCCCGCTGGAGATGTGCCCGACCTCCAACCTCCAGACCGGTGCGGCCGCCTCGTACGCCGAGCACCCGATCGGACTGCTGCGCAAACTGCACTTCCGGATCACCGTGAACACGGACAACCGGCTGATGAGCGGCACGAGCATGACCGGGGAATTCGAGCGGCTGACCGAGGCCTTCGGATACACGCTCGACGACATGCAGTGGTTCACAGTCAATGCGATGAAATCAGCTTTCATTCCTTTCGACGAACGTCTCGCCATGATCAACGACGTCGTCAAGCCCGGATACGCGGAGCTGAAGTCCGAGTGGCTCTTCCGTCAGACCTCTGTGACCAGCGGTTCCGCAGTTTCGGCGGGCTGAGGGTCCCAACAGGTGAAAGGGCCGGGAAGTGAAATCCCGGCCCTTTTCCGCGTGTCGGGACGTTTGCGATAGGGGCGGCGGGGTGGCTAGCTTGCAGAGCCGCTCACATCCCCTTCCCCAAGGATGAATTCTCCATGAAGAAGTCTGCTGCCAAGACTCTCGGTGTCGCCGCTCTCGGCGCCGCTTTCGCCGCTGCCGCCGCCGGCAGCGCCTCCGCCGCCCCCGCGCTGCCGCTGGAGGCCGCGGCCGGGGTGCTCCCCGTCTCGACGATGGCGCTCGACACCGTCGCCAAGTCGGCCCAGAACGCGCCGGTCCAGGAGACCGTCGGCAAGGTCCTCGGCGGCGACGCCACCGACGCGGCCGCCCCGGTCGCCGGTCTGCTCGGCGGACTGCCCACCAAGGGCCTCACCGCCAACGGGATCCCGCTCGGCGGCTGAGAGGCTGCCGGGTCACTCCGGCCCGCGCGCCGGGCCACCGGCGCCACCCGTACATGCCAGTGGGGCGCACACCCTGATCCAGGGTGTGCGCCCCACCGCGCGGGTTGGGCACCCCCAGCGTCGGGGGGGCGCCAGGCCCCGGGGGCGGCGGGGGGGGAGGCCCCCCGCACCAGCGCCCCCCCCGCCCCC